>JAAYDI010000135.1 GCA_012729315.1 Planctomycetaceae bacterium
CAGGCTACGTTGATAGTGGCCTTCGGCCAATTGCGGGATGGAACCGCTGCACGGTGAGGAGGTAGGCAGTCCATGCGAATGGGCCCATCCATGGCATGGATTTGTCCACTACAACCGGCTCGGAATGCCCGAGCCTTTCACCATCCCAGTTCCGACGGCGTGGCTGTACCCGGATCCAAGAAAAACGGAATCCGGCCTCACCGCGAAGCCGGATCCGTTTGGGCTAAGCCACTTGTGGTGACTGCAGTTGTTCAGAAGGGCGCGGAGGCGCCGGGATCCACATTGCCGACGATGTGGAAGTGGTTGTGGTCGATGTAAATGACTTCGACGGCATCTTCGTCGCGGTACGAGTACGGGATAGGCCAGCCGACCCACACGGTTTCGTCGTAGTAGATTGTGCACTTGTAATGGGCGTGGTGCAGCTGGGCGGGGCCAACCATGGGCACGAACCGTGGCGGATCGACGTAGTCGGCAATTTTTTCTTTGCAGATACGCACATTATTCCGCTGGACCTCGTGCAGGAAGGGGAAGCCGCCTTCGATGGGGCGTGCCTTTTCGAACGCCACCATTACTTCATCGTCGCTGGGCGGATCAAGCGCCACAGCCGGGCCGCCGGCGGTGAGGGGGCCAAGGATCGGTACTCGTTCGTACCGTTCGTGTGCCCAGGCCTGGTCCTCTTTCTGGTCCTGGAAATAGGGGCTCACCGGGATCGGGATGGGGAGCGTGGGTCCCATAGTGGGCCGGATACATCCTGTGTTGCCCACGGCGAGGATCGCCATGGCAGAGCAGAGGGCGGTGGCAACAGTCTTTCGAGACATCGGATCTTCCTTGATGGTCATTGAGATGCGGTGATTCGGTCGAGAACTGACCAGCCGATTGGTTCATCCAAGCCCGCACGGTTCCTGTGTGCGAGCCGCTGCTTATTGCTAAACCTACTTATCGTGTTAATCTGGGACAGACTTGCGGGTTTTTCTGGCTCTAGCGAAAAAAAGGAGAAAAACAGCCTGGAGCCTGGAGCCTCAGGTGCCCAGCCCACTGGCGGCCCCGCCACGTTGGCTGTTCGGGCACCGCATTGATCAGGCCACTCGCGCACCGCATTGAGTAGCCGTTCGGGCCGTCCTGCGTGGCGTGTGAACGTCTGGACGGGCAGGTGGCAGGAGGCCAATCAAAAAGGGCTCCCCTCATACGGCATGGCACGAGGGGAGCCCGGCGCGTTCACAGACAGCAAGTACGGAGGTTACTTGCTCTTGAAATCCAACCACCACCAGCCGTCATCCCACTCCATGGTCACTTTCCGCCATCCGAGCGGAACCTGGGGATACGGATAGAACGGGCCGATGTACGGCCAGGCGGTCGGCGAGTACTGGCGCGGGTACGTCACCGCCGCGTAGTTCGGGTAAGCGGCATAACTGGGCCAGGCGTAGCCGGGCATGGTCGGATTGTCGAACCGGGCCCGTGCAATGCCTGCGGCTGCGGGGACTTCCGCCATCGGTTGCCCGTTGATCTGTTGGGTATAGGCGGCCGCCTGAGCCGGCGCGTACGCCAGCGGGACCTGCGAAGCTGCCGCAGGTGCGGGCGGTCCGTAGGGGAACGGTGCGGGCGGTTGCGGGGGCACCGTGCGGGCCACAGCCGGCATCTGGCTAGGAGGCGCCATAGTCGGTGCGGTGGCCATAACCGGGGCCGAGACAACCTGGATCGGAGCCTGGCTCGTCACCTGCAGATCGTTCACCACTTGCTTCACGCCCCGGACGCGACGTGTGATGTCCAGTACCAGCGACCGCTGCTCTTCCGAGGCCACTCGACCGGAGACCCACACCACGCGATCGTTGACCTGCACGTCCACATCGAAGTTCCGCAGCGTGCCACGGTCCTTCTGTGTGCGCAGACGCATGATCACCTCTTCGGCCAGTTCGTCGTCCGAGGGGGCGGCCGAACGGGTCTGGGCGACCGGCATGGTCTGTACAGACGTGGGCATCACCGCCTGTGGCTGAGCGGGTGTCGGTTCCTGTGGTTCCGTCGGCCACTGAGCCAACGTAGGCTCCTGCTGCGGCGCGGACTCCTTTTCAGGACGTAGCGCACGCTTCACGTTGCGATTGAGGTTCCCCAGCAGTTGTCCGGGCTTCTGCAACGCTTTCGACTCACCGCTGCTCTTGAGCAGGGCGGGGCGGACTTGAGGTTCCGAGCGGGGCGCCTCGGCCGGCGCCGCTTTGACGCGGAGGTCGTTCACGACCTGCTCGACCCCGTCGACCTGCCGCGCTGTGTCGAGAACCAGCTGCTGCTGTTCGGGTGTAGTCACATGGCCTTTGAGCCAAACGATGCCGCTTTCGACTTCCAGATCGATGCCGAATCCGGTGAGTCTTCCATCGGCCTTCTGTTGTCGCAGCTGCTGGACGATCTGCTGCGCGATTTGCTGATCGTCAGCGTGCCCCCAGCTTGGCGACAGGGCGGCAATCGAAGCGATCGCCAATCCTACAAATAAACGTCGCATGGGTCCCCCCTCCTGAGGTTAGTCTCCCTGATTTCGTCGGTCGTTCCCTGTCCCGGCCCTCATCGATCGTGTTGCAACCGGCAGGTCGCATCGCGACGGGAGCAGGACAATGGGTTCTGCGGGTGGTTGGGATGTCTGGTGTGGTGGTGTGGTATCTTGGCCAACAGGACAGCTCGACGATGAGCCCCTTGGAACAGATCGGCCAGCGAACGGGGGAGGGAACAGCGCATTGTTCAAAAGGCGCACGCTGTCGAGTTGCGGTTTGTTCCCCCCTGCGCAGCTCGGCTGTCCGATTCTTCTGCCCGATACTTAGTTTCGGTATCCGGAGTGAAGAAAGGTAGGTTTTTTTCGATTTTACCGGTGGCCGCGATCACGTGCCGAACAGCGACCAGCGGTAAATCGGTGCAACCGCTTGCTTAGAAAGGCATTGCGCTCAGCACGGCGGCAACTGGCCCAGCTTCCAGCCGCCGTGCCCTCCGGCTCAGAAAGCCGTGCATTGCGGCTCAGAAAGAGGCCGCCTTACGCTCGCGTGCGCCCAGGTCGACCGTGGCACAAACCGTCATAACCGACAAAGCTGCCCCAGACGTTATCCACGAATCGCTCGACGAGCTGACCGCCAGGACTGTCACGAAGCCCATCGCCATCAACAGTCCGATGAAGACGCGTTGACAGACGCGCCGTCCGCGGTCGTGGCGGAACAGCTGCAGAGCGATGATCGCGGCGACGCTGACCAGCTGAACGGTCATCGTCAGCCAGAAGATACACACCAGAGAGGGGGTCCACATGAATTGGGTCTCCCAGCATCCGTTCCAGGATCCGACGCCGACCGCCTGGGCCGCACGGTGCGGCCAGGCCCACCTCGCAATTCGTTCGAGTTGCGGCCCCACACTCCCGGCCAGCCAGGGCTTCGCAGCCTGCGGATCGAACGAAAAGGAACCGGTGTGGCGAGAGACTACCGCAATTCGGATTCGAGCACAAGGCAGACTGGCGGCGGAAAGCCAGAGTCTTGTAGACGTTCAGGCCTTCCACCGCCGATCCCATGGCGCTTACCGCAGGAGTTTGCGGAGTTCCGTGTCGACGTCCTCTCCGTGCAGATTCCGATTGACGACTTTGCCATCCTTGTCGATCAGCAACATGGTGGGCAATGTCAGAATGCCCAGCGCGTTGGCCAGCGGGCTGTCGAGGCCGCCCTGCTCGTAGAGCTGTGGCCAGGGCATGAGATTCTCTTTCAGATAAGCCTCGAACTCTTCGCGCACGTTGTCGACGTTGACGCCGACCAGTGCGACATTTTCCTTGCCGTACTTGGCCTGCATGTCCTTGAGCACGGAAATGTCCTGTTTGCAGGGACCGCACCAAGTGGCCCAGTAGTGGACAACGACCACCTTACCGCGCAGGGCGGCCAGGCTGACCTGGTTTCCCTGCGTGTCTTTGCCGGCCAGCTCGATCACCTGCCCTACCGACTCCATACGCCGTTTGGCGCCGCCCGCCTTGACCGCCACCGTCGTGTCGGGGAACTCGGTCGCAATGCGGGTGTACCAACCCACCGCCTTCTCGTCTTCGCCGGAGAATTCCTCCGAGATCGCCAGTTGCAGCATGGCCTCCGCCGCGTCCTTGGTAGCCGCGAAGTCCGTGACGAACTGCTCCAGGTCGGTGAGCCATTTCTGCTGGACCTTGGCAAAGTCGCTGGATTCCTGCAGGTTACGTCCGTAGTCAGCCGCCAGGAAGCGGAACTTGACGTACGACACCAGATCGATCGCCGCCTTGTCGGCCTCCAGTCGCTTGCAGAGCGTTTCCAGGCGCTGCACTCCTTCGGGGAATCCACCGGCCTGAACGGCCGCGCTGACCGTGTCCGCCAGCTGGCGAATCCAGGTCACTTTCTCTTCCGGCGTGGCAGCCTTGTCGGCCAGTTGTTCGAGCAGGTCGGCGCGCTGGGCATTCAGTGGTGCCAGCGCTGCGAGTGTCTGGGCGGCCGCCAGCTCGTGATCGATCTGCTCCAGGCTGTTGATCAGCGCCTGGATTTCCGGGCTGAGTCCGCCGGGGACGGAAACATCGGTTGCCCCACGGCGTGCGAACGGCCCTCGGAAGAAGAACCCCTCGACCCCCGCGGTGCTGTGAGCGTCCGAGATCGACCGCGGCAGGTCGATCAGCCGCCAGGCCTCTCCCGAGCGGATCAATGTCCCCACGACGATCTGGTCGTGGTTGCCGTTGGATTCAATTACGGCGACGGCGTTTTCGTACACCTGCAGATCCTGCTGCAGTCCCTCGGTGCCGGCCGGCACGACGCCGGGCCGGGTGCCGCCGAAATTCACCCACCGCGTCTCCGCACTGACGAACTGCTGTGTGCGGGCCAGTTCTTCGATGCCGGCCGACGCGTCCGCGATCTTCTTGCCCAGCTCGACAGCCTGCTCTGCGCCCAGCTGCAGACCGCGGAGTTCCTCGGCGGTGAGCAACAGGCAGCGGAAACGCTCCGCGTCGCGACTGCTCAGCGCCACAACCAGCTCCTCGGAAACTTCTTCCGGAGAGATGACTTTCCAGCTGTCGATGCGGCCGTCTTCGTTGGGGTCCAGGGCCCACCGGATGCCGGCAGTGCCCAACCAGCGGTACTGGTCCGCCTTGCGATTGAAGTTGGCGTCGATGTCGCGATATACCTCGACGCCATCCTTGTAGTAGCACCACTGGTCGACCTTGTTATCGCCATTGGTATCCAGGAAGCGGCGCAGCAGGCTGCCGTTGCCGTCGCGGACTTCCCAGCCGGACAGGGGCGGCGACTTGATGGCGGCAATCGTACACTTGTCCATCGCCGCGGCGTCCGGTTGGTCGTAATCGATCTGCCCCTGAATGGGCTTGAGTTTGAGGGCTTCCTGCACCGACGGCGAGGTACCCTGTGCCATGGCCGCCGCCACCGGAAGCAAGGCCACCAGCGCGGCGGCCAGACCGAATCGTGTCGACTTCACCATCTGTTTCCATCCTTTTTGACAGTCGTGTGAGCGAGAACCGGCGTGCCATGCGGCACGGGCGACCCATGCCCGGCGCAGCGGAACCGGCGTGCAGCCGGGCGCGCAATTCTCGGTTCGTTGGGACCAATCCCTATATCCTGACGTCACTTAGAGCGTCGTTCCGGGTCTCCATCAGAAACCTGCATCCCCACAACGCTCCACAGCCGATAACGATAGGACAAAAAGGCTCCCTGGGACAAGCTCGATTTATGCCGGTTTGACAGCTGGCGCCGGAAATCTACAATTAGCGGTTTCGGGGCTACCTGAGCGGTTCTTTCCGCCGCCAGGGCGCATAGCTCAGTTGGTTAGAGCGCGTCGCTGATAACGACGAGGTCCGAAGTTCGAATCTTCGTGCGCCCACTGCCGATTGCTGACCAGGGAGCCCCCGGAGGTTCCCGTCAGACCGGATCGGGAAGCTCTGTCCCTGGGGCCGTAGCTCAGCTGGGAGAGCATCGGCTTTGCAAGCCGAGGGTCGAGGGTTCGAGTCCCTTCGGCTCCACTCGCCGGTGGTATACCGCTGGCCAGTTCTACACCGCGCGGGAGACGAGCAGAGAGAGCGCGGGAAAAGGGCAGAGCGGGGGCAGGGCGGGAGAGATGAGAAAGTGTCGCGAAGCGCCGATCGCTTTCGCTCGACCTTTCTCCTCTCTTCTGTACTCTTCTCTCCTCTCTTCTGTACTCTTCCCCTCTCTTCAGGGCGTTTTTTCCCTGTAATACGACCATCTGCAATGCCGATAACAGATTGTCCACGCGCTCCCGGGGAGGGGTACGCTTGGCAAGGCAGCGCGGACCGCCGCCCGCCGTTGGGTAAAAAGGGCCCCCGGGGGGGTTCCCGTCGCCCAGTATGTCGCGTAGAATGTGTGGCTCATGAAGTGTCCGAGCCAACGTGCGAGCGACGGGAAATAGGACGGGTAATAGCGGGACAGCCAGCGGCAGAAAAAAAGATTTTCGACAAACGCCGCCAGCTGGATTGACAACCCGAGAATCGATCGCTAAATTCGGTGCTTCGTCAGTTGAGGCTAGTGGACGCAAGCCGCTTTCCTGAGCAAGTTGAGCTCGGAAACGAGCGCAACTCTGCAAAGACAGGGATGCGGCTTCTGTCCATTAGGGCAGTGCCGACGCTCGACAGAGCATCGGGTGGATCTTTGACAATTTGGTTGTAGCGGTAGTAGGCATCTTCGGTACGAGACGAAGGTGGCGCATGGGGGCGAGCCAGAGGCGAGCCCAGGTGCGTGACTGAAGTTTCGTACGAGAGCGCGATGGTCGTCAGGCGGTGGCAAACACTGCCTGGCGAGCTAGCTCGTAAAATAGAGATCGTTGTTGGTAGCGATCACGAGAGTCGATCCGGAGCAAGCGCGCACCGCGAGGTGCGTGTGAGTTGCGAAGGAGAGTTTTGGATTTTTGTGGTCAAGCTACCAAGGGCGCATGGGGGATGTCTCGGCGTTAGAAGGCGATGAAGGGCGTGGAAGTCTGCGATAAGCCCGGGGGAATTGACAAACGAGTATTGATCCCGGGATACCCGAATTAGCGCACGCTGAATACATAGGCGTGTTGCGGCCAACCCGGTGAACTGAAACATCTCAGTAACCGGAGGAATAGAAAGAAAAATCGATTCCCTGAGTAGCGGCGAGCGAACGGGGAACAGCCCAAACCGTGGAGGTTTTCCTCCGCGGGGTTGTAGGGCCCTTCACATGGGAGTTACAAAGCAACCTGCTAGCAGAACGACTTGGAACGGTCGGCCACAGAGGGTGACAGTCCCGTACGCGGCAGCAGTGTTGCCTCCCGAGGGGTACCTGAGTAGGTCGGGTCACGTGGAACCCCGACTGAATCTACGGGGACCATCCCGTAAGGCTAAATACTCTCTAACGACCGATAGTGAACTCAGTAGGGCGACTGAAAGATGGGAAGAACCCCTGCCTAGGGGAGGATAGTGAACCTGAAACCATGCGCCTACAAGCGGTCGGAGCACTATGGTCGCTTTGCGACAATGTGTGACGGCGTGCCTTTTGCATAATGATCCGGCGAGTTACCGTC
>JAAYDI010000015.1 GCA_012729315.1 Planctomycetaceae bacterium
CGGCTGGGTGCGGAGCGTGGCTTTCAGCCCGGACGGATCGCTGCTGGTCAGCGGCAGCGCGGACAACACCGTGCGTCTGTGGGATCTCGCCAATGGAGGGCCGCTGACCCCGCCGCTGGACGCGCATAACGATACAGTTTGGAGCGTGGCTTTCAGCCCGGATGGTCACACCGCCATCTCTGGGAGCGAGGACATGCGCGTGATCGTGTGGGACACGAGGCGCACCAGCCATCTCGAACAGGTCATTGGCCGCCACCAGGACGCGGTGCTGGGCGTCGCCATCAGTCCCGATGGCACGCTGGTCGCCTCGGCCAGCGGCAACCCGTCCGGCGGGGGAGACGATAACACCGTCCGCGTGTGGGATCTCGCCACAGGGACCGAGGAATTCACCCTGCAGGGCCACCACGATTCGGCCAGCGCGGTCGCGTTCAGCCCCGACGGGGCGCTGATCGCGTCGGCCGGCTTCGACCAGACAGTGATCGTCTGGGATGCCGCCAGCGGCGCGATCGTACAGGGGCCGCTGCGCGGCCACACGCACCCGGTCCTCAGCGTGGCGTTCAGCCCCGACGGGACGCGGCTGGCAGCGGGTGCGGACAACGGGCGGCTGATTGTGTGGGACGTGATCACCGGCGAGCGCGCAGGCACAGCCATGAACGCCGGTGCGGATAACAGCATCGCCGGGCTAGCTTACAGCCCTGACGGACTGGCCCTGGCCACCGCCAACCGGGATGGCACCGTCGGGCTGTGGGATGCGTCCACGCTCGAGCCGCTGCGCGAGCCGCTGGCCGGCCACACCGGGCCGGTCACCAGCGTGGCGTTCAGCTCCAACGGGCGCCGCCTGGCATCCGCCAGCCGCGACACCACGATCATCATCTGGAATACGGCCACCTGGCAGCCGCTGCGCGCGCCGCTGACCGGCCATAGCAACTGGGTCCTCGGCGTGGCGTTCAGCCCCGACGGGCGCTGGTTGGCGTCGTCGAGCCGCGACACTATGCTCCGTCTGTGGGACACCACCACGGGCCAGCCAGCCGGGCAACCATTCGCAGCGCACACCGATTGGGCCACCGGGGTGGCCTTCAGCACGGATGGCCGGATGGTCGTCTCGGCCGGTTGGGATGGCACGGTGCGCGCCTGGACGGTAGCCCTCGATGCGTGGAGCGCGGACGCCTGCGCCATCGCCAACCGCGATCTCGGGCCGGTCGAGGTGGAGCGTTACTTCGGCGAAGACGAGTACACCCCGGTCTGCAGCGAATAGCGGCGTCGGGTTTGCCGGCAGGGCGCGGCCGTTGAGTGCACTGTTCACCCGATAAATTTGAACAAAATCATACTTTTGACAAATCTCCCCGCTTTGATCCACAATTTGGCTACGGGTGGATCAGGTGCGAATGCGCTCCAACGCATTACGCCAATGGGGAGATCTCTGCATCATGGGATGGCCGTCTCATCGACTCAACTCAACACTTGCCAGGTTTATACACGCTTTTCTGCATCGCTTGCATGAGGAAGCCCGCCTTCTCCAGTCCGGACAAAAGAAACGACCCTCAATCGTTTTCGTGATCGTGGGGATAGCCAGCATCATCTGGCTGTTTGTGCGCAGCGGGCAGAAGCCCAGCCGCCTCGCCTATCCCTGCCAGAAGGCCGCGGCAGCCAACACAGCCGTGCTGCTAGGCTGGGTCGCCGCGCTGCTGGTCGGCACGGCGTATTCACGAAAGCTCGGCCCCAGGGGACGGCTCATCTACCGGATCGGCGTGCTGGCCGGTGTGATCACGCTGGCGCTGGGCGGCCTGAACAAGCTGGCCGTCGAGGACTGGCAGCGCCAGTTCGTGTCCACGGCCATCGGCCAGGGGACGTCGCGGGTGGCGTGGGTGCAGGACAGCCGGGCCGCCACGGGTTGGAGCACCAATCTCAACGCGCGGGTGAACGCGGCCGCCGTCGAAGAGATGATGGATCTGGCCGTCAAGCAGCTCACCGGGCAGGCGACCGTCGGCGGGGCGTGGTCGCAGATTTTCCGAAACCACAATGGCGGCCGAAACTACACGGCCGGTGAGAGGATCGCGATCAAAGTCAACTTCAACAACGCACACGATCTCTCGCTGCACAACCCCAACTACCAGGTGGTCAATGCGGTCATTCGCCAGCTGGTGGAGGTGGTCGGAGTCGCCCAGGCGAACATTACCGTCTACGATGCCAGCCGCCCGTTCCAGGCGGGCTTTTCGAGCGGAATTCTGGCGCGGTTTCCCAACGTGAGGCTGGTCACGCAGAGCACGGGGTGCTGGGATGGCGCGGTGGCGGGCACCCGCTTCGCGTGCGTCCTGCGCGACACGACCTATCTGATCAATATGCCGCTGCTGCGCACCCATTCGTACGCAAAGGTCTCGCTGAGCTTCAAGAACCATCTGGGCAGTGTCGAAACGCCTGCCGTGCTGCATCCCAACATCAGCAGCGCCGACCCCGCCGTGAACCCGCTGATCAGGCTCAACCGGCACAGCTACATCAATAACAAGACGCTGCTGGTCGTCGCCGACGGCGTGTACGGGCTGAGAGCGGGCGGTCCAACCGACAATCCCGGTGGCAGCCGAGGGATCACGAACCCCTATCCGAACTCGCTGTTCCTGTCGACCGATCCGGTCGCCGTCGACTCGGTGATGATCGACTATCTGCAGAATCGCGGCGC
>JAAYDI010000136.1 GCA_012729315.1 Planctomycetaceae bacterium
ATGGGAGACCATGCCGTAGGTGCGTTTGGCCTTCAGCCAAACGTGTGCTATGGCTTCGATTTCCTGGGGCGGTGCCCCAGGCTACGTTGATAGTGGCCTTCGGCCAATTGCGGGATGTAACCGCTGCTGCACGGTGAGGAGGTAGGCAGTCCATGCGAATGGGCCCATCCATGGCATGGATTTGTCCACTACAACCGGCTCGGAATGACCGAGCCTTTCACCGTCCCACTTTCAAACTGTCAGTGATGGCACGACAACGTGAAAGACCTGATCTGGGGTACGTCAGCTGACTTGCCAAGCGCGCGGGCGCCGGTTAGAGTCGGCGTCAGGGCAGGGGCGAGGTCGGGCGGCAAGTGGCGGCCCGCTGTGGACGCCTCGGATTTCAGTATCTCCGTGACTTCTTGGTGGAAGGCGAGCGTAATGACGATGAAGCGGATTCCCGTGACCATTGTCCTGGGGGCGGTGAGCGTGTGGGCGATGGCGCGCGGTGCGGCGGACGCCTGCACGAATTTCCTGGTCACCAAAGGTGCCTCCGCCGACGGGTCGACCATGATCAGCTACTCGGCCGATTCCCACGTACTCTACGGAGAGCTGTACCACTGGCCGGCCGCGACGTGGGAGGAAGGGACGCTGCTGGAGGTGCATGAGTGGGATACCGGCAAGTACCTGGGGCGGATTCCGCAGGCGCGGCAAACGTACAACGTCGTGGGGAATATCAACGAGCATCAAGTTGCGATCAGCGAGACGACGTTCGGCGGCCGCGAGGAGCTGAGTTCGCAGCCCGGCGCCTGCATGGACTATGGCAGCCTGATATACATTGCGCTGCAGCGCGCCAGCACAGCCCGGCAGGCGATCCAGATCATGACCGACCTGGTGCAGGAGCATGGGTACTACAGCAGTGGTGAATCATTCTCGATCGCGGATCCGGACGAGGTCTGGATTATGGAAATGATCGGCAAAGGGGAGGGTAATCAGGGGGCCGTCTGGGTCGCACTGCGTGTCCCGGACGGGTACATCTCGGGGCACGCCAATCACGCCCGCATCCGCACGTTCCCGCTGGCCGACGGCCGGACGTCGATCACGTCGCAGCAGTTCGAGCTGTTCGACGAGCCGGCGGTGGAGGTCATCTACGCCCACGACGTGATCAGTTTTGCGCGCGACAAGAACTGGTTTGCCGGGGAGGACCAGGATTTCAGTTTTTCCGATGTGTACGCGCCGCTCGATTTCCAGAGCGCTCGCTTCTGTGAAGCGCGTGTGTGGGCCATCTTCCGCCAGGTGCATGACGGGATGGATCAGTATGTCGACTATGCGCTGGGCCGCGACCTGACCCGCCGTATGCCGCTGTGGATTCAACCGCAGCGGAAAGTTACGGTGAACGACATGTTTGCCTTCATGCGCAACACGTTCGAGGGGACGCCGCTGGACATGTCCCAGGATATCGGCGCAGGTCCCTATGCGCTGCCGTACCGCTGGCGGCCACTGACGTGGACGGTCGACGGCCAGAAGTATCTGAACGAACGGGCCGTGGCGACGCAGCAGACCGGGTTTGTGTTCGTCGCTCAAAGCCGGTCCTGGCTGCCGGATCCGGTGGGGGGCATTCTGTGGTTCGGCGTCGACGATGCCAAGAGCACGGTGTTTGTGCCGATGTATGGGTCGATCACGCGCGCGCCGCATTCATACGCGGTGGGCAACGGCGACATGATGACGTGGTCGGACGATGCCGCGTTCTGGGTCTTCAATCAGGTGTCTAATCTCGCCTACACGCGTTACCGCGACATCATTGCCGACGTGCAGGGGGTACAGCAGGAGTTGGAAGGCAAGTTCCTGGCTGACACGCCCGCAGTTGACAAGGCGGCCGAGACGCTTTACCAGGAGGACCCTCAGCGGGCTGTGGAGTACCTGACGGAGTACAGCGTGCAGCAGGGCGACGAGACAGTGCAGCGCTGGCGCGAGCTGTACCGCCAGTTGTTCGTCAAGTACCTGGATGGGAACATCAAGTCGGTAAACCCCCCGCACCGCAACCCGAAAGTGGAACAGTCCGGATACGGCGAAGCCTGGTACCGTCGCATCATCTCGGAGAAGGGGGACCAGCTCAAGGTTCCCCAGTGAGTGACCGTGCGGTCCGGCACGGCACGGCCGGGGAGAGCAACTGCCGCACGACCCGCGCCTCCCGAGGGTTCCGAAAGCAGGCATCAGGAGTTGTGCCCGTAGATCTGGCAGCGCCAATGCGCTGCACTTTAACGCATCCAGCAGACAGTTTTCCGGGGCGAGTTCGACGTGCACCGCTGTGCAACCTTCCGCAGCATCAGTACCTGCGGTGCGACATCGACGACGGCTGCACGCTCCACCCGCTGACGGACGAGACCGGTGCAACCGCCGCGTCCGTGTCGCCGGATGGCAAGTACCTGTACTACTTCGTCAACGAGACCAAGGTGGGAGGTGGCCGGCTGACGCTCAAACGCGTCAATCTCGACGGCAGCGACCGGCAGACGATCCTGGTGGTCGATGCACCGCTGGAGGATACCCGGTTCCGCCCCAGTCACATCTACCCGCTGTCCACGATCTCGAGCGATGGCCGGCGGCTGGCGCTATCGGCGTTTCTGGGTGATGGCCAGACGCCCGATGCGCCCTTCGGGCTGATGGTCTTCGACGTGGAACAGGCCACGGTGCGGTTGATCCTGCAGGGCCCGACCTGGTGCAACATGCACCCCCAGTATTGCCGCTCGACCGACCCTGCGGCGGCCTGTGATATTCTGGTTCAGGAGAACCACGGCAACGTGGCCACGGCCGACGGCGCCATCACGCAGTTGGTCGGTGGTGCGGGCGCCGACATACATGTGATCCGTGACGATGGCAGCGATTTCCGCGATCTGCCGTGGGGCCGCGACGGGAACGAGGCCTGTCAGGGGCACCAGTGTTGGCGCGGCCGAACTACGTGGGCGATTACCAGCACCGGCTGCCGCCAGCCTTCCGAAGCGCAGCTGATCGAAGGGAAACCGGCTCCGCACGCGGGTCACGTGGGGAGCCGCACGCCGGGAGGAGTACGTAATGACCTCAGCCGGACCTTTCCCCGTCCGCATTTCTACCACTTCGCCACGGACATCGCCGGCCGGCGATTGGTCTCCGATGCCGGGACGCTCAACGAACACGCTCAGATCTACCTGGCCGAACTCGGTGCGCCGGGCGACGAGCCGATACGCAAGTTCACCTACCTGTTCAGCCCGAAGTCAACGTGCGCCAAGGGCGCGCACATCCACCCGTTCCTCTCCCCGGATGGCACGCTGGCGTTCTTCAACTCGGACGAGTCGGGACTGCTGCAGGCCTACATGATCCGCGGGTTGCCGGATGGTTGATGCGGGCGCGGCTTGCCGCCCGGTGCGTGGCGTCACTTCTGCGTGGCGTCACTTCGCGACGAACCGGTACGCGCCCGACCCGACTCGCACGCTGACGTAACCCGGCTCGCCGGCTGCTACTTGGCCGGATGCTGGATCAACCAGCAGGCTTGCACGCGGGAGTGGTACCAGCGTGTTGGCGGCATCTGCGGTGACGCGGTACAGCTCCACCTGCGCCTGATCGCCAGCCGGAACATGGATCGTCGCCGTCGTGTTGACCGGGACTTGCACGTTCAGCGTCAGCACCCCGCGCGCGTCACGCTCCCAATGCACGCCGATGCGACCGTACGGCGAGTCGTGATGGGCACGCACCCAGCTGAGTCCGTCGACCAGTCGCGGGCGCACGATGAACTGTTTGAACCCGGGATGCGCCGGATCGGCATGGATGCCGGCCAGCTCCTGATAGAACCACGCGCTGATGTCGCCGAACATGATATGGTTGAGCGACCCGACGCCGGGCCAATCCTCCCACAGCGTCGTCGCGCCACGTGCGATCCAATCGCCATAGCTGGGTGGCGTAGTCTGGGTGGCGATGCGATAGGCCAGGGCGTGCTGCCCATGGTCGCTCAGCGTGTGGAACAGGTACTTTGCACCCAGGATCCCGAAGTCCAGGTGATCGTCGGCGGCGCGCACGCTGTCCACCAGCCTGGTGACGACCGGCGGAACTTGATCGCCGGTAATCAACCCCTGGTACAGGCCGCAGCTGAGCGCCGTTTGACTGTTGTTGCCGACCGAACCGTCCGGTGTGCAGAACGCTTTGAGGAACGCGGCGCGGATCTGTTCCGCCAGCTCCGCATAGTGCCGGGCATCGGCTTCCTTGCCGAGCAGGCGGGCTGTTTCTGCCACAACCAGCGTGTCGCGGTAGAAGTAACCGGTGGACGTGATCTTCCGGGGTGTCTCTGTCTTGGCCGGCACCCAGTCCCCCAGCCCGAAATCGGCGATCAGGCCCTCTGATTTCTGCTGTACATAGTCGACGTACCGCCGCATGGCGTCGTAGTGGTCGTGCAGTATCCGGAGGTCGCCGCAGTAGGTGTAGACATACCAGGGGATCAGCACCAGCGCGCTGTCCCAGGCCGGCCCGTTGCCCCAGGCATATCCCCAGCCGGCCGTGGGCACGATGGCGGCCACCTCGCCGCTCTCCCGCTGCTCGTCCGCCATGTCCTGGATCCACTTGGCATAGCCGGCGGCGTTGTGGAAGTTGTACATGGCCTGTTCGGCCGCCAGCTGCGCATCGCCGGTCCAGCCGTTCTTCTCGCGTTGCGGGCAGTCGGTAGGATAGCCGTGGAAGTTGTTCCGGTAGCTCCACAGCGTCAGTTCCTGGATCCGGGACAGCAGCGGATCGGAGCAGGCGAACGACCCGGCCTCCGGGAAGTTCGTATGCACCGCGCGCCCCCGCAAGCTGGTCAGATCGGGGGTGCCCGGAAAGCCGGTCACTTCAACGTACCGGAATCCATGGTATGTGAAACGCGGCTCCCACACCTCGTTGCCGATCCCCTTGAGCACATAGTTGTCGGTCTGGAACACGCCCTGGAACACGTACACGTCAATGGCACTCCGATCGACCATCCCCTCGCTGTCGAGCGTCTCGCCATAGCGCAGCGTGACCTGCGTGCCGCGCGGACCCTGGACGTGAAGCTGCGCCCAGCCGGCGATGTTCTGGCCCAGGTCGAACACGAACACGCCGGGGCGGGGCTGCGTGACGCTCACTGGCTCAAGCGTCTTCCAGACGCGGATGGGCGCCAGCATCTGAGCAGACAGCACGCCACCGGGCGGACTGACGATGGCTGGCTGGTCCCACTCCGTGTCGTCACAGTCGGGGGTTGCCCAGCCGGGCAGTTCCAGGCGCGCATCGTAAAACTCGCCGGCGCGGATCCCATCCAGCAGCACCGGCCCGGTTCGCGCGCGCCAGGACGAATCGCTCACGATCGTCGACACGGAATCGTCCGGGTGTTCGATCCGCAGATGCACCAGTGCCCGCGGTTCACCGCGCCACGGCGCCTGGTCAAAGTCCCACGTGGCACGAGTGTGCATGTTGTACCAGCCATTGCCCAGCATCACACCGAGCGCGTTACGGCCCTCCTGGACCAACTGGGAAACATCGTGTGTGACGTACAGGGCGCGCCGATCGTAACGGGTGAACGCGGGGTCCAGGACGTGATCGCCTACCTTGGTCCCGTTCAGGTACGGCTCGTGGTAGCCCAGGCCGCAGACATACAGCGTTGCGCGGCGAACCGGCTTGTCGACCGTGAAACTCTTGCGCAGCACGGGGCTGGGCGCCGTCTGTGACCAGCCGGGGTAGAAGCCGGCCCGTGGCGTGGGCAATGGCGGTGTGCCGACGGGGGCAACTTCCCGCGCCGCGGCCCATTGGGAATCGTCGAAGTCGGGACGCTGCCAGTTGCTGCCACCGGTCGGGGACCCTTTCCACTGCGCGTCAGTCGCCAGTGTCAACTGCCGGTCGTCGCTCAGCACGACCAGCACCTTGGCGGCGAAGCCCGCTGGTCCATCCGCGTCGTTGGTGGCATCGACAGCGAGCACGTTGCGGCCAGGACGCAGCTTCTCGGTCAGCTCCTGCTCCAGGATATACTGAGAGGCATCGGCGGCCGGAGAGCTGGCGCTTGCCTGAGTGCCGTTGACCCACAGGCGGCAGCGATCGTCAGCGGCCAGCGCGATGTATGCCCACTTGATATGGGCGTCGGCCGGCAGATCGAAACCGCGGCGCAGAAAGCAGGTGCCCGCTGGAGACATCCCATCGCTCTGGCTGTCACCCGCCCAGATCCAGGCGACACCCTGCAGCGACAGACCCGCTGCTGGATGGTCAGGCGGCAGGTCCCGCGTCATCTGCCTGGTGTACCCGATCCATTGCCCACCCCACTCGCTCGGCTCGAGTATCCCCACGGACCAGCTGGCCACGGCGCTCCACGCCGACGGCTGATCATCCTGGTTCCAGACCATGACCTTCCAGAAGCACTGCTGATGCGAGACCAATGGCGCGCCGTTGTACTCGACGAAAATCGACTGGTCCGAGGCGACCTTGCCGCTGTCCCACAGATCGCCAGCCTGCTGTGCCAGCTGTTCTGGCGAGCTGGCCACGAGGACGCGGTAGGCGGCCTGCCGCTGGTCGTGCCGATCGCTCTCCAGGATCCAGCTCAGCCGCGGCTGCCGCACGTCGATACCCGCCGGATTCTGCAGGTGCTCGCAGGTCAGACACTGAAGCTGGAGCGGAGCAGCAGCAGGGGACGCGTCCGCCCACGCGCGGCTCCACGGCACGCAGGCGCCCAGCAGCACCAGTACCAGCAGCAGGCTCTGCGATCCAGATCCGACCGACGCGAAGGCAGCTCGACGAGCACGCATGGTGATCCCCTTTCCGGGCGAAACGGCAAAAAATGGCCGACCGGGCACGGCACGCTACGCCTGCATACTCGCCTGTTCGCTGCTCGACTGCAAGACGACCGCAGTGAAAAGAAGTCAGACAAAGAATTCAGACACTCTGGTTTCGTTGCCGCTCTGATTTCGTTGCCGCGGGTGCGGCACAGGGGACAGCCGCGTTGCGGGTGGACGGCTGGGGATGCCGTGGCTGACGGGAGGACACGACAGGAGGGGCACGGTGGGAGCGTGCGCACCGACAGGAGCGTGGTGGTCTGCAGACGTGGAAGACGCGCGTTTTGTTCCCGTTAGGGCCGCCGCCCTGGGCTGTGTTAGTGACGTCGCTTCGCGACAGAAACTCATACAACGAAACCAGAGTGTCTGAAATCAGAGGAAATCAGAGTGGGAAACTATTCTCCCATCAGCTCATCCACCAGCTGCTTCATCATGGTTGTGGCCGTACCTTCCAGCAGAGTGTAGTCGCCGGTAGGCCGTGTTTTCACGTCGATGATGTACTTGCGCTTCACCGAGGAGAAAATCGGGATCAGGTGCGAGGCCGGTTGAACCTGGGCCGATGTGCCGACGCAGATGAAAACGCCATCGTGGCGTTGCAGTTCGTCCACAAGCAACGAAAGCTGGTGATAATCGAGGTCCACAGCCTCGCCAAACCAGACCACATCTGGCCGCAGTTGTCCGCCGCATCTCGGACATAGATCACCGAGCTTGACGGGGACATCCTGATGAGCCTTGAAATCGCAGGTGTAGTAGCCGTCGCCGAAAATGTCCCGGTGGAACTCGCACTTCCGTCTGGTGATGAGCCCGTGCAAATGCACGACAGTTTCGCAGCCCGCCCGCTCCAGCAGATCATCAATGTTCTGGGTGATGTTCAGGACGTTGAACTTGGCCTGCAAACGAGCGATGCTGCGGTGGGCTTCATTGGGCTGTACGGCTTGCACTGCCCGAAATCGCAGTTCGTAGAAATTCAAAACGAGTGCCGGGTCGCGTCTCCAGCCGTCAGGACTGGCTACGTCTTCGACCCGATGATTCTCCCACAGGCCGTTGGAATCGCGGAATGTGGCGATGCCACTCTCGGCCGACAGTCCAGCACCGCTGAATACGACCACCGTTCTGTTCCTGGGCTGGTTTACTTCAAGCATGTTCGGACCTCGACTCGGCGTCACTCAACACCCCTCGCACAAATTCCCCTTTCACATAAACATAAAGTAGTCCAGCGAATCCATCACGTCATCCCCAATGATCTGCCGTTTCCTGGTGACGTAGGCTGCTTAGAGGTACGCACGTTCACGTTCCAGAGCGGCGTCGATGCGGCGTCGATCGTCAGCGGTGAGTGGGTCGGCCAGGTGGGAATACTCGGTGCTGAAGATCCCGACGCGGCACAAGGCGTACTTCAGTCCGCTCATCCAGGCGGACAGGTCCGGGCGGAACAGGTCATAGAGCAGCTGATTGTTGCGTTCCTGCCAGACGCGGGCGGTGGCCAGGTCGCCGTCGAGCAGGGCGCGTGCGGCGCGGGCCATCAGCCCGGCGTTAAGGATGGCTGTTCCCAGCAGGCAGCCGTCGTAACCTGCCTGGAGCGGCCTGAGGAAGTCGAATTCGTATCCGGAGCGCACCACCAGTTCGCCGCGGCGGCGTTTGACCGACAGCAGCATGTGGCAGCAGTCGTCCGAGTTCGTCGAGTCCTTGACGTACTTCACCTGCGGGTGCTCGACGATCTCCTGCCACAGCGCCAGGTCGATACCGGTCTCCGGCGGCTGGGGCAGCATGTAAATCCCGATCGGCACCGGGCAGGGCGTCTCCAGCGACTCGAAAAAGTACCGCCGGGCGAACTCCCGATTCACAAACGAGCGCAACCAGGGAGCCGCGATCACGACCGAGTCGGCTCCTGCATCGACGGCCTGGGCGGTGTTTTCGCGCACCCGCCTGGCCGACGTGTCGGAGACCTGTACGGCCAAGTGCAGCGCACTGCCATTCAAGCGGCGGATCGTCTGCACCAGTTCCGCACGCTGGGTGTTCGGCATGAAGGGCCCCTCACCGCAAGTGCCGCCGAGGAACAAGCCCTGCACACCCAGGCGACGATGCTGCGCCACAAGACGCTCCAGCGCACCATCGTCCAGCGATCCATCAGCGAGAAACGGGGTCGGCGTGGCCGACCAGATCAGGTCATCCAGACGCATCGCATAGAACTCCACAGCGCAGCACTACGTGGTAAGACGCACCGGCGGCTGGCGCGGTGCGACGGGGATCAGACACACGGCACAGATCACCAGGATGCCGGCGGATACCTGGAACAGAATATCCAGGCTCAGGCCACGATCCAGCAGACTGCCCCCGGCGTAGACCGCCAGTCCACCCATCACACAACTGAACAGGTTCAGCAATCCGTAGCCGGTGGCGCGATAGCGCGGATCGACCACGAGACAGAGCATTGGCATCATGTTCGCGTCGCCGAACACCCGCGTGAATCCATAGACCGTCATACTGGCCAGGGCCACCCACAGCACGTTGGTTTGGGCCGCCAGCAGCACGGCGGGGGCAGCCGCACACAGGCCCAGCAGCGGCACCAGCACGCGCGCACGCGGGTTGCTGCGACTCCACCGGTCGGCCCAGAATCCGCCGAACAGGACGCCCAGCAGGCTGGCGATGAACAGGTAGCCGGTGGCTGACAACCCGGCCGTCCCCTGGTCCAGGGCGAAGCGTTCCTTCAAGTAGGTGGGCAGCCAGCCGACGATTGCCCAGCCGGCCACGCCCAAGAGCCCCCAGTAGACGGCCAGGAGCCAGTAATCGCGCTGGGCGCACAGGCTGGCCAGCGCCTCACGCAGGGTCGTGCGGGGAACTCGCGGCTCGGCGCTCTCCGGCGCGGGGGCCCGCTCCGAAACATCCGACAGCGTCACCGCCAGCAGCAGTGCATAGACGATGCCGACAGTACCAAAGATGGTGAACGCCGAACCCCAGCCCCAACGCAACGCCAGCCCGCCGCCGATGCCGCTGATCGCCGCGCCGATGAAGATCCCCGTTTCGTGGATCCCGGTGGCCAGCGACCGCGTCGGCCCGCGATGGTAGTCGGCAATCAGCGCCAGCGCGGCTGGAATGGCCGAGGCTTGGAAGACGCCCAGCAGCACCCGCGCGGCAAGCAGCTGGTGGTACGTGCGGGCCTGGCCGGTCAGCAGCGTCACCAGCGACCAGAGCAGCAGGCTGCCGGCAAGCACGCGGCTGCGGGGGAACCGGTCGGCCAGGAAGCCCGCTACCGGGCTGAGTCCGGCATAGACCCATAGAAAGACCGACGTGAGCAGCCCGAACTCGGCGTCCGTCATCGGGATCGCTTCCTTGATCGAGTCGCGCATGGTCGTGATCATCAGGCGGTCGAGATAGTTCAACAGCGCGACCAGCCAGAGCATGGCCACCACCAGCCAGGCGCGGGAAGCATGTTCACGTTTCATAATCGGGTCCACTGCAGGAAGGGTGCTGGACATTGTGTCAATTTAGGCGGATCATGTGCCTACGGCCAGATGACCGTGGGCGAAACCAGAAAAACGGGCTGGCGAGGCCAAGGAGGCAGGAACCGATGACGGGCCGTCAAAAACGCATTCCGCGCGTGGCACCCCAGGCATACGAGTATGTCCGGCAGGTGCTCGATTTCGGTTTCCATAACGCCCACTCGGTGGGCATGACCGGACGTCTGGAACGGCAGTGGGCCGAGCGCTTCGGCCACACGTACGGCATCGCGCACTGCAACGGCACCGCGACCATGCAGAGCGCGCTGCTGGCCGCCGGCGTGGGGGTCGGTGACGAGGTGATTGTGCCCGCGTTTACCGTGTTCTCTACCCCTGCCGCGGTCCTGCAGTGCAATGCCGTTCCGATCGTGGTCGATGTCGATCCCGACACGTGGACAATGAGTGTCGAAGCTGTGCGGCAACACATCACGCCCCGCACACGCGCGCTCATCCCAGTGTCGATCTGCGGTCTGCCTCCCGATCTGGACCCGCTCATGCAACTGGCTCAGACGCACGACCTGGTGCTGATCGAAGACAACGCCCAATGCGTGCTGGGCGAGTACCACGGGCGCGTGGCCGGCTCGATCGGCCACTTCGCCAGCTTCAGCTTCCAGGCCTCCAAGACCGTCACGTGCGGCGACGGCGGAATCCTGATCTGCAGCGATGACACGCTGGCCCTCGCGGCGCGGAAGGCCGCCACACTCGGCTTCAAGGATCTGTCGGTGAAACCGGGTAGCACCGTGGTGTCCGAGCAGTTGCGGTGCCAGCCGGATTATCAACGGCACGATTGCCTCGGATGGAACCAGCGGCTGCCGGAAATCGCCTGCGCCGTGGCCCTGGCCGAACTGGAGCGGATCGAGGAACTGGCCGCCATGCGGACGTACTGTGCACAGGCCTGGCAGCGTGTCGTGAGCGACTGCTCCTGGCTTGTGCCTCAGAAGACCCCCGACGGCTACCTCAACGCTTACTGGACCTACACGGTCCGCATCCTGCGCGACGATATCGTCTGGGCCGATCTGTTGTCCACCTTTATCGAGCTGGGAGGGGACGGATTCTACGGCAGCTATCAACCGGCGCACCTGGAACCGGTGTTCGCCAGCCTGAACGCCGCGGTCGACCGGACGCCGGAACGCTATCCCCACTTCGCCGGCCGGCTTCCGCGCTACGAGCGCGGCCTGTGTCCAGTCTGGGAATCGATTCAGCCGCGCATCGTGATGCTCAAGACCAATTACTTCGATACCGACGATGTCGACCGGCAGGCGGACCTGTTTGCCCAGACGCTGCAGCGGTTCAGCTGAATGAGGGGGCGCGCCTGGAACATGTGTTGCTAGCGCGCAGCGAAGACCGGGGACATGTCAATACTGCAGTCGCAGGTCCAGCATGATCCGCTCCAGCTCGTCGACCGAGGTCGTCTTCTCCTGCACGTGCCGCCGCGCGCTGTCCTCCAGAGTCACCATCCCCTCGTCGATGGCGATCTGTCGGATGGTATCGGTCGAGGCATGACGCCCGATGGCATCGCGGACGGCAAACGTAGCGGGCAACGTTTCGAAGACGCCAATGCGGCCCATGTATCCGGTCTGAAAATTACTGTCGGCGGGGATCCCCCGCACCGTGGTCTGGCCGCGTGGCAGGCCCAGCCGGTGGCACGTCTCGTCGTCGGGCACATACTCTTCGCGTGCGTCGGCACACACGCGGCGCACGAGTCGTTGCGACACGATGCCGCGCAGGCCATCGCCGAGCACCGTCGGGTGCACGCCGAACTGGCGCAGCACCGCCAGGGCCGACACGGCGCTCCCCGCGTGCAGCGTCGACAGGACCAGCACGCCAGTCATGGCCGCCTGGCAGGCGATGGCCGCCGTCTCGGCATCGCGGATCTCGCCGATCCCCAGGATGTCGGGGTCCTGACGCAGCACGCCGCGCAGCGCCACCGCGAAGCTCAGCCCGGTCTTGCTCTGGACCTGGATCTGATTGGCGCCCGGCAGCAGCCGCTCCACCGGATCCTCAATCGTCACCAGGCTGCGGTCGGGCAAATTCAGCTCCCGCAGCAGGCTGAACAGGGTCGTGCTCTTCCCGGCGCCCACAGGGCCGACGATCAGCACCAGGCCGTAGGGACAACTCAGGAGACTCTGCACCATGTCCAGCTGATTATCGAACAGTCCCAGGTCGTCCAGCCGCGAGAACTCCTCGGGATCGGGCATCATGCGCAGCGCCAGCCGCTCGCCGTAGATGGTCGGCAGACTGCTCACCCGAATGCTGCGCGCAATCCCGTCGACCTCTTCCGCCGAGATGTGTCCGTCCTGGGGCACACGCCGCTCGGTGATGTCCATTCCGGCGCGAACTTTGATGCGTGACAGCACGTTGTTGCGGGCCGCAGCCGGTATCGGCACAATGTCCTGCAAGCGGCCATCGACGCGAAACCGCACACGCAGCCCGGCGGGCGTCGGATCCAGATGCACGTCTGTCGCGCGATGGTCGAAAGCGCGCCGCAGGATCACGTCCGCTACTGCGTAGGGATCCACGACAGTGAGCAACTCGGTCAATTCGGCCGCCAGAGCCGTGTTGGGAATCCTTGACCCACTCATGGCGATTTACTCTCAAGCTGGGATGCGGCTGTAAACGGTAGACGCAGGGTGTTGTGTTCGAAGAACAACGTGGACAGCACGCCCAGACTGATCAGGATCGCCAACACCGCCAGCACACGGCGGAAGCCGGAATCCTTCAGGACCGAAAGGATGCCGACGGTCAACGACACGGCGGCGAGCAGCAGTGCTGCAAGCTGCGAGTTGACCTGGATCGCCTCCCGGCCGAAGTAGTGCATCATGACCATGGCCAGCACGGCGAGCAGTGCGCAGGGGAAGGCGGTCAGCGCCAGGGTGCGCAACTCGCGTTCTTCCAGTTCAGCCCTGCGCGAAACCCCCAACTCATAGGCCGCTTCCTCCCGGTTCGTGACGATTGTCCAGAGTTTCTGCAGCCCGGCCGACTCCAACTCCTTCCGCACCCGATCGCTGGGACTGACCACCACGAAGCGACGCCGCTTTTTGTCCAGCGTCTTCCAGATGCGCACCAGCGATGCGACCGTGCCGCTCCCGATCGTCTCCAGATCGGAAAGGTCAATCAGCAGGTGCGAACGGCCCGTTGCTCGAATCGCCTGGACCGCCCCCCGCGCCGCTTCCTCCAGCCGGTCCCAGGCCGTGTCAGCCAGCTGCGGATTCACCTCCACATGGCAGTAGGTCCGAATGGGCTCGACCAGAAAAGGCTCGTCCCGAGTATCAGATGTTGCACTCACGTTGCCCGCCGTCCGCACACACGCACCCCATGGAAACACGCCCCTGAGCGAATTCGGCCACGCTGCCTGGGCGCTAATGTACATACGGGCGCCAATATACCGGCAGGCGGCAAGGTTGGGAAGTCACGCTCCCGCGCTGGCCGTGTGGCAGGGGGCGGGGTGGCGGCGGCGATGCAAACGCCGCCCTCAGCGGGAGGTGCGCCACCGGCGCGTGAAGCGTTGCACGGCCAACGCAATGCGCAGCAGCAGCGGCAACTGCGTGCTGGCGTCGATGCGCGCTGTCAGCAACTGCGCGTGAGTCAGCCCTCGAACATCCCGTAAGTCCACGCCGCGCAGATCTGCGCCGGTCAGGATCGCGTTCGTCAAATCCGTCCGGGCTCGCGCCGTCGAACGGGCCGTATAGACAACTCGTGGCTTGCGCCCGAAATGCATCATCTGTCCGTCCTCCGATGGGGCTCTTCGCTGTTCCACGGCCAGACACATGGTCGCCGCGGCAGGTATAAAACGCACTTGGCGTGCCACGGGAGTGGGGAACCTGGCGGAATCACCGAAACTGAGTTGGGGATTGCAGTTGCGCGCTTGCGCGGCGCCTGGCGTACCCGGCGCCGGCCCGGATGCGTTCCTGATTTGAGACGGCCGTCCAGGATCGGGAACCTGCCCTCCGTGTGCCTGGGGCCCGCACGCCGCCCCCGTCCACAGACGCGGCCGCCACCAGCGTCTGTACCATAGGGTGACAGGAAAGTGTCACAGGCGCGGTGGCTTGCCACAGTGCAAGCCGGCTGTGCCCGGAAGCGCGGCCGCGGCTGTTTTCGGTCTCGGTCTCGGCGACCGCCGGTTCAGCGCGGTGTCCGTGGCTCGACCGACATGTTCGCGGGCACGCGTACCCGGGGATGGCGCCGCGAGGCGTGGCTTACCCCGGGCTGTGCTTGACCCGCCGCGTTGCGGCTCAAGACGACAGCGCGCGTGGCGCGAACAGGTCACGAAACGCGACTTCTATCGACACAGGAACAAATGCGCTTGCTGCCACGATACCAATTGCTATTCACGTACATGTGGCACGACATTATCCTGAACGCCATCAGCGAACTGATCGCCACACGTCGCCGCTGACGCGATCAACGGGTCACTGCAGCCGCACCAGCCAGAACCGGTCCAGCCACACGTGCTTTACGTTCTCGGGGTTCCCCGGAGGCGCGACCCAGAGATACACGTCGTTGTGGAGCTTGGTGGTGCCGAGTTTGTAGACCTGGTACGTGTCGTCCGCGATCTCGTTGCACGAGCGGCTGAGGTGTGCCAGGCCGACACGGTTTTTCGTGTCGTACACGCCGGCACTGAACGCCAATCCGTCATTGCCTGTCTTTTCGACGCGGATCGAGGCGTACACCTCGTAGGTCGCATCGGCGGCGATCGGTCTGTTCTGCAACGGGTGCTGTACCGCCCACTGCGTGTGGTTGCCGGGCAGGCGGGCGGCCGTCTTGTCCGAGGCGGCGTCGTCCGCTTGGATCGTTACCCAGTTACCCTCGTTGGCGAGGTTGCAGGTGGCGTCCTGCAGGTCGATCCACCGGTCGCGTGCCAGTGTCTCGCAGCCGGGCGGCGGCGGTGAACCGGTGCGTCCCAGGCCGATGGTCCGGCGCTCGAAGTTGTCCAGACGCCCACCCTCGGAGATCAATGTGATGCCGGCCGACTTGGCCACCTCCAGAAACGTCTGGCAGTTCTCCGTGTAGTCAGGCGGGCCAGGCCAGGCGATGTTTTCCCCTGCCGCCTGCTCCTGGAGCTCGTACCAGCGCATCGCCCACACATACCGCACCGGCAGTCGGGCCACCTGCACGCGCTGCAGCAGCACCGGATCGTTCTGCACGGCTGCCTCGGCTTGACGGAGCAGCTCTTCGGCTCGGGCCAGCATAGCCAGATTCAGGAAGCTGGCAGTCACGGAACTGCCGAGCGACAGGTAGGTCTTGTGCGCTTCGGCTTCGTCGTGGATCAGCCGGATGTATTCCAGCAGCGGCGGGGCGGCCGCGCCGTAGTAACCGGTGACGAATTCGCGGATCAGCGCCTGGTCATCCAGCTGCGGATTCCACAGCAACCTGGCCAGCACCCACGCCTTCAATTCGGCGAACTCGGCGCCGCGCGTGTTGTAGGCGCCTTGCTCGAAGATCCCCCGCACCCCGTGCTGTACGAAAAACCGGATGTTGGGGCCCAGGACGCGCAGATTCGGATGCGGCTGGATATAGTGGCCGAAGTTAGTGACATAGTCCCAGATGTAGAGACGATTGCAGAGCTTCGACCAGCCGCGGATGTCGTCCGCAAATGCCTGATTGGTCTCGGCCGTGAGCGGCTGGGCGAAGTCGCACTCGATGCTGCACAGCCGCACGATGACGTTGGGCAGCGGCTTGACATGCCGTGGCGGCTTGCGTGTGTACTGGTACGCCAACGTGTCGATCGCCACGTGGGGGTAGTGCTTGCCCACCTCCGCCGCCACGTAGTTGACCAGGTGCAACAACGGCCCGGCGGGAGAACCTTCTTCCTCCTCCAGCTTCCTGCAGGTGGCGCACAGGCAATGGTTGTCACAGTCGTTCTGCGACACGGAGATGATCTGCACGGTGGGGTCGTCCTGCAGATACTTCAGGACCTTGGCCGTGATCAGCTTCTTCACCTCTTCGTTCGTCACGCACACCTGGGCGTACCCGTCGAGACGCTTGCCGTTGACCTCGCTGAAGTACTCCGGATGCTCCGCAAAATACTCTGCCGGCGGCACCAGAGCGGCGAACGTGTGTACGAAGGACGGCCCGCCGTAACGGATCTTGCCGCCGTGCTGTTCCTGCAATCGTTCCGAGTCGCCGTTGCACTTGTTGCGGGCTGCCCAGTCGCCGTCGAAGGCGTCCGCCCAGAACGACTCGCGATATTCCAACGGCGGCACGTATCGCACGTGCTGCTCAGGCACTGCCAGGTCGGGAAGGCTCGGAATGGTGCTGGCTTGCGGCGACCACCAGCGGCAGCCGACGGTGTCTTCCAGGAACGTATAGACGGCATAGAGCGTGCCACGCGGGCGGTCGCCGGCCAGCAGCAGATGCTCCCCCACCGTCTCGATCACAATGCCGTCAGGCGCGAGCCCCTCGAGGTTCAGTTGCGGAGCGATCTGCTGCGCCACGCGGCCCGGTCCGACCACCAGCAGCGGACCCGCCGGCACATCAGTCGTCGTCTGCACCGGATACGCTGCCCCCGTCACCTGCTGGAGAAACGCCGCCAGCTCCTGCGCGGCGTGCTGTTCCGCCGCGGTCGCTGCCGGATCGACCACGATCACATAACGCGTTTTTCCGCCCTCGGCCAGCCGCAGCGGATCCGCTGAGGCAGAAGAAAGACAGGTCAGCGTCAGCAAGGCCAGCAGGCACAGTGGGGTGCAACGAGACATCGGTGTGGGTCTCCCTCGGAAGTAAGCCAGAGCAAGTGGAGTTTCTAGCCTACAACTGACTGCCGGGCCATTCAATCGGGTGGGGCGGGAAACACAGGTGAGCCTCTGAGTACGTCGAAGGCGTTACACTCCACAGCCCAGGGTCGCCGCGCTTCGCGGCGCACCCTGGGTGGAGAACCGTCCACGATGGGGTGGCCGAGCCGTAAGGCGACCAACTGACCGGCGGCCGCCGAGGCCGCAATGGACCGCACGTGGCGTCATGGGTGGTACGTGCCGCAGGCACGCCTGGAGTCAGTGTTTCTGTTTCCGATCGTTTCTGTTTCCGATCGTTTCCAATTGGGCTAACCGGTCCGCTCCTTCAGCACGGCTGGGACGGTGAAAGGCTCGGTCATTCTGAGCCGGTTGTAGTGGACAAATCCATGCCATGGATGGGCCCATTCGCATGGACTGTCTACCTCCTCACCGTGCAGCGGTTCCATCCCGCAATTGGCCGAAGGCCACTATCAACGTAGCCTGGGGCAA
>JAAYDI010000137.1 GCA_012729315.1 Planctomycetaceae bacterium
ATGGGAGACCATGCCGTAGGTGCGTTTGGCCTTCAGCCAAACGTGTGCTATGGCTTCGATTTCCTGGGGCGGTGCCCCAGGCTACGTTGATAGTGGCCTTCGGCCAATTGCGGGATGTAACCGCTGCACGGTGAGGGGGTAAACAGTCCATGCGAATGGGCCCATCCATGGCATGGATTTGTCCACACTACAACCGGCTCAGAATGACCGAGCCTTTCACCGTCCCAGGTCGGCGCACAAAAACACCGCACGCTTCCCGGAAGATGCGTGCGGTGTGTGACTCACCATGCCTGAGGGCCGACCGTCCGCCCCATCAGACCGCCATCAGGCGCTCCTGTTTTCGGGCCCGGTCGGCGGTTCTGCCGGCGTCGGCTCCGGACTGATAGCCGGCGTCGGTTCACCCTCGGCCGGTTTGTTGACTTCCGTCCTGTCGAGCGACGGGGTGCCAGTCGGGTCCGTGTCCTTGGGTTCGGCGCTGGGTGCCGGAGGGACCGGCGGCTCAGTCGCCGGCCGGTCGATGATCACCGATCCCGTGTCGGCCGGCGTCGGTGCGGCAATCGTGGCGGGGGGCGCATACACGGGCGGCGCTTCGTAAACCACCGCTGGCAACTCAGTGGGAACCCGCATCACCACCGTGCGCGGCACGTACTGAGTGGTCACGTACGGCACCCATTTCGCCACGGTTTTAGGCACCATCACCTTGCGGACTTCCGTCGCCATGCGGCACACCTGCACCGGCGTGCTTTCAACACGTTCCTCGTATTCGATCCGCTGCGTCGTCACCGGGACTTTACGCACCATCTCCTGCCGCTCCCAGCGACACGTCTGCACCGGAACCTTGTACGTGATGTTCTCCGTCACCGGACGCTGAACGGTATACGGGATCTTGCGGACCTGCACTTCCTGCTCCGTCCGGTACGTCTGCACCGGAACCTTCTGGACCACCACCTCGTCCACATACCGGGTCACGTCGACGGGCACCTTCTGTGTGACCACCTGCGGCATGTACGACGTCTGAGGCACCTGCTGCGCCACGATATTCGGCACGTACTGCTGCTGCATCGTGTAGGTGCCGGGCGCCGTCTCGCGCACCCAGTGCAGGCCGCGCGTCTGATGCACCGTCAAACCGGTGGCCGGATCGCAGTAATCTGACGGGGGCAGCCAACGCAACCGCGTCCGCGTGTCCCCCGGTTTGTAAACCCATTGCTGCACGCAAGCCCCTTGATCGACATACTGCGTGCGCATCGTGGTGACCGGCTGATACGTGGTGTAGCTCTGGTCCTGATAGACCGTTTCGGTCACCGGCCGGCGGACTACGTGCTGTTCCTCCCGGTACTGCGTCTCCCACACGGGCTTCGCCACCACCACCCGCTCTTCCCGTTCCGCCGTCTCCGCGACGTAACGCACCTGCGTGTACGTGCGGTCCTCGTAGGTCGTCTCCCAGACCGGTTTGAGCACCGTGTACCGCTCCTCGCGCTCAGCCGTCTCCACGACCGGCTTCGCCACGCGGTACCGGTTCTCCCGCATCTCGGTCTCCCAGACCGGCTTTTGGACTGTGACCGTCTGCTCCTCCATGATGGTCTCGTACTGCAGACGATATGTCGTAACCTGCTGGGGTTCGCAGACCGTCTTGGGAACCAGGCGATAGCTCTCGCAGATTTGCGCCGACGATGGCGCTGCCATCGCCGCCAGAGCACACGCGACTATTGTGTGGAAGAACATTCTCATCGACAATCTCACCTCACCGCACCTCAGGAAACCGTAATCTCACCTCCAACTCATGCCCGCCGCGGACAGCGCCTGCTCAACAAACGCCCGCTCAACAAGCGCCTGCTCGACAGCCACCGCGATGCGCCCACGATCACCGACCATGGGACCACCGTACACTTCGAGTGTGCCGGACAAGGGCCCCGTTCGTAAATCCTCGGTTCTCCAGAATTCTACGCATCTTGCTCGAAGGGCCTAATACAAAATAGCTTGTGGCCAAAAATAATCTTGAAGATTCTTGAACAACTTGCCGGGGCCCCAGTTTACCTTGAGGTCGCAGATTGTGCCGGCCGCACGCTTTGGCCGAGTAGGTTTTCCCAGTTGCTATAAACCGCCCGCGCTGCCGCGCGGAGAACCGTGTGCTGCATGTAGTTCAATCTGTGCTGCTTCTACCGCTAAACGCAGTCGCGCCGGCAGTGCTGGCGCGTTGTGCAGGCGCGCCAGCGCCTCGCTCAGCGCGTTCCCGTCCTCCGGCGGGACGACCGGCGCCAGACGGGTGATAGCCCGCACGGCGTTGTGCGTGACCAGCTCACGATAGTGCGTCGGCGCTCCGGCATCCGACGGACCATCAAGCGACAGGAAGTTGTCAGCATCGAGCATTTCCAGCAGCACGGGGAGCGCCGCCATCTCACCGTGGCGGGCCAGTCCGGTGGCGGCGTTATAGCGGACGTTGGGCCGGCGATCGGCCAGCAGCTCTGTCAGCCGTTGCGTGGCGGCCGGGCCTCCCACGACGCCGAGTGTGAACGTGGCGGTGGAGGCGATCCGCGCGCTGCCGTCACTCTCGCCCGCATCCTGCCCGGGCCCGCTGGCGTCCCGCAGTACGGACAGCGCCCGGGGATCGTTCTGGAATGCGCTGGGACCGACGTTGCTGGCCAGGACCGCCAGGGCTTCCAGGGCGGCGCACTGCACCTCCGGGCACCCCGAGTGAGCGCTGACCTCTGCCGCCTGCAGCAGGGATGGCAGGCCGTCCGGGACGCGGAACTCCCCCAGCGCGCGACACAGATAGACGCGAAACCGGGTCTGGACCGGGTCGTCCGGTGCCGCCCGAAACTGTTCTGTCCGGAACTGTTCGTCCAGGATCGACGCCAGCTCGCGGCACAGGGCGGCGTCCGCGCGGAGTGCCGCGTGGTGCGGGCTGCGCAACAGCTCGGCCAGCGTGTGCGCTTTCTGCCAGTTTTCGTGACTGGGGCCGCGCATGCCGCGCACGAGCGTCTGGGGATCACGTTCTACCGGGAGGGCCCAGGAGAACACCAGCCAGAAGGCCACGAGCAGCGCCGCGCCCAGCAGCGCCAGGAAATAGAGCTGGGACGTCGGAGGGCGGTACCCAACGCCTTCCTCAGACGGCGCGGGGCCCGCTGCGGGTATCGTACCGGATGGATCCGTGTGTCGAGTCATGCTGCCGCGCGGCCAGAAACGAACATAGCATGGAAAGTGACCGGCGAGCCGGCCGGGTCGCGCCGGAAGCGACCGCTGACTCAAGTTTAGAAGTGCGGCGGACGTCTGGCCATCCACCGCGCGCTGCGCCTCGCAGCTGTGCAACGCGGGCTCCCGGTCCGCGCGGTGGCCTCATACAATGTGGCCGTCGTCACCCACCCAATGATCCCCGGGAGTCTGCGTGGCGTTATGAAACTGCTGGTCTTGTCGTTAAGCACGCCCGAAGAGGACCTGGCGCTGGACGAAGCGCTGCTGGAACAGGCGGAAACAGGTGCTGGGCCGTCGGAGGTGCTGCGCCTGTGGGAGCTGAACCGCCCGTGTGTGGTGGTGGGACGCAGCTCCCGCGTGGCCGTCGAGGTGCGACCGGACGCTTGCGCGGAAGCGGGCGTCCCGATTCTGCGGCGTTGCAGTGGCGGCGCGGCCGTCGTGGCGGGGCCCGGCTGCCTGATGTACAGCGTCGTATTGGCCTACCGCGACCGGGCCCCCTTGCGCATGCTGGATCAGGCTCACTGCTTCGTGCTCGGCATCATGCACCAGGCGCTCGCACGGCTGGCACCTGACGTGCGGATCCAGGGGACCAGCGATCTGACGCTCGGCGACCGCAAATTCTCGGGGAACAGTCTCCGCTGTAAACGCGACCACTTCCTGTACCACGGCACGATCCTGTACGACTTCCCGCTCGACCTGATCGGGCGCTGCCTTGCCACGCCGCCGCACCAGCCCGCGTACCGGCAGCAGCGCGAGCACGCTCGGTTCGTGACCAATTTTCCTGCCGGGCAGGACCAGCTGCACCGATGCATCAGCGAGGCCTGGGGCACCGACGGGCAGCTGGAGAGCTGGCCCGAACAGCAGGTGGCGGCGCTCGTCAGCAGCCGCTACGACCAGGCCAGCTGGAATCTGCGCCTGTAGCCAACTGTACCCCAGAACATCCACTGCATCCCGCGTCAGCAGCACGTGCAGGGCGATGCCCACAAAATGTCGTGGGCCAGTATCTCGAGAAGTTGGTCGAGGTCCGGCGGGTTACGTGGATGCATTGCGTGGATGCATGTTGTCAGGGAATGTCGAGCGAAGACTCGCGTTGCCGAACGTAGTCGCGCAGTTCTGCCGGCATGGGGTGCTCCAACTGAACGTGATCGCTCCGCAGCTGTGCCCGCAATGCCGCCGGCGGAACATCGGGCAATTCGACCTGCTGTTGCTGTGCCAGCGCCACGGCCGTGCCAGCCGCCTGGCCCAGCTGCATCATCGTGCGCGAGAGGCGGCAGCTGGAGGCGGCGAGCGAGCTGAAGCTGGCCGCTCGGCAGGCAACCAACAGATTGCGTGTGCCGAGGGGAATCAGGCAGCGATAGGGAACACCATAAGGCTCGTGGATCTTGCCGCTGTCGCGCGCGTGGCTGCCATGCGTGTCCAGTGAGTGGTCGGCCAGGCAGATGATATCGCCGTGTTCCTGGCGGTTGATGCCGGCCAGCAGATCGTTCTCGGTCAACACGTACTCGCCCAGCACGCGTTGCGATTCGCGAATGCCCAGCGCCGGCGCGATCCAGCTGAGCCGATAGGCGCGGAACTCGGCATAGTCCGTCTGCAAATGGTGCCAATACGCGCGCACGCGGCGTTGACACTCGGTCAGCGCCAGTTGATAGCCGAGTGTCAGAAACTCGGCGCCATCCATCGTGGGAAGCATGTTGACGTTGAGATCACCGTTGGGATAGTGGTTGATGGCGGCTACCGGGAACCGGCCTCCCCACCAGCACGTTTCGGCAAGCCCCGCGGGCAGCGGTTCCACACCTGGTGTCTGAGCGCGTGTGACACGGAAGATCAGGCTGACACCGTTCAGGCGACGGGTGGCTTCCGGCGGGGCGTGCGGTTCGCCGAAACGGCTCTGTGGCTCCTGTCCAATCATGATCTGGCAGCCGGCGGCCTCGCACAGAGCGCCGTCACCGGTCGCGTCGATATAGTAGTCGGCCAGCAGTACGCGTCCATCGTCCAGAAGGGCCTGGGTAATGCGGCCGTCATCGACAGTCGCCTTGGTGCAGGTGGCGTGGAACAGGATCCGGCAGTGGCCGGTAGCGCGCAGCATTTCCTGCATGCAATGAGCCATGGCATCTGGTTCGAATGGCACGCCATGCCACAAGTCGCGGCACGCGGCTTCATCCAGCGCCATGCCACGTGTACCGTGTTCCTGTAACGTGTCAAAATAGGTGCGGTCCGGATCGATCACGGTCTCACTGCCCGGAAAGCGGTAGGGTTCCTGGGCAGGGTCATACCAGAGGATATGCCTGCCGAAGCTGTAGATGCCCACAGCGTCGGGGTGCTGCTTGAGCTGCAAGTACAGTTCGAACGGAATCCCCGTGCCGCCGGCTCCCATTTCCCAGCAATTGACGCCCCCCCGGACCGAGGTTCCGCCGAGGCGGTCGGCGCGTTCCACAAGCACGACATCGACACCCTGGCGCGCCGCCGCCAGGGCGGCTCCAAACCCACCGCTGCCGCCACCGACCACTGCCAGTTCACAGCGGATGGTATCGCCTGAATCAGGCTCGCCGCGGTCGGACGCCAGCAGCGTCATCGGCGCCAGCAGGAGCACAATCAGAGAGAAACAGACGCTACGCGCTGGCTCTGAAAACAGAGGACGCGCGTGGCCGAGTGGACATGCGCTCATTCGGTATCCCGAGCTTCGTGGCACTCGCGAACACATATCATCTCTCCCTATGTCGGTTGACGACTCCGTTTCCAGCGGCTGCACCAGGACAAGCACCAGCAACGAACTGCTGGTGATCATCCCTTCCGACACATCTTCGTCACAATGTGAGCCGCGTCGTGGCAGTTCAACGCTTTCATTCTATGATCGCTCGACGGTCGCTCAACTGGGGTGCACACCCGCATGTGTCCTGGTGTCCGGGGTGCAAGCTCTGGCAATGTATTGTCGGTGCGTGCGTTCCTGGATGCTCGCGGGATGCGTGGCGATGTGGCACAATACCAACTGGCTTGGCACGATCCACGACCGGTTTCCGACTACCGGCGATTCCACAATCAGCGGTCGCTCGACGCCGCGCGCAGACTGGCCGACTATCTCGTCCAGCACTCTGCGGCCAAGCGCCATCCCACGCTGCTCTGTACCATTGATGTGGATCGATCGCTGCTCGCGCTGAGCGAAGTCACCGGCGACGGGCGCTACCGCGACCACGTCATCACGCGCGAAGGCCTCGGCCGCTGGCATGCACCGATCGACGAAGTCAATGACGGCCAGTACAGCACCGGTGACGGCCATGCCTACACGTTCATGAACCGCTGCCTGGCGCAATTGGATCTGTATCGCGTGCAGCCGGATGAGTCGCTGCTGTCGCAGAGCCGGCGGGTGATCGACTATCTGACGAAGCGCGATGCCCTGTTGATCACGGGCACGTGCAGCCTGGTGGAGCGGTTCCGCAACCAGCAGGAGACCCGCGGCGAGGTGGAGGAGAGCTGCGCCACGGCGTATCTGATCCGTCTGGCCCATCACCTGCTGCAGCTCGAAGGGGATACGCTCTACGGCGATCTCATGGAACGGGCGATCTACAACGCCCTGTTCGCCGCTCAGTCACCCGACGGGCGGAGCCTCCGCTACTACACCGCCATCGACGGGCCGCGCAAGTACTTCGATCGCGACACGTATTGCTGTCCCAATAACTGGCGGCGCATCGTCGCTGAGTTGCCGGAGATGGTCTTCTATAGTGGCTCGGCTGCGCGTGGCGCGATGGTCAACCTCTACACGTCGGCCACCGGCGAGGTGCCGATCGGCCCGGACCTGTCCGTACGATTGCGGCAGGAGACCGACTATCCCAATTCGGGGCAGGTCACGATCAAGGTCACGCCATCCCGGTCGGCGGCGTTTCCGGTGACGCTCCGCATTCCACTTCCTGGGGCGTTGCCCTTGTCTTTACCCAATTCTGTTGAGCTTGGAAGCGAGAATCGCCCCTTGCACAAGTGTATTCAATTTCTCCCAGCCGCGCCAGATCGTGATCCATCCCGGCTCGCCGTCGCTTCGGCGGCCGAG
>JAAYDI010000138.1 GCA_012729315.1 Planctomycetaceae bacterium
CGACAGTTCGCGTGGTGCGAATAGGTCACGAAACGTGACTTCTATCGACACACGAACAAAACGTGATTGTTGCCACGATACGAGTTGCTTTTCACATGCATGTGGCGCAAGTATTGCAACCGGAGGGGCGACGCAGTCGGCTACGCGGACATCGCGGCCCATCGGCCGATGCGCACCGATTGCATGTTCTGGATCGCGTCGCAGTCAAAGCCCATCACCGCCGCCGCGCTGATGATCCTTGTGGATGAAGGCCATGTCTGTGTGGATGATCCCGTGGAGAAATACTTTCCGGAACCGGCAGCTGATCATGATCTTCCTCGTCCAGCATGCCGGTTGGCCGGGCGACGGCGTGAAGATCCTGCCTGCCTTCCAGGCTGCCGCTGCCGAAGCCTTCGGACACTAACGTGGGGCAGGGCGGATGTCGTAGCAGTACAACAGATCACTGTGTCGTAGATAGAGCCGCCCGCCGCAGATGACGGGGTGTGCCCACGCGGGCCCTTCACCTTCTTGTGGCGGCATGAACTTGCTGATCATGTGATGCCCTTCGGGCGTCGCCTGCAACAAGCCCATCAGGCCATTCTCACCGCGCGTGTAGAGCATTCCGTCCGCACATGTCAACGAACCCTTGCCCACGCCGCGCTCTTGATATTTGGTTTGCCCAGTAGCCCAGTCGAGACACACCCAGCGGTTGTTGTTGAAGCGACCACATCCGTACACGTGCCCGTCCCACAACACGACGCCACCATGATGATTGTCGAGGTCGGTGTTGCGCCACACTGGTTCCACCGAGATTCGCTCCCCCTCGGCTACTAACCGCAGCATCACGGAACCTGTCTTCTGTGAACTGACAAATACATGGCCGTCGTGGTAGAGCGGCATGAGGATGTTTTCGTCGTTCCACGTGATGTGTTCGACGCGCCACAGCAAAGCCCCCGTGTCTGCATGGACGGCGATCACCGCTTTGGCGGTCAGCGTGAAGATCATCCGCACGCCCTGGAATTCCCCCAGCGAGGGCGACGCGTACCCCGCCAGTTCCCCGACAGATGGCGACTCCCAGACGGTGCGTCCGGTGTGCTTGTCCAACGCCACCATGGCCGTGCGTGGGCCGCCGGGACAGCAGATGACGTGCTCTCCATCAATCAGCACGCATTCGGCGAGGGCCCACGTGATGTTCTCGCTCCCGAATTTCTCGAGGATGTTCACGCTCCACACGCGCTCTCCGGACTTCGCGTCCAGGCAGACGAGTTCGCCGACGGCACTCAGGTAGTAGATCCGATCACCGTCGATGGTGGGAGTGCCCCGTGATCCGACATGCGCACCGGTCCAGATGGGACCGTCATCCGCTTGCCAGATATGGCGGCCGTCCAGGTCCATAGCGGTGATCACCGTCCTGTCGTTCACATCACCGGCGACAAGCACCCGCTTGTCTGCGATCGCCACCGTGCCAAATCCGTGTCCGATCCCCGCACTTCGCCACAACATCGCGGGACCATCCGCGGGCCACTGCCGCAGGAGGCCCGTTTCGGAGGATCGATTGTCGCGCCGCGGCCCATGGAACTGCGGCCAAAAACAGTCGCCCGACGGCTCCTCGCCCGACGCCAGCCCACCTGACACACTGGCAATCAGTATGCTGGCCCATACCACGGATGCACGCGCCACGATCACGACAGTGGTCTCCCGATGAATCGAGTAGTTTCCGCCATCAAGAACTGCCACGGTTTTAGCCATTCTACGGCAGCAGGACAACCGTGGCCGTGTCCGAAATGCCGCTGCGCGTGCCGGGTTCAGGGGCATAGGCTTCTAGCAATTCCAGGAAGGTTGCGGTAAGTTCCAGGACCGGCCTTTGTGCATCTGGGAACTCGTGGGTGAACTTTTCAGAATGTGCGCGGTGGCCGCGCCAGACGCGAACGGGCGCTATCGGATTCCCGTCCCGGACGAGAGTCAAGTGAAAGTAGAAAGGCAGGCAGTCTCATGAAATCGTCACGACGGCAGTTTCTGGCTTGTTCGAGCGTTTTGCCCTTCCTGGGCCTGCTGCCGCCAGGATACCAATCGCCGGAAGATTTCTACGAATCGATGGAGGCGACGATCGCGCAATACAAGGACCGCAAACAGGTCTTCAATATGTGTGGATACTCGGCACCGGCGATTCCTCATTTGCGGGTGGGTTATATCGGACTCGGCAATCGCGGCTACGCGTCGATCCAGAGGCTCGGCCGGATGAATGCGGTCGAGATCCGCGCCATTTGTGACGTATACGATTATCCGATTCAGCGGGCGAAAGACTTCCTCGCGTCGCAAGGCTGTCCCGAACCGGTCGTCTACACCGGCTCGAACGAAGCCTGGAAAGGGATGTGCGAGCGCGACGACCTCGATTTGATCTATGTGCTCACCCCGACGTTTTATCATGCCGAGATGGCGGTTCATGTGCTGACCTCGGGCAAGCACGCGGCGGTCGAAGTCTCGGCGGCGCAACGCGTCGACGATTGCTGGCGGCTGGTCGACGCGTCGGAACGGATGAGAAAACATTGCGTCATGTTGGAAATGTCAACACGACGACGATTCGCACCGTGAAGGGCAAGACGCTGCTGGTCGAGTTCGACGCCGTGAACCCGCGACCCTATTCGCGTATCTTCCTGCTCTCAGGCAGCAAAGGATGTGTGCAGAAATACCCGCTTCCGCCGCGCATCTATCCGGACGGCGAGCGTCTCGCGAGCGAAGCGGAGATGAGGGCTTTTGAAGGCCAATACACGCCCGAGTTGGTCCGCCATATCGAGAAAACCGCGAAACGATTCGGCGGACACGGCGGCATGGATTTCATCGTTGATTGGCGACTGGTCGACAATTTGCGGAACGGTCGACCGATGGACGTCGACGTTTACGATGCCGCGCTCTGGAGTTCGATCACGCCGCTGACCCTTTGGTCGGTGATGAACCGCTCAGCGCCGATCGACGTTCCGGATTTCACGTGCGGAGCCTGGAGTACGAATCCCCCACTCAGCCTCACACTCCAAGGTGGCGGCAACACGGAGATTCGTGAACTTCCAGGCTAGCGCCACCTCAAGCCTTCACGATCGGCTGCGCCCCTTCACGATGAGCGTTTTCGACCCTGCGGCAGCGATCCTCACGGCCACCGCAGGCAGGATCTTCGCACGGCCGATCATGCTCCGGAAGGAACCCGCCAGGAGGCGAGGAATCTCCCGGCTACAGGTTGATCGGGCTGTTTGCGCTGGTCTAGAATAGGTGCCGCTGGACCGATCCAGCCCTGCCCGTTCGACCGACTTGACGACGTCACCGGAGGCAAGATCCTCCTTCCCGAGGACAACGCGCGCACCTGGCCGCACAGCGCTGCCTTCCCCGATGCCAGGAAGATCACGTTCAGCCACATCCTCACAAACGGAAACATCTTCTTCGCCACCGGTGCGAAACTGTATCTGAGTACCGACAACCTCACGTCCCACAAGCCGAGTTACTCATGACAAAACGGTTACGACGTTTGTTTTCCATATTCGTGTTCTGCTCGCTGTTTGCCGCGCGGGCTGCTCTTGTCTCCGCGGAGTCGGATTCCTTTGTTTTTGAAACCCAACACTTGAAATACGTCCTGGGCAGCGACGGTACGGTGCGGGAGTTTGTCGATAAGCGCGACGGGCGCAATTGTCTGCAAGAGGGTCAAACCCACTATTTCTGCCTCCTACAGAAGACATCCGGTCGATCGGATGACTTCGTCGATCATGGAGTTCATACCGGATTCAATTCTCACGGCAGCGGAAGAGAGAAGGTCTCTTTCGTTTCCAATCGGCTGGAGAGAAAGGGCGATCATTTCGTTGTTTCGTTCTGCGACACGACGTCCCAGATGGAGCATCCCGTCCAACTGATGCTCGACATCCGAGTGGAATCGAACGGCATCGCAATGAAGGTTGTTTCCGTTACCGGCGACGATTTCTTTTCCCTGGGAATGGCTCAATCCGTGTTGGCGGCGGAGGACGGCGATGCCGATCCTTTTGCGGGAACGGTCATGCCGTTAACGATCAACATGACCGCTTTGGAGTTCTGCGGACGTTCGCAGCGTCTGGGAGGAGTCATTTATCGGGAACTCGGCTATGACAATGCCGCTTTGATGGTTCTGGGCGCTCCCGCTTCGATCATGCGCGACGAAATGAAGGCCATCGCGGCCAGGTTGCGCAAAGGGGAAATGCCCGTTCATGCGGCGGGAGGCCCCTTCGCCCTGGATGATCCCCGCAACCGCGGTACCTACATCATCACCTCCACGCCGATCCGGCGGGAGGAGGTTCAAAGCTGGTGTACGCACCTGTCAAGCTTTGGCGTTGACCAGATCTATTTTCATCAGGGCCGCCCTTTTCGGCAGGGGGATTTCGTCTTCAATCAGGAGTATTACCCGAACGGCGTCTCCGATTTCCGCGAGGTGTCACGCGAGTTCAACAAGCACGGGATAACGACTGGTATTCTCACCTATGCCCACTTCGTTCATCAGGACAGCCGTTTTGTCACGCCCGTCCCGCACAAGGATCTCGATGTCATGCGGGTCTTCACGCTGGCTGGCGATCTTGATGAACAGGCGACCTTTGTACCGGTTGACGAGTCGACCGCCGACGTCTCGAATGTGGTCGGGTTTGCGATCACTAACAGCGTCGTGTTGAGAATCGACGATGAGTTGATCATTTTCGAATCGGCCAGCGACGATGCGCCGTACGGTTTCACCAACTGCCATCGGGGAGCGTACGGAACCAGGGCGGTTGCTCATCAGAAAGGCACTGCCGTTGGGCACGTCACGCAGCGTTTTGGCCTGTTCTGTTCCCGGCCCGGAAGCGACCTTGTGCGCGAAATCTCGCGCGAGACGGCTCGCGCCTACAATGAAGGCGGGTTCGGAATGATCTACCTCGACGCTCTAGACGGCACCAGCGCTATGGCAAAATATCGGGAATACGTTCCGTACTACGACGCGTTCTTCGTTAACGAGATTCTCAAGCACACGCAGACCGTTCCGGTGATGGACTATTGCTTTCTGTGGTATCCCATGTCC
>JAAYDI010000139.1 GCA_012729315.1 Planctomycetaceae bacterium
AGGCGGGGTCCCAGATGTAATCTACAGAGGCGGGGTAGAAGGCGCACAGAGCGGCGGGGTACCGCGGGGTCAAATAATCCGATCCGTTGGCCGCTTAATCCTGTCAGCTAATTTGCGCCGTCGCAGTATTGATTCGTATCGCGTGCAGAGAACTCGAAGCCTTCTACCTTGCTGACTTGCAGGCGGTGGAGCAAGGACTCGGCATCTCTGGAATCGCCGCTCAGCAAAATACCCGTAGGTTCCGTGATCCGGAACGGCTGAACTCGGCGAAGGAGGAACTTCGGACGTTGACGAAACATAGGTACCAGCCAGTCGAGGGCTCCCGAGCGATTGGACCGTTCCTTGACCCGGAGAACGGTCGCTCCCGCAGCTTTCGGAATCTCGTCTTGGGGATTCGCCGTTTGGTAGAAGCTTAAGAGGACCGGGCAATATCGTCACGAGTTGGAGAGTACCATAGGCCACCCGGTGGCGTCGCCCGGGAGAGCTGGGACCCACGCGCCGCCCGCCACCCGGGAGCCTCTCAGCAGGATGCGCACAGGCCGGCGACGAATTCACCCAAAGGTGCGGTAGGTGGTCGGCCGGCTGGCGTGGCTGCCCGCAGGCGGGGCAGCCACGCCAGCAGCGTGCCGACATTGAAGTGGTCGAAACTTTTGGAGACAACACTATTGCGTGGGCTCCGAAGAGGTTGGTAGACTACGGGTGTGTACCGGTTCCGCTGCCCGCCATCTTATTGCCCGTCTTTTCCTAGTCATCAGGTCAGGGGCAGCGACCAACACGCCACACGGCGAAGGGTGTCTTCGCCCTGATAGATTGTGCCGTTAGAGCGCGGATGTTCGTTCGCATTTGCGCATTGCTCTGAATCGTGAACGTCGCTTCAATGCACGCGATTCCGGAGGAGGGCAAGTCTATGCGATGGCTTCTTTCACTTTGTCTTGTCGGGCTGCTCGCCCAACAAGTTGCGGGGCAAGGTTACCGATCTTAGCTGAACTTCAGCCGGTCCAGTTATGCCTGGGGAGCAACAGTAAGAGACAATCGTTTACTTGAAAGGGTTTCGCTATGAACAAGCTGCTGTTTATCACGAGTGCTTTGATTCTCTGGTTCAGCGTAGTGACTGTTCAGTCAGGCGAGCCAGACCCGGACTATCGAATCAATGTAGTCAGGGAATGTCTTGGACTTTCTGAAGGCCCTGCAAATGCAGAGATGCGCGCAAACTGGTTGTTGGTCTACAAGTACATGACTCAACCTAGGACGGTAGGTGTGATGGGGGTCGGGTTTTACGGACCGCCCACATTCTCCAAACCGGAAGGCCACCTCGGAACGAGAGTTACTCGTCTCCAGAACCCCAACGACCCTGAGCAGAAGAGAGTGGCGAATATCTTGATCGCACAGCCTGTCCCCAAGGAGCGGACTGAGCACTACGCGGCTGTTTTGAAGCAGTGCTTTTTCGAGGGGTGGGCGGTCCACATTACCAGTGCGGCAACCGATGGTGGCGTTACTACCGTTACAGCTATGTGGCTTCCTGCCGTGAGAAGCCGAACGAACGGTCGGGCCAGTATCAACAACCCGCTGGTGGAAACATGGGAAGTGAAAGGGGAGGAGGCCAGACTGCTGAAAACGACATCACAAGGAGACGCCTACATTTCAACTCTCTGAACGATTGTCGCACTGGGCCGGTGATTAGTTGCGGCGGCGCTCGGCCACCCGGGTCAGGCGTCGCCTGGGAGGGCTAGGACCCGCGCGCCGCCCGCCGCCCGCGCCGCCGGGGAGCCTCCCAGCAGGATGCGCACAGTCCGGTGACGATCAGCCGGTGGCCGGACACGCGGAAGTGATGCGCGTACGCCACCCGATCGCGCAGTGCCAGCAGTTCGTCACTCTGAAACTCGATCAGCCGCTGGCATCGCTGGCAGTGCAGGTGGTCGTGCTGCGGATATCCGTAATCGTGTTCGTAGACCGAGCGGCCGTCGAGCTCGAATTTGCGGAGCAGGCCGGCGTCGACGAATTCACCCAAGGTGCGGTAGACGGTCGGCCGGCTGACATGGCGTGGCTGCCCGCGGCGGGGCAGGCGGGCCAGCAGCGTGTCGACATCGAAGTGGTCGTGCTGGTTGAACACGTACTCGACCAGGATCCGCCGTTGAGCCGTTTTGCGCATGCCCCGTGCGCAGAGATACTCCTCGAACCGCTCCCACGGCGTGAGTGCGACGGGGACACGGTCAAACGCTTTGTCCTTGGCCATGGTGCTCCCCTGCGCCCACGCGACCCTCGGCACAGAGCGCCGGCTGCCGGCTCGTACGAGAAGGAAATCAGCCACGCTGCGATGGCCTGGAATCCGCCAGTTCAGTCACCAACTCCACCTCGATTTTAGCCCCGGTGCCCCCACCCGTCCACGCGGCCTCGAAAAGATGTGACCTGGCCGCGCGGCCCTCCGATCAGACGCTGATTTCGTCCAGCAACCGGCCGACTGCAATGTCCAGCTTCTCCGGCGTCTCGTACGTTCCCGCCTCAATCGCAGCACGAATCTCGGCGACGCGATCGGCACGAACGTCGGGAATGTCCCGGATGCGGCTGACCATGTCCGCTTCGCGTGAGATATCCAACTGATCGGCTCCCATCGTGTAACCGCACTGCGCCGTCGACTGCGAAGCCGCTGCGCGGTGCGGCGCATTGATCGGCTGTGGGCCATGTACGTGAGTTGGTCCGTGGATCTGCATCGTCCGTCTCTCCCCCGTGCACAGATCAGCTCGCCGTGGATGCTACCCGCACATGCAGATAAGTCAGGTTACCGCCGACAAGCGTGGTCTGCCAGTGTCCATCCAAATCTAATTCATCACGGGACGGCGCTTTGCATTCCGTCCCTTAATCATAGGTCAACGCTTTCTCGTCGGCGTCGCATTCCGTGTCGAGGGAGATGCTTCCGGTGCTGCCAAGTGACTGTCGCGAACGCGGTCACGAAAGCACCCATCTTATCGGCCCGCAAACGCGCGCCAGCCGACGGAATTCGTTGGACATCTTTCTGTACCGTTCACCCCTGCTGCTTGCGCCTGTGCAATCTTTGTCGAATGGCGGCGATACAGCACCGCAAACCGATCCTGCGTGCGGCAACCAGGCAACGCCGTGTGGCACTGCTGCGACAACTGTCGGATTATCGCGTCATCGTCGCACCCGGGCGGACGGTCGTCCGCTCAGTGCTGGCCTCCATTCCAGCTGGCCTCCATTCCAGGATGTGCACCCGACGCACAGGAGAGGAGAAGGTGTCCTGCCAGTCCTCCATGTTGTTCGGCCTGACAACGTTGTTACGCAACTGACGCGTCGAAGGTTTGTGACGCCATCGAAAAAATCGTCGGGAACGGAGTATACGGCAACCCAAGAGGGCCAACAAGGTCAAATGAGTTGGGTGGCGGGGAGCGTCTGGGGGTTTGGGGCGTCTGGGTGGCTTGCGGGTGGCTTGTGCGTCTCGCGCATGCGACCCGCAACCGGCCTGCCCGTACCACCGCTTGGCGGCCGTCTCGACCGCGCCAACTATGCTCCTGAACGTCCCGTGCGCCGGCCACTCCCGCTCTGCCCTCGTGGTCGCGATGCCGGCTGGGGATGCGGGTGCGGGCCCGGCGCGTTAAAGTACAAGAATTCCTGCGGGAAACCGAAACAGTATTTATTGCTTCTTGCTTATTGCTATTACCAATCAGGGCAGGGCGCGAACAAATCGGACCGCCCACTCGTCTGAGAAAGTGGCGGTCGTGACATGAGCCGCTCTGACGCAGGAATCGCGGCGAACGGGATGTCGCCGCCAGGTTGTCGCAGGGAGTCGCGACGCTGTTCCCGAGGGAGACCGTCGCAAATGGCCAATGAAGCTTCGCCGCAAGTCCGGCTGATCCTGTGCGACAACGAAGGACTGGGCCGTCTGAGTGTTGGGCTGGAGTCGTTCTTTGAGTTCAGTTTTTCCCTGGCGGAAGATCTGCAGGATCTCGTGGCGCGCCACAAGGTGCACGTGCGCCCCCGCGGACCGCACAACCCGCCGCGGCGCCGCATGCTGCAATAAGCCGCACGCTGCAGTAAGCCAATAAGCCGGCGCTGCGGCAGGCGACCGTCTGTTTGCGGATTACTTGCCGAGCAGCCAGTTGATGGCCGCCTGGAGCGACTGCGTGGCGTCGGCCGGGCCGGCCTGCAGAGCCTCCGGTGCGTTGGCGGCGCGGTAGGCACTGGCGACGAGTTCCGGCGGTGCGTCTCCTTCGCCGGCCAGGAACAGCGGCGCCGGGGCGGCGACGGCCAGCATCCCGGGCAGGTCATCGTACTTGGCACCACCCGGAAGGAAGTTCGGGTCGTGGATCGCGGACACCTGGGCGAAGCGGAACCCGGCCGTATCGGCCGCCAGCCGCGCGATGCTGGTGCCCAGCAGCGCGCGGGCCGCCACGGCCCAGTGTCCAGCGCCGGGCAGGGCGAGCAGGTCGATCTCGGTGGACTGGTATTCTCCGTGCTGGAGGAACGCCGCCACGGTGGCGATGTCGTGGACCCGCTCGGCAAACACGGCCGGGTTATAGCCGAACGTGTAAGCGGCCGCCTCGCGCGGATTAGGCACGCGGCGCGTCTCCGTGAACGCTTCACCGGGCGGCAGGAACTCGCCCTGATACAGCAGGTCGACTCCGCACACACAGATACCGGCGGCCAGCAGCTGTTGCACCGCAGCGGTCGGCTGGCCGTCGGCGTCGACCAGCGTCTGTTTCCCTTCCGGGCTGACGATCAGGCAGGTGCGGCCCGTGGGTGATTGCGGGCGCAGCAGGACCAGCGGCAACTGTTCCTGGGCGTGCTCCAGATCGGTGCCCGGCGCGAATCCGATCTGTTCGCGCGGCGTCAGCTTGCGGGTCAGCAGCCCTCGTACCGCTACGTGTGTGCCCTGCTCTTCCTGTGCCACGCACTCCCAGTGCTGGCCTGATGTGTCGGGGTCCAGCGGCCGCAGAATGGCGCGGATGCCGCGGCCCATCACGTCCTGGTACTGCCGCAGCGAATCGGCGTCGTGCGGCTCCAGAGCGCCCAGCTGCCGGGCCGCGTCCGCAGTCCACCAGGCCAGCAGCCGGCGTTCGAATTCGGGACCACCTTCTGGCTGCGGATGCTCGGCGTCCCAAACCGTCAGCTCCTCCGCTGTCAGACGCTGGTAGTCCTCTTCCACCACCGGCTCCGACCACCCCAGCTGGAAGTGCGTATTGAGCCAGCTGTACATGGCCGCGCGGCTGACATAGTTGTAGTTGTGCAGAAAGTGAACCAGCGGCACCAGCTTCAACTGATCGGCCGCCTCGAACAGTGCGTAGTGATTCTTGAGTTCGGGAAACCCTTTGGTTTCCATCTCCTTTGTCCAGTCGTTGGCGCCGGTCAGGAACAGCGGTTTGGGGGCGAACATCGCGGCGAACTCGATGTTGCCTGTGCCCACGCGCAGCAGCGAGGCGTTTTCACAAGTACAGCCCCCCTGCATGGCCGTGGACACCATCACGGCCGGGCAGGCCACCTGGACCCGCGGATCGATGGCGCTCAACACAAACGTCTGCGTCCCGCCGCCGCTGGCTCCCGTGACGCCGATGCGCTGGGTGTCGACGTCGGGCAGTGCGAGGAGGAAATCCAGGGCGCGAATCGAGTTCCAGGTCTGCAGCCCCATCGCCGACTGCAGGTGCGATTCTGCCTGCGGGCTGAACAGCCCCCAGTCCCGCGGACGGTTCATCTCCGGCCGCTGGGTCTTGAATCCGTGGATGACGTCCAGCGTTATCTGCTGGCTGTCTGCGTAGCCAATCATGTCATAGTGGAACACGACGCAGCCCATGCGGGCAAGCTGTACGCACCGCGACTGCAGCGGGCTGCGCCCACCGTCCGCAAAACGCTCCGCCCCCTGCACAATCTCCTTCTTGATCTCTTCGGGTCCGCAGTCGTAAAAACGCCCGTTCGTCCAGTGGCCGTGCGGGCACAACACGCCGGGGCAGCGGTCCTCCGGCTTCCCTTTCGGCCGGTAGAGGCTCCCCGTCACGAAAAAGCCGGGGATGCTCTCGAAATACACCTTCTCGATCGTGTAATCGCCCTGGTCCCGCGGGCTGTGGATCACCGGATTAAGTGGCGTGCGAGCCGGCTCCGGCCACAGCCCGAGCGCCACGAGCAGCCGTTGCCGCACCTCGGCCGCCCGCGCCTCCCAGTGTTCGCGTGACGGCGAGACGGTGAAGGGGAAATAGCCATCGAGATCCCGCAGCGGTCCGAGACGCACGTCCGCCGGTTGCGCGCCGTCCGGCAACACACGCGGCGGTGCCGCCTGGAGTACGGTGGCGGGGATCAGCCCTGCCAGCACAATTCCCAGCAGGTTGTACAGGCAGCGGGTGCGGTCACGACCGACGAACAGACGTGTGCAGGACATCACAGGGTACTCCATCAATGCAGGCCACGATCTCTCGCAGGCCGCTGCGGCCTGCGCGATCCGCCACCCTTTATAGGGCAACCGGCGCGCCGGTGCCACTACCAGCGTGGCCATGGTATGCTGTGCGCGATGCAGAACTCCTCCGGCCAGCCAGACCCGCCACCCGCAGCGCACACGCAGCCGCCCAGCGCGCGGCGCTGGACGGACTGGCCCTGCTGCACGCATTGCGGCCGGCCGCGGCTGACCGTCTGTCCCATCTGCGGCACGGCTGGCGATCAGTTCCGGCTGGCCGAATACCTGGCCCCGGCGGCACCCGTGCGCGGTACGCGCCGCGCGACGACCGGATCGCCAGAACCCGACGAGGTGGTGGTCGAGATCCTGCTCCTGTGCCCACAGTGCGACGAAGTCTTCCCCCCTCGCTTCTACCGGTACTGCCCCCAGTGCGGCCACGATGAGGGAACGGGGATGGACGTCCGGCCGACCGCCCCGCCACCGCTCCCCACAAGACCCCTGCTGGTCCTCGGCGGACTGATCACGTTCTTGGCCGCCCTGCTGCTCTACCTGCGCTGGGCCTTCCATTGATGGACCACGGTTACGGCGGGTTGGTCGTGCACGGTGCGCCGTGACCCGTTTCCTGGCCGTCGAGCATGCCGCGCAGCATGGCATAGCCGCGTCGCGCCGGGGGACGCCGTGGCTGGTAGCTCTTCCGCATCAGCAGCATATCCGGCATGATGCGCAGGAACGTAGCGACGACGTGCGGGTCCCACTGCACGCCGGCTCCCCGCCGCAGAATCTCTTCGGCCTTGGCCTGGGGCAGTGCCTGCCGGTACGGGCGGTCGCTGGTCATCGCGTCGTAGGCGTCGGCCACCGCCAGAATCCGGGCGTCGAGCGGGATGGTGTCTTCCCGCAGGCCATCGGGATAGCCGCGGCCGTCCCAACGCTCATGGTGGTGCAACACGCCGACCAGGACGTCGTCCAACGCGTCGAGTCCGTAGAGGATGTTCCAGCCCTCTTCCGAGTGGCGTCGGATATCCACAAACTCGTCGTCGTTCAAGCTGTTGGCATTCTTCAGCAGGTTGTCATGCACGGCGATCTTGCCAACGTCATGCAGCAGTCCGGCCAGATAGATCCGCTGGCAGACTTTGGCTTTCAGGCCGAGCGCGGCACCCAGGTGTCTCGCGTACATCCCGACACGCTCGCTGTGGCCAAACGTGTAGTGGTCCTTGGCTTCCACCGCGTTGACCAGCGCCCGCACAATTTCCAGCAACAGCTGTTCCTTGTCGCGGAAGAGATCGATGTTGGCGGCGTGAGCGGCTAGGATCGCGGCCGTCAACTGCAGCAGGCTGGCTTCGTTGGCACCGAACTCGTGGCAGCTCAGGTGCCGCGGGCTGTCCGCCGGCACATCGCACTCCGGCACATCGCACTCCGGCGCATCGCACTGGGGGCACAGCCGATTGATGGCCAGCACCCACGCGCAGACGCCCTGCGAACGCAGCATGGGAACGAGGATGAAACTCCGCAGACCACGGATGTCGTGGAACTCGGGCGCGTTCTGGCAGCCGTTGTGCACGACCGGTTGGCGCACGGCGGCGTCACGGAACTGTTCCACCAGCCGCGAGCAGACGCGGTCGCCCAGACGATTGTGGCCCTCCGATACGACGGGCCGCCCGACCAGGCAGGAGTTTCTGTCGCGTCCGGCTGACACCAGCACGACGGCTTCGGCGTGCAGCTGCTCCCGCAGCTGCGGAAAGATCGTCTGAGCCAGCTGGTTGATGTCGAGCGACAGGTCGGCCAGCGACAGATGTTCGGCCACCCGGTGCAGGAACGTCAGCTTCTCCGAGTCCGTGGCAACCTGACTGATGAGCTGGTTGCATTCGCCGCTGAGCAGCTGGACCTGCCGCTGCAGCTGGATCTGTTTCCGGACCTGTTGCAGGAGGCGGGCGAGCAGATCGGGATCGCTGGTACGCACGACGGCCGAGGCGAGCAGCGGCGGGTGGGACGCCCCTGAGAGTGGCAGCACGACCAGCCACTGGTCGGCGCCTTTCCGCGCGATCACGTGGTCGATGCCCGGCTGCGCCGCTCGTTCAAAGAACTCCCGGTCCTCGTGGGCTGGCACGTCCCCGTCGGCCGGCGCGGGCCACAGCTGGAACTCAACGCCGAGCGTTTCACGCAAGATGGCTTCGATGGCCGGGTACTGCCCGGTCGGCAGAGCTGTATCGAGTTTCTCACTGGACGCGGCTGTCATGCGGCGCACTCGTCGTTGCCATCGCTGCAGACCGCAGAAGTGCCATGCTGAGCGCGCGGTGATGCGGCCGATGTGTGGAGATGCCGTTGAGAACCTACGCCAGCTCCGCACGAAGTCAAGCCGCGGGGGCCGGGATTCGGCTGCCAGGTTGTGCGGGCGCACGTACATCAGGCGGCGCATTCATGCCCGGCTGCGCGGCTGCCACAAATCGATCAGGGTGCCCCGCGTCCGTGTGTTCACCTCGCACCACTGGGCCACGTCCAGCTGGATATGGGCCAACGCCGCGGTGGGGAGCGGGACCGGCTGCCCGGTCAACAGGGCAACCAGCTGCTCCAGCCCGGGGTTGTGGCCGACCAGCAGCACCCGGCTGACCGTCTCGTCGAGCGTGCGGAGCTCGTCGAGGCAGGCGTCAGGGGGGGCCAGATACAGGGATTCCCGCTGTTGGATCACATCCTGACAGCCGCATTCGCGGGCGACCCGGATGGCGGTCTTCACCGCGCGTTTGGCGGTGGAGCTGATGATCAGATCCGGCTGCAGCTGGCGCTGCTGGATCCATTGGCCGACGCGCGGCGCGTCGTGTTTGCCGCGTTTGTTCAAGGGGCGGTCGTGATCATCCCACTGCGTGTCTTTCCAGCTGGACTTGGCGTGCCGCAGGATCAGCAAGGTCTTCATGGGAGCGATCCACCCTGGCAGCTCAGCCATTGGGTTCGGGGGCCTGGTGCGGTTCAAAGACGGTGCGCCGCGACTGCTCGGCACTCTTCACGGCCGCCACAGCGCGCTGATAGAGCACTTCCTGGCTGCGAAAGCGGTCCTTCTTGGCCGGGGCGCGGACCCGGCGTGTCGTGCCGTCGCAGCACAGCATGGCCGCTTTGACATTGTCGCGGAGATATGCGTGGAGCGTGGCGATCAGACGCCGTTTCGCCGCCGCGTCCTCGACGGGCACGAGCAGTTCCACGCGGCGGTCGAGGTTCCGGGGCATCCAGTCGGCACTGGAAATGAACACCCGTTCGTCGCCGCCGTGAGAGAAGTAGAACACGCGCGAGTGTTCGCGGAACCGATCGACCACGCTGGCGACCCGGATGTTCTCGCTGAGCCCCGGGACGCCGGGCCGCAGGCAGCAGAGTCCGCAGACGATCAGCTGGATGTCGACCCCTTCCTGGGCCGCTTCATAGAGCGCGTCGATGATCTCCCGATCGCCCAGCGCGTTGAGCTTGGCGATGATCTGCGCCTTCTGCCCCTGCTTCTTCCACTGCCGCTCCATCTGGATCATCTCGATCAGCTTGGGGCGGAGCCCGGCCGGTGCGGTGTCGATCTTGCGGAACCGTTGCGCGTAGGCGTGGCTGGTGACGGAGTTGAAGAAGTCGGTCGCATCCGCGCCCAGCTCCTCGTTGCACGTCAACAGGCTGACGTCGCTGTACAACCGCGCGGTCGTTTCACTGTAATCGCCGGTGCCGAAGTGCACGTAGCGCCGCAGCCCGTCGGGCTCGCGGCGCACGACGATGCACAGCTTGGCGTGGGTCCGCAGGCCCTGCACGCCATAGATCACCTGTACCGAGGCCTGTTCCAGCGTCTTGGCCCAGGCCATCTTGTGCGCATCGCGGAAACGCGACTTGAGTTCGATAATGGCCGTGACGTACTTGTCGTGCTCGGCGGCGCGGATCAGGGCCTCGACCAGCGGGCTGTCGTGGTCGGTGCCATACAGGATCTGCTTGATGGCCACTACGTCCGGATCCTCGGCGGCCTCTTCCAGCAGCCGGATGATCGGGTCGAAGCTGTCATACGGATGGTGCAGCAGCACATCCTTGTTCGAGAGGGTGTCGAACATGCTGGCGGTCAGATCGACGCTGGGAGAAGGCTGCGGGGGCCAGGTGTCGTACTTGAGTTTCTCGAACCCGGCCAGGCGGTGCAGCTGGCCGAACGCCGCCAGGTCGAGAGGGCCGGGCACCGCGAACACGCAGGGGGTGGGAGCCGGGGAAGCGGCCAGGATGAAATCGCGCAGTTCAGTGCTGGCGCGCTGATCGATCTCCAGCCGCACGCAGTCGCGGGCCAGCGCCTCGTCGCTCAGTTCCGGCAGCTGCTGGAGCAGATCGCCGGCCAGGTCCCGCCGCACCGGCGCGTCCGCGTGCCGCGTCAGGCGGAACGGGACGCACTCCAGCAGCTCCTCGTCGGGGAATAGCCGCCCGACGAACAGGGCGATGGCATCTTCCAGCAGCAGGTAGGCATAGCCTCCTTCGCTGTAGAGCGTCAGGAACCGGTGGATGGCGGGGCCGAAGGGAATGATCACGACGCGCTGGCCGGTCGCGTTCTTGAGCCGGATGCCCACAATCACCGTCTGGTTGGGAAGTGGGGGGAAGTGCCCCTCCGCGCCGACCGCCAGCGGCGACAGCACGGAGGCGATCTCGGTCTCAAACACCTGCTGTACCATTCGCACCTGCCGCTCCGACAGCGTGCCGGGGCGCATCCGCTGGATCCCGGCTCCCGCCAACGCCTGCTCCAGCTCCTCAAAACAGGCGTACTGGTCAGCGCACATGGCGCGCGTCCGCTCCAGGATCGCCTCCAGCTGCTGACTCGGTGTCAGGCCGGCGATGTCGGGCACCTCGCAGCCGTGGTCGACCAGCACCTTGAGCGCGCCGACGCGCACCATGAAGAATTCGTCGAGATGCAGGCTCGTCAGCGCCAGGGAATGCAGCCGTTCGAGCAACGGGATGCCGTTGTCGCAGGCTTCGTCCAGGAACCGCTGATTGTACTCCAACCAGCTCAGTTCACGGTTCAGGTATCGCGTGGCAGTGGCTTTCATAGTGATCTATCGCAGTGTGAACCAGGTGCCGACCGGTGCGTCTTCCCCCCTGCCCTGCCCTGCATTGCATTGCCCTCAGCGGGAGATCCGCAGCAGGACCCGCAGGCCGAATACCTCCTCGAACAGCCCCGCGTTCTGGCGGAGCGCGAGCTGTTCCAGCGACAAGTCCTCCGCACGCGCTATGGAGATCACCAGCCGGGAACCTTCCACCCGGCAGGTGAAATCGTGAATCCGCTGGCTCCGCGATTCGTCCAGCGCGACGGCGATGCGCAGCAGGGCCGCCATCTTGGAGACCGCTACCCGCTCCTCGCGCGTCAGCGTGGCGTAGCCTTCGTGGAGCGGCTGCGGGGCGGAGCGGCGGTGGTAGCGCGCGACCAGCGCCACCAGCAGCAGATTGCGCTTCCCGAGCCCGAAGATCTCGCTGTTGCGGATCAGGTACATCGAGTGCTTGTGCAGGCTGCGGTGGCTGACAAAACCGCCGATCTCGTGCAGCAGCGCGGCCACGTGGAGTACGATCTCATGCCGTAAATCCAGCTGGTGCTCGGACTGTAACTGCTCGAACAGCTGGCTGGCCAGCCGGGCCACATGGGACGCGTGCGGCTCGTCAAAGTCGTACTTGTGGCCGAGGTTCAAGGCCGACCGGACAATCTGCTGGCGGAACTCCTGCGTCCAGGCCTGGCCGACCGCCATCTCCTGCAGCAGGCCGTCCCGCAGATTCGTGTTGGTGATCAACACGTTTTCCACATTCAGCGCCCGGGCCAGCATCACGTAGCTCAACAGCGCCGGGCCAACCGTCTCGGCCTCCGGGAAACTCAGGTGGTACCGGTGCACGATCCGGTCGTCCGACAACGTGATCAACCTGGCCGTGAAATCGGCCAGCGTGTTGACCGGCAGACGGGTCAGCTGGTCGGGGCGCCAGTCCTGGAGCAGCTGGGTGGCGGCGAAGCGCACGTCCCCCCCCAGCGCGATCATCTCCACCGGCCCGTCGCTCCCCACCTGCTCCCGCACGTCATCCACCATCCGCTGAATCTGGCTTGCCATCACGTGCTGGACCTTGGCCGCCGGCGCATCGTACGCCTCCACCGCTTTGCGCAGGCGCAGGGAGCCAATTCGAAACGTGTACGCCGCGATCACGTTGCCGTGGGAGACCAGCAGCAGTTCAGTACTGCCGCCGCCGATCTCCACCACCACGGTGCGGGCCTGAACCAGGGCCGGTTCGTTCCGCAGGTAGGACTGCACCCCCAGGTACGTCATGCGGGTGACTTCCGCTTCGTCAATCGGATCGATCACCAGTCCCGTAGCGATGTAGACCCGGTCGATGAACGCCAGCCGATTACGCGCTTCCCGCACCGCGCTGGTGGCCACCACACGCACATGCTCCGGGATCTTGATTCGATACTGCTCGACGATGTTGCGGTAGGCGCGGAGCACCCGGACGCACTCCTCCATCGTGGATTTGCGGATGACGTTGTCGGAGAACGTGTCCTTGCCCAGGCTGACCGCCTGGGAGAGTGTATCGAGCGTGCGCACGCTCCCCGACTCGCCGATCTCGCCGATGGCCATCCGGATCGAGGTCGCGCCGATGTCGATCACGGCGACGGTCCTGATGGCCGACGGCTGGCGACTCCCAGCTGCTTCGGGCAGTTTCGCGTCCATGTGTCTCTCGACGCCTTCTCATGCTAATACCAGAGCTGCGACCAGGCTCCACCCCGCGGTCGGCAGGAAGCGACTCAACGCTGTGTCTGCCGGTACCGCGTCCACGCGGCCGCTCCCATGACCGTGGCGCCGTCGGCCAGCTTCGCTTCCACGACCCGGAACGTGTCCCGGAACGACTTCATTACCCGATTCCGGGCCGTCCGCGACACCTCGTCAATGAACAGTTCCGGCATCGCCTGCACAAGCCCACCCCCCAGCACGATGACGTCGGGGGCCAGCAGGTGGATCACGGTCGCCAGCGAGATACCGATGTGCTGGGCCGCCTTCCGCACGATCTTCTCCACCGTCTCGTCGCCCGCCTTGATCGCCGTGGCCAGGATCCCGCTGCGAATGTTGGCCAGATCGGTACCCGGTCGCTGCTTCTTGATCTGCGAACGGAAATCCGCTTTCGCCACTTCGGCCGAGATCGCCAGACGGCTGGCGACCGTCTCGAGGCAGCCGTGTTGGCCGCAGCCGCACAGCCCCCCCTTGGCCGTGACCTCCATGTGCCCCACCTCCATGCACGTGATGTTCTTCCCCTGAATGATCTCGCCGTTGTAGACGCAGCCGCCGCCGATGCCGGTCCCGGGAAAGATCCCGAACACGGTCCGCGCCCCTTTCGCGGCCCCAAACAGGTTCTCCGCGTACACCCCGGCGTCCACATCATTGACCAGGTGCACGTTGGTGCCGAACGCCGACTGCAGCGGACCGCGCAGGTCGACGTTCTTCCAGCCCAGATTGGACGCTTCCAGGACGATTCCCCGCTCGGGATCGACCGGCCCGGGGCACCCGACACCGATGCCGCAAAGCTCCTGAGGCCCCGCCTGGGCGTTCTCCAACGCCTGCTCGATGGTCTCCCGGATCCGGTCGACGCTGATCTTCTGGCCGTTTTCGCCCCGTGTCTTGCGACGCTTCTGTCCCAGCACCTGGAACGTGTCGTCAAACACGGTGGCCATGATCTTCGTACCGCCCAGATCGAACCCGACCCACCGCCGTGACTTGTTCTTGCCCTCTTTGTCTTTTTCGCCCATCCGTCCGTTTCCTGTCGGAGTACTGGTCGATCGAAGCGCCCCACCTGTGGTTCGCTTGTCAAGAATAGCAGACCGGAGGCGACCTGCGAATGCGCGGTGCGCGACGAGCGGGAGGGCGCGCGCGGCGGCGTCCCGGGGGGGAGGCGGCAGGACGAGTCGCGCCTGCCGCGGTGAGCGAGAAGACCGGGGGGGGATGGAGTGCGTTACGCTGACCTGCGGCAGCGCCGCGCGATGCGGGGCGCGCCGGGCGGCCAGCGGGGTGGCCGCCATCAGGTGCCGAACTCGGGCCGCCGCCGTCTCAGTTGGGCCTGCAGGCGCTGCACAATGCTGCTGTGCATCTGGCTGACGCGGCTCTCGCTCAGGTCGAGCGTGGCCCCGATCTCCTTCATGGTCAACTCTTCGTAGTAGTACAGAATGATGATCAGCCGCTCGTTGCGGTTGAGTCCCCTGGTGACCAGTCGCATCAGGTCGTTCTTCTGGATGCGGCGTGTGGGATCTTCACCCTTCTTGTCTTCCAGGATGTCGATTTCGCGGACGTCTTTGTAGCTGTCGGTCTCGTACCACTTTTTGTTCAGGCTGATCAGACTCACGGCGTTGGCATCGAGCATCATCTTTTCCAGTTCCGGGACGCTCAGATTCATATGATCGGCCAACTCCCGTTCCGTCGGCTGACGCCCCAGTTTGGCTTCCAGCGTCTTGGTGGCTTCGGCCAGCTTGCTGGCCTTGGACCGCACCAGGCGCGGGACCCAATCCATGGTGCGCAGCTCGTCGAGCATGGCACCGCGAATGCGTGGCACGCAATAGGTCTCGAACTTCACGCCGCGCGACAGATCGAACGCGTCGATGGCGTCCATCAATCCGAATACGCCGGCCGAGATCAGGTCGTCCAGTTCGACCCCTTCCGGCAAGCGGGCCCAGATGCGCTCTCCGTTGTATTTGACGAGCGGCAGGTAGCGTTCCACCAGCCGGTTGCGAAGCTCTTTCTGGCTGCGATCCGCTTTGTACCGTCGCCAGACCTCCTGGATGTCGTCCTTGCTCGCGTCCTTGCTCGCGTTCTTAGTTGCATCCGTCGCTGCATCCTTGGGTGCAATGGTCGTGGCCATGCAATCCTCCGTGATCCATAGTGCCGCCAGCGGCAGCTAAACGCGTGAGTTCCATCTCCGAGACTCGCGTGGCGCGAGTGTCCGGGGTCCGCGCGGCGGAGCGCATCATGTCACTGCGCCGGGCTGCCCCGTTGAGGCGTCGTTCGCATGTGCCGCTGAGCTGGCCGATTCGGCGGCCTGCCACTGGGCGTGAAACCTGGTTTCGGTCGCCTCGACAACAGTCCTTTCTGCAATAGAGCCGATGATGTATCCCAGAGCTGCGAAGGCGAACAGCGTCCACGAGGCGGTCAGCAGTGTCGCATCCATGTTCCCGCCCCGCAGGAGACAGCGGGCGATCACTGTGCCGAAGGCCAGCAGGCCCAAGGTTCCAGCAAACGAGCGTCCCATGTCCCGCTCCGGTCTTCCCGCAGAGTCGCGCTAAAGCATCCAGATTAACGGCCGGCGGCATACCGCCGCCTCTCTTGTATATCGGTCGACGAGGGGCATCAGGATCAATCGAAGGTCTCGTGCTGCTGTTTTTCTCCGCAGTCGATGGTGTCAGGACATTCACAGGTCTACAATCTCCGGTCGCTTTCACGCGGCCGTGCGTTTGGTATTGGTTTGCGTGGCCGCCAGTGCCGCTGCCACCGCCTCCACGCCGCGTGCGGCAGGACAGGTGGGGATACTCAGCATCAGTGGGGTCGCGAGACTGGCGGCGCGGACGACTTCCGGGTCCCGCATCACGCTTCCCAGCGCCGTGATGTGCCGCTGCAGAAACCGCCAGGCCGACTGGTCCATGCGGCGATGCACGTCCGTGGCCTGGGCCGGGTCTTCCACCTTGTTGACGATCAGCCGCAGGGCGTCTGGCGCGGCGCCACCCGCCAGGGCTGTCTTGACGGTCGCGTAACAGTCCATGACGGACACCGCGTCGGGAGTCGTGACCAGCACCACCTCGTCGGCGCCGAACCAGAACCGATGCACCGCATCGGACGAAGCGCTGCCGACATCGATCAGAACGATGTCAGCGTGCCGTCCGAGGGAGCGGATCTGGCGGACCAGCCGATGCTGGGCATGCAGGCTGAAGGGGATTTCGTGGTCCGGAGCCCACACGCCGGGCACGACCAGAATTCCGCCCGGCCCGCGTTCCAGCACTTCGTGGATGTCCCGCCGCGCCGAGAGAATGTCTCCCAAATGCCCGCGTTCGGGCAGCCGGCACAAGGTGGCCACATCGGCCCGGTAGAGGTCGGCGTCGATCAGCACGACACGCAGCCCCTGGTCCACCAGGCTGATGGCCACATTGATGGCCAGGGTGGTCACTCCGACGCCCCCCTTGCCGCCCGCGAGCACAACGAGGCGCGGCTGAGGGCCGTGGGACTGTTGCGTGTCGCGACTGGCCTGCGACACCAGATTTCGCAGTTCGGCAGCTTGATCTAGCATGGCGTCCTCGTCTCCGCGTCTCAGCTCGTAGCGTCGATACCCAGGATGCTGCGGGTCAACTTACGGCGGTCGGCGGCAGCGATGTCGTCCGGCACATTCTGGCCGTGGGTGACGTAACTGAGCGGCAGGCGACAGCTGCGCAGCAGCGGGAGGAGAGTCCCCAGGCCGGTGGCTTCGTCGAGTTTGGTGACGACGATGGCTGTGACGCCCACATCCGCAAACTGGCGCACCGTCTTCTTCAGGTTTTCCAGACTGTTGACGCTGCTCAGCACCAGGTGCACCTCGTCAGCGCCGGCCTCGGCCAGCAGGCTGCGGAGTTCCTGGATCTTCAGTTCGTCGCGGGGGCTGCGGCCGGCCGTGTCCATCAGGATCAGGTCGAGATTGGCCAGGCGTTCGACAGCGCGGCGCATCTCCCGCGGCGTCGCCACCACTTCCATCGGCAGATCGATAATGTCGGCATACGTCCGCAGCTGTTCCACCGCGGCGATGCGGTAGGTGTCGACCGTGATGAGCCCCACGCGGCGGCGCTCCCGCAGATGGAAGTTCCCCGCCAGCTTGGCGATGGTGGTGGTCTTGCCCACCCCGGTGGGTCCGACCAGCGCGACCAGCCGGCGGTGACCCGGCGTGACACGCAGCGGACCGGTTACCTGCAGCTCGGCTTCGATCATCCGGACCAGACGCGCCTTGAGCAGGACGGCGTCTTCCAGATCGCCGGGGGCGGCCCCGTGCCGCAGCCGGTCGATCATCTCGCGCGCCAACTCCTCACTCACCTCGGCGTCGATCAAGTCGGTGAACAGGTGGAACAGGGAGGCCGGCAGGTCCGGGCCGGTTGCCGGCGCGCGGCGCTGGCACAGATCCTCCACCATCGACTGCAGGCCGTCGAGCTGGCAGCGCAGATCGTCGCGAAACTGGTCCCGGAAGCTCTGCTGGTCGGCCGGCGGAATCGGCGCCGTCTCGCGGCGCTGCACCGGCGCGCGCACACCGCAGACCTCGCCTCCTGCCCCGCCGGCCGGCGCGGCCGCCTCGAGCGGCTCGGCAAACCGGCTGGGCACATGGACCGTGGCCGACGCGGTCACCTCAATCTGGCGAACGCCCAAGAGCCGCTGCAGGAGCCCGCCACGCAGCTCCCGCGTATGCAGCACCGCGGCGTGAGACCCGAGATCCTGGCGTACCAGCTGCAGCGCTTCCTGCATCGAGCGGGCTCGATACGTTTTGACGTCCATGATGATTCCTTCTGGTGGCAAGCTTCGGGCTGGTCCGGGGAGGCCCAGGGGCGCGGCACGCGTCGGTTACCGCCCGCCTCCCGTCGCATCATTGACAATTCCAACCGACTCAATCTGCGTATCCCGGGTGATTTCGTTGTAGCTCAGCACGTGCACATTCGGCAGGTTGCCGGCAGTTAACTGCTTCAGGCCAGGCCGAATCTGCGGGCTGACGAGCAGCACGGGGGGATGATGGTCCTGCGCCAGCCGGGCCAGGCCGGCGGCCAGCAGGGAACAGGTGGTTTCGACCGCCTGCGGCGACATCCGCACGAACAGGCCGCGTTCGTTGTGCTCCAGACCCGCCGCAATCCGCTCCTCCAACGCCGGATCCAGCGTGACGACGAACAGCCGATTCTCGCTGTCGCGGTACCGCGTGCAGAGCGTGCGCGCCAGACGGTGCCGCACGTATTCCGTCAACCAGATGGGGTCCTTCGTCCGCGGCGCGTAATCCCCCAGGGTCTCGAGAATCGTGCTCAGCTGACGGATCGGCACCTGCTCGCGCAGTAGCAGCTGCAGCACCTGCTGTACGTCCCCCAGCTTCATCACGTTGGGGATCAGCTCGTCGACGACGGCCGGCGCGACCCGTTTGAGTTCGTCAATCAGATGCTTGGTCGCGTCGCGCGTGAGCAACTCGTCGGCATGCCGCCGCACCACTTCCTGAAGATGCGTGGCCAGCACGGCGGCCGGCTCCACCGGCATGTAGCCGCACATCTCGGCCCGGTCACGCAGGGCCGGCTCGATCCACACCGCCGGTTGCTGGAAGGCCGGGTCGCGGGCCTCCAGGCCCGGTACGACACCGGTCGTCATGCCGGAATCCATCGCCAGCAGCCGGTCCGGATACAACTGACCCTCGGCGACCGGGTTGTTGGCAATCTTGATGCGGTACTGGTTCTCGTCCAGCCGCATGTTGTCGCGGATCCGCACTTTCGGCAGCACGATGCCGATGTCCGCCGCCACCGCCTGCCGTACCCCTGTGATGCGCGGCAGCAGATCGCCGCCGCGGCTCGGGTCGGCCAGGCGGATCAAGCCCACGCCGATCTCGATCTCCATCGGATCGATGGCCAGGTAGTCTTCGATCCGCTCCTCGGGCTGCTTCGCCTTCTCCGCGTCCGCCCGGGCGGCGGCCGACGCGACGGCCGCCTCCTGCCGTTTCTGCTTGGAGAGCATCACGGCCAGCGCGCAACAACCTGAGCCCAAGGTGAGCAGCGGCACGCGGGGCAGGTTCGTGAAGATCAGGATCAGGAGAAAACCACCGGCCACCGCCAGCGCCTGGGGCCGTGAAAATATCTGCTGTACGAAATCGCCCGGAAGGTTGGACTTCTGCGTGCTGCGCGTGATCAACAGGCCGGCGGCCAGCGAGATCAGGAAGGCCGGCACCTGGCTGACCAGGCCGTCGCCGATCGTCAGTTTCGTGAACAGCGAGCCCGCCTCGGCAAACGTCATGTGGGCTTCCCACACACCGATGATCAGACCGCCGATGATGTTGATGAGTGTGATGACGATGCCCGCAATCGCGTCCCCCCGCACGAACTTGCTGGCACCATCCATCGCCCCGTAAAAGTCCGCCTGAAGTGTGATTTCGTTCCGCCGCCGCTGCGCCTCCTGCTCGTCTATCACGCCCGCGTTCAGGTCAGCGTCGATCGCCATCTGGCGACCCGGCATGCCGTCCAACGCAAACCGCGCGGCCACTTCGCTGATCCGCGTCGCACCCTTCGTGATCACCACGAACTGAATCACCACGATGATCACGAACAGGATCAGGCCGACGACCACCTTGTCCCCTGTCACGAACTGGCCGAAACTGGCGATCACGTGCCCGGCCGCCGTGATACCGTCGGTCTGGGCGTGCGTGAGGATCAGACGCGTCGAGGCCACGTTCAACACCAGTCGCCCAAACGTCGAGGCCAGCAACAACGAAGGAAAAATGCTGAACTCCAGCGGCGTGCGCACGTAGATCGTGGTGAGCAACACAATGATCGCGATCGTGATGTTGCCCGCCAGCAGGATGTCCAGAAGAAACGGCGGCAATGGGACCAGAATCACCAGCACGCTGGTGATCATCCCGACAGGGAAGAGCAGATCTCGCCACCGAGACATCCGTGACATTGCCGTCCGATCGATTCAATGCGGAGCGCGGCCCCGCGTGAAACTCAAGGGGGAAAGCGTCGAAATACGTGACTGCACATGTTGTGGAGAAGAGGGGCGGAGAGTACCGCAATGTGGAGCGAGTGTCCAGATCTTTTCTTTCGTGCCAGGGGGGTGCTAGCAGAGGAGTTTGAGCTGTTCGGTGTTCACTGAACACTCCCCCGCCCGGTTCCGAATGGAAGGCTGGCCGATTACAATGGCCTGGGAATACAGGGATGAACGGGCGCAACATGACTGGCCAGCCGGCATCGACCGAACGAACTCCGCAGGCGTCTGCCAAGACGCATCCCTATCCGGCATGGTCGCCGCGGTTCTGGCATGGGATGCGGTTTGGGGACTGGATGCGGCTGCTGGTGGAGAATCGCTTTCGCGTCCATCCGTACCGGTGGGCGATGGTCGTTTTGATCTCGTTGATCACCCCTTTCAACACGTTGATGTCGCGCTTCCAGCGGCTGTGTTTCGGACACCGCATTGACGCGACGCCGATCCAGCCGCCGCTGTTCATTGTTGGACACTGGCGCAGCGGTACGACGTTTCTCCACGAGTTGCTGGTGCTGGACGAGCGGTTCACGTTTCCGACGACGTACCAGTGCTTTGCTCCGGAGCATTTCCTGCTGACGGAGTGGTTTTTGGCCCGGTACTGCGGCTTCCTGTTGCCCAAGCAGCGCCCGATGGACAACGTGCGGACGGGGTGGCAGCGTCCCCAGGAAGACGAGTTCGCGCTGCTGACGATGGGCGTCCGCACCCCCTACCGCCGGATGGCGTTCCCCAACCATCCGGCTCCCGATCTGGAATACCTCAATATGGAAGGCATTCCAGCGCCCGAGTTGGAGAAGTGGTGCCGCGCGATGCGGACTTTCGTACAGACGCTGACCTATCGCAGCGCCAAGCGGGTGATTCTCAAGTCACCGACCCATACGGGGCGGATCGCGTTGTTGTCCGAGCTGTTCCCAGGCGCTCAGTTCATTCACATCACGCGGGATCCGTACGCCCTGTTTCCGTCGACGCAGCGGTTGTGGAAGTCGCTCGATGCCGCCCAGGGTTGTCAGGTGCCCCGGCACCAGCAGTTGGACCAGTACGTCTACGACGCCTTGCTCCGTATGTACGATGGTTTTACGAAGCAGCGGGCCCAGCTGGATCCGGCCCAGATCGTGGACATTCGCTATGAGGACCTGGTGGCGGACCCGCTGAGCGTGGTTGAGGAAATCTACCGGAAGCTGAGTCTGGGAGATTTCGCGCGCGTGCGTGGTGCGCTCGAGGCATACCTGCACCGCGAGAAGTCGTACCAGACGAACCGGCACGAGCTGACGCCGGAGGTCCGCGCCGAGATCCGGCGCCGCTGGCATCACTACTTCGAGCAGTACGGCTACGATACCGCTGCCGCGGATCGCGCTCAGGGGAACGCGGCGGCGATGGGCTGCCCCGAGCGATCGCAAGGCGGCAGTCTGGGGGCCAGATCGCGGCGTGCGTAGATCGCGTATCCGTCGTCGCGGTAGACACGCTGCCAGGGCGCATCCGCGCCGGCCGCCTGCAGCGGCTCCAGTCGGGCTTCGAGCGGACTGGACCGCGGCACGAGCACCACGTCGGGCGGGTAGCGGCGGAGCACCTGCTGCCAGGCGCGCGCGGTGGCGTATAGATCCCACAACTCCCGTACCTGATCGGGTGGGAAGGCCACTTCGTAGCGGCCGTCACAGCTGACCTTCACGGCTGGATGCAGCTTCCACGACACGAACGCGCCGGCCTCGAACGGCACCATGGCGTGGCCCTTGAAGGCCGCCGCGCGCAGATACTCCACCGCCCCTGCCGGGTACTGGAGCGACGGGTCTTCGGCCCGGGTCAGCGGCAGACGCAGATCCCAGCATCGATTGTGCGCCGCCTGCGCGATACCCAGGACGCCCAGCCCGATCCACAGGCCGCAGAGCCATCTGGCGTGTTTACAGCTGAACAGGCCGATGGCCCGGCCCGCGGTGGTCTCAGCCAGCAGCGGAGGCACGTAACTGATCCAGACCACCGCGTAGATCGACAGATGCCGCACGTGCTGGCAGGCCAGCAGGGCGGGCACGAGGATCATGAGTAGTTCCCCGGAGCGCTGGCGCGCGTGCCGGCACAGGACGTACCCGAGCGGCAGCCAGGTGATGGCGTACGGCACCAGCAGGCGCGGAAAATGCCAGAGCGGCTGCCATTCGGCGATGAAGGGGCGGTCCATACGTACGGCGTGCCATAGATAGGGCCCGTACTGCCAGCCGTACGGGTTGACGCCCAGCAGCACCGCCATCGCCGCGGCGACGGCCCACAGATGCCGCGTGGCGCGGGTCGCGGCGCCGATCGCCCGGTGGTGGCGGTAGGCCTCGACCCAGCGCCCCAGCGCGTAGATCCCGTAAAGACCGGCGCCGACCAGGAAGCCGGCATGCAGGTTGATCCAGACGACGTAGACCGGGATCCAGATCAGGATCCACCGCCGTCCCCCCTGCCGGTCCTGTTCCAGCAGGTGCAGCAGGCCGACGGTCCCGCACAGCGTAAACAGCTGAGCGCGCACCGAGAGGAAGCCGATGCAGCCGCAGAGGATAGCCAGCGGTGCGAGCAGTGACAGTACTGCGTCACTGGATCCGCGGCGTTTGGCCAGGAGCCAGCAGCCTGCCGCGACGGCACACGCCCCGGCATACTTCAACAGCGTCAGGCCGGTGCCCCCCAGACTCATGCTCAACACATAGAACACGGCGCCGGCGCCCCATTCATGATGGACGCACGGACTGACGGTCGGTGTGTAGGCGAACACGTCCTCGATCGGCACGCTCCTCGTCTGGAGCGCCTCGCGGAACCAGGCCATTTCGTGGTACAGGTCTGGCGACACCCGGTGGATGGCGCTGATGCTGCCCACCCAGACGCCCAGCAGTCCGAACCAGCTGGCCCAGCGCAACCGCGGGCCGGCGTCGTGCGGGTGTTGTTCTGCGGTGTCACATGTCACGGGCGAGCCCCCCACGAATCACGGCGGGCGGCCACTGCGCCGCCTCCGGCCGGTGCTGAACTCTAGCATTTACGCCGCGTGCTGGCCGGGAAGCGTCTTACCCTGCAGCTGGTAGACGTAGCGGAGGATTTCGGCCACCGCCGCGTACTGATCGGTCGGGATCGGCTTGTTGAGGTCGACGTGTTTGTAGAGCGCCTGGGCCAGCGGCTTGCGTTCGAGGACCGGGATATTGTGTTCCAATGCGAGGCGGCGGATCTGCTGGGCCATCACACCGGCCCCCTTGGCCACGACGATCGGCGCCTCCATGGTGGCCGGATCGTACTGGATGGCCACCGCCAACTCGGTCGGGTTCGTGACCACAACGTCGGCCTTGGGCACCGCCGTCTTCAGGCGGTTCATGACCAGTTGTCGCTGCACCTGCCGCCGGCGGGCGATGATGTGCGGGTCCCCCTGCAGCATCTTGAACTCCTCGCGGACCTCCTGGGTGGTCATCCGCAGGTCCTGCTCGTGCTTCCAGCGTTGGAATCCGTAGTCGAAGATGGCCAGGATCAGCAGCGCGATGCCGATCTTGAGGCAGGTGTCCAGCAGGATGTTGCTCGTGGCGCTCCCGATGTCACCCACGTCGCGCATGCTCAGAGCGAAGATCTCATCGTAATGATCGTAGACGCACCAGGCGGCGACCGCCGACACCACGGCGACCTTGAAGATGCCAAACCCCAGCCGCACCACACTGGTCAGCGAGAACAGGCGGCGGGCGCCCTGGAGCGGATCGATGCGGCTGAGGTCGGGCGCCAGCTTCTGCGGCAGGAACAGGAAGCCGACCTGTCCCAGATTCGTTACGATCCCCAGCAGCAACAGCAGGCCGAAGAAGGGCAATAGCACCCGCGCCAGGCGTGCCAGAATGCCATGGCAGGCTGTCACCGCGGTGGGCGCGTCGAACTGCAGCGCCGCCGTGCCCCCCAGTTGCTCGCGCGTCAGATCCCCCAGGAACGCGCACAGGCCGCGGCCGTAGTACATCAGCGCGAGGGTGGCGCCGACCAGCAGCGCTGCCGAGGCCAGGTCCTGGCTGCGCGCGACCTGACCCTCTTCACGCGCCTTCTGGCGGCGATACGGTGTGGCTTCCTGCGTCTTGTCGCCGAACTGTTCTGCCATCGACCCCTGGCCTGCCGCACGCCGCCCACCGGGCCGCGCAGGACGTGGATGGTTGTGGTGTTATGGTTGTGGTTATGGTTATGGACCGGACCGCATGAAGACCGGACGCATCATGTCGATGGCCGTGAAACTCTGCTCGTGAAACACCCGGGCGAGGATCCCCAGCGACAACAGCAGGGCCCCGAGCAGCACCGTCGCGTTCAGGCTGAAGCCCACCGCCAGGACGTTCAACTGAGGGAGCGTACGGCTGATGAGCCCCATGATCACGATCGACAGCAGGAGCGCCACCATGACGGGCGCTGCAATCTGCAGCCCCATCACGAAACTGAATGTCAGGATGTCGGTCAGTACGTCGACCAGGGAAGCCGCGAAATGCGTCTGGCCCGGCGGCATCTGCTGGAACGTCTGCAACAGGGCCTCGAGCAGATGCTGATGCCCACCCAGACTCACAAACACCGCCAACACCAGGATGTTGAGGAACTGAGAGAACACTGACACGTTCGTGTCAGAGGTCGGACTCACTACGTCAGCGAGCGACATGCCCGACATCTGTCCCATCAGCTGGCCAGCCACCTCCAGCCCCGCAAAGTAGATGTAGACCGCCAGGCCCAATGACAGCCCGACCGCAAACTCGCCACCGACGAGCAGCAGCAGATGCAGCACGTTGCCCGGATCGTCCAGCGGCGCGTGCCAGCACAGCGGGCTGATGATAAGCGCCATCCCGATGGCCAGCAGCGCACGGACCCGCGCCGGAATCACGGTCGAGCCCCAGACCGGCGCGAGCACGACCAGGCCGCTCACGCGGGTCAGGACCAGCACAAACACCAGGAACTGGTGCGTGTAGAGTTGCAGCAGAAGCTCCATACGTCGTTTCGCCTGGCAGGCCACCCGCTCCAGCGCCTACCCGCCGAGGATCAACCGGGGAATGTTCGTGATCAGATCCTCCGAATACGCCACCATCCGCTGGATCAGCCAGGGCAGACAGATGACCAGCGTCAACGCCATGGTCACGATCTTGGGCACGAACGAGACCGTCTGGTCCTGCACCTGGGTCAACGCCTGCAGCAACCCGATCAGCAGGCCGACCACCACGCCCACCAGCAGCACCGGGGCGCCGACGACCAGCGCCGTGGTCAGTGCCTCGCGCGCCAGGTCTACCGCCGATTGTGCATCCATGATGGTGTCCCTCGCGTCCTCTGCATCCGGCCCCGCCCGGACCACCCGGGCAGGATCCCTCTTCCCGCTAATACGGCGTGCCGAAACTCTCCAGCAGCATGCCGACCACCAGACGCCATCCGTCGACCAGCACGAACAGCATCAGCTTGAACGGCAGCGAGATCATCACGGGCGGCAGCATCAGCATGCCCATCGAGATCGTGACGCTCGCCACCACAATGTCCAGGATCAAAAACGGCAGGTAAATCATGAAGCCGATCGAGAAGGCCACCTTCAGTTCACTCAACATGTAAGCAGGCAGCAGCACCTGCAGCGGCACGTCGTCGAACGTCCGGGGAGGCGGCGTCTCGGGCGGCAGATGGCGGTAGAACACGTGGATGTCGTCGGTGTTGCCCGCCGCGTTGATCTGCTGGGCCATGAACCGCTTGATGGGAAACGCGCCCCGCTGCCAGGCCTCCTCCAACGTCAATGAACTGCGCGGGTCCGTGTACGGTCGGATTGCCCCATCGTAGACGTCCTTCCACACGGGGGTCATGATGAGCAGCGTCATGAAGAGCGCCAGCGAGGTGAGCACCTGGCTGGGGGGCAGTTGCTGCGTTCCCAACGCCTGCCGCAGCAGGCCCAGCACTACCACGATCCGCACGAAGCTGGTCGTCATCAACAGCACGGCTGGTGCCAGGCTCAGCACCGTCAGCAGCAGCATGACCTGCAGCGTGGAGGTCAGACCCCGCGGGCTGGTCCACGCCTCGGGACCACTCGCCAGGAAACTTTGTGTGCCGGCCGGATCCCCGGCCGCCGACGTCTGTGCGGAGACAGCCGCCGGGAACCAGCTGCCGGTGATCAGCAGCGCCAGCGCGGCGACAACTGCTCCGCGCACGACGCGCCGCGCACTCAGACCGCTCCGCCCGGTACGCTCCGCGCGCTGCGCAGCACCGCGCCGGGTCGTGGCCGGATCGAATTCCGTCTGAAAGGCATTCATGAGCGCTGCGGTGTTTTGTGGTCCAGTTGATGCAGTACCTGGCGGAACGAATCCGTGATGCTGCCCGGCTGCTGCCGCCGGCAGAGGCTCGTCACGTGATTGACTTCGTCCACATCCGTGATCTCGGTCAACGTCTCCGCATGGTCGGCGGTGACGGAAACCAGCAGCAGCCGGCGGCCGAGCCGGATCAGCTGCAGATGGTGGCGGCTGGCCAGTGGCGTGCGTCCCAGGACCTCGATCACGTCGCTCGAGAGCGATGCCGTGGCACGGGGAAATGCGCGGCGCGAGAGCCAGACCACGAAGAAGAACAGCCCCAGCACAATCGCCAGGCTGCTCAATACGACCAGCGCCATGTTACCGCGGGTTGTGGACGTCGAGCCTGGCGCCCTGTCGCGCGCCCCCGGCTTCGGCGGCGGGATCGGAATCGCACCCTCACGCGCCGGCAACGTCGGCGGCACCATGCTGTGCCGCGCGACCGGCCCCGGTTGCTGCCCCGCCAGGTACCCCGCCGCCGGGGCCGCGGGCACCGGTTCCTGGCCAGGAAGCTGTCGCGGACCGAGTGCCAGTCCCCACGTCACCAGAGCGATGATTGCAGCGAGCGTGATCCGCGCCATCCGTGTCCTTCCCACGCTGAGTGACGATCCGCGACAAGCCGGAAGTCCGCCGGCAGCCTGCCTCGTCGCCGATGGTCACTCAGTCTCCATCATCTCCCGAGATGAGTTCCGCAATCCGCACGCAGAAGTTGTCGTTGAGCACCAGTACTTCGCCCCGCGCGACCAGCCGCCCATTGACAAAGACGTCGACCGGGTCGCCGGCCAGCTTGTCCAGCGCGACCACCGCGCCGCGCCGCAACTGCAGGACGTCCTCCAAATACATTTGCGTGCGCCCCAGCTCGATTCGCAGATCGAGCTCCACGTCGCGCAGCAACTCGAGCGACGCGCGCTCCGTCGTCGCGGGAGACCCTGTCAGATCCCGCAGCTCGAAGGGCGCTAGATGCGGGATCTCATTCTCGACCGGCTGGTCCACCGAACGAATCGCCTGCTCCGCCTGCGCCAAGAGTAACTGTACGTCCTCATCCATCGGCCCCGGACGCGGCGCAGTGGCGGATGCAGTGGAATGCGGCGGTGTGCCCGGGGGCGGGCCAATCTCCACCGTCGAACGAGGTCGCACCACCGACTTGGACGACGCAGCAGGCGTAGCCGCCGGATTGCTGCCCGCCGCTTGACGTAGCAGTTCCTCGATCTCGTCCTGGCACAGATTTTCCTTGTCGTCTGTCATCGGAATCCCTTCCTCACGCACCGGGCAAGGCCACGATCCGTGACCGACTACAATTCGACGAACGTGTAGTCGGCAAAGATGACCGACCGCAGCAGTGGTTTGCCCAGCAAGGCGTTACTTTTCTCTAAAAACCGCCTTTTGATCAACCCCAACCCGGCGTCTTCCAGGTCGCTCACCTCGCAATTGCGGATTTCGACAATCACCTGGTCCCGAAATCGACGCTCGTTGCGCGCAAACAGCTGGGTAAACTCCTCTTTCTCCGCCTCCGCTACCGTGCCGTACAGGTGGAAATCGGTGCGGAACGTCGTCTCCGCCGGCAGGCGATGATTGGTGATGGCGAATTTCCCCAGGTCGACTTCGACTACGGGGACCGCCGGGTTTGTGCTGTCATCCTGGCTTGCCTCGGCGTCTGTCTTGGCCTCCTGGGCTAGTTGCTCGACCTGGGCCGCCACCTCGCTGGCGCTGGGAAGCCAGAAGTAGGCGAACAGGCATTCGGCTGCCACGACGCACCCCATGAAGCCGGCAATCAGGAGGCGGGCGAGGATGGCGTTGCGAGGTTTGGCCTGGGGGGTATCTGGTTCGGCGTCGGACATGGCAAGGCTACCCGTTTGCATGGTGCGGCGGTCGGGCGACGGCCGCACGGAGCGTGAAGCAAGATGATCGTCTTGATCAAACCTAGTTCAAACCTAGTTCAAACCTGGCTTCTGGGTAGCGGTGACAGAAAAATCACTTGCGCCGAATGCGCCGGACGGTGGGGCGGGGCGGTAGCGCACGATTGCCCGGCGGGGCGTCAGGCCGCCCCGCCGGGAGTTTTGCCATCTGCCGCGCGCGGCTATCGCCGAATGTTAAGCAGCTCATCGAGCAGCGTCTGGGAGGTCGAGATCACGCGCGAGTTGGCCCGGTACTGAGTGGAGGCCAGCAGCAGGTCGACCAGGTTCTTGCCGGTGTCGGTATTGGACAGTTCGATTGCGCCGGCCACGATACTGCCCAGTCCGAGATCGCCCGGGTTTCCTTCCACGGGTAGTCCGGAGTTGAACCCGATTCCATACATGTTCTCGCCCCGCTGGTCGAGTCCCACCGGGTTGGCGAACCGTACCATGCGGATCTGGCCCAGGGTGCGCGACATGCCGTTGCTGAAGACACCTATGATCTCGCCCCCTTCCCCAATGCTGTAGCTGGTGAGGGTGCCCACGGCCGAGCCGTCCTGCCGGGAGGCGGCGATCTTGCAGGCGTCGGATGCAAACCCTGAGACCTGCGAGAAGTCCAGGGCGAACACGAGTGGATTGACGGAGGGGAGGTCGGCCCGATCGATGTTCACGTTCGGGTTGTCGGCGTGGATCAGATTCCCTGCGCCGTCGAACGCGACGAGCCCCGTGCCGACGGCGATGCGATAGTTCGCACCCGGCGGATCGTTGTCGCCGCAGTCGGCGTACCACCGATACGTCGTCGCGGTGTTGTCCCGCGACTCCAGCACGGCTGTCAGGCGGACGTTCAGGGGAATGCCCAGCGAATCGTACACAATGAAATCGGACGCCACGCTCTGCCCGATACCTTCCTGGACGGAGGCGAAGCCGAAACTGGGCGTCGCGGTCGACCCGTCGGGCAGGTTCATCTGGAACGCCGACGAGGGGATGCTCACGGAGTTGGCCGTTCCGGTGTTGGACACGACGCGCATCCGCCCGTCGTTCGTGATGCTCGCCCCCGGTGCCAGCATGCCTGACTCCCCGGGAATCTTGTTGATCGATTTGCGGATCGGGTTCACGTCGCCGGTCAGCGACGTCTGGATGCCGGACGCCAGTGTCAGGAACTGCAGGTACTCGCCGACCGTCGTTTCGGCCGTGATCTCCATCGTCTTGGTCATCAGCGCGTTGCCCCCCTTGCGCCCCGTGTACTTCAGCGTGCCGACGTGGAACATTGGCTGGTAGTCCAGCCCATCCCGGCGCACGACGTTGGTCAGCAGCGTGCCACTCGTGATGGTCGGCCCGTCCAGGTTGATCTGGCGATTGGCCGGGTTGGTCAGATCCGAGATGTCAGCGTCGCTGCGCGAGTCGATGTAGGTCTGCTGGTCGGGCGGCACGCTGGCGACCAGATAGTACTGCTCCACGTTGCTGGACAAATTTCGGTAGATATTGATTGTGTCGTACTTCGGAGCGTCGGGCCCGGTCGGGAACGGCGGCAGATTCTTCAGCTCAATGCGCCCGTTGACGATGGTCACGGGCCCGAGCAACTCGGACGGGCGGCTTTCCTGCGCGCCCAGTCCGGAGAAGGTCACCAGGTAGCTGTAAACGCCATTGAGTTCCGCTGTGTCGAGCGGAGTGGAGGGGGGGGCGCCGGGGTCTTCGAAACTGGCGGCACCCGGGGTGGTACTGCCGACCAGCCGGTAATTCTCCTCTGGATCACCGACCGGCACGCCGACCTTGCGGCGATAGATGTTGAGCTGGTCATATTTCGGCGTGCCCCCATCGAGCGGGCTCGGCGGCAAGTCGCTCAACAGCGGGTTGTGCCCCGCGGCATCGATGGTGACGGGCAGGGCCGTGGTGGAGGAACCCGTTTCCTGGCCTTCGTTGCTGAGGAAGGTGAAGACGTACTCGTACATGTCGCCGGGCACGAAGTCGGTGCCGGTGCCCGCCGAGGCGACGGTGGTGCCGGTCGTGGTGGGCCGCGCGACAATGTTCACCTGAGTGGGGTTGCCCGGTGTGTGGATGTCCGGGCGGGCGATGGTCGAGTCGCCCAGGATCACGCTGTCGATGACCTCGGAAATGGTGGCCACGTCACCCGTCGGAGTCAGGTTCCCGTTGAGAAAGACATTGCGCGTCGCCTGAGCTGCAGCGGCCGATCCCAGGGGCACCGTCAGCGGCACCAGCTTCGTCGGCTGCAACTGATAGTACTCGTCGACGCCATGACCGAGTAACCGGTTGCCGGTCACGGACACCAGCTCGTTGGCCGCATTGGGTTTGAAGATGCCGGTGCGCGTGTACTGCGGCTCGCCCTGCCCCCCTTCCACAATGAAGAAGCCCTCCCCTTGGATGGCCATGTCCGTCGTACTGGAGCTGACTTCGACGGTGCCCTGCGTGAAATCGGGTGCGATTTCCGCCACCTCCACGCCCAGCCCCAGCTGCCGCGGATTCGTGCCGCCGGTGGTGGCGCTCGGCTGCGAACCCTGACTGAGCGTGCGCAGGAACTGGCTGGCATAGACCACGTCGGACGCCTTGAAGCCCACCGTCTGAGAGTTGGCTAGGTTGTTGGCCGACACATCGATCTGTACTTCGGCAGCGTTGAGTCCGGTCAACGCCGTAGTCATGGCTGAGGATAGACCCATAACAGTACCCCTCTCGTTCTTTTAGGCCTTGGTGTGGTTGTAGTTTTTCGGGTGTCCGACTCAGGTCGCTGCGGCGCCCGGCGTGATCTCACGCAGATTCTTGAGTGACACTGTGTGGTCACCGACATGGACTTTGACCGTGGCCGGCTGGTTGTCTTCTCTCGGTACCACAGTCACCCGATCGACGACCCCCGAGATATTCTGGCCGTCATCGGACAGGGCGTTGACCTCCTTGCCGATCAGGCCGCTGGCGGTCGTCATGTTCTGGCCGAGCAGCACCGCGTCCAGGGTGCTGGTCAGTTTGTCGGATGCGCCGATCGACCGTAACTGGCCGATCTGCTGCAGCATCTCGCTGTTTTCCATCGGGTCGAGCGGGTCCTGGTTCTGCAATTCCGTGAGCAGCAGCGTGAGGAAGCTGTCCAGGTCCATGTCTTGGACGCTGGTGGCCCGACTCGGCGTGGTGCTGGTACCACTGGCGGCGTCAGCGGCGCTGGAGGCGGATATGGCGGTCATGGGACAATCCTGTATTGGAGGGTGGCGGTTGTTCCGATCACGTTGTTCAGATAGTTGTCCAGATAAGTTGTTCAGATAGTTGTTCAGAGCATGCTGTTCAGATGACTACGTTGAGTCGTCCGGGCTGCGCGGCAAGGTACTGGTCCGGGGCGAGCTCGGTCGACGCTGGCCGGGCCGCGGCGGACTGCACGCGCCCGGGCGTCCGCCGCGGCGCGTGCTCGGCATCGGGTGCATCAAACGCGTGGTCTCCTCCCTGCTGCTGCGACACGTCGACGTCGAACTGGGTGACCTGGAAGCCGCGTTCCGCCAGCCGCTCGCGCAGCTGCGGAAGCTGATGCAGCAGCAGGCTCTTGGTGGCCTCGGTTTCTGCTTCGATCCGGGCAGAGAGTTGGCCGTCCCGCAGCGAGACTTCCAGCCGCAGCCGACCCAGTTCGGGCGGGCGCAGACGCAGCCGCAGTGGTCCGCCGCGCTGCGAGGCGGCTTCGATCGCGCGCGCCACGCGCTGAATGAGTCGCTGTTGGTCGGCCGGCCTCAGGTCGTGCCCCGTCGCCGGATCCGTGGCAGAACGCTGCAGCAGCTGGTCTGAAAACCGCTCCGCTGCGTGGATGCGCTGGATGGCCGAGGGCCGCGCGTCGCCGTCCGGTGCGGCGGGCGTGGGAGCCTGCTCGCCGGTCCCTTCGACCTGGAGCCGTTCCGCCACGCTGTCGGTCGGCCGAAGAGCCGGGGGCAGGTCGCCGGCGTCCGCGCCGGCGGCATTCGCCGCCGCGGGTGGCTCCCCGCGCGCGGTCGCGCCGGCCGGTGAGGTGGCCGTGGAGCGCGCGGCGGCGGCAGGCTTTTCGCTCTTCCTTCTGCCGGCCGGCCGGGCTGCCTCTGCCGGTTCCACGGGCGCTGGCAAGCCGTCCGCCGTGGTGGCCCCCGTCAAGCCGGTCCCGTCCGTGGCCGGTGCTGGCTCGGGTGTCTGCACCGCAGTGGCCACCGCCGGGTCGGGAGTCTGTGGGGTGGAAGCCTGTTTAGTGTCCGGCTGCTGTGCCGGCTGCTGTGCCGGCTGCTGTGTTGGCTGCTGCGCCGGTTGCTGTGCCGGTTGCTGTGCCGGCTGCTGTGTTGGCTGCTGCGCCGCCTGCTGTGCCGGTTGCTGTATCGGTTGCTGTGCCGGTTGCTGTGCCGGTTGCTGTGCCGTCTGCTGCGCCGCCTGCTGTGCCGGTTGCTGTATCGGTTGCTGCGCCGGTTGCTGTGCCGTCTGCTGCGCCGGTTGTTGTGCCGGTTGCTGCACCACCTGCTGTGCCGGCTGTTGTGCCGGTTGCTGTGCCGGCTGCTGTGCCGGTTGCTGTGCCGGTTGCTGTACCGGCTGGTGTGGCGGGTCGGTGGGCGTAGTGGGCTCAGCCGCCTGGGGCGTGGAGCTGTCGGCTGTGTCTGCGAGGCGGCCGGCTTCTCCGAGGTCGTTAGCGGGGCGCTCCGCAGGCTGGCAGCCTTCCTCGGCTGCGCTGACCGGTGGAGTGTCCACCGGGGCGGTATCGGCGTCGTCGGGCGCCGGCGTTTCCGGGGGCGTCTCGGGGGTGGTGGCCGCTGCCATTGCTGCGTCGTCGGCCGCGACCGGTTCGTCGGGTGTGGGTGGTTTGTCTGCAGCGGGTGGTTTGTCTGCGGCGTCGCGCGGAGGATCGGCTGGCCGGTTCTCGGTTCGAGCCGGTGTTGCCGGCGCGGTGTCCACCGGGGCTGCCGCGGGCGCCGGCTGCAGATAGTTGGCGAACAGGGTGTCGGTGCGCGCGCCCCCGGCGGGCATCCACGTCGTTGGCGTGGCCTCGTTCGCGTGACAGGTGTTGACGGAACGGCATTCCATGGTGGCTACTGTGGGCTCAGTTGCTGTCGGGCATCTTCGATCAGGCTGGCGACCGGTTCGCCAGCGCGGATAAGCTTGAGGATTTCGTAGAGCTGGTCGGCATCGGTGCCTGCTTTGAATTCGGCGACGATCTTCTTCTGTTTGTCGGCCGGCATGTTCTTGACGATGGTCACCACGTCGCCCTTGGCCTGGTCGGCGAGCATCTTCAGCAGCTGTTCCTTGGCCTGTGCCGGGCGCATGGCCTCGATGGTCCGCTGCAGGTCCTTCATCGACGACGTTTGTACCGTCTCGACCATGTCCTTGAGCCGGGCATCGTACGCCAGCCGCTGCTGCGTGAACGCGGCCTCCTCGGTACGCACGCTGGTCTGCAGGTTGCGCAGGTCGACAAGTCCCTTGTCGAGCACCGTCTCACGCAGGTCCAGGTCGAGGCTCTTGAGGGTTTGTGCTTCGAGCTGCGTGTCGAACGCCGGTTGTTCCTGCTCGGTGGCCTGCTTCTGGGACAGGAGCTGGGTCTGCATGGTGACTACGTCCACGCCGTGCAGCGCTGCCAGCACCCGATACAGGCGGCCGCGGTCGAGTGCGCCCTTGGCCCACAGGGCCGAGAGGGCTGCGGCCTGGGCGATGACGGTGGCCACGCAGAAATAGATGAACGCGGTGGTGCACAGGGAGATGACTTTTTTCACGGTACGTCAAGCTCCGGAGTTGCCCGTCGGCTGCGCAGCGCGATTTCGTCCAGCGCGCGGATGTCGGCCTTGTGTTCCTGGCAGGCGAAGTCGTGGGCATGTTTCTCCCGCAACTTCTCCAGGATCCGTAGCTCTCGATCGGCCTCGACCAGCGTCTGCCGCCGCCGCTCGATTTCGGCTGTCAGCACCTGCCGTTGCTGGTGGATCTGCTGTAGCTGCGCGACGAGCACCAGTTCGTAGCGGTGCGTCTGGAGCAGCTGGTCGACCTGGATCGGTCCCGGTTCGGAGCAGGTCTTGGACAGCCGCTTTGTTGCGGCGATGTCGGCCGTCACCGTCTCCTCGCGCTGCTGCAGGATCCGATCTGCGCGGTAGGCGTTGGCGAGTTCTTCGCGCCGCTGGTCGCGCGTGGCCACTCGCAGCTTGAGCAGAGATTCGAGGCGGAAGCGGAACTGGGACATGGATCAGTCTCAACTGGGCGTCTTGATGGCCTGGCGGCACCGCGCTGCCAGCTGGAGGAGTTCCTTGTGGGCCGTCTCTAACGTCGCCGACTCCTCGACGGCCTGCCGCAGGAAGCGATCGATTTCGGGTTTCATCAGGATGGCCGCGTCGACCAGCGGATGGCTGCCTTTGCGGTAGGCGCCGATCGAGATCAGGTCTTCGTGTTCGTGGTGCACCGCGATCAGCTCCCGCACGGCGGTGGCCGCGTCACGCTGTTCGCGCGACACGATGTCGGGCATCAGCCGGCTGATGCTGTTGAGCAGGTCGACGGCCGGGTAGTGTCCCCGCCCCGCCATGCGGCGCGACAGGATGGCATGGCCGTCGAGCAGGCCGCGGACCGTGTCGCTGATCGGCTCGTTCGTGTCGTCCCCCTCGACCAGCACCGAGTAGAACGCGGTGATGCTGCCGCGGTTGTTCAGGCCGGCCCGCTCGACGAGTCGGGGCAGCAGGGCGAATACGGAGGGGGGATAGCCGCGCGTGGTGGGGGGTTCCCCGGCGGCCAGGCCGATCTCGCGCTGCGCCATGGCAAAGCGGGTGAGGGAATCCATCATCAGCAGCACGTCGCGTCCCTGGTCGCGGAAGTATTCGGCCACGGCGGTGGCGGTCAGCGCTGCCTGTACGCGGACCAGCGCCGGCTCGTCGCTGGTGGCGACGACCACGACGCTGCGCGCCAGCCCTGCCGAGCCCAGATCACGCTGCAGGAACTCGTTGACTTCCCGCCCTCGTTCGCCGATCAGGGCGATCACGTTGACGTCCGCCGTTGTGTAGCGCGCCATCATCCCCAGCAAGACGCTCTTGCCAACGCCCGAGCCGGAGAAGATCCCCATGCGCTGGCCGCGACCGCATGTCAGCAACCCATCGAAGACGCGGATCCCGGTGCACAACGGGGTGGTGATCCGCGGCCGTTCGACCGCCGCCGGCGGCGTGCGGTCCAGGCGCGTGCGCGCCAGCAGGCCGGGCTCGGGCGCCTGGTCGAGCGGTTTGCCGGCCGCATCGATGACGCGTCCCAGCAGCCCGTCGCCGACACGGATGAACCGAGCCGTGCTGACCAGCCGGACGCGATTCCCGCGCCGCACGCCCGACACGTTCCCCAGCGGATAGACGACCGTGGTGGCGTCCCGGAACCCGATCACTTCCCCCTGCACAGGGCCACCTATCTGCCGCTCGATCTCGACCAGCGCGCCCACGGGCGCGGGAAACCCGGCCACCGACGTCGCCAGGCCGTCGGTGTGCACCACGCTGCCGACCATCTCGGTCGGCATGATCTGCGGCAGCAGGTCGATCAAGGTCGTATCACTCATCCGGTCAGTTCTTCCTCAATACGTGCCAGCTGGCTGGCGAGCTGTTGATCGATGTGTCCGAACTGCGTGTCGACGCGGCAGCCGCCTGGCGCGATCTGCGAGTCGGCCACGATGCTCGTCGGGGACAGCTGGCGGAATTCGGCGGCCAGTGTTTCGCGGAGCGGGCCGAGTGTCTCGTAGTCGGCCGGGTTGAGCCGAAGGGTGAGTGTCGGGCTGCTGGCGGCCAACTCGAGCGCCTCGCGGATCCACTGCTGGGAGATTTCCGGGCGCCGGCTCAGTTCCCCCCGCACCAGCCGTTGTGCGATTGCCACGGCCAGCTGGACGACCTCCTGTTCCCACTTGCGCAGCCAGCCGGTGCGCAGCTGGTCGGTCGCCTCGATGGCCTGTTGCAGGGCCGGAGCGAGCGTCTGCCAGCGGGCAGCGAGTTCTTCCCGGGCCGCCTCCCGGGCCGCCTCCCGGGCCGCCTCCCGGCCGCGTTCCGCCGCCTCGGCCGCAATCTGCTGGGACTGCTGCCGCGCCTGGGCGACCAGCTGGGCGACCTGCCGGCGCACCGTGTCGAGGTACTGGGACGCATGGGCCGAGAGATCCTCCAGATTGAACTCGGTGTGCTGGATCGTCGTCCCGCTTCGCAGAACCTTGCCGGCTTTGATTACAGATGCCATGGTGGTAGTCGTGCACGAGTAGGTTATCGGGTAGTGGTGCGGAAGCGCCGCCCGGTGGCGGCGTGCGGCGCGGAACTGCCGGCTCAGGCGGCGACGGCGAATCGCGTGAGCTGGGGCAGCGCGATGGTGCCTTCATCCAGGAGTCGTTGGGCGACTTCCGCCAGACGCAGCTGTGCCCGTTCCACGTCATCCAGGCGGAGCGGGCCGAGCTGCTCCATCCTGCGTTCCAGCTGCGCCGCCTCTCGCGTGGGGAGCTGCCGCAGGATGCGGGCGACAAATTCGTGGCTGGCCCCTGCCAGCGCCAGGATCGCTGTGTTCGGACTCGAGTGGTGCAGCACGTGAGCCAGGGCGGCGTCGTCGAGCCGTTCCAGGTCGGCGAAGGTCACTGGCCGCGCGGAGGTCGCACGCTTTGCCGGTTCGTCCGCGGCGCCGTGCACGGCGGGACCGCCCGTCTCTGGCAGGTCGGTCACTGCCGCGCGCGGCGACATCTCGCTGAAATGCTGCGCCAGCGTCTGGTCGGCGCGGGCCAGGTCGGCCAGCAGCGCCTGCCGCTCGTCCGGCGCGCTCGCCTGCAGAATCGCCTCGATGGCCGCCAGGCCGCTCGGGACGACCGGTTCGAACTGCTGGCGGTTCTGCAACAGGTTCTGCATCTCGTATTCAATGTCGTGGACGACGTCGGTCGCCAGCGTTTTGAGCCGGGCGATGCGGACGAGCGCTTCCGACTGCAGCGACTGTGGCAGTTTCCGCAGCACGTTGGCGGCGCGCGCGGGGGGCAGATGCGAGATGACGATGGCGGCCGTCTGCGGATGCTCCCGCGCCAGCACCTGGGCGAGGTCCGCCGCGTCGATCTGCTTCAGGAAGCCGAACGGCGTCGCGCTATCCTGCGGCGTGCTCCGCGGCCGGGCCGCCGCCGGCTCCGCTCCGTGCGTCTGCAGCCGCTCGGCCAGCGACGGATCGAGTTCTACGGCCGCCGCGCGGCTTGCCGCGCTGCGCGGATGGTGCGCCACAAAGTCGCGGATGATCTGCTGCTGTTCGGCCGGATCGATGTCCTCCAGCTCCATGACGGCGTGGCGGACCTGGGCGGCCGCTTCGGGCGTCATCTCGTCCAGCAGGGCGTCCGCGCTGCGCGCGTCAAGACTGGCAATCAAAATGGCGGCTTTGCGGAATCGGTGGCGAGTCATGCAGCATCTCCAATCCAGTTACGAAGTACGTTGGCGGCCGCGTCGGGGTCCTCCCGAACCATCGCGGTCAGTTCGTCGCGCAGCGTGGCGCTGTTGGAGGGCCCACGGCGGTTGAGAATGCTGGGCTCGGACTCCACCGGCTCTTCCACGACCTCGTCTGGCAGTTTGGTCGCGATGTTGATGGCCACGGGGGCCACCGGAGTTGGCGGGGCGCCGGAACGCACCATGCTGCGCAGCATCAACAGGCTCACCAGACCGACCCCCACCAATGCCAGACTCTGCCAGTTCGCAGCCAACCAGGCCTGAGCCGTGGCAGCCAGGTTCGGCTCTTCCAGCGTGGCGGCCGGGAGATCCTCGTAACTGCTCACTTCCAGACGCGATGTCGGCGTCTCCCCCTCGGCCTGCGGCGGCAGCGTGTTGTTGACCGTCTTCGCGATCTTGGCGACCACCTCCTGTTCGATCTTCGCCAGGTCGGCCGCGGCCGGCGTCCGTGGCTCCTCACCGGCCGGCGTGGGATTGTCCTGCTCCCACAGCTTGCGGAAGTAGCTCTTGGGGACGAGCACGGTGGCGGTGACGGTTGTCGGAATCAGGGCCGCTTTCCTGTGCGTGGTCAGTTCATGCCCAGCGGCGTTCCTCTGTTCCTCCCGGCTCTCGTCGAGCGTCGACTCCTGCCGCGTGAGCGTGGCAATGTCGCGCGGCGTGTTGCTGGGCACCTCGTTCGGCACGGCACCCGGCCGCCCGCCGACCGCCACCGGCCGGTTCTCGGATGTCTTGGTGTACGTGTTGGTCTCCAACGCGGTCGGCTGCGGGTCGACGGTGACCTTTCTCGACTCGTTGTCCATCTCCGGATCGAGCTCGACGTTGACTCCGACGACAACCCCCGGATAGACGGCCAGACAGTCGTGGATTTTCTGTTTCCAGTAGTTCTCGAACCAGCGTTTGGCCTCGGCGTACGGCGTGCGGGGCCCATTGGGTTCGCGGGAGGCCATGTCGCCGCCGAAGGTGACGTTGCCGTTCAGGTCGATGATGGTGACGTCGTCCGCGGTGACGCCGAACCAGCCGCTGGCCGCCGTGCGGATCGCCTGCACCAGGCCGGGGTCGAGCCGTCCGCCGCCGGTGGCGCGCGCCGCCACAGTCGCCTTCCGCTCAGTCTGGGGCGGGAACCCCCCCTTCTTCACCTCCCGGAACTGCACGGTCGCCGTGTCCACACCAGTCATGGCCGAGATCACGTGGGCCAGTTTCTTCTGCTCGGCCTGGACGAATTTGAAGTCCTGCAGCGGTTTCGAGTCGATGATGCTGTTGGACTTCGCAATCGCCTCGTCGATCGCGGAGTCGAAGTTCTGGGGCAGGAAGTTGCTCTCCGACAACGCTTGCAGGTACTCGACGAGTTTCGTCCGAGGGATCTGGATCCGCCGCCCGACCACGCGGAAACTGTCCAGGTTGGCCGCCGCAAAAGCTGACTGCATGGCATCCAGCTCCGCCTGCGAAAACTCGCGGGACCCGAACAGGAACTCGTTGGCCGTGTTGAGCTGGTATGTGAACAGGTAGGTCAGGCTGACGACAATCGTGACCAACAGCATGCCAGCCGTGATGCGCGATCCCGGCGTCATGCCCTTGAACAGATCCGCCAACTGGCCCATGGCTTTGTTCAGAAAATCCATCCGCTGCGCTCCGTCACTTCCCTGTGTTTCGCAGTGGTGTGTCAGTCCCTTCAGCGCCGTTCAGCCGGCCGCTGCTGCTGCCCGCCGGCTGGTCAGATCCGCATCTCCTTGACTTCCTGATAGGCCGCCACGAGTTTGTTCCGGATCTGCGTCATCATGCGGAACGACATGTCGGCCTTCTGGATCGTGGTCAGGACGACCGCGGGATCGACCTCCTCACCGGTCATCAACTGCTGCACCGCTACGTCCGCCTGCTGCTGCATCGAATTGACCTGCTGGATGCCATCGAGCAGCAGATCCTTGAACGTGGTCTGCGGCGCGCCGGCCGCCGCGTCCGCTCGCGGGACCGCCGGGGGCGACGGCACAGCAGGGATGGAAAAGCCTTGCACGGGATTCATGCGTTCTGGTGCTCCAGGTTTTTGTTCTTTGGGGCGTTGCTTTTAGCGTTATTTCAGTGTTGTCTGTAGCTCAGTGTTGTCTGTAGCGTTGTTTGTAACGTTGTCTCTGTGTTGTTTCTGGTCGCCCGCCCCTCCATGCGCGTTGCCGGAGGTGCCGCGCCGCGGCGTGTCAGCCGATGATGCGCAATGACTGGTCGCTCAGGTTCTTGGTGACTTCCATGACGCCCAGGTTCGCCTCATAGGCGCGTGTGGCGATCAACGAATCGACGAACTGACTCATCATGTCCATGTTGGGATAGGCGACGTATCCCTTCCACTTTCCTTCCTTGATGGCCAGCGGGTGGCCGGGCTGGTAGCGGTATTTCGGCTCCACCGTCTCGGTCCGCACCTCGCTGACTTTCACTCCCACCGCTCCGTCGCGCGACCGCAGCTCCTCGTCCGGCTGGAACACGACGAACCGTTCCTGGTAAGGTTGAAGTTCGCCCCGTTCATTGCGGACCGACGACATGTTGGCCAGGTTTCCCGAGATGGCATCGAGGCGGATCCGTTGGGCCACCAAACCACTGGTACTGATGTCGAGAGCGCGCAGCATGTCGAAGTCTCCTAGACGCGTTCGCTGATGGCGGCCTGCAACAGTCGAAACTGGCTGTTCATGATCGACACGGTCAGGTTGTGCAGGTACTGGTTCTTGGCCACCTCGGTGACCTGTTGTTCGATGCCTACGTTGCTACCGTCCAGGAACAGAATGGTCTTGAGCGAATCGCGGACCTCCCGCATCGCATCATCCGGTTCGCGATCGGCGACGTCGCCCAGCGTGAACTCGCGGGGTGCCGCCTGCCGGGTGAGTGCCTCTTTCAACCGCTCCTGGAACGTGTCGACCGACAGGTCGCGCACGAGGTAGCCTGGCGTGTCCGCATTGGCGATGTTGCCCGCGAGCACGTTGTGCCGCGCCTGCGAGAAGCTCAGCACTTCCTGCAGCACGGGGATGGTCGTGTTGTTGAAGAGGTTGGGAAGCATCAGCTTTCCCTCCGCACGGGACGCACAGTGGTGGCGGTCTGTTCCTTGACGACTCCGCAATGGCGCGGGGCGGCGAGTTCGGGCAATGGGCACGGGAGCAGGTGACTCGTCGTGGTGACCGCAGCACACGACTGCTGGGCAACTGCCGTGCCACGGTCAGGACAATCCGGTCGGGGGCTGGCCGTCGGGCGCGACAGCGTGCGGGTAAGCACCGGCCGGGACACGAGTTGGCGCGAGGCAGGCGAGTTGGCACGCATGGCCGGCTGCGACGCGGCGCCACCCGGCCGGCGGCTCGACCGGCAAACCCTGCCTCTGGCGATCGGCCGAAATTGCCGGTCGACACGGCGCCGGGCCGCCCCGCTGCTAGGCGGCGCGGAGGAATGACTTCTCGCGAGGCGCATAGCCGTAGCTCCGTAGTTTGTTGGCCAGTGTGCGAATGCCGATGCCCAGCGCCTGGGCGGTTTTTGCCCGGTGCCCCTGATAGTGTTCCAGAGTGGCCTCGATCAAACGCCGCTCCATGTCCTGCAGACTGGTGCCGACTCTGATCAGCGCCTCCCGCGCGGCCGGGCTGTCGTCGTCCTCGGTAAGCAATGGCGGCGCGTCCAGCAGCCAGGGCCGCAACTGCTCGGCCGTCACGGGGTTCTCGCCGCAGAGCACGCTGGCGCGGGTGATGATATTCTCCAGTTCCCGCACATTGCCTGGCCAGTGATGCTGGACCAGCATGTGGAGGGCGCTGGGGTGCACGGGGGGCACCGGCTGTTCGAGCCGCCGCGCGGCGCGGTCCAGGAAGTATTCGACCAGTTGCGGGATATCCTCCCGGCGCTGACGCAGCGGGGGGACCTGGATCGGGACGACGGCCAGCCGGAAGTACAGGTCCTGGCGGAAACGGCCGGCTTTGACTTCGGTGTAGAGGTCGCGGTTGGTCGTCACCAGGACGCGCACGTCGACGTGCTGGGTCACGCTCGAGCCGACCCGTTCAAACGACTGTTCCTGCAGCACGCGGAGGAGCTTGGCCTGCAAGGGGAGTTCGATCTCGGTGATTTCGTCGAGCAGCACTGTGCCGCGATCGGCCAGTTCGAAGCGTCCGACGCGTGGCGCGTCGGCGCCGGTGAAGGCGCCGCGCTCATGCCCGAACAGCTCGCTTTCCATCAGTTGTGGCGAGAGCGCTGGGCAATTGAAGCTCACCAGCGCAGCCTGAGCGCGGCGGCTGGCGAGATGAATGTTGCGGGCGACCAGTTCCTTGCCGGTGCCGCTCTCGCCGGTGATCAGGACGGTCTCGTCGGTCGGGGCGACCTGCTGGATGCGCTGGCGCAGAGTCGTCATGGCAGGGCTCGTGCCGATCATCGTCACCTGGTCGCAGGTCCCGCGCGGCGGTGCCTGTGGCGCGGGGACCGCGGCGCAGCTGCGGGCCTGCTCGCCGTGCTGCAGCGCGCGTGCGACGAGCTGTTCGAGCTGGTCCGCGCCGAACGGCTTTTCGATATAGTCGAAGGCGCCCAGCCGCATGGCATCGACAGCCGAGGCGACGGTGGCGTGCGCGGTGACCATGACGATCTGCGCATCGATCGTGCGTTCGGACAGCGCGCGCAGGAACTCGAGGCCGTTCATGCCGGGCATCTTGAGGTCGGTCACGATCACATCGGCGGACCAGCGCTCGAGTTGCTGGAGCGCTTCGACGGCGCTGCTGCAGCATTGCACGGCGTGTCCGGCGTGGCGGAGCACGTCCGCCATCGACTCGCGCGCGCTGGCATGGTCGTCGACGACCAGCACGCGGCTGACTGTGGTTGAAGTGTGGAGAGGAGTCATCAGGCAGCGGCCTCCAGATAGCGAGAGGGCAGGCGGATGGTGAACGCGGCTCCGCCCTGCGGGCAGTTGCGCACCACCACGTCACCGCCGTGCGCGGCGGCGATCCGTTCGACGATGGCCAGCCCCAGTCCGGTGCCGCCGCTCTTGGTCGTGAAGAACGGTTCGAACAGCCGCGGGCCGTCCTCGTCCTGGATACCGGGACCGCTGTCGGCGATCTCCAGTTCCGTGCCGCGCGGGCCGGCCGTCGCCGTGACCGACAGCTCCCCGCCGTGCGGCATGACGTCCAGGGCGTTCAGGACCAGGTTGAGTGTGGCGCGGCGGAGCATGTCGCGGTCGGCCCACACGGTGAGTTGGGGAGACAGGTCGATTTCGGCGCGGATCCCCTGCGCGGCCAACTGCGGCGCCAGCGCGTCGCAGACTTCCCGCACCAGCGTTTCCAGACGAAACAATTGCCAGGACGGATCCCGCTGTGATGTGAACTGGAGTAGGTCGCTCACGATAACCTCCAAGGCTGTGAAGCCTGCGGCGATCTTGTCCAGGATCGCCACGGAACTCTCCTGACCAGCCAGATGACGACGAAGCAGACTCAAATACAACGTAATCGGGACCAGGCTGTTGCGCACCTCGTGGGCCACGTGCGATGCCATCTGACCGAGATCTGCCAGGCGGTTCTTCCGCGCCAGTTCCCGGTTCTTGACTTCCAGCTCGTCGGTCAGCCGGTGCACTTCGCGGCGCAGCGCCTCGTGGGTCTGTTGCAGGCGATCGGTGGCCGAGTGCCAGGCCGCGAGCACAGCCTGCAGCTCGGCATCGCCGCACGGGCTGGCGGGAACGGCAATCGGCGTTCGCCTGGTCATCGTCGGCATGCTCGGTCCCTTCTGTCTGGGTGTGTGTCTGGGTGCGGGCCGCCGCGGCCCACCGCCGGCGGCACCCGTGTGTATGTGTTTCATCACGTGTCAGAGGTCAGATCGATGTTTCCGCGCAGCGCCGCCGCCGGGCGGAGGTATGCGCGCGTCGCCTCGGCGCACGAATGGCACTCCTCGAGCCGCGCCTGCACCGCGTCCCGCCGCCGCGTCATCTCCGCCTCACTCTGCCGGTCGATCAACATGATCTCACTCAACAGCGTTTCACACCGTTCGGCCGCCTGGCGGCACCGCTGGCGGTCGTGCGGCGTGCGCCAACGGCGCGCGTCCGGTTCCTGCTTCCGGAACGGCTCCAGCAGCTTCTGCAGCTTCTGCAGTTCCACCAGCAGCGTCTGTTTCGCGGACAGGACACCGAGCAGCCGCTGGATGTCGCCGTCGGCAATCAGGTCGGACTGCCGGCGCGAGAGACCGCGCAGCTGCTCGAGGACGACGAGCTTCTTGCCAATCAGTTCCGCGAGCTCGTCGGTTTCGATCCGGTCTTCCACAGCCCCACATCCTTTTTGTTGCTGGTGCTCCGGCGCCGTCTGGACGCCCGGTTACAGCTGGGCGAGCCAGCTGATGATTTCGTTCCATTCGTCCCGGTTGTAGCGGGTGGTCTGCGTGAACGCCGCATCCGGCCGCATGCGCTCCAGCGTGGCCTGCGCCTGCAGGAGCGCGCGGTGCGCTTCGGCCGGCGCGTTGAGCAGCCGGTAGCAGCTCGCCAGTTGCATGAAGGCCTCCAGCGAGGCAGGTTCCTGCTGGTACCGGTCTGTCGCCGCCAGGTAGGCCGAGATGGCCTGCTCGTAATCCTCAAGTTCAAACTGTACGTCGGCGTGCGCGAAGTACGTGTTACGCAACATCGCCTGCTCCGTCGCCGACAGCATGTCCTGGGCTTCCGCCTGGAGCAACCGCGCCTGTAACTGCTGGTAGGCGCTGGCGGCCGCTGCCAGATACGCACGCCTCTGCTGGTCGAGCGCATGGCGGCCGGCCGCGGCGGACTCGACCTGCATGCCCCTGCTCGGCAGTCGGGCCGCATGCCGGTAGGACTCCGCGATCGTATACCATGCGCTGTTGGTCGCGGCGGCATCCGGGTACCGCTGCACGGCCTCCTCCAGGTGCTCGATCGCCTCCAGGTACAGGGCCTGTGCGGCGTGGAGCAGATCCAGCCCTTGCTGGCGCGCGGATTCGTCCTGGCTGTCCAGCCCCTGCAGACGACTCGTCGCCTCCTGCGCGAGCGCCTCGCGGAAGACCAGCTGCCCGTAGAGGAACAGCGAACTCTGCCACTGGAGGCTCCGCGGTGACAACTCCGTCTGGTGGAGGTTGTCGGTCAGCAGCTGTTTGGCCTGCGCGAGCCGATTGAGCTGGACGCAGGTCTGACTGGCCAGGATGCGGGCCCGGTAGCTTTCCGGATGGGTCGGATAGTGCTGCAGGCACTGGTCCAGGACCTGCAGCGCCTGGTGGTAGTTGCCGAGCGCCAGGTGGCATTCGCCTTGTGCGACGAGCGCTTGGGGATGCTGTCGGCGCGGTGCGGTCTGGAGGTACTGCTCGAGCACTTCCAGCGCCGCTTCGTAGTTCTGGCCGCGGACGAAACACTCGCCGCACTTCCACAGGTCGTCAGGATAGTGTTGCGTCGCGTAACGCAAGGTGGCCAGTCGGTGATACGCTGCGGCTGCGAGACGCAGGTGCGCGCGACCGTCGGCCTGCACCGCTGCGTTCTGGAGGTTGCGGCGCCCGGCCGCCTCGCGCACCAGGCGGTACCCCCAGCTCTCGTGCGTCTGGGCTTCCATCTCGGCGAGCTCAGCCGGCGGGAAGATCGGCCCGCCCACGGCGCACAATGCGGCCGCTGCCGCATGCTGGTCCGCGACCTGGAACCCGTGCTGTGCCCGATGCAGGCGGCCGCACAGATCCGCCAGCGGGACCCAGAGGTTGTCGCGGTCGTCAGCGCTGGTGGCCTGCTCGATGACGTACAAGTACAGGTCCCGGGCGGCGTCAGCACGCCCCTGAGACTGATGAATCTCCGCCTCCTCCAGGCCGGCTGCCAACGCTTCGTCGGTCCCGTAGTACTGGTGGCGGACGGCACGTAATGTCTTCGTAGCCGCCGGCAGTTCCCCGCACGCGCGCTGGATCACACCGGTCAGATACCGCGCCTGCCGCACAGTGATGTCTGTTGGATCCTGCTCCGACACACGCGCGAGTACCTCCTGCGCCTGCCGGTACCGGTCGACCGGCACCTGGGGCGCGTTTGCACCCTGCCCGGCTGCATCCACCCGCAGCTGGTCGTTTTCCCGGATCAGGACGCGCGCCTCCATGATCAGCGCCTGTGTGTGAAGCGGAGAATCCGACGCGACCGCCGCCAGCGCCGCACGACACCCGGCCAGGTCGCCCAGACTGAACATGATCTGGCTCTGTCTGAGCAGCGACTCGTCACGCTCCCGGGACGTCCACGACGGATCTTCGCTGGCCAGCTGCTCGTAGCGCAAGGCCTCGTTCAGGTTCGGCACGGTCGCGTCCCGATAAGCAGTGGCCAGCGCGCGAGCCAGTTCGTGCCGGTGCTGCGGCAGTTGCTCCCACGCCGCACACAGTACCGGCAGGCTCTCGTCGTACCTGCCGCTCTGGAACAGACTGGTGGCCAATCTGTACAGGCCCTGTTCCCTGTAGCTCGGTGGAAAGCCGCAGATGCGCGCCTCTTCCAAGTACCGGGCGGCCACCAGGTACAGAGTCTCCCGGTCTGACCCGGGCCCGCACTGGGCGGCTTCGCGCGCGGCGATCGTCCCCAGCACAAACGGCAGATAACCTTTCTTCGTCGTGTCGTCCTGTACGATGAGCTGCAGTTGCCGCACCGCCTCGGACGCCACCTCCCGCTGCCCCGACTTGATCGCCGCCAGCGCCCGCGCCAGAGTCCGATCCGCGTCGAGCTGCACGCCCGCTGCACAGCATACGTAATACAGGACCGAGAGTCCGGACAGGCCAATGATGCTCAGGCCGCAGGCAAGCACCAGCGCCAACAGCCGATTGTGACGCAGCGCAGCGAAGCCGTGCGCCACGAGCGCAGTAACTCGCGCACGCAGCGTCCGACGCTCCGGCGTCGCGTCCGGTGTGGGGCTGGTCATCTGCGGAGCAGACATAACGATTCGACTTCCATGTCCAGGCGAACTCCCTTCCTGTTGGGAGAATTGCGGCAAGTTTGTACTCGAACCACCGCCCGCCTGTCAATGTGCGTTCCCGCTAGCAAGGGCTGCCGGGACCCGCTCCCAGCACTCGGGCCGACGGGGCGCGCGGCGCGTCTGTCGGGGAAACGGGGTGGCTCTGAGAACTGTTACAGCGCCGCTTCGGTGGTGGTCGTCATGCCAGTCACCAGTTCCATGATCCACACGTTCATGTCGTGCAGCATCTGGGGGTTGAGTTCGTCGCCACATGGATACTGGCGCAGCGTCACGTGCATGCCAGCCGTGTGGAACAGACGCAGTTCCTGGCACGTTGTCTCGACCGGGTAGTACTCCGAGTTCCGGCCCTGGGCGATGAACAAGGGAAGCTGCCGCGCCTGATCGTAATAGACGAGCGGGCAGTTGCCTGTCGGGAACGGGCCGCCGAGCGACAGGACGCCAGCGAACCGGCGCGGGTTGTTCAACCCCAGCCGGAATGCCATCGTGCCACCAGCCTGGTAGCCGGCCAGGAAGATCCGGTGCCGCGCAATGCTGAACTTCTCGCACGCCACGTCCAGACAATCGAACACGCTCGCTTCGGCAGCCGACACGTCGGCGTCGCAGGCCGTCCAGGTAAAGCCGCTGACGCCCGCCGCACAGGCGCGCGGTCCGCGCGGTCCGATCGACACGAAATTGCGCATGCTCACCAACGGCATCACCCGCTGCAGTTGCCGTTCGTCGGCCCCCGGCCCGTGCAGCCAGATCACGAGCGGATAGGCGTAGTTGCGTTCATAGTGCAGCGGGGCGAACAGCGAGTAATGCAGGCCCTGCTGGTGCGACTCTCGTAGTAATCCGTGTTCCAGTTGCAGGGGCTCGTGCATCTCCGCCGCGCCTTGCGCGCGAGTCAGGTGGAATCGATTCATAGGAGCTATATCACTTCAGGAACGGCCCATGCGGCATGCGCGTCCGATGCTCTCAGCTCTCGGACACAGCCTGCCCCACGGACACGGCCATACGTTGCTGACAGATCCACTGCTGAGGCGTTGTAGAACAGCCGGCGGCGAATGTCAATGTCACCCGCGCCCACCCGCGCCGCTTCCGATCGCGTGAACGGGGGGGCACTGCTGTCACCTGTCCCCCAGGCGTTCCCCCATCGCTTGGACGAGTCCTTCGACGGCGTTCACACGGTTCTGGAATATCGCGAGTTCGGCAGAGCCGTCAGAGCTCCAATTCGATGAATTCGATGAGAGGACAGGGCAGACAGGTCGAATATGAGGTTCCGCGATGCCAGGTCAACGAGGTAAACTCCCGGGCCCGCACCCGGGGTTCACGTGTCGGGACCGATCGGCGGCAGATCGGGCGCCGCGCGGCGCTGCCGCAGCTGTTCCAGCCTTCTGCGGTCCGACCGGTGCAGCGCCCAGGCAGCGCTCCCGACCACGATCAGCAGGCCGATGAAGCCCAGTCCGAGCCACAATCCCGGGCCCGGCCGGGAGTCGGCTGACAGGTCCCATGTCTGTGGCGCGCCGACAACGAACATCGGGCTCAGCTGGCGCTGCCGGGCGTCGTAGGCGGCCACGAGCGGATTGTGGTAGGCCCACAGTTTGTAGAACACGCCGTGCAGCAGCACCGGGCGATTCACATGGGGGGCGTCCACGAGTGGTTCCCATGCGGCCGGCAGCTCGGTCGTACAGCAGGTGCAGGGGAAGGACTCGCGATAAACGGGGCCGGCCTGCTCCCCTGGTGCACCCCGCACCTCAATCGGCTGGTCTCCCACCGGCACCACCACGTCCAGCTGGTAGTACGCATCGATTCCGAACCGGTGCCGGACGTCTGGCTCCTCGACCACGATGCGGGTGATCCGCCGCAGCCGGCCGGTGATCTGCCGCAGCGCCCCACGCTCCTGCTGCGGTTGCAGCAGCAATTGGCGCAGCACAGCCGGTTGTGTATGGCGGGCCAGTTGCGCTGCATCGGCGCGCCCCACGGCATGTAACAGCGCATAGAAACATTCCCGTTCGTCAGCCCCCAGCGGCAGCCCGTCGCGGTCACGCACGGCGTCCCACAACCCGATGTCCATTCCCCACTGGCCCAGCAGCACTTGGGGTACATCGATGCCCAGGCTGGCCTGCACCCGATCTGGCAGCCAGGCGACGCGAGGGGCCGCGAACAGCCATACTGGCTGGCCACTCCGTTCCGCACCCAGCTTGACGAACATCGCTACAGCCTGGACAGGCTCATGCAGCGCCGTGTGGCCTTCCCACGCCGCGGGCACCGCCCGCGCGAAAATCACGGCCGTGCCCGGCCCGCCGTCCAGGTCCACGTCGAGTTGATAGTAATGGTCGAATTCGAACAGCGACGCCTGCCGTGGCGTCAACGTCCGACGCGTCACGCTGCGCACCCGCCCGCCGACCACGAAGAAATCAGTCCGCGCGCTATCGGGCTCCGCACACAATGCCGACCAGGGCACGTCCGGACGCTGCCATCTCGCTATCTCGTCCCACCCGATCTGCGGCAAACGGTAGAGGATCTTCAGCAGCACCTCCTGATCCTCCGGGCCGATCGGCTGACCATCACGCAGCGCACGCAGATCGCTCTCCCCAATGTCGAACAGACGCAGCAACTGGCGCGGCGCCGCGAACGGAGCCATCGGCAGCTGCTGAGCCACGGCCGACATCGCCAGCAGCCAAACACAGAGGGAATGACGGATGACGAGTGACGAAGCACGAAGGAATGACGAATGACGAATGACGAATGACGAAGGTTGGTGTGGCGATGCAACGCTGGTGGAGGAACGCACTCCGTGGTGACTCGCGCCGCTGTCCCGCACTAATTCGCCCCTCATGACGTCATTCGTCATTCGTCATTCCTTCGTGCTTCCGTCATTCGTCATTCGTCATTCCCCATTCCCCATGCCGCACGGACTGCTCGTCGAACTGGGGCAGCACGCTGGGCGGGGCGGCGGACGGCATGGCGTGGCGTCCGGACCAGCGATTGGTGCGGTATACCCACACGGCCAGAACCAGGCTCACCAGCGCCGCCGCGCCGACACATGCCGCGAGGGTACGTGGGGTGAGGCCCCGCAGGCCGGCGTCGACCTCCGCCGGCGACTGCGGCGTCCAGTGCGTGATCGTTCCGAGCACGAGCGGTGTCAGGTTGAGTCCTCCGCGGGAGCCGTACAGCCAGCGTTTGAAGAAGATGCCGGTCACGGTCACCTCTTCCTGCAACGCGCGCCCCGGATTGTCGGCCGTCTGCTCGGGAAGTGGCGGAAAACCGGGGGGCAACGACTGCAGGTAGACAGCGATCGGCGAGTTACTGCCGTCATCCGGGCGCAGCCACACGACATCATAGCCATGGATGCCGACGTGTTGCTCGCGCGACGCTACGTGATAGCCCAGACGCGCGGTGCCGCGTACCCGGACCAGTCGCCCCCGGTAGGACTCGGGTTGCGAGAAGAGTTGCACGAACGAGACCGGGGTGCCGGCATCCGCAGCGGCCGGATCCGCCGACGTCGCCGACTCGACCAGCTCCCAGCTGCGGAGCCAGGCATCGTGGTCGTGTGATCTCAGCACCGTGTTGTCCTGTACCGCCTGCCATGCCCGCCGGTCCAATACCTGCTGCAGCTCTGCCAGCGCCCTTTGCTGCTCGTCCGTCACCGCCGCCTCGCCCGTCAGTGCGGTCAGCGCCGACAGCTGCTGCTGCCAACGCTGGTGCAGCGCAGCGAGGACGTCGCGGCACAGTTGCTGCCGTGCCGGCGCCAGCTCCGGGTGGTTCTCTGCCACCAGCTGGCGCGCACGCGCCTCGTATTCGGACCACTGCCGGGTCAGGTGCGCGAGCAGGTCGAGCCACGGCCGCTGCTGGTCCACCTCTAGTGCACGGCCGTGCCGGTGCTGCCACAACCCCTGCCGCAGCAGTTCGCGCTGTGACTGCGCCAGACTGTCACACACGGTCGACCAACTGTTCAACTGTGCCGTGGCCAGTGACCGATCGAACGAGGAGTCCAGCAGGTGCTCCAGCGCGACATGGCCCCGCGGGCCCCTCACGGTGGGCTCGGCGGACCCGTCCGTTGGGGTCGGTTGCGGCGCGGGCCGGGTATCAATCGGCCCCTGTTCCGCGGCGCGGTCCATCTGAAGGGCCGCGTCCTCCAGTCGCTGGAAGAAGTGCCAGTTCTCGGGATTTCGCGCTTCCTTCATCAGCACCAGGACTGTCATGACCAGGAAGACCAGCACCAGGAGTCGGAGCTGCATGGAGCGGGAGGAGTAGTTCGGCGGCGGTCGGCGCGGCCGACGCGGGGACGCCGGGGTGGAGGACGACTTCACATCGATCATGTGCGGTTCCAGCATGTACGAGGCGGGCGCTTGGCCGCCTGAACGCGGCGATCTTGCGTTCCGGTTCCTGGCGCTACAGACCTGGCACTATAGACAATGTGCCTGCGCCGGCTGCACCGGACAAGCCGTTGGGCGACCCGACCGGTGAGGCCGTCTGCGACGAAGGCGCCAACTGGGGGGCTATAATTCTCTCGAAGCGTTAGTTGGAGTTCTCTCCAAATAGTGGTAGTTTTTAGCCAGAGGGCCGGTCGAGTGTGCACCGAGTGAACGGACGGGGGCAGGAGAGGCGGCGTTCGCCGCGTAAGTTCCTGTGGGCCAAGGGGGTACGGTGTTTCGGCACGGATGATAAAGACACGGACGAGAAAGAAGTAGTCTAATGGCACGAGCTCTCACGCGCGCATCTGGTTGGGGGATGCGGTGGGTCTGGTGGGTGGTAGTGTTCGGGGCAGGCCGGTTGGCCGCCGAAGAGCCGGCGGCCGCCTTTCTCAATGCGTTGCGCGAGCAGCAGTACAATGACGCGGCGCTGGTCTATCTGGATCGGATGGAAGCTGATGCGCGGACGCCGGAGGCGTTTCGCCAGGAGATTCCGCTCGAACGCGGCATGACGATGATTCAGGCGGCGGTGCAGGAGCGGAACGCGGCGGCGCGCGAGAACCTGCTCAGCGCCGCGAAGGAGAATCTGGAGCGTTTTTTGCGGGAGCAGCCGGATCATCCGAGAAAGTCATCGGCACGTCGTCAGTTCGGCTTTCTGCTGCGGGAGTGGGCACGCATCAAGGTGGAGCAGGCGGCTCGGACGAGCGAGCCGACGATGCGCAAGGAGGCTGCGGCGCTGTACGACCAGGCGTACACAGTCTTCGACAACGCCGTGACGGAACTGCGGGAGCAACTGGCCAAGATACAGGGTCAGCCTGAGCGGGAGGTGGACGACAACGCCGGTGTGGACCTCGAGGCGCTGCGGAACGAGTATCTGGACGCGCTGTTGCGGCGCGCCGAAGTGCTGGAGAGCAAGGCGGACACCGAGCCGGCGGGGTCGGCGGAGCGGACGAAGCTGTTGACGGACGCCGTTGCGCTCTACGACGACATGTACACCAAGTACTGGAAGTTTGCGTGGGGGGTCCGCGCACGCCTGAACCAGGTGCGGACGCTGGTGAAACTCAACGACCTGGACAAAGCGCTGCAGTGCGTCACGAAGGACGTCATCGACCAGGCGGCGACCAGTCCGCCCGACAAGGAAGTGGCGCGCAAGCTGGTGACGCAGGGGTTTGTGCTGGCCATGGACTGCTGGCTGCACGAGTCCCGCCAGGAGTATGCGCAGGCGGTGGCCAGCACGACGCCGTGGGTGGCCCAGATTCGTCCGGCGGAAGAGACCGATGCCGACTGGATCCAGCTCAAGCTGCAGTTGGCCCGTGCCAATCGCGCCTGGGCGGAGGTGCTCCAGGCCAAGAATCCGCGCGATCCGCAAGTGGTGGCAGCGCGCGACGCGGCGCGGCAGTTGGCGCGGCAGGTGGCCCGCGCGCCGGGTGGCGACCAGGAGGCGGCGCGGACACTGCTGCGCGATCTGCCGGGCGGGGGCGCCAGGACCGATACCGCGGCCCAGCCGGTGGCCAGCACCTTTGAGGAAGCGAAGACGAATGCGGTGGATGCCATCGCCGAGATGCAGAATGAGCAGGACTTCGTGGTCCATGTGCCGGAGCGACTGGAGCGGGAGACGAACGAAGACCGCCGGGAGGAGCTGCGCGAGCAGCTGGCGGTGTCCGAGGAGTCGATAGCGCGGAACCATGCGGCAGCGATGGACAATCTGCTGCGGGCGCTGCAGCTGGCCGATGCCCAGACGCCGCTCGACGACCTCAATCTAGTGCTGCGGCTGCTGGCGCACCTGCACTTCCTGCAGGAAGACTACTACGATGCCGCGGTGCTCGGTGAGTTCGTCGGCCGGAAGTTTCCTGGTTCGGCCGGCGCGCAGCTGTGTGCCCGCATCGCGCTGTTGGCCTATCTCAAGCTGTACGAAACGGGGGAAGCGGAGGATAAGGAGTTTGCAAGTGACCACATAGTGTCGCTGGCGGCATACATGGTCAACACGTGGGCCGGGAGTCCGGAGGCTGCCGACGCGATCAACGCGTTGATTCCGTTTCTGATCAGTCGGGGCGAGATGGCGAAGGCCCGCGAGTACGTGGAGGGGATCCCTGAGAATTCCCCGCAGCGGGCGTCGGCCGAGCTCCGCGTGGGGGAATCCCTCTGGCGCGACTACCTGCTGGGGATGGATCAGGTCCGGCAGTGGGAGCGGGACGCGCAGGAGCCAGACGCAGCGCAGGAGGAACTGCAGGACAACATCGCGCGGCGCAAGCCGGAGCTGGAGGAACTCAAGCAGAACGCGCTCCAGGTGCTCGAAACGGGCGTGGAGCGGATGCGGCAGGCGGGTACGGTCGACGCGACGGTTCCGCGGGCCGTGCTGGCGCTGGCACAGATCTACGTCAATCTCGATCAGGCTTCCCAGGCCATCGCGCTGCTGGACGACGAGAAGATCGGTGCGCTGGCGATGGTGCAGCGCAACGACCCGGTGCTGGATACCCCGGCCCTGCGGGAGCACGCTTACCGCGTGGCGCTCAGCGCCGTCGTGTCCGCGCTGCCGAAAGTTACCGACGGTGACGCGCGTACGGAGCTGATCGCCCGCAGCCAGCAGCTGATGCAGGCGCTGCGCACGGAAGTGGGAGACACACCCGAGGCGCAGCAGCGCCTGGTGGAGATCTTCTACAGCCTGGCACGCGGATTGGAGACCCAGATCAAACTGCTGGAGCGGCCGGAAGATCGGCGGGCGCTGTCCGACGGATTCCGGGCGTTCCTGGACGAGGTGCGCGGGCAGGCGACCGACCTGCGCGTGCTCAATTGGGTGGCCGAATCTTACACCGGCCTGGGAAGCGGGCTCTCGAGCGACAAGGCCTCGGCCGACGCCGCCCGGGGCTGCTACACCAGCGCCGTCGCCACGTACCAGCAGATCCTGGACCAGAGCGAGTCGCTGGGGGTGACACCCGATATGAAGCGGCAGGTGCTGGTGCGTCAGGCGCTGGCCCGCCGGGCCGTCGGCCAGTACGAGCAGGCGATCCAGACGTTCCGGACCGTGCTGGCAGAGGACGACTGCAAGGTGAACGTGCAGATCGAGGCGGCGCTGACCTATCAGCTGTGGGGGGCGGAGCCGAAACAGGCACTGAAGTACAAAAACGCCATTGGCGGCGGCGAAGTAGATCCCCGCACGCAGCGCGCGATCATCTGGGGCTGGAACCGCATCGCCCAGGCGACCGCGCGCTACAAGGAACATCGCGAGATCTACTTCCAGGCCCGCTATCAAGCCGCGCACTGTTACTACGAGTATGCCACGCACATGCGGGCACCGGCCGATCGCGAAAAGTACTTGAAGTACGCCAAGGACTGCATCGTCGTCACCTACCGGCTGTATCCGAAGCTGGGAGGGGCCGAGTGGTATCCGAAGTACAACGCACTGCTCAAGAAGATCCAATCCGCACTCCGCGAGTCGCCGGTCGGGCTGGCGGCGGAAACGCCTGCGTTGGGAGCCCGCTGAACGCGCATGCGGGGGGGGCGCGGCCCCGCACATAACTTCCGGTGCACAACATCTGGCGGCCACCGGCCGCCGGACGACGAAACACGAAGGGTTCAGCAACAAAAGGATGTCTCGATGACCAGAGCCGAACGACCGGTGGTGAGAGGGCGTGATACAGCGTGTGGCAGAGGGGGGCAGCCGGCGGGTGGGGCGGCCGCCGCCGTGCGGCGCTGCCACGCGTATCTGCTGGGTATGACTTTCTGCCTGTTGGCCATGCCGCTTGCCGCGCAAGGCCAGCAGTCCGACTCCGTGGTGGGCGATCGCGGGGTGCCGACGTTTGGTACCATCACGGAGATCACTCGGGTCCAGATCACCGTCGACACGCCCCAGGGCAAGAAGCTGTTCCCCGTCAACGAGACGCAGAAGGTGACGTTCAAGGACGAGCCGCGCGAGCTGCGCAACGCGCGTGACGGAATTCTGCGCGGCCAGCTGGAAAACTCCCGCTCGGATCTGGAAAAGATCAGTCTGGACGGGATCACGCGCAAGGAGATTCGCCAGGACATCGAGTTTTACAAGGCCTACTGCGACGGCCGCCTGGCGCTGGTGGGAGGGGGCGACAAGGCTGCGGCCGTGAAAGCGCTCCGCGCATTTGTCGAGAATCCGGCCAACAACGCGAGTCACCACTACTACACCGCGATCGAACTGCTGGGCGATCTGGCCGTCGCGTTGGCCAGCTATGACAACGGTATCAAGTACTACAGCCAGCTCGCGGAAGCGCCCTGGCCTGACTCCAAACTCCGGGCGACGATTCTGGAAGCCAACGCCATGGTAGCCAGCGGCCGCTATGAGGAAGCCTTGGCCCGGTTCGATAGCGCGCTGGCCGCCAGCCTCGATGACGCGCGGGCACGGGAACAGAAACTGCTGGCCACGCTCGGCCGCGCCGTCTGCCTGGCCCGTCTCGGGAAACCGGAGGAGGGCATTGCGCTGGTGACCCAGATCATCGATGAGAACAACTCGCAGGAAAAACCGGTGCTGTTCGCCCGGGCCTATAACGCCCTGGGCACCTGTTACCTGCAAGCCAATAAACGTCAGGATGCGCTGCTGGCCTTTCTGCACGTCGATCTGCTCTTCAATCAGGACCCGGATGCCCACGCGGAAGCGCTGTACCATCTGAGCGCCCTGTGGCAGGAGACGGGCAAGTCCGAACGTGCGCTCAAGGCGCGCAGTCTCCTGGAGAGTCGGTATTCGGGGAGTCCCTGGGCCAACAGGAAAGACAAGTCGTAGGGATTGTACCAGCTGTGCACCTGCCACCGGTGGTGAACCGGCTTTCGCGCCGGCCGCCGATTACGGCCGACAAAGGGCCGGGCTAGAATAGTCATGATCCGAACGCACATACGTTGTTAACGGGAGATAGTTATGCGGCAACGAGCCTGGTTGGGGTGCTGGGGGGCGACCCGGGGGTGGCGGCTCTGTGCCATCCTGCTGGCCGGGATGCTGGCCTGGGCGCAGACGGACACGCTGGCGATCGCGCTGGCTCAGGAAGCGAACACGCAGGAGGGTCAGGCCGGGGATCTGCCGGCCGAGGAGCCGGCCGAAGACCTGATCGACGACGTGCCCGCGCCGGATGACGCGGCTGCGGAGCCGGCCACCGCACCACCGGCCGCCGCACCGGCCGCCGCACCGGCGGCTGCTGCACCGGCGGAGGTGGACCAGCCGACCCGGCCACCCGAGACGAGCCTGCTGTCCGAGGCGCTCCAGGCGCTGGGCTGGTTCTACACCCTCAGTTTCCTGCTGCTGTCGTTTCTGCTCGTGGCGCTGCTGGTGATGAACCTGCTGGCAGCCCGCCGGGAAAACGTCTGCCCCACCGCGCTGGTCGAAGGTTTTGAACAGCATCTGGACGACAAGCAGTACCAGGAGGCGTACGAGCTGGCCAAGGGGGACGATTCCTACCTGGGCCAGGTGCTCGCCGCCGGGCTGTCGAAACTGTCGGCCGGCTACCCGCAGGCGATCGAGGCCATGCAGGAGGTGGCGGAAGAAGAGAACATGAAGATGGACCATCGCCTGAGCTACATGGCGCTGATCGGCACGGTCAGCCCCATGCTCGGACTCTTCGGCACCGTCGATGGCATGATCCGTTCGTTCGGCGTGATTGCCCATTCGGTTGGCACTCCGCCACCGTCCGAACTGGCCCGCGGCGTCGCCACCGCGCTTTGGACGACGCTCGTCGGGCTGGCCATCGCCATTCCGGCAGTCGCGGCCTTCGGGATCATCAAGAACCGCGTCGATCGGCGTGTGCTGGAGGTCGGTATCATCAGTGAAGGGTTGATGTCGCGCTTCGAGAACGTCGGCCCGCGTAAGAAGTGATCGCAGGGAGCCAGTGGGAGAGTGGGAGTAGGTGTATGCGGTTTCGACACAGACGTGACGGCCCGAAGGCGGAAATGGACATGACGCCGATGATCGACATGGCATTCCAGTTGATCGCCTTCTTCATGTTCGCCATCAGTTTCTCCCAGAACGAACAGGATGAACGCGTCATGCTGCCGGACAGTGTGTTGGCCAAGCCGGCCAATCAGCCGCTCAAGCACCCGGTCACGCTGCACCTGACGCGGACGGGGAACGTGATCTACGGCGGCCAGGAGCTGCCGGCCCTGGAGCGTCTGCGACCGTACCTGGTGAACGAGCGGATGGTGTTGCAGGGACGCAATCGCACGATGGAGGATGCGACGGTCGTCATCCGGGCCGACCGGCTGGCGAGAGCAGGTGTCGTCCAGAAGTTGATCCAGATGTGCCAGGAAGAGAAGTTCGAGAAGTTCGCGCTGCGCGCCCAGGAAGATATCGGGCCTTGACGACCTGTCGAGGGGATACTGCGCGCTGGAGTCGAGATCGGCCATGAAACTTCGTCGTATCGGCAAGGGTTCCGAATCGAAGATCGAGCTGCAGATGACGCCGATGATCGACGTTGTGTTCCAGCTGCTCGTGTTCTTCCTCTTCACCTTTCGGATTGCCACGCAGGAAGGCGACTTCAACATCAAGATGCCCTTGACGACCTACTCGTCCAGCCAGACGGTGGCCGCCGAAAGCCCGGTCGTCATGATGCACGTGCGGCTGCGGGCGGACGGCAGCGGGCGACTGCGTCAGTCCGGCGGCATCGTGGTCAACGGCGATCGGGTGCTCGACAGCTTCGAGCAGCTGCACAATTACGTGATTGGAGTGATTGGCGGCCACGAGCCGTCGGCCAAGGCGGACGCGGAAGTCGAGCTGGACTGCGACTACAACCTGCACTACGAGCACCTGATCGACGCGATTACGGCCGTCTCGGGCTACGTCGACAAATCCACCGGGCAGGTCAATCGCCTGATCGACAAGATCAGTTTCACACCCCCGCAGGCTGCGCCGGGTTCCTAGCGGGACCGGCAGCCGGCCCGGCGCGCGCGCCGGCCCCCGGGTGTGCGCCGAGCGGGCGGGACGCACCGCCGCTCACGCCCGCGGGTGGAACTGGCTGTGCACCTTCTTGAGCCGCGACTGTTCGACATGCGTGTAGATCTGGGTCGTGGCGATGCTGGCGTGTCCGAGCAGCTCCTGGACTTGCCGCAGATCGGCGCCGCCGGCCAGCAGATGGGTGGCGAAACTGTGCCGCAGCGTGTGGGGGCTGATCGAGTCGGGCAGGCCGGCGCGCGCTGCGTACTTCTTGACAAGTTCCCAGATGGTTTCCCGCCGCAGCGGCCGGCCGCGGCGCGAGAGGAACAGCCAGGTGGGGGACGCGACCGCGTGGGCCGCCAGGCGTGCCCGTTCGTGGTCCAGGTAGTCCCGGACCGCCGCGATCGCCTGCGTGCCCAACGGGACCAGCCGCTGCTTGTTGCCTTTCCCCTGGCACTTGGCGTACCGCTCGTCCAGGTGGACGTCGGGTAAGCTCAGATGTGCCACTTCGGAGACGCGGCAGCCGGTGGCGTAGAGCAGTTCCAGCAGCGCTCGATCCCGCCGCCAGAACGTGTCGTGGCGGTTGGGTGCGGCGAGAAACCGGGTCACCATGGCTGGCGACAACACATGCGGAATGCGCTGCCACAGCTTCTGGCTGCCAAGCAGCTCCGCCAGGTTCTCCTGCAGGATCCCCTCCAGCTGCAGATAGCGCAGGTACATGCGCAAGGCGACGATGTGCCGCGCGATGCTGGCCGGGGCCAACTGCTCGGAATGCAGCCACGCGACGAAGTCCGACAGGTCGGCAATCCGCAGCGACTGGACGTGGCGTCCGGCCAGCCACGTCTGGAACCGCCGCATGTCGCGGCGATAAGCGGCCAGCGTGTTGGCGGCCAGCCGGCACTCGCCCGCCAGATACTCGAAGAACGCCTCCGTGAACCGGCCTTCCGGGCGCTGCGGCGGCTGGGCGCGGGCAACCAGGAGTTGGCGTTTGCGGATCGACATATCGTCATGCGTCGGTGCCCGACGCGTCGCGACTGCAGTGCATTCCGCGTTCGGGTGCCGAGTTGGTCCCCCCTGCCCTGTCACGATCTCCGACCGTAACGACTGGACAAGCCTTGACGCGCGCAGCGCGCTGCAGTCTGGCGGCGATCGTCTCCCGTTGTCAACTGCCGCCCGGAACCCCTATAACGGAGAGGCGAAACGGCGGACACTGCATTGAGGAGGACGATTGATGAGGGTTCTGGTCACAGGCGGTGCGGGCTATATCGGCTCGCATGCGGTGCGCCTGTTGCTGCGCGCCGGGCATGATGTGTGGGTGTACGACAATCTGTCGCGTGGCCACCGCGCCGCCGTGCCCGAAGGGCGGCTGATCGAAGGCGACCTGGTGGACCGCCCGCGGCTGGAACAGGCACTGGGCACGCACCGGATCGAGGCGGTGATGCATTTTGCGGCCTTCGCGCTGGTGGGTGAGTCGGTCGCCGACCCGGCCTTGTACTATGCCAATAACGTCGTGTCCACGCTGGCGCTGCTGGACGCGCTGCGCGCGACCGGGATTACGCGGATCGTGTTCTCCAGCACCACCGCCACCTACGGCGTGCCACAGCGGATCCCGATCACGGAGGACGAGAGTCGCCAGCCGATCAATCCGTACGGGTTCACCAAGCTGGTGATCGAACGGGCGCTGGAGGACTACTCGCACGCGTACGGGCTGGGCTTCGCCGCGCTGCGCTACTTCAACGCGGCGGGGGCCGCGCCCGCCGGCGATCTTGGGGAAGACCACCACCCGGAGTCGCACCTGATTCCGATCGTGCTGCAGGTGGCGCTGGGCCAGCGGTCGCACGTGACCATCTTCGGGGACGACTATCCGACTGCGGACGGCACCTGCATCCGCGACTACATCCACGTCGACGATCTGGGCGCCGCCCACGTCCGCGCGCTGGAGAAGGTGGAGCCGGGGCGCGGCCTGCAGCTGAATCTCGGCACCGGGCGCGGGCACAGCGTGCGGGAAGTAGTGGACGCGTGCCGGCGCGTCACCGGCCATCCCATTCCCGCCGAGATTGGCCCGCGGCGCGCCGGGGATCCGCCGGAACTGGTGGCCGACAGCCGCCGGGCTCAGGCCACCCTCGACTGGACTCCGCACTACACCGGCATCGAAGAGATCGTGCAGACCGCGTGGCAGTGGCATCGTACGCATCCCCGGGGATTCGCGGCCGCCGAATGATCCGATGCAGCAGATCCTGATCGAGAAACCGTATCGGTTCATCCCGCCCTACCGGGGCCGGTGGTGGCCCACCCTCATCCGCGACGCCAACCTGAACGGGCTCTGGCTGCGCCGCGCCCAGGGGGTGGAGGAGTACGAACTGCGGAATGTGACGCATCTGACCCGCTCGCTGCAGGCCGGGCACGGCATCCTGCTGACCCCCAACCACTCCCGCCTGGCCGATCCGCTGGTGATGGGCTGGCTGGCGCGGGAAGCCCGCTGCCTGGTCTACGCCATGGCCAGCTGGCATCTGTTCAACAGCGGCCGGTTCACGGCGTGGGCGATCCGCCGGATGGGCGGTTTCAGCGTGTATCGCGAAGGAGTCGATCGCCAGGCGATCAATGTCGCGATCGAGGTTCTGGAGACGGCCGCCCGCCCGCTGGTCATCTTCCCGGAAGGAGCCGTATCGCGGACCAACGATCGCCTGCAGGCACTGCTGGACGGCGTGGCATTTGTCGCGCGGGCGGCGGCGAAACGCCGGGCCAAAGCGGTCCGTGGCGGACGCGTCGTGGTGCATCCGGTGGCCATCAAGTACCTGTTCGGCGGCGACCTGGACGTCACCGCCGACCCGGTGCTGACGGAAATCGAACAGCGGCTGAGCTGGCAGCCGCAGAAGCAACTCCCGACCGATCAGCGGATTGCCAAGGTCGGCTTGGCGCTGTTGAGTCTGAAAGAGCTGGAGTACCTGGGGCGGACCTCCGCGGATCCGCTGGCCGACCGGATGCAGCGCCTCATCGACCGGCTGCTTTGCCCGCTGGAGGAAGAGTGGTTGGGGGCCCCCGCACCGGGCGCGGTGATTCCTCGCGTCAAGGTGCTGCGCATGAAGATCATGCCGGACATGGTCCGCGGCAGCCTGGCAGAGGCTGAACGGCAGCGTCGCTGGCGCCAGCTCTCGGATATCTACCTGGCACAACAGATCTCCAACTATCCGCCAAATTATCTGCGCCACCCGACTGTCGAACGGCTGCTGGAGACCATCGAACGCTATGAAGAGGATCTGACCGATCGGGTGCGCGTGCACGGGCATCTGAAAGCCATCATCGACGTCGGACCACCGATACCGGTGAGCCCGGAGCGCGACCGCCACGCAACGGTCGATCCGCTGATGGCGGAAATCGAGCGGCAGTTACAGGGCATGCTGGATCGGCTCGCAGGCGAATCACGCATCTACAGCGCGCCCACCTCCCCTGCGGCGGCGCACTGATGCGCAGCCGTAGCTGCGGCGGCCTCCGCTCGCCTGCACCCGGCACCGGTCCGCCGCACACGGTGCTCCCCGGCAGGCATGACGTGGTGAAAGGCCCGAAGAAACGGCCCTGGTGCCGGTTTTGATATTTGTTCCACCGGTGAGTCACTTCGCATTAGCAGTTTACTTCTCACTGCGAACCCTGTGTCAGGTTGGCGACCCTGTACCAGGGGTGCGGTACCGGGATAGCTGTCGTCTGGCCGAAGGTCAGTTCTCACCGTTGCCCCAGGCTACGTTGATAGTGGTCTTCGGCCAATTGCGGGATGTAACCGCTGCATGGTGAGGAGGTAGGCAGTCCATGCGAATGGGCCCATCCATGGCATGGATTTGTCCACTACAACCGGCTCAGAATGACCGAGCCTTTCACCGTCCCACGGCAGGCACGACGCCCGACTGGAACTCTTGAATCCCGCGGTGAACAGTGAGATCATGGAAATGCGACGTCCCCCAAACCCGAACCTCCCCCAAACCCGAAACCTCAGGGCAACTGGACAGTAGCAAAAGGATGGTTCGCAAACTGATCGTCACCGTGCTTGTCACTTGTCTGGGGCTGGCAGTCCTATTCCCATGGGGCGACAGCTACGCGCCAGAAGGCAACCCGTTTGCCGGCCCGCTGTGGCTGCTGAAGACTCAGGCGGCAGCCGATTTTCGAGGCGGGTGTTGCTTGATCGTTGTCTTGGTGCCCATGATGGCTGCAATTGGTATCAAGACAAATGCAGTCACAGTAGTCTTGTGCATTCTCGGCGTCTCGCTCTGGATCGCTGTTGGAATTCTACTGGGAGTTAGTGCTGTAGTGTAACGGCCGTAGAAATGGTGAGCGACTTGTCACGGAAAGCACGGCCGTCTTCAGGCAAGATGAGTGCGGCGACACAGTTGTGGTCATGGGAACCACCAGGAACGGCAGCCCGATTCCGTGGAAGGAGACCAGGTTCCAGATCTGTTCCACCAGGCGCTCTTCACGCGCATGTGGCGCAAATTATGCAACTGGGGGGTTAGTTCTGCCCGGCTTCGGAACCGGTCTGTAGTGCGATCGCCGCGGCCAGCGGCGGCATCGCAGTTCCTGCCGGGCTACGGCGGCAAGGGGGCCGTCGCGATTGTCCCGGTTGTGCGGGCGCGGCGTGTTGCGCGCGCCTACCAGACTCCCGCATCGCTGGCGCTGGCGCCGTAGACTGGCGGCTGCGTGACGTAAACTAGCGCGGCACCAACTTCGGAGCAATGATTGTGGCTTCTATCGTGTTCGTCATCGGCACGGTCAACCTCATCCTGGGGTTCGCGTTGGCTGTGGCCCTGGAACGGCGCATCGTGGTGTACCTGCCGCGGTGGCGCGGCAGGGCTGCCGCGCTGATGCCCCATGACCTGGACGTGGTGGATAACGTTCACGACAAATGGCGCTGGATGCTCGAACAGGCGAACGCCGAGTTCCGCACCTTCACGGAAGCGTCGGTGCATGTCCTCAATCTGGCGGTCAGCACGTATCGCAACGACCTGCTGGACATTGAAGACCTGGTCCGCAGCGCGATCGCGAAGCGGAATCCGGAGGCGATTCACGATGCCGTGCAGGAACTGGTGGCGCTGAACGCGGAATGGGTGACGCAACAGCGCAACGTGGTCCGGATGATCGGGGAGAAACGTGCGGAGCTGGGGGCGTACGCCGACCTGGGGGACCACCTGGAAGCGGTGCTGCTGGAGCAGTCTCCGGCGATCGAACAGGTCTGCCAGGCGATCTCCGGCATCGACGCGAAGAGCGACGAGGAGGCGGGTGAGAAGATCATCCGCGAACTGACACAGCTCGTGCGTCTGATCCACACACTGCGGGATTCGATCGCAGAGGTGATGCTGGCCATCTGTACCCGCGAGGACCGTCTGGAGTCGGTCGACCACATGCAACACACCGATCCGCTGACCGGGCTGTGGAACCGGCTGGGCGTCGAGTGCCAGTTGCACAAGTGGTGGCGGGAGGACCCGGAACGGCAGCGGCTGATGAGCATCGCGCTGGTGGACTGCGAGCGTCTGGGAAAGACGAATGAATTTGCCAGCACCCGGGTCGCCGACCGCATCCTGCAGGCGCTGGCCGACGTGCTCAAGCACCAGGTGAGTCGGGACAGCGGGTTTGAACGCGTGTTCCGCTACAACGGCCATCAGTTCCTGTTGTTCTTCGAGGACGTCGGGCTCAGCTCTGCCACCGACACGGTGGAACGCGTCCGCCAGGTCGTGGCGGCGACGTTGTTCGAGCACCGCGGCAAGCAGTACTCGCTGACAGTCTCCGCGGGGGTCACGGCGCTGCGGCCCGAGGACGACATACACCAGCTGCTCAGCCGGGCGAGCCTCCTGGTGACGCAGGCCAAGGCCGACGGCGGCAATCGCACGTGCATCGACGACGGACCGAACGTGGAGGTTGTGCCGGTGGCGAAACAGGACGTGGCACCGCGCACCTTCAAGATCGAATGACCGCCTGGACGACACGCGGGTGACCGGCCAGATCAGGAGTCGTGGTGGCGGGTTCGAACCGGCCGTCACGGGCGATGATCTGGTGCACGGCGCGCTCGATCATGGGGCTGATCTCCAGCAGCAACCTGCCGCCGGACCGCAACCGGTCGGCCGCCTGTGGCACCAGGCGTTCGATGACCTCGGCGCCGGTCGGGCCCGCCAGGAGCGCCTGACGCGGCTCATAGTCGCGTACGTCCCGCGGCAGCTGCGCGTACTCCGGCTCGCTCACGTACGGCGGATTGCTCAGGACAAAGTCGAAACGGACGTCCGCCGGGACAGGTTCCAGCAGATCGCCCGGGCACAGCGTGACCCGGTCCAGCACCCCGTGGCGCTGGCAGTTTTCGGTTGCGACCGCCACCGCCGCCGCGCTGAGGTCGGTGGCCCAGACGCGGCACTCGGGCACGTGCCGGGCCGCGCAGACGGCGAGCACGCCGCTGCCGGTCCCCACGTCGGCGATCACCGGCGGTGCCGCTCGGCCGCCCTGCGCTTTGATCGCGTCCAACAGCGCGACCACTACAAACTCCGTCTCCGGTCGCGGAATGAGCACTGCGGGTGTGACGTGGAATTCCAGTGAGTAGAACTCGCGCGCGCCGGTCAGATAGGCGACGGGCATGCCCGCCGCCCGCTGGCGGACCAGCTCGCGGAACTGGCTTCGCTGTGCCTCGGACGCGACCTCGTGGTAGGCCGTGAACAGCTCGATGCGGCGGCAGGAGCAGGCGTGGGCCAGCAGCAACTGGGCATCAAGCTGCGGGCTCTCTGAACCGTGCTGCCGGAGATAGTCCGTCGTCCAGGTGAGCAGCCGTCCCAGAGTCCACTGTTTGTCCGAAGGCATGCTGATCTCCGCACGCTGCCCGCCTCGCCTCGCGCCGCCAAGCGGTCAGTTCAGGTCGGCTTTCATCGAGCTCCGCAACTGGTCGCGATCGAACGCGATCAGCGCTTCCGTGATCGGCCCCACGTCCCCCGCGAGGATCTGGTCGAGCTTATAGAGTGTCAGGTTGATGCGGTGGTCCGTCACCCGGTTCTCCGGGAAGTTGTAGGTGCGAACGCGCTGGCTGCGGTCGCCCGATCCCACCAGGCTCTTGCGTTCCGTGGCCCGCTTCTGGTGCTCCTGCTGCTGATATAAATCGTACAGTCGCGACTTGAGAATGCGGATAGCTTTGGCCAGGTTCTTGTGCTGGCTTTTCTCATCCTGCATCGAGACCACGATGCCCGTCTCGTGATGGGTCAGACGCACGGCCGAGGCGGTCTTGTTGACGTGCTGGCCACCCGGCCCGCTGGCATGGAAGATGTCCTTGCGGTAGTCGTCTGGCTTGAGGTTGATTTCCACGTCCTCCGGCTCCGGCAGCACCGCGACCGTGGCCGCCGATGTGTGGATGCGCCCCTTGGCTTCCGTTTCCGGCACGCGCTGCACACGGTGCCCACCACTCTCGTACCGCAGTTCGCGATACACCCCTTCCCCTTCGAACGCCAGGGTGGCCTCTTTGAGCCCGCCCAGCTCCGTCGGGCTCGCGTCCAACACCTCCACCTTCCAGTCGCGCAGTTCGGCGTACTTCCTGTACATCTCGTACAGGTCGCGCGCAAACAACGCCGCTTCGTCGCCCCCGGTCCCCGCGCGGATCTCCATCACGCACCGTGTACGGTTGGCGTCTTCACCGCCAACGGTCAGGTCCAGCAGGTCGTTCCACAGCTCCTCCCGCCGCTCCACCGCCCCGGGCAGCTCCGCGCTGGCCATCTCCCGCTCGTCCTGGTCGTCGCTCTTGGCCATCTGCTTGAGCTCGGCGACCTCGTCACACATGTGCTTGAACGCGCGATACTTCGTCACCAGCTTGGCCAGCGACCCGTGCTCGCGGGCAATGGCTGCCATCCGCGCCGGGTTGGCAACGATGGCCGGATCCAGCATCTGACGCTCAAGCTCTTCAAACCGCGCCAGCTTGGCTTCGAGTACTTCACGCATCCGACCTACCCATTACGCAAGACGACTCCCGCCGGGATCGCACAGCGATGGTCAGCCGCCGCGTCCGCCAGACCCGCACGGTCAGCTGCCGGCGATCGCCTCCGCCGCGGCCACGCCGGGGATACCACGCCAGACGCCGCCTTCACGCAATCCATCAACATCGGCGCGCACTCTCGTTCGCTACGGATCCGCCCGGCGCAACGCACGCTTCATCGCCACCGCACACGGTTAGAATCGGACTCGGTCGACCGGCACTACGACTTCTTCTTTTTGGCCCGCTCCAGGCTGGAGTAGCTGCCGGCAGCGAACTTGTTCTGGAACTTCTCGATGCGCCCAGCCGTGTCGACGTACTTCAACTTGCCCGTGTAGAACGGATGACACGCGTTGCAGATGTCGACCTTCAGTTCCTTACGCGTGCTGCGCGTCTCGAACTTGTTCCCACAGCCGCAGGTTACGAGCGTCTCGAAATACTCAGGGTGAATGCCTTCTTTCATTTCCTTAAGTTCCCGCAGCGAATAGACTTGGGGGGGGCTCTTGGCGGATTTTTGAAAGCCGGCAGTATAGCAGCGGCCCTGCCAGCCAACAAGGGGGAGCCGCACCGCCGACACCCGGCAGTGCAGGAACGCACTTTCTCGGGAGAGCGATCAGGGGAATTCGGAATTGACCGTGTGGCACTTGTTAGCCGTGCTGAAGGAACGGATCGGCGAGCCCAACAGGCGCCCCGTCAGGTCACATGCTCAGAAACGGACCTTGTGATCGACGCTGTTCAGCAGTCAGCACGGCCAACAAGTAGGCCACACGATCTGAAACAGACACTCTGACTCCAGCCCGTGGGGTGGTGCAAGAGAGGAGAAAGTAGAGAGGAGACCGCGGGAGCGAAGAGAGAACGGTGGCCTTTATCTTCTTTGCTCTACTTTCTCCTCTCTCCTCTCATTGGAGGGGTGCCATGCCTCAGGCGATCGGCGATCAGCGTGTCGACCAGCAACTGCATCACATGGTATGCCACCACCGGCACAATGTTGAACCCCAGCTCCATGCAGACCTGCAGCCCTACGGCGAGGGTCTTCTGGCTGCCGGCAATCCCCACGGCAATCTGGTCGGGCCGGTCCATCCCCAGACGGCGCGCGCCGAGCAGTCCGATGGTCAGGATCGCCAGATGGATCCCCAGCACGCAGGCGATGACGATGAGCAGTTCAGACAGGACCCAGCCGCCCCCCGCTGCCTGGAATCGCCGGGCCGTCTGGACCGATCCGAAGTACATGATGCACAGAATTCCAAGCTGGGCGGCCGTGCCCAGCGCAACTGTATGGCGCGTCGCCCAGCGGCCGAATTCCCGCGCCAGGCGGAGGGCCTGCGCAACGACCATCGGCAATACGACGAAGAACGCAAGATGGCGCATCATCTGGACCGCGTCAATCTCGGCCGACTTGCCGGTCAACGTCAGTACCCAGAAGGGAGTGACCAGGAAACAGCTGGCGTTGGTGATCACTGTCACCACGATGCTGACCGCATCGTTCCCGCCAGCACGCCGCGTCCAGACCGCCGCCGACGCCAACGTGCAGGGGATGGCCGCGGTGGCGAGCATGCCGAGCCCCATGTCGCGACTCAGCCACCGGGTACCCAGCAGTATTACCACCGACCAGGTCAACAGCGGCACGGCCACGGAATTCATGGCCACACCCAGAAGCGGTGGCCATGGCGTGCGAATCGTCTGCCAGACTGACCGCGCCTCGAGCGGCAATGCCATCAGGAACAGAACGATTGCTACGATGCCGTAACGAATCATGGCGCTGTTGGCCAGCGCCTCGAGAGGCGCCGTGAGCGACGAACCGGACCCGAGGAACCCGGCCAACAACACGCCGGCCAACGCGATCAAGAACCAACGCTGGGCGAGAAACGCTTTCATCCCCGAGACTTTCTGTTCCGGACCCATCGGTGGACACGGTGGACACACACGTTTGGATCGCCTGCCGCTGGCAGCGTCCCGCCGTACATCGCAAGACCTGACAGACCTGGTGAAAAACAACCCGACCAAAAAAAAGACCTGCCGACCAAAGAGACCTGGCACACGCCTGTGGCTCCGCTGCCGAACGGACGACATGTTAACCCGGATCGGCGTTCTGCCAATGTCTGGTCGGGTAATGTCCGATCGGGCGGGACGGTCCGGCGAACGTGACGGCCCCCCCTTCTGGCATAGGCTCCACTCTGATCTATCCCGCAAACGGCTGTCCGGTTTATTATGTCGGTGGGCGCGGTATGCGCCGGCGGACCGCGCTCGCTCCGCGTTCCGGTGGTGGGGTGTCTGGTTGGTTATCGTAAGCTGTGATTGGCGAATATGTTACGTTACTGGACTGCCGGAGAATCGCACGGCAAGACGCTGGTGGCGCTGGTGGACGGCTTTCCTGCCGGCGTGGCGATCGACACGGCGCGTATCGATGCTGAGTTGCAGCGGCGGCAAGGTGGGTACGGCCGCGGCGGGCGTCAACGGATCGAGGCGGACTGCGTCGAGTTGCTCACGGGCGTTTGGAAGGGACTGTCGCTGGGCAGTCCCATTGCGCTGCAGGTGGTCAATCGGGACTACAAGCTGGAGCGGATGGAGGATCTGACGCGTCCTCGACCGGGGCACGGAGACCTGGCGGGTGCAGTCAAGTTCCTGGGTCCGATCCGGAGTGTTCTGGAGCGGGCCAGTGCACGCGAGACGACGGTGAGGGTCGCGGCCGGTGCGCTGGCCCGACAACTGCTTGAGCGGTTCGGCATCCGTGCCATGGGGTATGTGGTGGAGTTGGGCGGGATCCGTGTTGATCCTCCGGACTGTGCATGGGACGAACGCCTGGCGCGGCGCGCGGAGAGCGTGATTTACTCGCTAGATCCGCGCCGCGATGCGGAGATCACGGCGCTGATTGATGCGACGGGCAAAGCGGGTGATACACTGGGGGGCGTGGTCGAGGTGTGTGTCGAGGGACTTCCGATCGGGCTCGGAACCCATGCGCAGTGGGACCAGAAGCTGGATGGGCGTGTGGCACAGGCCGTGATGGCGGTGCAGGCCATCAAAGGGGTGGAGATTGGGTTGGGTTTTGAAGCTGCGCGCCGAGTCGGGTCGCGCGTGCACGATCCGATCCGCTTCGATGCAGACCAGATGGCGGGTCCGACATTGGGATACGTACGGACGAGCAACCATGCAGGCGGGCTGGAGGCGGGCATGACGAACGGTCAGCCGCTGGTGGTGCGGGCGGCGATGAAGCCGATCAGCACGCTGCGTAAACCGCTCGCATCGATTGACCTGAACACCAAGCAGCCGGCGCTGGCGGAATACGAGCGGAGCGACGTGTGTGCGGTGCCGGCGGCCAGTGTGATCATTGAGAACGTGGTGGCTTTCGAAGTGGCCCGCGCACTGGTGGACAAGATCGGGGGAGACAGCGTGGTGGAAATGGAGGCCCGTTGGGAGCTGTACCACAGGCTGGCCCGCCAGCGCTGACCGGTTCCTCGGGGCGGCGGCCCCGCCGCCGCGCCGTGGGTACAAGCAAGGATGTGATGCTGTGAAGTTCTTTGCGCGACGGCGACTGTGTCGCATGATCTTCTGTGTGGTCTGCCTGCTGCCGACACTGGTGGTGGGGACTGCGGTGATCGTGTTCCACACGCCTCTGTATCGGGCGGCGCAGGCTGACGCCTGGCAGCGTTGGCTATCGTCGCAGCTGGGTGTGGAAGTCCAGCTGACCGAGATCCGGGCCTGCGGCGGGCGACGCTGGTTGGCCAGCGGATTGGAGTGCCGCGACCCGGAATCCCACGCTTGGCTCGTGCGCGTGCGATCGGCCGACATCGCGCGCACGGCGCGCGGCTGGCAGGTGCTTCTGGGGCAGCCCCAGATCAATGTGCGGCATCCGAGTCGTCTGGCAACGCTTGTACACGAGCGCGTGATGCAACGCAGCCATATCCTGCAGACGCCGATTCAGCTGGCGTCCGCGGCGGTCGAGTTGACGGACGAATCCCGTTCCGAATCGGTTCTGGATGTGCGCAGCGCGATGGACGCACAGGCGGCCGGCACCGAGTTACTGCTCGAGTTCCGCGTGCCCACTTCCGCGCCCGACGTGCGGACGCGGATGCGGTTCGTGCGCAATCGCCAGCTGGATCCGCCGGCCTCCGGCTGGGAATTGCACACCGACGCCACCGGACTGCCCTGCTCCGTGGCGCTCCCCTGGCTGCCCGCGCTCCGCCATCTGGGAGCGGCGTGTGTGTTTCAAGGTTCGGTGTGGTGCGAGCAGCAGCCGGCGGGTTGGGATGCCGAACTGCGCGGTACCTTCCGAGCGGTTGACCTGCAGCAACTCGTCACCCGGCAGTTCCCGCACAAGCTGAGCGGGTCTGCCGAGTTCACGCTGCGGCGCTGCACGATCGAGGCGGGCCGCGTGACCGACGTGCAGGGGCGGCTGGTCAGTACCGGCGGGATGGTCAGCCAGTCGCTGCTGGATGCCGCGGCCCAGACCCTGGGGCTCACACAGGGTGCGCGCGCCGACGATGACGGCCTGCTGCCCTACCAGGACCTGGCCGTCGAATTCTCGTTGAGCGCTGCCGGCCTGGTGCTCGCACCGGCCGGATCGCCCGACGCTCCCTTGTTAACCGACCGCGACGGCCCGCTGTTGTCGGTGCGCGACCTCGCGCCCCGGTCGCCGCTGAGTCTCGTGCACC
>JAAYDI010000016.1 GCA_012729315.1 Planctomycetaceae bacterium
CGCGGCGCTGTTGGATCATTTCCGTGGGGAGAAGCAAAACGGGGAGGCGCGCGGACTTGGCGATCGCGACACGCCCCCCACCAAAAACCACGCTTCCAAGATGATGGATTTGTTCGAGCGGGTCAAGGCCCACACCCGGAGGTTGGGGATGGGCGAGCGAGTGCGTTACGGTCGAGCATGCCCGTGTTGTGGCGCCACCGAGGAACGCGACTTTCGGGTGGATGAATGCCGGCGGCGGAAGTTTCGGGTCGTTCTGGGGCGGTGCATTCACGTGGTACTGTCCTGGATCTTGCGATGGCGTTGCCTGCGTTGCGGTAAGCGGTTCACGGACTATCCGCCCTTTCGCGTTGCCACGTAAACGGTATGTTCAGTCGCCGGTCCTGGAGAAGGCGGCCGAGTACGTGGGCACGGATCACATCTACCGGCGTACGGCAGAGCACGAAGAGGGCGGCTGCCGGATGCCCATCCTGTACGACGACCGCACTCCCGAGGGGTTGGAGAGGGCGAGCGGGCTGGCGCCCAGCACGGTGTGGCGCTGGCTGTCGTGGCTGGGAGGGATGCCGGACGTATTCCAGGCGGCTTGCGGTCTGATTCGCCAGAAGGATTCGAACTCGACGCTGCACCGGCAGCCGTGGGTGGTCTCGCCGCGGAAGCACCGTAGCGAGCAGCGTCGGAAGACCCTGGAGCAAGCCATGCAGGTGCTGGCCGCGGACCGGGTATGTGAACGCCTGTTTGGCACCGGACTTTTCCCCCGTTACGCAACGGGTCGCGGCCCGCCGTAAGGTAAGCTCCTGTTCGCACGAGCCAAACGTGCGGAAAGGAGCGCCTTCGATGGCAAATCGGCAAGAACAGTGGGCCGTTTTCTGGTGTACGCTTCTCAGTCCGTTGCTCTACGGAGAGGTTTCTCCGGAAGAGGCCGGTCGTTTTCTGAACGAACTGGCCGCCACCGAGCACCTGTTCCCGGACGGCACGCGTCGGCGGCCGTCGCGGGCCACGCTGTGGCGGAAGTGGAAGCAATACCGCGAGGGCGGTTTCGAGGCCCTGTTCCGCAAGCGGCGGAGCGACCGGGGGCAGCCGCGCAAGGCCAACCCGGCGATGATCGCCAAGGCGGTCGAACTGAAGACGGAGCAACCCTACCGGTCCCACGTGCCGATCAACCAGTTCCTGGCCGCCGAGTTCCACGCGACGATCCCCAAATCGACCCTTTATCGTCATCTGAAGCGGGCCGGGGCCACGCGGCGGAAACTGGGCGTCAGCCGGCAGAAGGTCCGTTGCCGCTGGACGCGGGACCACTCCAACGCCCTTTGGCTGGGCGATTTCGAGGACGGGCCGTACGTGCTCCATGGCGACCAGGCCATGCCCACGCATCTGTCGGCCTTCATCGACTGTCACAGCCGCTACGTGGTCGAGGCCCGCTACTACCCGCGGGAAAACCTCGACATTCTCATCGATTCGCTCTTGCGGGCGTGGAGCGTCCACGGGGCCAGCCGCGAGTTGTACCTGGATAACGCGAAGATCTACCATGCCAACGCCCTGAAGGCGGCTTGCTGTGCCTTGAACATCCGGCTGATCCACCGCACCGTGCGCGATCCGGCGCCCGGGGGACTCGTCGAACGTTTCTTTGGCACCGCGCAGAGCCAGTTCGAAAGCGAGGTTCACGTCGGCGACATCCTCACGCTCGATCGGCTCAACCGCGCCTTGGCGGCCTGGCTGGACCAGAGCTACCATCGGGCGCCGAACAGCGAAACGGGGCAGCCGCCCGCGGAACGCTATCAACAAGGAAACCGATTCACTCGGCACGTCAATCTCCAGGAGGTGCTGAAGTACTTCTTCCGCCGCGAGCGCCGCACGGTCCATGAAACCTTCTCCGATGTGCAACTGAACGCGTTGTTCTTTCAGGTCCACCCGGACCTGCGGGGCGACAAGGTCGAGGTCCGCTACGATCCGTTCAGCCCGTTGGAGACCGTCCTGATCTACTCCCTCGACGGCGAATACCTGGGCGTGGGCATCCGGCACGAGCGTGAGACGGCTCCCGACCAGCCGCCGCCGCGGCCAAGGCCGAAGCCGAAGCACAACTACCTCGACCTGCTCATCCGGAACCACGAGCAGGCGTTGGACGACCGCCATGCGGGGATCGACTATCCGGCCGTTCTGGCCGCCGCCGGGCGCCGCTGGCCCTTCGCCGAGTTCGCCAAGCAGCTTGCCGCCTACCTGGGCCGCGAGGGCGGCCTGACCGCCTTTTCGGCCGAGGAGTTGGAGAGCCTGCAGAAGGTCTACAACCGCCTGACGTGCCTGGACGCGCCGATGCTTCGCGAAGCGTGCGAGCGAGCCGTCCGGCATGCCATTCCCGAAATCGTCTACGTGCTGCAACAACTATCCCACGAGAGGCAAAGGAGAACCTGATGTTCCTCAACCACTTCCAGTTCACCACCCAGCCGTTCGCCGAGCGAGCCCCGGCGGCGTCCCTCTGGCCGGACGACCGCATGCAGCAGGGCCTGGCACGACTCCATTACGTGGCCGAGCAGGCCACCGTCGGGCTGATTACCGGAGCCAGCGGCGTTGGGAAGTCGGCGCTGCTGAAACGCTTCCTGCACGAGTTGCACGGGCCGCGCTGGCAGCCGGTCTACATCCACCTGACCCACTTGCCGGCGGTCGGGCTGTTGAAACTGCTGGTCGGCAAGCTGGGCGAGGTGCCACGACGCGGCAAGGAACGCCTCTTCGAGCAGATTCTCGGCAAGGCCCGGCAGGCCGAAGGCGGGCTGTTGGTGATCCTCGACGAGGCCCATCTGGTCGACGGCGATGCCCTGACCGACATCCGCCTGCTGGTCAGTTCGGCCCTGGACGACGCCCCGCCGCTGAAGATCGTGCTGGCCGGCCAGGAGCCGCTCCGGCAGACCTTGCGGCAGTCGCTGCACTCCGCCCTGCTCAGCCGCATCTCCGTGCGTTTCCACCTGCCTCTGCTGACGAAGGAGCAGACCGCCTCTTACATCGACTTCCAACTGAAACAGGCGGGCGGCTCGGAGAAACTCTTCGACGCGGACGTGAAGGGCCTGATCCACGACTATGCGGGCGGCGTCCCGCGACAGATCAACAACCTGGCCACCGCCTGCCTGTTGCAGGCGGCGGCGCAAAACGCTTCTCGCGTCAGCGAGGCCATCCTTCAACAGACGTTCGCCGAGTTCCAACTCCCCTGAACCAGTTCCTTGCCGATCGCCCTTCGCGGGCCGAGGAGAATGCCATGGCGAAATACTTCCCCCGCCAACTGCTCTTTCGTCTGCGGAACGAGATTCCGCTAAAGCAGCTGATCGCCGAGAACCTCGACTGGCCCTGCAAACACCGGGACGGTCGTTTCTGTTTCGTCTGTCCACGTTGCGGCGAGTCGCTCACCGCCGTCCATCCCCAGACCAATCTCGGCCGGTGCTTCCGCTGCGAAGAGAACTTCAACGCCATCGACTTCGTCATGCTCGCCACCGGACGCGACTTCGTTGCCGCCGTCCACTTCCTAACCGACCTCCTCCCCCATCACGCCTCATCACCCACCAGCCCCTCTGCGAGCTGATCGCCCACCTCCCTCTCACCTTCCCCTCGCGGACACGGACGTCCGCCCTCCTCTTCTCGTCTCACATAACGCGAAAATTGCCGTCTCAAACAATCTGAGCCTTAGCA
>JAAYDI010000140.1 GCA_012729315.1 Planctomycetaceae bacterium
AATCACCGGGTCCAGAGAGTGCCGGTTTCCGGGTCAGAAGCGACAGAATCCACCGAACAAGAACCGCTATGGCAATGCCGATTGCAGCCCCAAGAGTGGCCGTCGTGGAAGCGACAAATAAACAAGTACAACCGCGAGAAGCAAAAAACGAACTGCGAGAACAAGCGCGTGTCTAACACATCACAAGTGTGGTGTCAAGTATCCGCACCGAGAGTGTGACTCTGAGCGTTGCATACGATTTCAAGCGGCGCTGTCCGAGCCTGCCACGAGCGGTGCATTGCCGGCCGGTCCTGCCGGTACCCGGGAGCCCAGCCGCGGCTGCTTTCGGTCTCGGTCTCGGTCTCGGAGACCGCCGGTTCAGTGCGGCGTCTGTGGCTCGACCGTCATGTTCTGGCGCACGTGTACCCACGGGTGGCGCCGCGAGGCGCGGCTTACCCCGGGCTGTGTTAGTTGCGCCGCGTTGTGAGCTCAAGACGACAGTTCGCGTGGCGCGAATGTGTCACGAAACGCGACTTCTATCGACACACGAACAAATCGCGATTGCTGCCACGATACCAGTTGCTGTTCACGTGCATGTGGGCACTTCATGCAACTGGAGAGCCTACTCGAACGTCTTGAACAGCGTATTCACTGCGCGCGTCATCGCTTCCGGATAGCGCGGCACATCGGTCACTGAAAACATCCAGCGCGGTGCAGTTGTGCGAGAGCCGCCCGGCGCCATGACCGGCTCCGCGGGCCGCTCCCGCCAGGTTGTTCGTCCGTCGTCCGCGCACGTCGCCTCGACCGGTATCAGGCGGAATACGGCCGCATCGTCCGCTTCGCCGGTTGGCACAATGTCTCCATCGCGTGTGACGGCCAGACCCGCCGCGGCCAGCAGGCTGCCGGTCGACCACATCCCCCGCTTTCCCGCGAGAATGTATTCCCACAGCTCGGCTGGCGGCGGGGAGGACATCGCGCGAAGCCATTTGGGCTCCGTGGACTTGCTGAACATGTAGGCAAAGAAGTTGGCTGCCGAGTCGGAAATCCCCGCCAGGGCCTCCCGGTGCGGCAGCCAGTAGAAACTGCCCGACGCGCCGGACTGGCGCACTTCAGTTTCGTTCCAGCACGGGAACCAGTACAACGGGCAAGGAAGGTCGAACATCGCCGCATACGCCGCCGGATCGAGCCGCACGTTGAACTCGAGCTGCGCCGGATTGGTGGGGTTGTCGTGCGCCGAACCGCTGTTCAAATATACGCCCGAACACTTGTCCCGGAACAAGGCTGGTTCTCGCAAAGCCGCCACGACAATGTCGGCTGCCGAGCCGACGCAGGTGAGCGCAATCGGAGCGTCCGACAAGCGCAACTGCTCTATGATGAATCGGACGGCCGCCGTGTCGCGGTGCGGCGCGTCAGGCAGCGTGTCGGTCCGCGAGGCAAGCGTTCGCGACGTGCCGATCGCGACAGGAACCGCCAGCCCGCTGATGTGGTTCATCTGGGTCACGGCCACGACCGCCGGATCGCCCGCACGGAAGCTTGGGGGATAGTCGATGACGATGCCACGGAGATCGAATCTCCGCCGGAGGGCAAGCGCGTAGACGCATGCCAAATCGAAGTGGTCGTCCGGGTCTCCGTGCGGGTGAAACAGGTCCGTCACGTGAATCAGCGGCGCGGCTTGGTTTTGCGCAGCTGGTGTCCCTTCTCCTGCCACCGACAGCACACCCGCCGGACGGCCCGCCAGCCACGACCCGAGCCCACAGATTGCGCCCGATTTCAAGAACATCCGCCTCGATGCGTTTTCCATCTTTCTTTCTCCGCCTGCTGGTGTCTCACTGAGTTTACGATGAACCTGCGGCCCCGTTAGGCGAATGGTCTTCCACGCCTGCCACTTGTCGGAGGACGCTCGCCGCGTCTCGCGGCGCCACCCGTGGGTACACGTGCGCCAGAACATGACGGTCGATCCGCGGACACCGCGCGACGCCGGCGGTCTCCAAGACCGAAAACAACCGCAGTTGGGATTCCCCCGGCCGGCCGGCAATGTGCGGCTCGTAGCGGGCTCGGACACGGGAATCCAGCGTATCTGGGTTTTCTGTCGGAATCCAGGGCGTCTGGGTATCCTTCTGGGTTTCCTGGCTCGCCGCGGGCTCGGACAGCCCCGCCTGAAATCGCATGTAACGCTGCAGTACTTGAGGATCGTGTCGTTCGGAGCGACAATCATGGCGGGTCGCGCGGATGCGGGCTCGCGGTGACAGAGGCCCAGCAGTGGACTACACCGCCCAGGCGAAAGTGAGGGCACATGACGCGCTATGCAGCCAAGCTGATGTATCAGTTCCGCGTCGACAAAGGACGTGGTACGCCAAAACGACGATTGTGTGAAGAGCGTACTGTCCTCATCGATGCTCGCTCGGCAGGAGCTGCACTGGCAACAGCAAGACGGAAGGGACGCCGCGCTGAACATCACTATGATAACGCCTTTGGAGCAACCGTGTATTTCGAGTTCATCGGCGTGATGGAGTTGCTCGCATTGGGCGCAGAGTGTGAGCCTGATGAAGTATGGTACGAACTGGTTTATCGCCATTCACCCCTGGAACGACGGGACGCATTCATCCCTGCCGAGCACGAGTTGAATGCCATCCGAAACGAAATCCACCGCGTGAGTCCGGTAGGCAACCGCGCTGGCAAGTCGAGCGGTGGGCCGACGGCAAGGTATAAGGTAATGCACGTGTCCAATCGTCCGCGCGGCTGTAGTTCCTGAACACGCTGGAATACCACCCTTTCTTGATGTCATCCGCTACGACAGGAACTGAGCATGAGCGAAGAAACTCCTCTCGTGCGGCAGTGGATTATGCTGCGAAAGCTATCGGCCCTGCACTATGGAGCCACCGTCAAGGAGATGGTCGATGAGATGGGGGTGAGCGAGAAGACCATCCGTCGCGACCTCGAGTCGTTCCAGCGAGCAGGATACCCGCTGTCAGACCATCGAGGGTCGCTTTATGTGATCGGCTTCGCTCAAGCGTTGGATCCAGAGTTTTGGCAGGCACGCCGTGGTGCTTGAGCCGGAACAACTGCGAGCCGAGATCGTCGCCGAATTCAACGCGTTGCGGCTGGCCCACGAAACAGGTGGTGATCCCACAGAAGACCGAGACAACAGAAACGCACTCGTTTCCTCGGTGGCAACGAAAGAGACAACCAGTGAACGCCATCGACACCGAACCACACATTAGGCCTGAAATTCGATCAGCTTGTCGCGCGCCCCCGCAACAGTCCGCGGAGCGCGCTTCCGTGGTGACTGTTGTGGGGGCGTTTCGGTCCCGTGGGTGGGTACTCCAGGCTGGACAACAGGGTGCAGTTCACGGATACTGCGCAAAAACTCACGTAACGCACAAACGCTGCAGGAGGAACCACCATGGCGGTATCGCGATCGTTTCGAGGGCTCATCTGTCTGGCCGTCGCCAGCCTTGCCTTACGGACGTCTGATGTCGCTGTGGCCTGGGAGGCAACGAAGCATCCCCTGGGCGATGTGCGGGTGATCGAGTTCGAAGACGTCGTGCCCGGGCCGGGACTGTTGCAGAAGCGCGCACGCTACACCTATGACTTGTACCGGAGTTACACTCCACAGCACGTTCTCACGTTGAACTACAGCACCGAGCCGAGCGATCACGCTTTTCCGGGCGACACGATTGGCCGATTCATCATGTCGGCGACGCTTCTCTCCCGTGCGCTTCATCAACCTGAGCCGGACAACCTGAAGGAGGTCATGGCAACCCCGCCCTTGATGCTCAACACGGAGGGTTACCTGGGCTGGGTGTTGCCCAAGGACCGGGCCGATGAGACGGGGTTGGCGAACTACCAGTGGTCCAACGGGCTGACGGAGTACTACCTGTGGACCAAGAGCGAAACGGCTCTGAACATGAATCGCACTGTCTTCAGCGAGATTATTCTGCCCGTCAAGGATGCCTACTACTATTACTATTCGCCGGAACGAAACGACGGCAAGATTCAGTGGGTGCACTGCACTGGTGACGTGGCACAAGCGTTTGGGATCATCGATCCGGCGACGCGGGGCTATCCGCTGTTTCCCAGCAGCGAACTGAAGTCCGAGATCGGCGAGCTGATCCGCCTCTATACGAAGCTCGACCACACCAAGGTCAAAGCGCAGGTCCATGCGACGCTCAATTCGAGCAATCGTTCCGGTGCGCTGCACCGTTGTACCCGCACCGGAAGCCGGGCTTTCATCGCTACTTTTATGGGGCGCTGCTTCTTGGGGTGGATACGAACACCGAGAAACTCCTCCCCAAACATGCGGAGTTCGAGGCGGCCGGAGACGGCTGCTACCGTTCGACAGCCGACGACCTGATGCTCGTGCCCGTGTGCGATCTGAGAGACCGGCGGGACGAGGCCAGACGATCGGCTACGGGATCCGTACAACTCCTGTTTCGAGACTGAGAACGGAGAACCAGACGCTGTCCCGGAAGCCCCCTCATTCTGAGTCTCTTCTTGGCGGTTACGAGCGAGAAAACGAAAAAGGCAGACACTATGAAAACTCGATTGGCGGTTGTGTTGGCGGTAATGGCATCTGGCATCATGGGTTCGGGCGGCTCGGTCGCCGCACAGGAGAAAGGACTTCTGTTCGCGCATCGAGGCGGCGCCTACGAATACGATGAAAACACGCTGGACGCGTTTCGGTCGTGCTATGAGCAGGGGTTGCGCGGTTTCGAGACCGACGTGCGCATGACTCAAGATGGTGAACTGGTCATTCTGCACGACGACAGCCTCGACCGCACACACCACGCGACAGGGGCCGTGGAACACAAAACGGCTGCCGAGTTGCGTACGGTCACCAGCAAGCAGACGGGCCAACCTTGCCTGTTTCTGGAGGAACTCCTGTCGTACTTCGACGACAAACCCGGCGTGTATCTCGAACTGGAGATGAAGACCAGCAACAAGGATTTGTATCCGGATGCGCGTCTCGAGGAGTATTGCCGCAAACTCCATGAGGCGGTCCGGGCCCACGAGCCGCAGGGTTCCTTCTATGTGTGTACCTCTTTTGACGAACGGCCTCTGAAGATTGTCAAAACCCTCGATGGCGATGCAGATCTGCTGCTCATCACCGGCGGGCCGTGTTGCCCGGAGATCGTGGAGCGGGCTCAACTCTTAGGAATCAAGCGCATCGGCTGCCGCATGGAAGAGACATCGCGGGCCGCCGTGCGTGCCGCGCAGAAGGCCGGACTTATTGTGACCGGCTGGCCGGGCCAGAGTCTACAGGACTATCATCTTGCGGTCGGATTGGGCGTAGACGCCATTTGCAGCGACATCCCCGTTGCGATCCAGAAGTGGAGAGCGCAACACAAGTAAGGACATCGCGGGAGTTGCTTCGAAGTGAACCCTCCAGTTGAATTATTTGCGCCACCTGCACATGAAAAGCAACTGGTATCGTGGCAGCAATCGCGTTTTGTTCGTGTGTCAATAGAAATCACGTGTCGTGACCTATTCGCGCCACGCGCACTGTCGTTCTTGAGCCGCAACGCGGCGAACCTAACACAGCCCGGGGTAAGCAGCGCCTCGCGGCGCCACCCCGGGTACGCATGCCCGATAACATGTCGGTCCCACATGTCCGGAGACTCCACGATGCATTCGCCTTATCATCTCCCCGCTCTGATGTTGACGATCGTGCTGGCGATGTCCACTACGACGATGGCAGCCGACGCACCAGCAGTTGCACGCTGGTCCGCCGAGAAGGCCAACCAATGGTACCAGGCTCAGCCCTGGCCGGTTGGATGCAACTACATCCCGTCCACGGCGATCAATCAGATTGAAACCTGGCAAGCCGATTCGTTCGATCCTCAGACGATCGACCGCGAACTGGGTTGGGCGGAGGATCTGGGTTTTAACACCGTGCGGATCTTCCTGCATGACCTGGTGTGGGAAGCCGACCCGGTAGGATTCAAAAACCGCCTGGGGGAGTTCCTGGATATCTGCCAGAAGCACCACATCCGGGCCATAGTCACCTTCTTCACCAATGGGTGTTACGGGAATACCGAGGAGGCTCACCTGGGCCAGCAACCGGCCCCGGTACCCGGCGTGCACAATTCCGGCTGGGTGCAAACCCCCGGCGCCGCCAAGGTGAATGATCCGGCGGAGTGGGGACGTCTTGAACAGTACATCAAGGATGTGGTGGGCGCGTTCGCGCGAGACGAGCGCATCCTGCTATGGTCCATCTACAACGAACCGGAGAATCGCACCAAAGGAGCCCGCAGTCTGCCACTGATGCGCAATGCCTTCGCGTGGGCGCGGAGCGCCGGCCCGTCGCAACCGCTGACAGCGCCCATCTGGGCGTTGCCATCCGCTCCCTCCACCTCGCTCGACATCGTGTGCTTTCTCGGCGAAAACTGCGACGTCATGAGCTTCCACTCCTACAGCGGCCCGCAAGACGTGGAACGGTTCATCAAGCTGCTACAGGTCTTCGAGCGGCCGATCTTCTGCACCGAGTATATGGCTCGTCCCCAGTCCACGTTTCAAGACATCCTCCCGATCCTCAAGCGGGAGCGTGTCGGAGCGATGAGTTTCGGACTGGTCGTGGGCAAGGGAAACTTCCACTACCCCTGGGGGAGCAAACAGGGTTCGCCGGAACCGAAGATCTGGCAGCACGACATCCTGCGAGCCGACGGAACACCGTACGATCCCGAAGAGACCGCCTTCATCAGGCAACTCACTGGCCGCGACCGCTGAGAATTCCGATTCCCGCCGCGACCAGGCCCTCCTTGCTGGCCGCCTTATGGAGCCACCCCAGCAGCGCCGAGCCTGTACCGGTGCGGGCGCGGGGGGAGGAGACTGCACGGCGCGTCAACATCAATCGCAACCGCCGAAGAATCCGTCGTCAATCCAGATTGGCTTGTATCCGTGTTCCGTCACATGACGCAACGCGGTATCCCAACGTTCGAAGATATCCGATTTGTAATTGACATAGAACGGCCACCAGTACTGTTCGTGCCCCGCGATATTGATCAACAGGTTCTGCCGCGGGTTGTCGAGTTTACGATGATGGATCCATTCGGTTTGCGTTGTTGGAATCCATTCACAGGTCGTCGGCATGGCTCCATTGTAAAAAACGATGCCGGAGTCGGGGTCCATCCAACCCTGATGTTCCCGGAGGTAGGCCGTGATATGGTTCGGCAGCATGAAATCGCAGTATTTGTCCCCGGTTCCGGGGTTCTTGGCTCCGCTGGTCGGAAGCATCGTGACTCCGCGATCGGCCAGGACCTGATAGGAATCGGGGCGCACCATGGCGAAGTGGATTTGCAGCCCCGCCGTATAGGCATTACCTGCGATCCGTTTGAGTTGCGTGGCGGTCAGATCGAAGTCGGCGGCGAGTGCTTCCGGTGCCGCGTGGCGGTACGGTTCAGCGGGGAACTCGTTTTCCGAGTGGAAGGCCAGTCGGAGCCAATGGGCGTTATCCTCGAATTCCGGCTTGTACTTATCAGGAAACATCGCCAGCGTGAAGTCGCGTTCCGGCGTTGAGTTGAAGCAGTTCAGGACGATCTTCGTTTGGTAGCGTGTGTGCAATTCGCGCAGTTTCGCGAAATAGAAGCAGTCGAAAATGCTCTTGTACTGTGCCTGCAGAATATCCCGGAAGCAAAAGCTGTGGTCGTCGATATAGCACCGATAGCGCTTGTAAGCGTTCTTCGCCCACAGAACGCGACAAGTGAATTCGACCGGCTTGCCGTTGCTCGTGCCCCGCGCTTTAAGGATGGACAAACGGTCCTTGAGCAGGGCGGAACCCATGAGCGCGCCGGCGACAGGCTCCATCGGGATGACTGTGCCTTCGGGATCGAAGACCTGCAGGTCTCTGACTTGACCGGGCCGGACGACAACGTGAATCCGCAACCGTTTGACTCCATCGGCTCCCGTCTCTGTGCCGAGAATCGGATAGCCGGTTCCTTCCTGCAGCACACCGCCGTCGAAGGGATATTCGAAGCGGAAGATCGGTTTTTCCTGGAAGTAAAACTGGTCGAAATACAGCATGCGGGGATCGTCGCTCGGAGCGGAGGACGCGGGCCTGGCCGAGGCCGCCAGGGGCGCCACGGAAACGGCTGTGGCGGCCAGCGCGGAACTCTGCAGAAAACGGCGTCGTGATGTACTCATGAGAACACTCCCGGGTCCAATCGTCCGCCCCAGCACAAGCGTGCATTGTATCAGGCGGCGCGCGAGCTGCAACATTCAACGAACACCCCGGCCGGGCACGCTATTGAGAGAAGGTGCCGAGAACAGGCGTGGCATGTCCGGACCTGGTGAAGCCGGCCGGGCCAACCGATCCCACGGTGTCGATCCTCGCCGTGCGCAAGCCTGATGGCCGGCCGATCGCCGTGTACTCCTGCTGCGAGATCGGCCTTCCTGGTCTCCCTGACCCACGGCTATTTCGACTACCTGCCGACGCCGAGGCAGCACGAGCTGGGCGGTTACGAGACCTGGTTGGCTACCAACCGCTTGGAGCCGCAGGCTTCGGAGAAGCTGTTCGACGCCCTGCTGGAAATGGCCGCCGAAGTGCGCGACCCGCAGTGACCGCAGTCGACGTATCCTGCACCTTCACGGTGATGGCCGCAGAGCGAGTACACCTCCTCTGTTTGTCTGTTTTCCGCTACCACGGATACGCCGGTTCGGTACCCGCGTCCTCGATGGCTCTGGCGACGGCGTCCCGCCAGCGGTAGAGCGCCGCGGGGTCGTCGGTGTATTCGGTCTTGCTCGCCAGCACATCGGCCGGGACTTCCAGCAAGCCTTTCGCCCGGGCCAGCCAGTCGCCGCGACCCGCCCGCAGCTCGTCCGATGTCTCGACCTTCGCAATGGTCGCTTCCAGTGTCCGCAGGTAGGCGTAGTCCTCAAGGCCATCGCGGAAGTTCTCGAGCCTGACCGTGGGCAGCGGCGTGCCGTCCGGGCCGGGGCAGGTCCACGAGCCGTCGCCGTGATAGGTTGTCCAGCTGCGTGGATCGAAGTCGGTGAACGGTCCCTGGGTGATCGGCTGCGAGTTCCAGATACTGATCTGGTAGTACAGGTATCCATCGGGGCGGTACTTCGCCGTCATCGCGCCCATCAACAAGCGTCCCTCAATTGCCGGGTACTCAATGAACGTGTTCAGGTGCGGATGGTGCGGACCGCAGCACGTGTACCACCAGACCTGCTTGCCCTGCTGCCTTGCGGGCACGACACCCGCCGGATCGAAGGACGGTGTCAGCGGGCAGAAGGCATCCATCGACTTGATGGGCGAGCCCTCACCATACGTGTTGTCGTAGGTGGTGGTCAGTACGGTGACGCCCGGAAACTCCTGTTTCAGAATGCTTGCGGCGCGCTCGACCGCCGGGAACAGGTCCTGCGGGTTCTCGTCGCAGCCGTAGATGTACGCGTGGTCGAGCAACCCGCGCTCCTTGGCCGCCTCATAGCCCAGCCGGATGCGCGGCAGCGTGGAGGCCTTCCAAGTCGCGATCTCCTCCTCACTTTCCCCGCACGCCCCGTAGTAGCCCAGGTTGAAGCGCCCGAGGCGGCCCTGCTTGTGAATGCGGTCCAAAACGTCCCAGTCAGGCTGCTGGCGGTGGTACAGGCTGTCGTAGCTGAGGTAGTAATCGGCAAGCATATCGCCCCATTCCAGCTTGTGTTGTTGCCATTCGCTGAAGCGGTAGCCACCTTCCTGCCATCCCCCGGTGCCATTGGGCTCGTAGTACGTGGGCTGGAACGTGACGGCGAGGTCCAGCGGCGTACGGGCGGGAACAGCGAAGCCATAGACGCGAACGGCAAGGTCGAAGGTGAAGGCGGGCTTGCCCTCAACGAGCACCGAGAGCTTGCCGGAATACACGCCCGGCACCTGGTCCTGCGGGCAGCGGACGCGGACCCAGAAAGCTTGTGCGTCGCCAGCAGCGATATCGGCCTGACGCTGGAACTCCAGGATCGGATCGGGCCACCAGCCCACGTGAGAGCTGCCGTAGGGCGGGATGCTGCTGGTCTGCACGTAGCCCACGACGACGCTGTCGATGTTGCTCGCGGGCAGCGTCATGCCCTCGGCGGAATGGAGGTCGCCGATCTGCAGGCCGACCTGTTTCACGTCAGCTTCGCAGGGCATAACGATGACCTGGAACGACTCTTTCTCGTAGCGCGCGAGGCTGAGTTCGGTGCGGGAAGCCAAGGTGATGTGCGGCGTGCCGGCGCGTGGGAGGACCTTTTCCATCGAGGACGCGAAGCCGACGACGAGGCCCTTTGCGGCGGTCGCGCCGGTCTGGACCTGCGCACGGATGGTCTCAAACTCGATGCGGACAGCCACCTCCCGCTGCAGGCCCTCGAGCTGCGCGATGAGGGCGTTGTGCTGGTCGCTTGCGGTGAGGATCTCGGGACCGGCCTGGCGAATCATGGCCTCGTGGTCGTGCAGCCGCTTGTTGACGTCCGCCAGGCGAGTCTCGGCCCAGGCACGCAGTTCGGGGACGCTGGCCAGGGAGGCGGACAGCGCCTGCCCGGCATCGGCAACCGACTTCTGGAGCGCGGCGAGAGGGGTAGCCTGAGTCTTCGCGAAGGCCTGGAGGTACTCGGCGGAGGGCGTCGGCAGCGGCTCTCCGGGTTTGAGCAGCACGAAGTTGTCCAGGTGCAGGGCCATCTCGCCCGCCGGACGCTCGGTGAAGACGTGCATCACGCTGATGTCGGCGGGGTCGAGCCCCTTGTCCTGCAGGTGGGCGATGGGCACGACCTGCTGCGCGTGGGAGAAGGGCGCCAAACGCGTCTCACACAGCAGCCCGTCACGAGTGGCATGCTGGCTGTCGCTGATGAAGATGCAGACTAGCTGAGCGTCCGGTCCGGGATTGGTCACGTCGTAGACCAGGCGGTCGTAGGCGGACCAGTCGGTGACGGGCGGCTGACACTCGAAGGCGGGCCACTCGGCCAGGCCGGGCTTCCACTGGGGAAAACTGAAAACCAGAGACTGCTCGCCGCAGGTGGCGAAACCAGGAGCGAGAGAAACCTCCCGGGGAGCGGTGTCCGGGCTGCCCTCGTAGTGCCAGAGCTTGAGGTCCGCGTCTGTCTCGAAGCCAAAAAGCACTGTCGCCGCATGGGCAGACACAGGCGCGCTCCACAGAGCCAAGAGGATTAGCATGCAATGGACAAGGGTGCGTGTCATCGATCTTCTCCTGGAAAACACCGGATACGGACAGGCGTCATAGGCCGCGATCGTCTCCCGCTCGACGCGCAAGCACAGCCGTGAACAAAACTCAGGCACTGCCCGCTGTCATCGGTCGATCGGCATGCCGCAGGCCTGCAGGTGGCATTTGTGCACAATGTAATCGTGTTCGTAGGTGTACGGATTGACCATGTCCCCGTTCACAACAGCGGCAAACTCCCTCCACTGGTCTTCGTAGCGGTCTTTCAGGGGCGGCATGTCCACGGTCTGTATCCCTTTCGTGAAGCCGCCGCGATCTTCCTCCAGGGCCAGCGTAACGACTCCGCCGGACATGTTGCCCTGGGACTCTATCGGCTGAATGATGATGCTCCCCTTGTCGCCCAACACCTTGAAACGACGACGCTGAAAGCCCTTCGCCTCCGTAATGGATGTCCGGATCGTCGCCAGCCGATCATGGGTGAACTCAAAGACGGCCAGGCAGTTATCGAACACGCCGTCAGCACGGGTCTGACGCAGATAGGGCGTGATTGTTTCCGGTTCACCCATGACCGAGACGACGAGATCGATCAGATGGCAGGCCAGAATGTACGCGATCCCGCCCTGATAGTCTTTGATGAGTTCCCGATAGCTCTCCCCGTCGTACCGTCCCATGGCTGCGTCGAGATCAAATACGTTCCCGATCAATCCGTCTTTCACCGCCTTGATACAGAACTGCACGGCCGGGTTGTTCCGGTACATGTACCCAACCTGGACAGTCAGGTTCCGGGTTTGTGCCTCGTCCAGCAACTGTTTGAATGCTGGCAGCGATTCGCCGCACGGTTTGTCCAGGTGGACGTGCTTTCCGGCCTGGATGCAGCGCAGGGCAGGAGGAATACAGACGCGTTCCTCGGTTTCAACCGCCACGGCCTGCAGACCGGGAACGGCCAGCAACTCGTCGGTGGACATCACTTTCAAACCCTGGAAGCAACTGCTATTCAGGGCTTTGTCTCGCAGTGCCGGGTCGTCCTCCACAAAACCGACAACCTCGAAAAGATCGGGCAGTGTGCGCAGCGTACTGATTTTATAGGCGTGCTGGTTGCCGGTGCCGATCTGTCCGATCTTGATCGGTTGTCTGCTTTGGGCAGGGGGCGCGTCCGGAATGGCCGATGCGTCACCTGCCAGGACGGCCCCCGTGGCGGCAAGCCCGGAGGCCGTGAGAAACGTACGCCGTGAACAAGCTATCTCGTTACGCATGTCATGTATCCTCGTCCAAGTATCCTTGATTCTTCCTGTAGTCCAGTTTCCAGTCATAACAACCTCTGACCAGCGTCGTCCGTCTCGGATGTCTCGTGGTGTTTGCGGTGAGTTGCGGCCAACATCGCCGTGCGGGACGTCGCAATTGGCAATCCAACCGGTTTGCGGCTACTGTACTTCGATTTCGTAAAGCATCCGTGCCTTGCCGCCGGCGGAGACCAACAGTGGGACCGACAATGTACCATCAGCGGCAGTCACCGGCACCTCGCCAATCCTCTTGCCATTCACCGCCAGGGAGTGAACCTTGGCCCGTTCGGCATCTTCGAGACGCAGCTTGACGGTGGCGCGGCCGGCGTGGACCAGGTGCGGCAGTCCCCCCCAATCAAGCAGCAACTGGCGATTTTCGTCGCCGTAGCTGATGCCCGTATTCTGCAGGTCGGTCAGGTGTGTGACCAACAGCCGTTTGCTGCGAACGATCGGCTGGCCATCGAGGCTGCTGACCCAGACCGTGGCATCGGTGTCCAGGACCTCGATTGTCGCTGCGCGCGTCTGGATCTGACCTCCCGCCGGCGCGAAACCTCCTGCCGTACAGGCGGTGTCCACCGTTAACGTACTTGCCGGGGCGTCGATGGTCACCTCCGCGGTTTCGCTCTGTATACGGTTCTTTTCCAGGTCGGTGCGATTGGTTGCGGGCAGCCACTGCCGCGTAGCAAATGCATCCAGGATTGTCTTTTCGGTGCCGGCGGCGAGCGGGTTGCTCTCAGCGGAAAAAGACAGCGACAGATCCTGTTCCGTGATGTCGGGTTCGCTACCGATCCTCCAGCCAACGCGTGTCAGCCACGCGAGCTGGTTCCAGGCCGGCGCTCGGTCGCTTGCTACGGCGGCCGATGCCAATATGGCTTCGGGCGTGGACGCAATCGCAACCGAATGCTTCGCCGGCTGCAGATCGCCTCGCAAGAACAGGCAGAGACCGGCGCGTTCAGCGGCCTGTGTCAGCGGATCGGCCGCCACGTCGAAGTAGTACATGGCCGCCGGCCGTCTGATGTTCTCGCTGTTGTAGCTGTAGACGTGACGCCATACGCCGTCCCAATCCTGCAGTGCGGCTAACGCGCCGGTGACCATGCCGCCCGCGCCGCGGTATTGGCCGGGACCGCAGAAATTGAATTCGGTGACCGTAAACGGCTTGCCGAAAATCCGCGAGAAAGCACAGCTCCGGCAAAACGGGCCGCCGGCGGCTATCGGGTTGGTGTTTCCGGAACGCGTCGGCGGCTGCCGCAGATGCGACAGGTAATGCGGATGATCGACATAGAAATGATCGTCTACGTAGTCAAACCGGCTGCGCACCGCCTGCAACCGCACGGGGTTGGTCCACCCGTTGCAGTCGCTCAGCAGTGCCCGGCACTGCATTTCGTCGCGCAGAAATGTCTGCGTGCGAGCGAAGAAACGGTACTGGACGTCGGTGACAAAGACGTTGAATGTGACGGCGATTGGCCCCTTGCCGCGGATGCTCGGCAACGGCACCGTGCCCTGTGTGGGATCTTGATCGTCAGTGAGGTTTCCCAGGGCGGTAGCCAGAATCTCCCGGTCCGGGTAACGAGCAGCCAGCCAGCGGTTCCATGCCCGCTGCCAATCGTCGCGCAGTGTGCCCTGGAGCCCATCAATGAAGTTGTCTGGGCAATCCTCATTCATCAGACTCAACCAGCCCAACGCTGGATCATCGGCATACCGAAGCTGCGTGTACGGGTTCGTGTGATCGAGCAGCACACGGGCGAATGCTATGAAGTCTTCATAGGCATGCTCGTTCACGTACACCGCCATTTTGTAATCCTGCACGCCGAAATCGTTCGGATCGACATTGTAGTAATTCTCGAACGTCCAATCATCTTCGTTTGCCGCCTTGGCTTGGCCGTTGCTTGCTTGCCGCGGGTGATCGTCGAAGACGTCAGCGCGAGCGATGAGCCGCGACACGTATAAATCGGTCGTGACGTAGATGCCACGCCGTTTGAGTGCCGCGAAGAGGTAGTCGAACTGATCGAGTGTGTCGCTCCGCAAACGCATCTCGTCCGCTGTGCGATCGACTAACCACCGTTCGTAGTGATGGATACGCACCGAGTTGTAACCCAGGCGCACCAACCGATCCGCGAGCCGGTCGGCCAACTCGTGCGGAAGAAACTGCGCAGTGCAACACAAATCGACACCGTAGAAGCGCGCCGGCGTCGCACGCTGCTCGAATGCAAAATGTCCCGCTTCAGTAGTCACGACACGACCGTACTTTCCGGCAGGCGCATGACGGGGCATCACATCGCTGAAATCAAGCGCCGATCCAGGTTCGATCTCCAGGTCCACGTCGAGCGGCAACCAGTCAGCACCCGCGCTGATCGTTACAGCGACAGCATCGGGGGGATTCGGTCCGTCTTCCGCATCAGATGCGAATCCCACCGTCGTGACACAGGTCGCCAGCACCGCAGCGATGAGCCGGAGTTGCACAGAACGCGAGGAAGAAGCCAGAACGCGACTGGGGAACAAAGCAGCCCTGGGACGGCGGCAGCTGATCTGTCCAGTGACCTGTCCAGACATCAATTGCAGTTGTGTTCTCTGTGTTCTCATTGTCCCGTTCTCTGGTGGGTTTGTTGACGGCAACATTCCGCGCTGACGAGCCAGGCGCCGGTAACAGGGCACGGTCTGTAAATCGATCTCTCAGGAACTTCAGACGCGTGGTTGCTGTTCGCACCCGTACCTTTGAATCTCCGCACATTTCCACCAGACGTCAACCAGGCTAATGGCCGCAGCCCCTGGAAGGAGCCGCACCCCCTGGAAGCACGACAACTCATGGTGCTACAATCGACGCGGTGCTTGAGAAAAGACGAATCGCTGACGTCGACGCAACTCTTTTCAGGATGAATTGCCATGATGACCACCACGTTCAACAACCGGACGATTGTCCAGGTTGCTTTCACGTTGTTCGCATCCCTATGTTCACCTGCGATGGCCGGCGTCACGACCTATCCCGCGCCCGGGGGTGAGGCAGTCGTCGGCGGACTATACGGTGACGGTCAACGGCGAGCCAGTGGACATCTACGCTGCGCAGAGCGAGTATTTCGGGGGGGACTACTCCTTTGCAACACGCAGAACGCTGTGGTTCGCAACTGCTTCTTCCGCACACAGGATGACTATATCGCGATCAAGGGCCTGGCGGAGATGACCCGGCCGTGCGAGAACATCGTGGTCGAAGACTGCGAATTCTGGACTGACGTGGCGAACATCTTCCGCATCGGCTATGAATGCGAGACTGCCGGCATGCGGAACATCACCGCCCGCAATATCGACGTGTTGCACTACAGCAAGGATTACCGCGATCCTACGCACTATTGGGCCAATGCCATCATCTGGCTCCAGCCCAACCAGAACCTGTTGATGGAGAACTGCCACTTCGAGAAGCTCCGCGTCCGTTCCAGCGGAGAAGACATCATCATGTTGATGGCCAAGCCGATGCGGTGCTCCTACGGTCCCTTCAAGGATCCGGAGCCCGGTACGCTGCGGAACTGCTCGTTTCAGGACATCGCCGTCCACGGCGAGGAGGGGAGTTTCCGCGGCTTGATCTACATGCTGGGCGACAGCGAGCAGCACAATGTCAGCGGGATGTCTTTTGAACGTGTCACCTACTTCGGCCAGCCTGTCTTGCAGGAATCCCCCTGCGTCGAGATGGGCCCGTTTGTCAGCGACGTGCGTTTCGGGCAGTAAGCGGAACGCGGGACTCGCGCCTGCAGCGAGACGTTTTCCGAAAGGTCCGAGAGGGGAGAGAGGTTTCATGAGCCGATTCTATGTTGCCGTCTTGGCGTTGTTGGGGGCGGTGAATGCGGACGCCGGCGCCGGGCGTTTGGAGAGCCGCTATCTGACCGTCGAAGTCGACAGGGCCACGGGAGCCTGGGCGCTGACCGATGTGCGGTCCGGCGTGCGCTGGCCCACGGCAGGCATGGCGCGCGCGGGAGGCGCGGAGGGGTTCCCGGAAGGCTTCGCGGCAGCCGAAGAGCTTGAGGCCGGCCGGGGCGTGGTGCTGCGCGCACTGGACGGCGCTGCGGTGACGTTCGAGCTGATCCGCGAGGGGCGGTCGCTGGAAATCCGCTACGCAGGCCAGGCGGCAGGGGACACAGTCATCCTGGGCGATGCGCTGGCCATCACCGATACCGAGGGAGGTTGCGTCGTCGTCCCGTGCCGCGAGGGGCTGCTGATCCCCGCGGACAGCGGCGCGTCGTTCACACGCACCTTCGGCACCAGCGACTACGAAGGCTGCCACATGAACATGCTCGGCTTCGCCAAGAACGGTTCGGCATTGATCGCGGACTGGGATGATGCCTATACGTTTCCCGAAGTGAAGAGCGAGCGGCAGGAGAGCGGGCCGGTCCGGCAGCGGCTCACGACGACTTTCCGCCTGCAGCGCACGGCCCGCGCAGTGCGCCTCACGCCGCTCGGCGCGGGGGACTGGAACACCATCGCCAGCGGCTACCGCGAGATCGCCCAGCAAAAGGGGCTCGCCGTGACCCTCCAGCAGAAGATCGCGCGCAATCCGCACATGACCAGGCTCATCGGCGCCTCGAACGTTAAACTGTGGACCTGCCTGGCGCGGCGCATGAATGAGGACAGTACGCAGGAGGAGTCGGTCAATGTGCATTGGACCTTCGATGAGGCCGCACGGATCGCGGAGCATCTGAAGCAGGAAGTGGGCCTGGATCGCGCCCTGTTCATGATGGGCGGCTGGACTGAAGGCGGTTATGACTGCCGCCATCCCGACAATCTGCCCGCCAACTCCGAGTGCGGCGGCAACGAGGGGCTGGCCGACGCCGTCCGCCGCATTCAGGATCTGGGCTACGTGGGCTGCCTTCACGACAACGTGCAGGACATGTACGCCGACGCCAAGAGCTTTGACCTGAGCTGCATCGAGAAGGACGCCAGCGGCAAGCCCTTGCAGGGCGGGCGCTGGCTCGGCGGCCGCGCGTGGATGGTGTGTGCGCCGAAGCAACTGGAATTGGCCCAGCGCCCCGAGAATCTGCCCCGGATTTGCCAGCTCTTCCAGCCCTGGAGCTACTTCATTGACACCACGTACGCCTCCGGGCCGCGCGAGTGCCATGACCCGGCCCACCCACTTGACCGCAATAGCGACATCGCCTGGAAGCAAAAACTGAGCGACTACGCCCGCGACACCTTCGGCCTCTTCGGGAGCGAATGTGGCCGCGAGTGGGCGCTTCCCCACAGCGACTTTTTCGAAGGACTGGTAGCCGTAAGCGGCCGTTACTATCACAGCCTGGACCCGGCGAGTCTGGGCGCGACGGTCATCCCCTTCTGGGAAATGGTGTACCACGACTGTCAGATCGCCTACGGCAAGTACGGCTACGCCGCCGACCAGGCCGCCGAATGCGTCGCACACCATGCTCTCTGTGCCCGCCCGTTCTACTATCATTCCGTGCCCGATCATCTGTACTGGACGCAGCAGCCCGCTGCGCCTCAGGCCAAGGTGATGGCGCGACCGCGCGTCGTCGCCGTGAAGGCTACGGGCCCGCGGACCTTCCAGATCCGCTACGCTTGGGAGGTGGAGGCCGACGTGGCGGGCGACTGGCGCGTCTTCGTGCATTTCGGCACCGATGACAAGATCCTCTTCCAGGACGACCATGCCGCCGTGCCGCCCACCGCGCAGTGGCGCACGGGGCAGACCATCACGGTGGGCCCGCACACGGTCACGGTGCCGTCGTCGGTGCGCGAGAAATCGATTGACATCTACGTCGGGCTCTTTTCGCCGAGCGATGTCGGTAGGCGTGCTCCGCTGGCCGGCAGCGACCGTCAGCACCGCGTCTGCGCCGGCCGGCTGGTGCTCGCCCCGGAGATCCGGTTCGAGCCTGTCGCGGCCGGACGCACCGAGCCGGCGCGCGACGCCTTCGTGCGCAGCGACGGCTGGGCCTCCGGTCTGCACCCGACCGACGTATTCATCAAGAACACGCACGAACTGCTGGCTCCGCTCCACGCCGCTACGGCGCATCAGCGACTGACCCAGCTGGAATTCCTCACGCCCGATCGCGCCGTGCGCCGCGCGGTCTATGGTTCGGCCGACGAGGCAGTGACGGTGGTGGCCAACTTCGGTATGGCTGACGCCCGGATCGAGACCAGGCTGGGCGGCGGCGCGGTGCTGCCACCTTGGGGCGTTGTGGTCGAGGGGCCGCGATTCGCCGCCTTCTACGCCCGCCACTGGGGCGGCCAGGACTATCCCGACGGAGCGCTGTTCACCCTGCAATCGCTCGATGGCCAGCCTTTGATCAGCAGCGGGCAGGTGCGCGTCTTCCACGGCTTCGGACCCGCTACACTCGCCTGGCGCGGCCGCACTTGGACCGTCCCCCGCGAGCAGACGATTGCGCCGTAGCTGCCGCAATTGCCTGCGCCGGCGGACAGATCAGTTCGACAGACCGTTCGACAGACTGAATGGGTGGGATGGCCATCGGGCCGGCCCCAACCGGCCGGCAGCGAGCATCCGCGCAGCCGATTGCGCGATGGCTATCATTTATTGCTGACGGCTGCAGCAAAACTGGGTGATCCGGGCTTCTGGTACGGCGCGAGTGCCTCGAACCGGTACTCGATCTCGGCGATCTCCTCGTTGCTCAGCTGCAACTCGGAGTGAATGGGAGATGCGGGAATGGTCCCGCCGGGTCCGTAGTGACGCGAGACCATGGTTTGGAACACGCCACGTTTCTTCCACAGGTACAACTGGTAGCCGCGCAAGTCGCCGGGCAACGTCCTGCTGAGATTGATCATGAGGAGGAATTTGCTGAACGCATCCCGCGCTGCAGCGGGATCGGAACCACTTCTGTGCAATTCCCAGATGCGAGTAAGAACGTCGGCATAGATGGCGCGCTCGGTAATCAACCCTTCCGAGCCGAGTCGCAATTCGTAGAGCCATCCGTAGCCGCCGCGGGCACTGAACACGCGCCGGATCGGCGGTTTGGCTGCCAGCAGGGCACGCGTGCGCGCGATGACGTCACCTGCTTCCTCCTTCACGTAGCCGAAGTGGGGGAAGTCTCTGGCCAGTTCGATGAGCAACTCCACGGAAGGGATGGGCCCCTTGTAGGCCACTCCACCCGTCGTCTGAATGAAGACGGGCCGCTTCGCCACCGCCGCCAGAGCATGCCAGTATTGCCGCAAATCGTCTTCTGTCTTGCCCGTGTCGGGGGGGCGCGAAATGATCGCCGGAGGTGCCAGGCTCTCGGCATGCGCGGCAAACATGAGCATCTCGGCCGTGTCCTTGCCCTGTACCCCCAGGCACAATGCCGTAGTCCTGAGTTTGCGCGTCGTTTGGGAAAGGACCTCCATGCCCCGGAGTTTTTCTTCGGTCGTGAGGAGGTCGACGCTGTCGCCCGACTGCGGCCAGATCATACCCGGGCAACCGCACCAGTCGACGTAGCACGCCTGCCTGGCCAGGGCATCGAAGTCCACCTCGCCCGCGGCCGTGAACGGGGTGGACAGAATCAGAAATGGTCCCTGGATCCTGGGATCCGCCGCACCGATGTCAGTCGCATCGGTGTCAGCCGGAGCGGTAGCCGCGTGCGCTGGGTGCCGGAACAAAGTCGCGGCGATCGCCCCCGATGCGCCCGCGGCTCCAGCGTGCAGCAGCTGCCGCCGCGTGATGTGCAGTTCTGTGGACATGGACTGGGCCTTTCACTTGAGCATTAGCGACTACTGTCAGGTCGGCACGCCCGCCACGGACAGCGTACGTTTCTGGGACACGGGGGTACGTGGCATCTGACAGAGAAACACGCAGCAGCCGTCCGCTGCAGCGCAAGGTACCACGTTTGAATCTGAGATCAACCGGATGGCACCGGTTGACCCTGACGCTCACCGGCATGTACACTTTGTCGGTTCGGTGCTTGCGCGGACGCCGTGCCCTGCGTGGCGGGTGCGGATCCCCGCGGGCTCACCGTGACGGCCCCCAGCCATCTGCCATCTGGAACTTCTCACCGCGTCTGGGCGACAATAGGTCTGGGCGACAAGGTGCCCCGGGGCGCGACGGGCCGAGAGGGGATTTCGAGTATTTCCCTGTTGGAACTGGTTGGAGCTTGCCCTCATCATGCGACATGTGTTGTCCGCTGTCGTCCAGAACGTACCCGGAGTGCTCTCCCATATTTCGGGGATGCTGGCCTCCCGCGGGTACAACATTGACTCCCTGGCCGTCGGCGAGACGGACGATCCCAACCTGTCGCGCATGACGTTTGTGGTCGTGGGGGACGCTCGCGTCCTCGAGCAGGTCCGCAAGCAGTTGGAGAAGATCGTGACCGTGGTGCGGGTGGTAGACGTCAGTGCCTGGAACTACGTCGAACGCGACTTGATGCTGCTCAAGGTAAAGGCCCCACCGGGGGTCAAGCGGAGCGAAATTCGCGAACTGGTCGGGATCTTCCGCGGCAAGATCGTCGATGTGGGTGCCAACGAGCTGATGATCGAAATAGCGGGGCGCGAAAACAAGATCGAGGCGTTCATCGAACGGATGCGCGCCTACGGCATCACGGAACTCGTGCGCAGCGGGCGGATCGCCATGGTCCGCAGTGGGGCGGCAGACGATGAATCGTGACCGGCACCACTGCCGCCGTGTCGCCGCTGCCACGCCTCCGGTCGCGACCGGGGGATGCCGCGGGGCCGCTGCCGAACTACAATCTCCCATCCTTCCTGTCAACCTCTACAAGTAGAAGAAGAATCATGCCTGCCAAGATCTACTATGAAAATGACGCCGACCTGTCACTGCTGAAAACCAAGACGATTGCGATTCTTGGGTACGGATCGCAGGGGCACGCGCAAGCGCAGAACCTGCGCGAGAGCGGCTGCACGGTCGTCGTGTCGGAGCTGCCTGGCACCCCCAACCACGAGCTGGCGGTGGAGCACGGCTTCCAGCCGCTACCGGCTGATGAGGCGACCAAGAAGGCCGATCTAGTCAATATCCTGCTCCCCGACGAGATCCAGGCGGACGTGTACCGGCAGCACATTGCCCCGCATCTCAAGCCGGGCAACGTCCTGATGTGCTCGCACGGCTTTAATATCCACTTCGGGCAGATCGAGCCACCCAAGGGGGTCGACGCGCTGCTGGTCGCGCCCAAGGGCCCCGGGCATCTGGTCCGCAGTGAGTTCGTCAAGGGGGGGGGCGTGCCCTGTCTGGTGGCTGTCAGCGAGGGGGCCAGCGAGCAGACTCTGCAGCTGGGACTGGCCTACGCCAAAGGGATTGGTGGGACGCGCGGCGGCGTGATTCAGACCACCTTCGCGGAAGAGACCGAAACCGATCTGTTTGGCGAGCAGGTTGTGCTGTGCGGCGGTGTGAGCGAGCTGGTGCGGGCCGGCTTCGAGACGCTGGTGGAAGCCGGCTACCAGCCGGAGATGGCATATTTCGAGTGCCTTCATGAACTAAAACTGATCGTCGATCTGTTCTACCAGGGCGGACTCAACTACATGCGGTACAGCGTGTCCAACACGGCCGAGTACGGCGACTACACGCGCGGGCCGCGAATCATCACCCAGCAGACCCGCGAGGAAATGAAACGCATTCTGCAGGAAATCCAGACGGGCCAGTTCGCCCGGGAGTGGATTCTGGAGAACAAGGCTGGCGCGCCCGGCTTCAAGGCGCAGCGCCGCCTGCAACGCAAACAACTGCTGGAAGAGGTCGGCAAGCGACTCCGGGGGCTGATGTCCTGGATCGACGCCAAGGACGTCTCCTAGCGCCGGGCTGCAGGTGGCTGCCATGGCTGAGCGTGAACCGCTGCGCGTATTTCACTCCCTGGCACCGGGCGATCGCGTGGAGATCGCGAAGGCGGTAAAGGTCGGTTTCCGCCGCTGGACCATGCAGGCGGCGGGCACCGTGGTGCAGACGGCTCGCGAGCGTCACGGCCTGCATTACCGCCGCAGCGACGATGACCGCGTGTACCGCGACATCCTGGTGCTGCGGCGCGACGATGGAGAACTGACCACCGTGACGCTCGATGAATTCACCCGGCTCAATGTCGTGCCATGCCCCGGGGGGTCAGCAGCAGACACATGACTCCTGACCCCCCTTCGTCGCTCTATACGCAACACGAACGCGGATTCGGCGAAAACCGCTTTGTGTACCCGGTCTTAAGCCGGCGGTCCGGCGGCATCTCGATCGGCGTCAACCTGAACCTCGACAAAGTCTGCAATTTCGACTGCGTCTACTGCCAGGTGAACCGCGTCTCGCAGAGCGAAACGCGATTCGTCGACACGCCGCAGCTGCTGCAGGAGCTGCGTGATACACTCGCACTGGCCGTTTCCGGGCAGCTGTTCGCGCAGGGCAAGTTCCACGACACGCCGCCGGCACTCCGGCGACTGACCGACATCGCGTTTTCGGGTGACGGAGAACCCACGGCGCACCGGAATATCGACGAAGTCGTCGCTGCCTGCGCTGACCTGAAACGGCAGCTACGGCTGGATGCGGTGCCGCTGGTGTTGATCACCAACGCCAGCATGTTCCACCGCGCGCATGTCCAGCGGGCGCTCCGCACGCTCGATGCAAACCAGGGCGAGATCTGGGCCAAGCTGGATGCCGGCACGGCCGCTTACTATCAGCGCGTCAACCGCAGCCCGTTCCGCTTCGAGCAGATCCTGCAGAACATCATGCAGGCGGCCCGCCTCCGCCCGCTGGTGATCCAGACGCTGCTGATGCGCCTCGAGGGACAACCTCCGCCGGTGTCGGAGTGGGAGGCACTCTGTGACCGGCTGCAGGAGATCACGGCGGCCGGTGGCCAGCTCAAACTGGTCCAGATCTACACGGTCGCCCGCCCGCCCGCCGAACGGTATGTCACGCCGTTGACGCCGGACGAAGTCGATCGGATCGTCGCGTTCGTGCGGCAGCGCACCGGCCTGTCGGTGGCCGGGTTTTATGGCGCAGATGCCTGAGCCGGGCGCGGCTCCCGGCGGGGCGGCCGGCTGTCATGCCCGCTCCTCCTGCAGCAGCCGGCTGATCCGCCGCCCGGTCACGGGGAGTGGGTAGGCTGCCAGGTCGTCCAGCGCGACCCACCGCACCGCACCGCGCCGAGTCCCGCAGTCCTGGCCGGCAGCCTGGTAGCAGGTGAGCGTGATGCGGTGATGTGTCACCCCGTGGCGGAACGTGGCCAGCGGCCTCGGGGCGTCGATGGCGATGCCGGTCAGAGCCGCCACCTTCCCGCACAGTTCCGCCGCGGTCACACGATCTGCCGCAGCCGAGAGTTCCACCCGCGGGAAGTCCCACAAGCCTTCCCACCGCTCGCCGGCCTGGCAGCGCCGCAGCAGCACGCGGCCGTCGGCACACTGCACGATCACCGCCGCTTCATGTACTGTCACGGAGGCCGCGCGGCGTTTGGGACGCGGAATCTGATCCTGCAGGCCGCGCGCGTACGCAGGACACATGTTGGCGAGCGGGCAGCGGGAACACCCGGGAGCACGCGGCGTGCAGAGCGTGCCCCCCAGTTCCATGAGCGCCTGGTTGAAGTCACCGCACCGCCGCCACGGCAACAGCGCTGCGGCAAAGCGCCACAGGAACTCCTGGCTGCTGCCGGTGCCTGGATCAGCGGTCAGCGCCACGAGGCGGCTCAGAAGGCGGACGGTGTTGGCTTCCAGGATGGGGTGCCGCTGGTCCAACGCAATCGACAGAATCGCACCGGCCGTGTAGCGTCCGATGCCCGGCAGTGCCCGCCACTGTTCGAATGACGTGGGGAGGCACCCCTGATGCTGCGTGACCACCTGCCGCGCGGCCGCGTGCAGGTGCCGCGCACGCCGGTAGTAACCCAGCCCCTCCCAGTGGCGCAGCACCTCCTGTTCGTCCGCCGCGGCCAAAACCCGCACGTCGGGGAATCGCGCGAGAAACCGCCCGTAGTACGGAATGACGGTCGCCACCTGCGTCTGCTGCAGCATGATCTCGCTGACCCACGTCGCGTACAGGCCGGGCGAAGGACGCCAGGGCAGCTCGCGCGCGTGCCTGTCGAACCAGCGCAGCAGACGCCGCCGCAGCCGTTGCCGCCAGAGGTTGTCTGGCAGCGCGGGCAGCACAGCGTGCGTACCGGATTGGCGTGGTCGTGTCACAACTTCCCTGTTCACTGCTGGGCTGGATGCACGATCCACGCCAGCACGCGCCCCTCGCGCCTTGTACTATTCATGGCAGCTCCACGTCCTGCAGTTCGTACGCCACCTTGTGGCGGGTGATAAGTGAAGGGGTCTCGTAGACGAACCGATAGTCCGCCAGAGGACGGGTCAAGGCGAAGTTGTAGGCCACCCCCACCGCATCCGTCTCCTGGCTCACCACACGCTGACCACCACAGGCCAGCCGGTTTCCGTCCCCATCGACCAGATAGGCCGGGTTCCTGTAGATCCAGCCGCGATGCGATTCCAACGCGTTGGCGGCGTCCGCGAACGCCACCCGCACCTGGATCTCCCGCGTCTCGTCGTTCTGCCGCGTGTGTTCGAGCGTGACCGTGACGCCGGCATGACGTTGCCGCACGTTCTCGGCCGTCTCCAGGTCGGTGAAAGTGAACTGCTCCACCCGGCCCGGCATCAGGGCTTCAAGCGTCCCGCGCAGCAACGCCAGGCGGCGCGCACTGCGGTCCGGCAGCGTCAGGGGAATCTCCAGCTCGATCGCCGGCAGATCGCTCTCGACGGCCGCCGTGAGCGTGCCTTGACGCCCACTGACTTCCACCGGCCGTCCGACATCGTCGATCGCCACGATCTCTCCCAGTCGCTGCGACACGACGATGGGGGCCGTCCGCGGCTCCCACATGATCAACAACCGCAGCCGCATCATCGCCAGATCCGGCATGCGCAGATCGCGCACGGCGGTAACCATGGTCGGCTCGATGTAGAACAGCTCCGTGCCGGTCGCGCGCGGGCCATGACCTGTAGCACCCTTAAGGATCCTGAGTCCCTGCCCCGCTCCGGTGAAGGGATCGATCCGGGCATTGGCCTGATCCAGCAGCTGAGTCATCGCGTCCCAGAACGGTGTCTGCTCGAAGTGGACAGTCACGCGCTGGTCTAAGTCCTCAGAGCGCACCAGCGGGTTCCCCGTCTGTTGCTGGATAGCGCGCAGCGCCTCGGCCAGCGACATCTCGCCGGCTAGATCGACACGGCTCGCCTCCAGCGTGCGGCGCGCGTGCTGAGTCTGCAATTGGTCGCGCACGCGCGCCAGCCGGCGACGCACCTCGGGAGAAGCCGGCGCGTCGGCCGCGGGAAGCAGGTCGAGCGCATCGGGGCCCAGCTCGAGCAGGGACTTTTCCGCACCCTGCCGCGCGTCCAGCCGGTCGTCGTCCAACTGACGCACCAGGGCTGCGACTCTGCGCGACAACTCCGTCTGCGGTGCCGCCGGTTCCTGAACCGCGATCAGGCTGGCGGCCACAATCATGGAAGTCCACATGCCTGAGCCCCCCTTTTCTCGTTCCTCGCCCACGTTCCTCGCCCGCGTTCCTCGCCCGCGTACAGGGGACGGCTGCCGGAGGCCTCCGGCCATGCCGCACACCGCACGCCCTGAGAAAACTGCCTCATTCTACGCTGTGTCGGGGCTGGCGGCCAAACGGGTCGCTGCTGGCCGAGCCCGCAGATTGGTGGTCCGGTAGTCCGGCTTGTTGGGGATCGACGAGCCGGCGGCCCGGCACGCTTTGAGGATGTAGCCTAAAATAATGTATGATCCCTCATTATTCACGTCACATCGTGTGTCCGCCACGCGGCCGGGCGGCGTTGGCACCCCTCCTGTGTACCTTGGCACTGCTCTGCCGGCCGGGCGTGATACCGGCTGCGGAACAGCCGACGATCGAGCTGAAAGTTGACGGCACGCTGGTTACTGGAACGCCGCTGGCGTGGTCGGACGCCCAGGTCCTGCTGTTGGCCCGCAACGGATACCTCTGGCAGTTTGCGCCGGAGCAAGCGACCGACTATCGCCTGGTATCGCCGCACTTCCGCCCGTGCACGCAGAGCGACATGCGCGGCCAGCTGCTCCGCGAGTTTGGCCGGCGATTCGACGTCTCGGGAACCGGCAACTACCTGGTCGTCCATCCGGCCGGGGAACGGGACCGCTGGGCAGACCGGTTCGAAGCGCTGTTCCGGTCGTTCCTCCACTATTTCAGCGTTCGCGGCATGCGCCCGGCCGCACCGCAGTTCCCGCTGGTGAGCGTCGTGTTTGGGTCCCAGGGCGAGTTCGCACAGTATGTGCAGCAGGTCGAGGGAACCACGCCGATGCCCGGTATTGTGGGGTTCTATTCCACGCGCACCAATCGCGTCCTGCTCTACGATGTCACACACGGCCAGGCCGCCGACGAGCATTGGCAGCAGAACGCCTCGACAATCATCCACGAAGCCACGCATCAGATGGCCTTCAACACGCAGCTGCACAATCGCGCGGCGATGCCTCCACGCTGGGTCGGCGAAGGGCTGGCCATGCTCTTCGAAGCGCCGGGGGTCTGGAACGCGCCCGAGTACCCGCTGGCGCGGCACCGCATCAACGAAGGTCGGTTGAGTGCGTTTCGTCAACACGCCAGCGGCCCGCGGGCCGGCGGCAGCCTGCCGCTGTTTGTTCAGAACTCCGAGCGGCTGTTTGCCACCAGCCCGGCAGCCGCCTACTGCGAAGCCTGGGCTCTGACGTTCTTCCTGTCCGAAACAGAACCGGCCAAATACCTGCGATATCTGGCCCGTACCGCCGCCCGCGAGCCGCTGCGAACCTATTCCGCGCAGGAGCAGCTCCAGGAGTTCACCGACGTCTTCGGAACCGACCTGAAGATGCTGGAAGCCCGCTTCCTGCGATTCATCGACCAATTGTAGACGGCGGGCCGTGGGTGACCGCCGATTGTGCTGGTTGCAGCGATTGGGTGGCTGCCGGGCAAGCCAGCAGACGGTTTTCCTGTGCCAGAGTGTTGCCGCACGCAACTGCTGAATTAGGCTGAAAACCTTACAGGGGCAACGCTCGTCAACCGCTCCGAATGGCACCTGGCGCCTACCGACCACCATTCGGACCAGCTCAAATCTGGCAGGCTTCACATGGAAAACATCAGTTTCAACACGCGCAAGTCGCTCTGTAATCACCTCGGGGATACGGCGGGTAACGAACTGGCGGATTTCCTGCTCAAGCTCAAACGCCATCTGGAACGGATCGAGCGGACCAAGGTCGACCGGACACCGATCGTGCCGGACTCTACGTCCCCGTCACTCATCATTCACAGCGGTCTCTCCCAGTCGGGATGGGATGAGTAGGCGGAGCAGGCCGCTGGTGCACAGACGTGCAGGCAGGGCCTAATTCAGCTTATGCGGCAATTTGTTGCCCGGTAGTCCGACGCTGGAACTGCCACCCGGGCCGCCTTGTCAGGTAGTCGTCGAGGCGGCCGTCGTCGCTAATGGCCGCCGCCCGAATCTGTA
>JAAYDI010000017.1 GCA_012729315.1 Planctomycetaceae bacterium
ATCACGCTCCTGGGCGCCGGCCCGGATCACCTTCCGTTTGGCGAGTCGCTCCTTCTCTCGCCGTTCAAAGTAGGCCGCGATCTGTCGGTCGGCCGAGACCGGCTCGCCAGGTCGGCCAGGCTGTTTGTCGCGTGCGGCAGAATCGGCCGCCATGTCGCCTAGGGTCTGAATCTCAGGCATGTCGATCTCCAATCAGTTCGGTAATCGCCCAGATCCGCACGTCATCCGCGAACAGCCGCAGCACAGGATCAGGGAAAGGTAGCTGGTCGATCTCGTCGAACGTCCGATGCACGCTCATGGCGGGCTCGTGGGCGAACCGCTCCAGGTAGCTGTGAACGTGCGATAGCCCGTAGCGATCGCTCGCCACGTTCAGCGCGTTGTAGCTGACGTCATGCCCCAACTGCTCGGCACGTCGCAGCAGGTGGGCCACCCGCCGCACGAATCGCACGTCATGGCCATGCCAGGGCACGCGGCCCGCCTCGTCGACACGGGACGCCCAGCGCGTCAACTGCGCCGTCTGGTAGTCGCGTTGCTCCGGGGTGGGTTCGTCGCCGTCATCGACGATGACCGACCGGGCGGGCAGCACATGGCCCAACTCGTGAATCAGTACCTCGATGCTCGGCTCGGCCACGAAGATGACGGTGCTCGGCCAGAAGCCACGCCAGAGCCCCAGGCGCCGCAGTTCATCGCGGATGCCCAGATGGCGGCCCGCGCAGCACCAGGCTAAGCGGCTATCTGGCGACGGTCCCAGGTCATCGGTGTGGCGGATGACGGCGAGCTTACCGGAGAGCTCGGGCGCCAACGCGATGGCCAGGTCGTGGGCCTCACTCGGGGTCATCGTCGTCACCCTCGCTATCGTCGCCGGCGTGCCGCAGACCGTCGGCCCACTGCAAGAGCGCGTCACGCTCGGCGTCGGTCAGGACGACCGGCTCGTCCTCGGCACTAAGATCCTGGTCGGCCGGCACGGCCCGGATCTCGGGGTAGCCGTCGCCGGCGGCTGCACGCCGATACCATTGGGTACCGTCCGGGCCGCGTCGCCACGCGACCAAGAGACCCTCGTCGTAGGCGCGCAGGTCATCATCGTCGGCGGCGGAACCACAAATGAACTCTTGATCGGACATGGGATGTCCCTCCTCATGCGTGAAGTTTACAGCGTCAACGGGGCGGATTTTCCAACGCTTGGAAAACAAGCGGCCGCACCTCCGGATCGACGCACGACCAGAACTTGCGCGAGCAGTCGCGGCAGATCGCTCGCCGGAATACCGCGCCGTCGCCGGCCGCCTCGGTCCTCACGAGGATCGGACGTGCCGTCGAATCGCAAAATGGACACCTGACAGCGGCAACCACGACCAGGGGGGCATCGTGCCAGGTGGAGGCGGTCATGCTCCGGGCTCCTCCACCCACCGGACGTGACTGATCCGCCCCTGATCGGCGCGTGTCTCGATCTGGCCACAGTCCGCCAATCTCCGCAGTAGGCGCGAGAACCGCTTGCGCTCCGCCGCCGTGCCGCCGCCGTCCAGCATCCGGACCGGCACCCATCCGTCGTGGGCGTCGATCCACAGGTGACGTCGGGCAGACCGGCCGCCGCCGTGGTCCAGAGCCTCTTGGAGCAGCTCGGAGCGGGTCTGCACGATGGCCAAATGCAGGTCTCTGGGGGTCATTAGTTTGCTCCTGTCACATGTCACAGCAAGTGTCTGTCCGCCAGGCGCGACCTGCGGGTGGGAAACTACGCGCTGGAACGCCCGGAAGGACCCGCCTTCTCGACCGCTTGACGGGCGGTGGCCGGTGTGATGTGTCGACCGTTTCATATCGCAATCCTCCTAGCAGGAAACTCCTGCCCACTATCCACAGTGGAAAGTGGACTATCCGAAAACGTCATCCAACTTGTGCGTCAACTCCTCGTCAGTCCACGATGGGTCCGCGTTGGTCAGGTTCCAGCGCGCCAGGATCATCGCCGCCTCGGTCCGGCTCAGACCGGCGTCGCGCAGGTAGCTGACCGCCTTGTATGTCTGGTCATGGCCGGCCTGACCGCTGACCGCGTGTATGGTGTTGATGTAGGCCTCGGGGGCGACGATCCTCTTGTCAGTCGCCGCGCGGGCCGCAGCGTGCCCCGCTTTGTCTGGGAGCCACTCAGCGCGGAATACGGGCAGGTCCTCTTGGTGGCGCAGCGTGTAGCCGTCGATCCACTTTCGGGTGGGGCTGGGCGGCGCGATCACCAGACCACCATCGCCGCGGATGTCGTACTTGCCGCGCACGTGCACGGCGTTCTTGACGCGCCAACCGGGGTGCTGGAAGTACAGATGCACCCCACGGCGAGTGCGCACGAGGGACGGTGACTTGGCGCAGTTCACGTAGAACCAGCGCGCCGCTTCAATTGAATCACAATCCACAATCACCAAATTCGAGACCTCCCCGGTAATGATGGCGAGACCATCCCATTGCCACCCATGCAACTCCTCGAGTGTGGGTCGCCGTGTCTGAAACTCCTTCCACTTCACCGCTGCCAGCTTGCCGGCCGCCGGGACGACCGACAGACCGTACTGCTGCACGTAGGTCAGCGCGTAATCGAGCAGCTGCTCGGCCAGCCGCGCGGCGTACGGCCGTTCGACGATCATCGTGTTGGGTATCTTGTTCTG
>JAAYDI010000141.1 GCA_012729315.1 Planctomycetaceae bacterium
TCACCGGCATGGGCCACCCCAGGGACAGGAAGCAACCGAACTCCGCCGAGGCGTAGTAGGCCACAAACAGCGAACCCGCGTCGACCGGGAAGGGTGGCTGCCGCAGCTCGGCCAGCTGGTCCGACCATAGCCGAATCAACTGGCCGCTGCGGTACTCCCTCGCCACCATGCAAATCGGCGCGGGAACCACGCCAGGCGTGGCGTGGAACTCGAAGTCGCACGCCCAAATCTGGAGGTAGTGCCGGAGAGGATCGGCCGTCGCCATCACGCCTCTCCTCGCAGTTGTCGCAGCATCGGATGGTCAGCCGACCGAATGAACCGATCCTTGAAGCAGAGTCGGAGAAGTTCTGGGAACGTCAGCTCCGGCCACTCCGGGTCTGCCAGGTCCCCAGACGCCTGGAACGTGTCATAAAGTCCGGCGGCCATGTTGGCGGCCATGCGGACCCAGACCCGCTCGGCCAGCTGCGCCGCCGCCAGGGCCGAATCTAACCAGCTGTTAGTGCGGCCGTCGGTGCCGGGGAGCTTGACCGGCCAGAGGAACACGTCGGACTGGCGGTTGATTGCGAGGAACAGGACGACCGGCTGAATCTCCCCGGACAGGTCCGACCAGAGGCACTTGTCGACAAGGTACGTCTCGCGCTGCATCTTGTCTTCGAAGGCGGCCGTCTCTAATCGCCACTCAGCACCGGGTCGGACTCTGACAAACTCCTGCCGGGTGGGCTTGCGGGCGCGGACGACCGTCAGCACCTTCCTGACTCCCAGGCTACTACCGAAGTCCTGGTCCAGCCGGAGACTCTCCGGGTCGAACGGGTCCGGGGCCGGATCCTCTTTGGCCGGCGTGTCATCGAACAATTCAGCCGGGTCTTTGTCGTCGCTGGGGGGTATACTCTTCTTGGTCAATGTGTTGATCCTCAGGGGTCTAGGAGGCGGCCGGCCGTGCAATGGCCGGCCGCCTCGGTTTGGGATTGTCAAAAGCGGGTCCTCAGGCCCAGCTCAGCAAGTCGGATGTTGGCGGTCGCCCGGGCAAGCGCCTCGAGCGCTGCCCGCATGTCACGCTTTCGGGGCCGGACGCAGATCTCTGTCAATGCCGCCTCGATCCGGTCTAGAGTCTCCTGGAACCGATCCCGGTCCAGCGGAGGCACGTAGGCCGCCAAATCTGCCACGAGTTGGGCGTATGGTCCGTTCATAGGTCCAACTCCTGCGGCGCGGCTAGAGTGCCACGTAGGCGGCCTTCCGCGGCGCCAGAATCGATGCTACGGCCGTACCTCGGTCTCCGGCCCAGGCGGTACGGCCACAGGGGGCAGTCATCGACCGGACAGGCGGCCACTTCAGCCGTGCTCCCGCCGGAGCAATCCAGGCACTTGAACCTCATCGCCTTGCCGGGTCGCAGGTCCGAGGCGAGCTTGGTGATGGTCCGGGATCCGTACAGGTACCGCACCTTGTGATCAGCCGGCAGGATGGGAGTGGTGGCCATGTCAGTTCCCCTCCCCCGCCACGGCCGGCAGTCCGACCTTGGCCCGGATGGCCCGCTTATGGGCACGCATGATGCGTTGCCACCCGATGTACGGCAGGTCCCCCGGATCCGCCCCGACCAGCTCGGCGAGCCATCGGATCAGATCAAGACCGATGACACCCTCCATATCTCCCCAGATGTGCGTCAGACCGGCCACAGTGTTCTCAGGCAGTCCCAGGTCGACCACGGCCTCGGGCCGATAGACGCTGCGCGCGTCGTCGACGAACTCGAGGATGTCCGCGGCGAGCGCCTCTACCGCGGTCCGCGAGTCCGGCGGCCAGATCGCCGCATACATCCGCCGCGCCATACAGACGATGCAGCCACAGTCGCCGGCCGCCAGGTCCGCGTACTCCTCGATGCAGTCCTCCTCTGCCGCGAAACTGAGTACGAGTTCTAGGTCGTGCTCGGTAATGCTCCCCAGTCGGTCCAAGTATGTCGTTGTGCTACTCATCTTTCGTCCCCTTTCCTTCAGAGTCGCAATATGCCATCCAGTCCGATCCCCGGACGTAGCACCGCCCGTGCAGATACGTCACCTTCAGTCCCCGGCGCCGCGCCTCGCGCACCGCCGATCGACCCAGGCCGGCCATCTTCTCGAACAGTTCGAGCGGGTACTGTTCGTCGTGACGGATCGCGGCCAGGTCTTCAGATCGATTTGCCATCGTTGTGGTCCTCCATCAGGTTTCACTCGTTCGCGACACCGTGTCGCGTCAACGGTGGAGATCTTGACGGAGAGACCTACCTGTCAGAAATCGGCGCGAATTAATCCGACAAGACCGCGCAAAAAAGAACCCTTCCCGGATAGTCCGAGAAGGGTGAGCGGAAACCAGAGAATGTCGGGAACGACACCTGTCGGGGATAATTAATCCGACAGGTAGTCGCGGATTGCGCTACGAGAGAATTCCTTACCGTACGTTTTCGAGTACCGCCGATTGAACTCTTTGGCGACGTCGGCTATCGACCATTTTGGATGCTTTTTCTGGATACGCTGAGCGGCTTTGACCCGGCGTTCTCGTTGCGGATCCTTCGACCCCTCCGGCCGGCCGGCGGAGTTCGCTGAGACTTTGGGTTGGGCAGTCATCGCGTCCCGGATCTCACGCAGTAGGACAGCCTCCGGCCTCGGCCCAATCGGTCCGACCACCACCGGGACCCACGGGATCGTCGCCCCCACAGGCTGCCCGATGATGGCGAGCTGTTGCTGTTGCAGCCGCTTCCGGGTAGCAGGCGGCATCGCTGCGAGATTTGCCTGGACATGCTGGCGGCCGGCTGCGACGTCGTCGTTTACGGCAGGAGATACCGGCGTCGGTGCGGCGGCCTTCCGGGTGCACTTGGCCATGAGATGCAGTCCTTCTTCGGCCGGCGGCCAACCGCCAGGCAACGTAAGGACTGCCAACGCCACCAGGCGGCCGGCCTATGCGGGGATCAGCCGCGACCGGCGAGGTGTAGAAACCTGCGAGTATTATTGCAGGCAAAATCTGCGAGTCTAGATCAACCAACAAAATGGGTACGGTTGCAAAACCGTACCCATTTTGCGGTCAAAAAACTGTCCCCGGACGCTAAGTGGCCGGAGAGGCAAATATCAGAAACCCCGACAGGTTCCCATGTTGCGACGATGCCGGGAAAGTAGGTGAAGGGTAGTCGTTGCTCCTAAGTCCAGCGCGTCTGCCAATTCCGCCACTCTCGCCAATCGGAGCTTTCGACGTGAGTTTAGGTGATGTCGACGAGCCTCGCCAAGGGGGATGGCAGGGGGTGGGAGTCGTGCCGGGCGAGAATAGCAAGAGAATAGCGAGAATAGAAAGCTCCCTAGCCAGAACCGGCGTCCTGCCTCACAATACCCTGGCGAGTATCTGTCCGCGGGAGTCTGTCCGCGGCCAGCGTGGGGGGGGCGGGCAATTGCCCCACACAACCACCAAGGGCGCGTCGCGGGCTGCCGTGGCGAGAAGAGGCGTGGCGAGGAGAGGAGAGGCACTGATGCCAGACGCTCAGAACCAGCGCACCTCAACGTGTGTCAAACATCCTCGAAGATGGGCGCTGCTTGCGCTGGTCAGCGTGCTGGTGGTGGGTGGTGCGGCGGCAATCTGCGGGTGGCCGCGGTGGCGGCAGCTGGTGGTTGCCGGCCTGGCACGCCGCGAAGCAGACGATGCCCATGCCTCCCACGGGCCCGCGGTGTCTTCTCCTGTCCCCACCGCCGAGCAACCCCAGCACGATCGCGATCATCACTCCGCGGTACAAGACGCGTCGCATGCGCGGGCGGTGCAGGGGCAGCCGGAGGGCGATCTGGCAGGCCACGCGGACGAAGACCATCGACCGCGCGCGGCGGGAGAAACGCTGGAGCTCAGCGCGGCAGCGGCCCGGAACATGGGCCTGACGTTATGCGAGGTCCAGCTGCAGGATTTCTCCCGCTCGCTGGCCATCCCGGCCGTCGTCATCGAACGTCCCGGCCGGTCCGAAATCGTGGTGTCCGCGCCGATGACGGGGATCGTGACCCGCATCTTTCCGTTGGCCGGTGCCGCGGTGGCTCCCGGCGACGCGCTGTGCGAAGTGCGGCTGACGCACGAAGACCTGGTCGAAAAGCAGAGTGACTTCCTGCGGGACCTGGAGCAGCTGGACGTGATCAACCAGGAGGTCAACCGTCTCGAGGACGTCGCGCGCTCGGGGGCCGTGCCGGGGCGGCGGCTGCTGGAGCCGATGTACGAGAAACAGAAGCTGGAAGGTGCCATGCGTGCCGAGCGCGAGGCGCTGCTGTTGCACGGGCTGACTGTGGAACAGATCAGTACGATTGAACGGGAGCGCCAGCTGGTCAAGACCATCGTCATTCACGCGCCGGATCTGGACCACAGCCACCTGGAGGCGGCCCACGAGGACTTCTTCCAGGTGTCGGAACTGGCGGTGAAGCCAGGCGCGCATGTGACCACCGGCACTCCGCTCATGACGTTGACCGACCATTGCGAACTGTACATCGAGGGGCGGGCGTTCGAGCAGGATGCGGAGCTCCTCAGCGAGGCGATCAGCCAGCAGCGGCCGGTCTCTGCGCTGATCGAGTCCGCGGCGCGCGACAGGCAGGAACTAGGCGGCCTGCAGATCCTGTACGTCGACGGTACGGTGGACCCGGAATCACGCGCGCTGAAGTGTTACGTGCGTCTGCAGAACGAGTTGCTGCGCGACGAGTCGACGCCGGACGGCCACCGCTTCGTGTCCTGGCGCTACCGGCCGGGGCAGCGCATGGAGCTGTTGGTGCCGGCCGAGACCTGGGAGGACCGGATCGTCCTGCCGGTGGAGGCGGTCATATCCGAGGGGCTGAACTGGTATGTGTACCAGAAGCATGGCGATCACTTCGATCGGGTGGTGGTGCATGTTGAGCATCGTGACCGGCGCGGCGTGGTCATCGCCCGCGACGGGGCGCTCCAGCCGGGCGACGTCGTGGCGGCGCGCGGTGCTTATCAGCTGCACCTGGCGCTCCAGCACGCGGCCGGTGGCGGCATCGATCCGCACGCCGGGCACAATCACTAGGCGACTGCGTGCGATGCTGTGACTGTGTGAACCGATGACGCATCACGGAACGATGTCATGCTCAACGCAATCATCCGTTTCTCGCTCCACCACCGGCTGCTGGTCGCGGCCCTGGCGCTCATCGTCCTCGGCGGTGGCGGCTGGCGACTGAACCAGCTGCCCATCGACGTCTTCCCGGACCTGAATCGCCCGCGGGTGACGATCATGACCGAAGCGCCCGGGATGGCTCCTGAAGAGGTGGAAACGCTGGTCACCTTCCCGCTCGAAACGGCTCTCAACGGGGCCACCGGCGTGCAGGCGGTGCGCAGCACCTCGGGGGTGGGCCTGTCGGTGGTCAACGTGGAGTTCAACTGGGGCACGAACATCTTCGTGGACCGCCAGGTGGTGACGGAGCGACTGTCGCTGGTCGCCGACCGGATGCCGGCCGGGGTCCGACCGCAACTGGCACCCATGTCGTCGATCATGGGTCAGATCATGATTGTGGGGCTGTGGAGCGAAGGTGGCCAGACCGATCCCATGGAGCTCCGGACGCTGGCGGATTGGGTCGTGCGGCAGCGGCTGCGGACGATTCCCGGCATCTCCGAGGTGCTCGTGATGGGTGGCGGGCGCAAGCAGTACCAGGTGCTGGTGCGTCCGGATGCGATGCTCTCCTACGGCGTCAACCTGCGCGAAATCGAAGCGGCTCTGGAGCAGAGCAACAGCAATGTGACCGGTGGGTACCTGGTCGATCAGGGTCCGCAGGAGTATCTGGTGCGCGCGCTGGGCCGCGTGCAGTCGGTCGACGACCTGCAGAAGCTGGTCGTGAAGATTCGCGGAGGGCGTCCTGTCCTGCTCCACCAGGTAGCGCGCGTAATCGAAGGTCCGGAGATCAAGCGGGGGGACAGTGCCGCGTTCGTGCGGGAGAGGGACGGGACGTTCGCGGGCGGTCCCTGTGTGGTCCTGATCGTCAACAAGCAGCCGGGTGCGGACACGCGTGTGCTCACACAACGCGTCACGGACGCGCTGGCGGAACTGCATCGCACGCTGCCGCCCGATGTCCGCGTGGCGCCGCAGTTGTACCAGCAGGAGAAGTTCATCGATCTGGCGATCCAGAATGTGTTGGCCGCCTTGCGGGATGGCGGGGTGCTGGTGGCCATAGTCCTCTTCGTGTTTCTGCTCAACTTCCGCACCACGTTCATCACACTCACCGCCATCCCGCTCTCGCTCGTGGTTACCGGCCTGGTGTTCTGGTGGTTCGACATGTCGATCAACACGATGACACTGGGGGGGCTGGCCGTCGCAATCGGCGAACTGGTGGATGACGCGATTGTCGACGTGGAGAACATCTTCCGGCGGCTGCGTGAAAACTGGCTGAGCGACGCGCCCCTGCCGGCGCTGACCGTCGTCTACCGAGCCAGCGCCGAGATCCGCAACTCCATCGTGTTCAGCACGCTCATCATCGTGCTGGTGTTCATCCCGCTCTTTGCGCTCAGCGGCATGGAGGGGCGGCTGTTCACGCCGCTGGGCGTTGCCTACATCGTGTCGATTCTGGCGTCACTGGTGGTGTCCCTGACCGTGACCCCGGTGTTGTCCTACTGGCTGTTGCCGCAGTCCCGCGCCACACAGCGCGCGGAGGAGGGGTTTGTATTGCGCGGGTTGAAGGCGGTCGCAGCGCGGGTGATCGGCCTGAGTCTGCGTTGGCCCAGACCGGTGCTGGCCGCGGCCGTGGTGGCGGTCGGCATCAGTGTCCTGGTGCTGCTGCAGCTGGATAGCGATTTCATGCCGCCGTTCGACGAGGGGGTGGCGCAGCTCAACGTCATCCTGCCGCCCGGCACGTCGCTGGAACACTCGCGGGACGTGGCCGGCATGGTGGAACGGCGGCTACAGGCGTTTGACGGTGTCGAGAGCTTTGTCTCGCGCACCGGGCGTGCGGAACTGGACGAACACGTGATCGGCGTGCACGTGACCGAGTTCATCATTACGTTCGACGCCACCAGCGGCCGCCAGCGCGAGGAGGTTCTGGACGAGATCCGCGCGGCGATGGCCGAGATTCCGGGGATCGTCACCAGTGTCGAGCAGCCGCTGGCTCATCTGATCTCGGCCATGCTCTCCGGTGTCCAGGCACAGGTGGCCATCAAAGTCTACGGGGACGACCTGGAAGTGCTGCGGGCGAAAGTGGCGGAAATGACGCAGCTGGTCGCCACCGTGCCGGGTGTGATCGACCTCGTGCCCGAACCCCAGACGCTGATCAAGCAGCTGCGGATTGAACTGGACCGCGACAAGCTGGCCCAGGTGGGGCTCACCCCAGGGGACGTCAACCATTTTGTCGAGACCGCCATGCACGGCCGCGTCATTTCCGAAGTGCTCGAAGGACAGCGGACGTTCGATCTCCTGCTGCGGCTTGACGCGCCGTATCGCGAGGACCTGGAGGTGCTCGGACGCATGTCGCTTGACCTTCCTGAAGGGGGCACCACGCCGTTGAATTCCGTGGCTCGGATCTACTTTTCACGCGGACCGCACACGATCAACCGGGAGCATGTCCGGCGGCGTCTCGTGCTGCAATGCAATACGTCCGGCCGCGGGCTGGTCGACGTGGTGCAGGACATTAACACACGCCTCGCCCCGCTGAAGGAATCGCTTCCTACCGGTTACACGCTGGAGCTCGAAGGGCAATTCCAGAGCCAGCAGGCAGCCTCCCGCAGGATCATCCTGCTGTTCGCGCTCTCCCTGTGCGGCATGTTTCTGGTGCTGTACACCATGTTCCGGTCAGCCAATTTCTCGCTGCAAGTGATGGCAGCGCTGCCCATGGCCTTCATCGGCGCCGTGGCGGCGCTGCTGGTGACCGGCCAGACACTCACCATCGCCAGCATGGTCGGCTTCGTGTCGTTGTGTGGCATCGCCACACGCAACGGGATCCTGCTGCTCGACCACTACATCCACCTGGTGCAGCACGAGGGGGAAACGTGGTCGCGCCAGATGATCGTGCGCGCCGGCCAGGAGCGACTGGCCCCCGTGCTCATGACCGCGCTGACCGCCGGCGCGGGGCTGGTGCCGCTGGCGCTGGCCGCCGGCCAGCCGGGTAAGGAGATCCTCTATCCGGTCGCCACCGTGATCATCGGTGGCTTGATCAGCAGTACGCTGCTGGAGTTCCTCGTGCGCCCGGCCCTCTTCTGGCAGTTCGGGGCGGGGGTCGCCGCACACGACGCATCGGCCGCAGAGCACGCCACGCTCCACCCGGAATGATCGGACCGAACCACGCACGCGGGTGCGCGACTCGTCCGCGTGCTGCGCGGTGGCAGGTGCTATAGGGTGGCAGCAGGGTCTGTTCACGGGTCGACTGACAGCGCCGCCAGCTTGGCTTCGTCGACGTCGACACCCAGCCCGGGGCCGGCCGGCACGTGGGCGACGTCCCCGTCCATCGCCAGCGGCTCGCGCAGGATGTCGCGGGTCAGGAACTGCGGCCCGTTGAGCGCCGCAGGCTGGTCGAGGCCGTAGGCGGAGAACAACGCGAGCGAGGCGGCGAGCGACAGGTCGGGATCGGTCAGGCCGCTGCCGAGCCAGAACAGACCTGCGTCCTGCACGCGTTCAATCTGTCTCCGCGCGGCTTCCAGTCCGCCGCTGCGCGACAGCTTGATCGTCAGACCATCCATCATCTGCAGCCGGATGAACTCCTCGGCGTCGGTGGGCGACACGACCCCTTCATCGAGCGTGATCGGCAGGGCCCCCTGCCGTTTGAGCGCCTGATAGCCGCTGATGCAGTTCGGACGCAGCGGCGCCTCCAGGACGTCGACGCCCGCGTCGGCCAGCCGCGGAGCGACGGCCAACGCGGTGGCCAGGTCATAGCCGCAGTTGGCGTCGGCCCACAGATGCCCGTCGGGCACCAGTTTCCGGAGACGCCGGACCAGCTGCACGTCGAACTCGGCATCGGGGGCTACCTTCACATTGAAATGGTGGTAGCCCCGCCCGCGCGCTGTCGCGACCTCCTGCTCCAGTTCGTCGAGCGTGCGCACGTTGATGGTCCAGCTCAACGTGATCGGCCGGTCGGCGGAGCGATTCCAGAGCTGTGCGACACTGCAGCCGGCCAGCTTGCCCGCCAGATCGTGCAGCGCCAGATCGATGCCGGCCCGGGAGATGGGCATCCCCGTACTGAACGATGGTGCCACCACCCGATCCATCATGCGGTGGGCCTCGGGGATGTCGCGCGGGTCGCATCCCGCCAGGGCCGGTGCGTAATAGTGCGCGATCACGGCCAGGGTGGCTTCGGGGACTTCATAGCTCCAGCGGGGAACGGGCAGGCTCTGCCCCCAGCCCACGACTCCATTGTCGGCTGTGATCTTCACCACCACGACCCGGTGCCCGCGGGTGCCCGCGAGGAACTTGAAATAGCCGTCCCAGGGATAGGACAGCAGCCGCGCTTCCACACGCTCGACCCGCACGTCACCCGTTTCCGTTGCCGACATCATGGGCGTTTCCTTCTTTTCTTCCAGTACCGGAGAGAGTTGCGTGGGGGGAGCGGCGGTGCCATATCCCCACAACAGCATCCTGGTTAAGATCAGCGTTATGAACAAGTGCCGTCGCGGCATTCTGCGCCGCACGCGGCCCCTGGTGGAGACACACATGCGGATGGCCGACGAATCATTCTACCGGCGGTGCGGGCGGGACGCTGCTGTTGGCGGCCCTGCTGTTCGCGCCGCTGATTGTCTGGGGGGCCACCGCGCGATTCTCAGCATTGTGAGAAAGCCATGAAACTGATCATCCCGAGCACTTGGGCTGGCTGTCTGATGGCAGTCGCCGCATTGGCGGCAGTTGCGGAGGTGCCGCACAGCGTGAAGTTGGTGACCACATTCGACGCCCAGCAATTCCTCTCACCGGATGCGGTGTTCTGGCCGGCCCCGTTCTGGCTGTGGAATGCTCCGCTCGAGCCCGACCGTCTGCGGGCACAATTGCACGACATGGCAGCGCACGGATTCCGCAGCGTGTGCATGCTGCCGATGCCGCATGCGTTTCGTCCGGACAGTACGAACAATCTGCTCGATCCGGATTACCTCACGCCGGAGTTCCTGGAGCGGGCGCGGTTGGCCGTTGACGAGGCCTCGTCACTGGGCATGCGGTGGTGGCTGTACGACGAAGGTGGCTGGCCGTCCGGCCAGGCGGTGGGCAAAGTCACCCAGGGGCATCCTGAGTTTTGTCAACAGACACTGGTGCGCGAACAGGTACCGGCCACGACGCCGCTGACGGTGCCCGACGATGCCTTGGCACTGGTCGTCGAAGAAACGCGTTGCGTCGTGCGTCCGGGCGAGACGTGGACGCCGCAAGCTGGAGAGACCGCCTACGTGTATCGTGTCAAACGCGGCGGATATACCGACCTGCTCAATCCGCAGGCGACGCGGCGGTTTCTCGAACTCACGCACGAGGCGTACCGGAACGTCCTGGAGCCGCACTTTGGCCAGACCGTACACTTCGCGTTTACGGACGAGCCGAACGCGCCCAATCTCCGTCCGCCAGATTCGATTACCTGGACGCCGAACATGGACGTGTTGTATCGCGACAGGTACGGTCGTGACATTGCTGAGATCCTGCCGCTGCTGTTCTCGCCGCCCGGCCAACACGCGGCGGCGGACGTCGCGCGCGCCCGCATCGACTTTTACGATTTATGGACGGCCCGGTTCCGCGATGCTTACTTTCTGACGATCCGCGACTGGTGCCGCCAGGTGGGGCTCGCCTCAGGCGGCCATTTGAATGGCGAGGACGAGACACTCAACGCGATCCGCTATGGCTTTGGCCACGCCTTGCGGCAACTGCGCGCGATGGACGTCCCCGGGGTGGATCTGATCTGGCGGCAGCTGTTTCCCGGCCAGGAGAATCCCCACTTTTTCCCGAAGTACGCGTCGAGCGCTGCCCACCAGAATGGCACGCGCTTCGCCTTTACGGAATCGTTCGGCGTGTACGGCAATGGCCTCACCCCGGCTCAGGCAAAATGGCTCATCGACTACCAGTACGTGCGGGGGATCAATCTGGCGGTGATCGGTTGCCTGCCCCTGACGACGCAGGATCATCACATGACGGGTGAGCGCCCGCATTTCGGTCCCGTCGATCCGCTGTGGGACAGCGAGGAAGGGTTATGGAGATACACGGCGCGTCTGAGCTACCTCCTGTCGCTCGGGACGCCCGACGTGCGCGTGACGCTTTACTATCCCGTTCGCGATATGTGGGGGCTGGGGCTGGAGGCGGCGGAGGCGGCGGACACGCACGATCAATTGGCACAGGAACTGCTCGCCAGCCAGCGCGACTTTGACCTGATCGACGATGATCTGCTGGCGGATCCGGCCACACGCATCGAAGGCACGCAGCTCGTCGCGGGCGCGATGCGGTACGACACCATTGTTTGCGGGAAGGTCCGCTGGATGCATCCCGACGCATTGGCGCGCTTGCGCGCCTTCGCGGACGCGGGTGGCCAGGTGATCTGTTGGGGCCATCAGCCGGGTACGGACGGTGCCGCCGGTGACGTGCGAGCCGCGTTTCCGTCGCCGGAAGCCGCCATGGCCGCCATTCCCGCCACTGTGGCGCTCATGCCTGCGTCGCGCGCAGTGCGTTCGGTTGGCCGGCACGTGGATGGGGGGAAAATACTGGTGTTGTTCAACGAAGGTGCTGCACCGTATGGCGGCGAGTTGCTTGTGGATGCCCCCTTTGCCTACACATGCGACATGGGCCTGGGCCGGCTGCTGTCTCTGCCGATACAGCAGCATCGTGTCCCCGTGCAACTCGGGCCCGGCGCGACGGGTGTGTACTTCCTGAGCCAGCAGGCACGCGACGCTGATCCGGCACGCGCGGCGTCTGACCAGGTCCTTGTTCTCGACGATCAGCTCCACGCCCGGCCCTGGCGGCGCTACGTGGTGGGCGAGCACGATTTCGAAATCATCGCGCAGGACCATCCGCCGGTCCCATTCGCCGAGGCCACGTCGTGGAGGACCTGGCTCACCGAGGATTACTCCGGGCAAGTGGATTACACGGCAACGGTTGAGCTGCCAGCCGATTGGGATGGTGAACTGCTGGAACTCCAGACCGGTCCCATCGAATATGCCGCACAGGTTTTGCTCGATGGCCAACCGGTCGGCAGCCTGCTATGGCCTCCCTGGCGTGTGGAACTGCCTTCCACCACCGCCGGGCGACACGAAATCACGATTCGCGTGGCCAATTCGCTCGCGAACGAACTCACGTCGCAGCGTGTGGTGGACGCCTGGAAATCCAAGAGCGGTCCGGGTTGGCCTAGCCCATATCACGAACGCGCGCTGGTGTTCGAGAGGCAGTCGCGCGGCGGTGGGATCCAAGGCCCCGTCCGACTGGTTGTGTTGAAGAGGAGTTGACTCCAGCGCTGCATACGATTTCAAGCGGCGCTGCCCGAGCCTACCACGAGCCGCACATTGCCGGCTGGGCCCCAGGAAGCCCAGCCGTGGCTGCTTTTGGTCTCGGAGGCCGCCGGTTCAGCGCGGCGTCCGCGACACGACCGACATTGTCCTCGGGCTGGGGCACAGGAATCCACTGGCAATCCCCAGGGTGAGCTGTTGCCGATTCTCACGTGACGGCTCGATCCGACTTCCAGCCTGTCGCAGCGGGACAGGCTGGAAGTGGATCCGGTCTGATGCCTGACTTCAGTTCTTCTGTTGCTTCGTGCCGAGCAGCAGTTCCAGGAGTGCGACGTGTTCAGAGACGTCGTCGTCCCAGCCGTCAGCCACATCGGCTGCGATCACATCGAGCAGGTCGTCGGTGTCGGCCGTGGCGAGGTAGTCGTGCAGCGCCAACTGCGGCGTCGTGTCAGCCTGGCCGATCGTCAGCCCGTAGTCGGCACTGAACGTTTCGGCCGCCGCGGTACCGGCCTGGTGGACTGGTGCGGCTCCTAGCGCTTTCCGGTCGCCCAGGGACGTCAGCGGGAGGGCCGGCAGTTCTGCCGTGGACAGACCGGCGCGGGGCGCCTGCAGGCTGGCCACCGCGTACTCCGCTTCGCCTTCGCCTTCTCCCTGTGGACTGTTGAGGTAGTTGATGATCAACAGTGCGTCGTGAGGCGAGACGAAGCCGTCACCGGATGCGTCGATGTACGGAGGCGGCTCGAGCGGAGGCATGGGCGGATTGGGCAGCTGCCGCGTGCCGCGGAAGTTCAGATCGTTGATGATCAGCAGGGCATCGATGGGAGACACATGGCCATCTGCGTTCACGTCCATGTGAATCAACGGATTCTGCCACGGATACGGATTCGCGATGACGCGGATCTCGACCGTTGCTTCGTTGGACAGTGTCCCATCGTCGTCCCGCACGGTGTAGGTGAAAGCATCGATGCCGACGTATCCGGTCATGGGAATGTAGGTCACCATGCCCTGGGCATCGACCGTGAGCGTGCCGAACATCGCCCTACTGACGATGGTCACGGAATCCGGCATGATCGTGCCGTCCACGTCATAGTCATTGGCCAGCACGTCGATGATCGTGGTGGCGTTTCGAGTGGCCTGCACGGAGTCGTCCACCGCGACCGGAGGCGCGTTGTACTCCAGCCATACCGTCGCCACGTTACTGACAGCACCGTAATCGTCGCACGCCCGATAGGTGAACGAATCGGTGCCGCTGTAGTTTGGAGCGATGGTGTAGGTGATGGATCCGTCGGGCAAAACCGACACGGTGCCGTGCTGCGGTGGGGTGACGACCGTCACGGTCGCCGGGTCCAGTGTGCCGTCCACGTCAAAGTCGTTGGCCAGCACGTTCACATTCACCACACCGGCCGGCGGTACCAGGGCCTCATCGTCGATCGCGATGGGCATATCATTGATCCCGGTGACCACTACGGTCACCATCGCATACTCGGACAGTGCAGTGCCATCAGTGACGCGGTACATGAACACATCCTGCAGGATGCTGCCGTCCGCGAGTGCCTGCAGCGCGGGAGCCGTCCGCGGATCGTAGGTGAAACTGCCATCCGCCTGCAGTGTCACGGCAGCGCCATGCTGGGACACGAGTTCCTGCGGGTCCACCTGGATGATGTCACTCTCGATGTCGCTGTCGTTGTCCAGCAGGCCGGGAGCAGTGACAGTCAGCCGCATGTCCTCCGACACGCTGTACTGGTCATCTGCCGCCACCGGCGCATCGTTCCGGCCGTGGACCGTGATGGTCACCGTAGCCGAACTGGTGGCGCCGGCCAGGTCGGTGATGGTGTATGTCACGGTGTCTTCCACCGATTCGCCGAACTGGAGCGCCTGCAACTGGGCCGCGTTCTGCGGATCGTACAACAGCTCTCCGTCGGTCCCGATCGACACCGCCGCGCCGTATGCACTCACGCTGTCGAAGCTGGTCACCGTCAGGATCTCACCGCCGTCGATGTCGGTGTCGTTTTCCAGTACACCGGGCACGGCGACCTGAAGCAGATCGTCTTCCGTGGTGGTGTAGGCGTCATCGGCCGCCTGCGGGGCGTCATTCACGCCGGTGACGGTGACCGTCACGGTGGCCGTACTGGTCTCGCCTGCCAGATCACTGATGGTGTAGGTGAAGGTGTCCTGCACCGCTTCACCCGGCTTGAGTGCCTGGAGCGCTGCGGCGGCGCGCGGGTCGTACATCAACTCGCCCTCGGGAGTGATCGTCACCACGGCGCCATAGACGCTCAATGCCTCGAAGTCGGTCACTGTGAGAATGTCGCCGGCATCGGCGTCCGAGTCGTTGTCGAGCAGGCCGGGCGCGGCCACCTCCAGCAACTCGTCTTCGGAGGTGAGGTACACATCGGGGGCGGCCTGCGGCGTGTCGTTCCTGCCGGTGACGGTGACCGTCACCGTGGTGGAACTTGTGGCCCCGGTCAGGTCGGTCACCGTATAGGTGAAGGTGTCCTGCAGCGACTCGCCCGGGTTGAGTGCCTGCAGACTGAGGACACCCACCGGGTCGTACCACAACTCGCCTTCCGGACTGACGATCACCGTGGCACCGTACGCGCTGACCCCATCAAACTGCGTCACGGTCAGCACGTCGCCGGCGTCCGCGTCGGTATCGTTCTCCAGTACGCCGGGCAGGAGCACGTGCAGCAGGTCATCTTCCGAGGTGCTGTATGCGTCCTCCGCGGGCTGCGGCACGTCGTTGCGGCCAAGGACGGTCACGGTGACGGTGGCCGTGCTGGTCGCCCCCGCCAGGTCGCTGACCGTGTACGTGAACGTATCTTCGAGCGACTCGTCGGACCTGAGCGCCTGCAGCACGGCGGAGCCAGTCGGGTCGTACAGCAGTGCGCCTGCGGGACTGATGGTCACGACCGCCCCCTGCGCGCTGACGGCATCGAACTCGGTTACGCTCAATGCGTCATCGATGTCGGCGTCGGTGTCGTTGGCCAGCACGCCCGGGGCGTCGACCTGCAGCAGGTCGTCCTCGGACGTCGTGTACGCGTCGTCGACCGCCACCGGCACGTCGTTGACCGGGTTGATCGTGATGAACACCGTGGTGACGGCGGTCACCTCACCCATTTCGTCCGTGGCCTGGTAGGTGAACAGGTCGCTGGTCGTCTCGCTGCCGTCATGCTGATAGACGAATGTACCGTCCGGATTGAGCACGAAGGTGCCGTCATGGTAGTTCGGCGGCGTGATGAGCTGGGCGGTGAGCACGTCGAAGTCGGCGTCGATGTCGTTGGCCAGCACGCTGTCGTCGTTCGTGTCCGGTGTGGCATTGAACCGGTCGTCGGCGATCAGCGTGGCGCCTTCGTCGACGACATAATGATCCTCGACCGCGACCGGCGGGTTGTTCGGGCCCGCGGTCGTGATCACGAACCGTGTTTCACCGGCGGCGCGGTTTGGGCGCAGTCCGTTGGCGGCCAGGTCGCGGATGCCGGTGGTGGGGTCGTTGGCCAGGACGATCTCATATACGTTGCGTCGCGGCGCGACCTCCCGCCGTACCGACAGGCGAATCTGATCGCCGATCGGATCGTAGCGGAACACGTAATCGGTGCCGTCCTTCAGTAAGACGCCGTTGAGGATCAGGGTGACGTTCCGGGAGACGACCGAGCGGTCGTCAAGGCCGATGCCCTCGTCCTGGATCGCCACCACGAACTCCGACACCACGAAGGCGTCGACGAGGACGGTTGACAGTTCGGGATCGAGGTCGATGGTCGCATCGTTGTCGGCCGGCAGCGTCAGGAGTGCATAGGGACCGGCGAAGTCCACTCGCTCCACCGCTCCCCGGTCTTTGAAGATGTTCGAGCCGAGGCCGGGCGGAGGCGACTGGAGCGGATCGTCAATCCGCAGCTGGCCGAACCGATCGTAGTCGGGTGCGACGATCGGCGCGGGTGGGATCGCCAGCGGCGACTGGACCGCCACGATCGACGGCCGGTCGTCCAGGCGGTTGACGGAGCTGTCGATCGCCTTGGTGCCGGCCGCCAGGTAGAAGTTGCCGCGTTCGGCGTCGACAAACAACGGCGCGTTGTCGGCCAGCAGGATCGCATTGCTGCCGGTGACCCCGTTATTGGTGTTCGACTTGAACAGGTTGGCCCCCAGGACCGTGGACGTCGAGGTCGCATCGATCAGGATACCGTTCTCGGTGTTGGCCACGATGTTGTTCAAGATCGTGGGGCTCGTGTTCTGCTCGACCGTGATGCCCGTTCCGAGCGGTTCCGCGCTGCCGTAAATGGTGTTGTTCACCAGCAGGCCAAAGGGCACGACAGCCTGTGGCGTGCCTGCCGCGTTCGGATCGCCGCTGAACATAATCCCGCCCACTCCGGACTCGGCAATCACGTTGTTCCGGATGGTCAGGCCGCGTACCAATCGGGACGAGTTGAGTGTCGGCATGTTGATGGCGGCGCCTGGGTGCGGCACGCCGGTCGCGTCGCGCGCCGCGGCGTCCACCAGGATGCCATACCCCGACGCGAACCGCACGGTGTTCGCCTCGAGCCGTAGCTGTCCCTGGACACGCTCGACGTTCTGGTCCCCCAGCCACAGCAGCGGCCCGATCAAACGCGTGTTCGTGTGGAACAGGCGGGCGAGGACGATCTCGGGGTCGGTGCCACTCACGCTGACGCCGTATTCCGTACCGCGCCGCATCTCCAACTGGTACGGTCCCGCCAGCACCTGTTTGGGTCCGGACGGATCCGGGTTCTGGGGTACCATGAAGTAACTGTTGGCCGAAGAAGGTCCCGTGACCATTTCGCCGCGTTCGGCGAACCCGATCATAACGTCGTCGATGTAGGCCCCCTCGAAGTTGTTCTGCTGCGCGCGTTGAGCGCTGGAAAGGTCGCCGTACTGGTCCCCCGGCGCCTCCTGACTCATTGTGCCGGAGGTGCTGAAATCAAACCGGATTTCGATATAGCCGTAGCCGGCGAAATCCGACAAGTCGACGCGGGCCTGCCGCCAGCCGCCGGTGTTGTCATATAGTTCCTGCACGCGCTGCCGCGGATCGGGAGACGCGTTGGAGGACACGGACAGGTACCGCGGCAACTCGGCATTCAGCGTGGAGTTGTTGGTGGCCAGCAGTGACCAGGAGTAGCCGCCGTCGACGGAGGCAAGCACGCGGAAGCTGTCCCGCATCTGGTTGGAGTTGCTGTTGGCCCCCTGCGTGGCCAGGAAGTAGTTGAAGTACAGGGTGGGCTTGTCGGCCGCTGTGTAGCTGGCCAGGCAGAACGGGTTCGTGACCAGGCTGCCACGGGTGCCGCCCGGTACATTGTACGTCGCCGCAATCGCAGTGTTCGACGCCAGATCGCGGTGTGCCGTCTGACTCAGGAACCCGTACTGGGCGTTGACGTTGTCGTAGTCGAAGTACGCATTCTGCGGATTCTGCTGCCATGTTTCGAAACCGAAATAGAAGCTCGCCCCGCCTTCCGTCGAGGTGATCGGCCGGCCATTGACATCGGTCGTCCAGGTGACATTGGCGGGACGGCTCTGGTCGAAGGTGGAGGTGATGCCGTGCCCCGGGTCTGACCGGCGCTGCATGGTGGGGTGCCACAAGTTGACGTCCGCCGACGAGAAGGCCAAACCGGTCGCACCGTACACGTATGTGCTGGCCGATGTCGATCCACCGCTGAAAACGCCCTGCATCTCGCCTGTGGTGTCCAGGGCGTAGAGTGTACCGCTCCAGTCGATGGCGAACAGCAGGTTCGCGTAGGCGCCATCCTCGACGTTCTGCGGTCCTGCCGTCAATCCGGTGAACGACGGCCCGAGCGACCGCACGTTCGATGCCTGACCAGACGACGAAATCCGGTAGAACATCCCCGAGTCGCTCACGCCGTACAGCAGGCCGTTGAGAAACGCCATGCCGGTCGTGACGCCCACGTCGCCCGGTTCTGTCTCGTAGATCCCTCCCCGCAGCCCCCACGGTTGGTCCGTCGCCACGGCGGCGGAACCATTGGCGGGATTTGCGCGGTACAGGGTCGACCCGGTTGCTGCCCCACGGATCCCGCGCACGGCATAGTAGAGATCGTACTGCGGGACGCCGGCGGCGTCCGCCCCTACGCGCCGGTAGGCCAGCGCATCCACCGCGTCCGACGTCAACTGCTGCGGGTTCGGCGGATTCGTGTCGGGGTTATAGTCCGGAATCGAATCGTTGCCCACGGTCGACTGAGCCGCGTTCGACCAGTCAATGGAAATGAGCCGGCCGGCCGTGTTCTGGCCACCCGGCAGCGCCTCGACGCCGTACATCCGCCCATCCGAACGCAGGGCGATATCCAGCACACCGCCGCCGCTGCCGCCGAGGTTCCCGACGTACGTCTGCGGGGCGCCGGTGAATGGATTGACGATCGACAGGCCGCTGCCGCGGGACACGTACAGGACCACGTCCTCGAGTGTGAATGGCAGGACATGAGTCTGCAGATCCAGTGTCGTTTCCACGTCGAACAACGTCTGGAGCGGCACCGCGAGCGACCCGTTGCCCGGCACCCCTGTCGGGTGACCGCTGAAGCCGATGTGATCCTCCGCGATCCGGACGAGAGAGTTGATCGGTTCGAGCCGCACCAGCGTATTGCTGGAGTTGGAGGTGAAGGTCGCGTTAAGCGCCAACGGCAGTTGGGCGTCCGACGAGACCGCCACATAGTATCGAGCAGTGCTGCCCGCCGGCGCCACACCGGCCGGCATCTGGACCGAGCCGATGAAGGCATCCAGGGTCCCGAAGCTGCCGCGTGTCAAGTCGTCCGTGGCGGTGCCCTGCCCGGCACGCGGCTGATCGTCTTCGACATTCGAGTCGCGACTGACCAGGACCAGGTTTCCATCAGCGTCAAAGACGCACATCGTCGTGTCGGGCCGCGACAGGCCGTCGGCATAGTCAATGTCAAAGATGGTGGCCCAGGTCTTGCCGCCTCCGTTGACGCCCGCAATCGCCTGGATCAGGTCATAGTCCAGTGTGAAGGTGTACCAGTCGACGTCGGTGGCCGACGACAGGCTGCCGGCCACACTGATGACGTTGCGGTCGGTGGCCAGCAGGTTGCCCAGCGGCTGCGCGTTGCCCAACACATCGTTGGCCGCAGTCGATTCCGCCGATTCGCCCATCAAGGGCGAATGGCCGGGCATGCCGAACACCTCGATGCCATTGGTCGCGTAGGAGATCTCCGCGTTGCGGATGATCGAGCCGGGCACTTCGTCGACTTGCTGGAGCCGCACTTGCAGCCGGTACTCGCCGCTGCTCTGACCAGCTTCCAGATCCGATTCCTGACCGACCGGCGGCTGGCTGCGGACCCGGATGTAACAGTACTCCGACTGCGTCGCCTCGCCGGGAATGACCACTCGCATCCCCGGATCGCGCGCGTCCAAGGTATAGAAGTCGCGCCCCTGCCACGCGTTTTTGATCAGCGGTTTGGCGATGCCGCTGAGCGTTTCATTGTCGTAGGAACTGGCCAACACCGTGCCGTCGGCCCGGAACAGCTCGACGATGGCGTCGAGCGAGGATCCGGTCAGATCGAGGTCGATCCACACTTCCGTGCCACCCAGTGCGGTGAAGCCGTAGACGTCGAGATCGGCCGGATCGTCCGCCGCGATGAAGCCGTGGACCTGGAAGCCCAGGCGGCGGTCGGCATCGCCACTTTTGAGGTTGGGGGCGAGCACGCCCAGAATCTGTGCGGTGGCGGAGGTCGCATTCACGTCCTGGCCGCCGGTCAGCGGCGGTTCGCTCTCGCGCACCAGTTCGACGTTCCTGTCGTTGCTGTACTGGCCGAGCCGGATGCTGCGCCAGTCGCCGGGCGTTCCTTCACTTGGTCCATCGTTGTTCGTGTCGGTCATGGGCAGGCCGTTCAAGCCAATTCCCGCGCCGACGCTGTCGTCCTTCAACGACGTGAAGATCACCGGATAATGGGGTGTCCCGAGCACGTAGAAGCTGCCCCCCACGCGGTCGTCGATATCCAGCGGCTGGCCGTTGGCCGTGAATCCGGCCGTCGGGGAGCCCAGCTTCACCACCAGGCTCTCGCGCTCGCCGCTCTGCAACCGCAGGCCGCTGAGCGTGTGGTAGTTCAGCAGGATGATCTCGTCGAACAGCACGTGGGCGATATCTGTGTCGTCCCACACCGACTCGGTGGTCAGCACGGCGCCGCGCACGACCAGCCCTTCGATGGCGTTGTTGTCCAGCAGGTTCTGCCGTACCAGCGGACCGTGGTTGTCAGCGTACTGGCTGAAGCGGTCGCTGCGCCCGGTCGCCCGTCCCCAATCGGTGACGGTCGCGGCCTTGAGGGAGTTGGCGTCGATCGACATGGCCGGGCCGGCGTTGTCGAGCATTGTGTTGTGCACCAGGACGGGCTGCGCGCCGCGGATGAAGATCGTGGAGGCCTCATTGCCGCCGCGCCCCACGCGGTCGGTACTGGCCTGGCCCGACTCGTTGCGGGTCAGCAGGCTGTTGGTCAGCCGCACATCCGCCTGGTGGATCTCGAGCGCTGCGAACTGATCGAATCCGCCTTCGATGGGCGTCTGGCCACCGGCGAAGGAGATCAGCACATGATCCAGGCTGCCCGTGGACATGGCGTTGAAGAAGATGCCGCCCCACTGGCCGGGCTCCGCGTCGGTGGCGTCGAGGTCATTGTTCGTGTCGACGGTCCCGCCGGCGCCGTACCGATCGTCCTTGATGGAGGTGAAGATGACCGGCCGCTCCGCCGTGCCTTCGGCGATCAGCTGAGCGCTCATCTCGGCCTCGATGCGCGCCCCCTGCAACTTGACGATCAGCCCCGGGTCGATCCGCAGCCGCGCGTCGTAACGGGCGACCAGGTCGCCGGTCGCCGCGTCGAGCGTGGGGCCGCCGGGGGTGCCATCGATCAGCAGGTTCTCGCTGACCACATGCACGACATCGGTGTCGTCCCACCGCGCCGCGACGCTCAGCCGGTCGAGCGCCTGGCCCAGCTCCGTCTGGATCCGCACGAACAGGCCGTTGATGCTGTTATCGACCAGCAGGTTATTGTGGATGTCGGGCCCGATGCGGCCCAGCGAGTCTTCGAAGCTGTTCAGGTTCGCGGAGAGTGCTGCATCCGCGCTCTGGCGGATCACCGAATAGGAGATAGTCGGCCGCACGCTGGTCATGTCGACCGGCGTGAACGTCTGCCGCACCGAGTTGACCAGGACCTTGCCGCCGCCGTTATGGAGATCGGCGTGGTTGACCCAGTTCAGGAAGATCCCCTCCTCCTCCAGTCCCGCGTCGTCGCGGAACACGATGCCGCCCCAGTCGCCGGGGCGCGCGATTTCACCCGGACCGTTGCTATCCCCTCCGGCGCTGTCGTCGCGATAGGATCGGAAGTACACCGCGGCCTCGGGGGTCCCCAGCACCTGTACGGCGCCGGCGCTGCGATCCACCCCCAGTGCGGATGTGCCGACGTCGATGTTGGCGGCCATCAGCTTCAGCAGGACTCCTGCGTCGATCATGACCGTGACCCCCTGCGGCACGATCAGGCCGGCACCGTCCGCCAGCGGGCGCTGAGCCGTGTCCACACCGAGCAGATAGGGCACGTTGTCGGCCAGTGTGGCCAACGACCCGTCCGTGCCGCCGTTGCCTACGATCCGGACGAGATTCGACGCACTGAGCAGCGCCCGAGTGCCGCTCACGTCGAGCAGCTTGGCGTTGCTCAGACGCATGATCGAGCCGTCGGGGGTGGCGGTGGTGTCCAGGTTGGCGGCTGTGTTGATGGCCCCGGCAATTGCCGCAGCCACGGCGGCCGGAGTGTCCGCGGCCGCGAATGAGATCGGACGCGTGCCGGGCCGCGTCTGACCGTCCTGGTCGAATTCGAACACCACGGCCGGGTGCAGCCCATCACCCACCACGATCTGATCGCCGTCGTGCAGCGCCGCGCCGCCCGCGGCTGGCACGACGATCCGCGCTGCGGCGGCCGCCAGGGCCGTGGCGATGGTATCGTAGGGATCCGCCAGGGTTCCGCTCCCCTCAGGCGCGCTGGTGGTGCTGTTCATCTTGTCGACAAAGATGGTCGGCCCGGTCTGGAACCAGAAGTCGAACTGGCCGCCCGGCGACCCGTCGCCATCTCCATCCAGACTGGTCTGGTGCTGCGCGTCGACGAGTGTCGACGCGGAGTCGGCGACGAACGACAGAGTCAGTTCGTAGAGACCCTCGGACGTGCCGCCAAACCCGGTGTTGTCGATGGCGGGATCGAAGCCCACATTGCCGGAGCTGGTGACCGCGATGTAGTACACCCCCGCCTCCAGCCAGACCTCCAGCCACGGGTCGCTGCTGTAGTAGTCGTCATTGGACGCGATGACCTGGCGCGCGACGCCCTGCGGAGTGGCCGTTTCCTGGTAGAGGGTCAGGGCGGCATCCAGCAGGCTGCTGCTGGGCGCCATCCGTTCGGCCACGATTTCCGCGGTCACGCGGCCCGCTTCCGGCACTTCGAACCGGTACAGGTCGATGTCATTCGCCGCCGGGGGGTAGATGAACTGGGCGTGAATCACGTCCGCATCGCCGGGGAACACCGGCTCGGCAGGCGGTGCCTCCGGGATCCGGTTGCTGCCCATGATCGTCAGTTCGGGCAGATCGTACGTATGTCCCAGTCCCAGGCTGTGGCCGATCTCGTGCATCGCGGTACGGAACCACGACCCGCCATACGGACTGACGCCCCAATCCTCGGCCGCATCCATGATAACGCGAGCGCCCATCGATCCTTCGGACAAACCGGCCACTCCGCCGGGGCCTGTCGGTATTGACGGATCGATGGCGCGCAGGTCGCCGGTCACGACCGTCAGGCCACGATTGGCCGTCTCGACAAACTTGATCCCCAGCAGTTTGCCGTAGATTTCGAAGATCTCGCGCGTGCGGTCCTTCTGGTTCTCGGTGATGACGTTTTCCGGTCTATCGCCACTCGGCAGCACGCCATAGTAGCGTTGGAAGTTGTAGTACGCGGTGGGAACCGATTGTGCGTTGGGTTCATAACCCGAGGTGATCAGCGCGAGCGACTCGGCCGCGTTGATCCGGCCACCGGTCGCGCTGTCACCGGTCAACTCCGGAATTACGTCCACCCCTCCGAGCACGGCGTTCTTGAGTTGTGTCACGGTGGCGTTCGGCGCCACGCTCGCAAGAAGCCCAATCACGCCGGTAACGTGCGGCGCGGCCATCGACGTGCCCTCGAACATGGCGTACGAATGACCGCCAATCGTGCTGAGGATGTCCACGCCAGGTGCCGACACGTCCACCGAGGTGGCCCCATAATTGGAGAACGAGGCACGGGTGTCTTGGTTCGTCGTGGCGCCCACCGAGATGATCCCGTCCAGGTCGAAGTTGGCGGGATAGAAGGGAATCACATCGGTGTCTGCCCCATCGTTGCCCGCCGCGGCAACATACACGATTCCCGCGGCGATGCTGCGTTGGATCGCAAGCAGCAACGAATCCGAGTATGCTCCCAGAGCGCCATAACTGTTATTGCTGGCCACGATGTTCACGCCGTAGTCCGACTTCATCATGGTCATGTAGTCGATCGCTTCAATTGCGCCGGCAACGGATCCGCCGCCCGTTTCGGGTATGAACTTGAGGGCCATGACGCGGGCTTGCCAGTTGATGCCTGTCACCCCTATGCCGTTGTCGCCCGAGGCCGCGATGGTGCCCGCCACATGCGTTCCGTGGTCACGGTCATCCATCGGGTCGGAATCACCATTCACGGTATCGATGCCATAAATGTCGTCGATGTATCCGTTGCCGTCATTGTCCAATCCGTCGCCGGGTATTTCTCCCGGGTTGACCCACATGTTTGCGATCAGGTCGGGATGGGTGTAGTCCACGCCCGTGTCAATCACCGCGATCACGATGTCCGAAGACCCGGTCGTGATGTCCCATGCCTCAGGCGCATTGATATCCGCGTCCGGCGTTCCGCCAAACTGACCGGTGTTGTTCAGCCCCCAGAGCTGACCAAAATCCGGGTCGTTTGGATACGTGTTACTGACGTCCAGGAGATAGTCGGGCTCGGCGAAGGCCACGGCCGCAAGGGAAGCCAACTCCCATGTCTGCTGCAGAACGTCGATTCCCTCAGATGCTTCTACCACCAGCGTGCCTGACAAGTCCTTGACCACGTGCAGTCCGCGCGCTGCCAGGATGGCGGCACGCTCCTCTGCACTCGTGTCAGCATTGAACCGGATCAGCAAGCGATCGGGAACGTAGGACAGACCGTTGTAACCACCCCCCAAGAAATGCGACTCGGGGGGAATGTGGCGATGGCCGGGTTCCAGCAGGCTGCCCGGCATGTTCAGCTCCATCGCCGGATTGCTGATCACCGTGAACACCGACTGACCGGCGGCCCCCAGCACGCCCAGGGGCGTAGCCTTGGCGAAACTCGAATTGTCGTCGTCGCGGCTCAATGGCTGATCGAACGAGATCGCGATCGTGTAGCTGCCACTCGAGGTGCCGCCACTTGCCCCGCTGCCGGTCAGCGGCAGATAGGCGACGTTGCCGCTGCTCGACACACCGACATAATACATGCCGGCGTCGGGCACTGAGACCGATAGCGTCTCGCGTGCACCCTGCCCTGGCATGTCGGACTGCGCCAGCTCGGTGCCGGCCGCCGTGAAGACGCGCAGGACGCCGTCGAGCGTGTCCGCTGGCGCGAGTTCGACCGTGATCACCCCGGCTGCCATGACGTCCACCCGGTACAGGTCCACGTCGTTGTGACCGTCCTGCGAATCGCCCCCCAGGCTCGATGTCTTGGCATAGTCGGGCGGCGTGTCCGCCGGATCGTTCACAATCAACTTCCAGCTGATGAGTTCTCCCTCGTTGTCCGTCGCCGTGTCCTGGATCTCCAGCCGCCACGAGCCGGTGACCGACAGATTGTCAAAGACGCTGAGCGACTCGATCGGCCGGAAATGCCCGGTAAACGGACCTTCCCCGGCGGTGATCGAGACCGTCGCTTCGTCGTCCAGGATCGTTCCCGTAAACGGGCCCAGCACCCCCTGCGTGGGAGTCACCCGAATCAGCTCAACCCGGTCCCCGCGCGGACCCACCAGGTGCACGCGCAAGTCGGGCGAATACGCGTGCTCCATGTTGATCTCGACATTAATGTCGCGGACCAGGTATGTGTCGTGGACCGAAATGCGCGACGTCACCGTCTCGTTGTCGCGGATCGGGATCGTGACCGGGTCGCCATTCTCGTCCACAATCTCCGGACTGGCGTAGACCACATGCTCCGCCCGCTGCACCAGCGTCCCAACGCTGGTCGCCGTCGCTGCCGAGTTGTTCGGTTCATCCGAAACGCCGATCTGCAGACGATAGGTGCTGTCCGGCAACTCGTCGGCGAACGTGAGCACCGCCTGCTGCGCCGCCGCGTCGTATTGCACCTGCTGCGGCAGCAGTAAGGCACCCGTCAAGGCATCCACCAGATGGTAGAAGGCCGGATTCGATGCCGCCGCCGCGTCCAGCTGCGAACTGTTGAAGTACACAACGATCTGGTCCTTCGCCTGACTCAGCGCGCCCGTGTCCGGATCGCGCACCACCGGCTGCGGCACCACCGAAATGACCTGCGTCCCCTGGTCCAACGTGAACTGAATGTCCAGATCCTTGCCGCCATTGAACGGCACTCCATTGGTATTCCTCACCGACCCGTCGACGTGAATGCCATACACGTCGTCCGGCAGCGCCTCGGCGAATCGCAGGATCACCTCGTTCGGCGATACACCCAGACCCCGGTAACCGGCCGCCACCACCACATCGTCCTCATCACCCAGGATGCCGTTGTCCCCCGCACGGCTCAACTGAAAACCACTCAGCGTCGCCGGGTTGATCACATCGTCCGTGTCGAACTGAAAGAGCAACTCGCGGAACGCGTCGTGCCGGATGTCGCCGTCTTGAGTGAGGCGACCATCCACCCTGATCTCCAACAACTCCGGACCCACCGCCAGCAGGCGACGAGGCTCGAGTGACTCAACGATGAGATGACGCAGGGTCTCGCGACGCGCACGATTGTAATCGTTCTGACGCAGTACCCGCTGATGATGGAGAGAGCGATGAGGGCGTCGCAGAGTCATGAGATAACTCTCCCTAGTACGAACTGGGTCGTCTGTATGGTGTTAAATCAGGTAGTTCAGGCAAAACAGAAAGGGGCAAAACAGAGAGGCATGAGTTCCGCCGTTGCGTGCGCGCGCAGCGTCTACGAAACTGCCGGATACCGGCAGAGACAGAATCAGACAGATTGGAACTCCACAACGGCTCACCTCTCGGGTCCGTACGTATTGCGCTCCTCCGAAGCATCCCACCGGGAGGACTGTACCGGCTAACCGGGTCATATCGATTATGACATTTACTCTAATCTGAGCAACTTGTGATGCAACAGCGCTTCGGTGTGCGCAGCATTTTCCGATTATTCCCCGATTAGAGCTTATGGGGGTGGACAACGCCAGCAAAATGCTGGTGGGGCGTGTCCCCATGACCTCTTTCTGGGGGGATCGCCAGGTGTCTCGCCAGGTGCAGGGTGTGTGGAGCGCCGTCCGGGGCGTCAGTCGGTCTAGCTTCCAGGCTCGGCCGGGCTGATTTCGTGCCGTTCGGGCGGCTGGAGCGTCAGCCGCGCGCGGACCGGCATGTTATGGGGTGGACGGCAGAGCAAGCGGGCGGTGAATTCCCCGGCCGGGAGTGTCCACTCGGGAACTGGATGGTCCGATCGTTCGGGTGCGGACTGTCCGGGAGCGTTGAGTAGTGCCGGTTCGCCCGGCCAGAGGGTGAGGTACTGTCCTTCGCGCAGCGTGCCCTGCCAGGCGAATCGTTGGCCGGCCACCTCGATGACCGGATCGACCAGCGCACGCTCGTCCAAGGTGGGGAGCGCTTTGATATCGTCGATCGCGCAGGCGGCGGTGGTACGGGCGGGCAGGCCGTTGTAGTAGAGCGTCAGGCTGGTGACCTGGCTGTAATCGATGGGGTCGGGAGTGGGGCGTGGGAGCTGTTGATAGCGCCAGCCTTCGAAGTCGTTGGTGATGTAGTAGTCGGTGGCGCCGCGGGAGTCGCGCAGCTGCAGCTTGAATGCACCGCCCTGGCCGTCCCCGCGCATCCAGAAGCCGATGCCCTGATGGTCCGAGAGATCCAGTGGCGGGTCGAACCGTTTGCCGATGGCCGACCAGCCGTCCGCGGTGGCGAGCGTGCTTTCGGCCGTATAGACCGCGTAGTGCGGTCCGGCGCGGCCGTCGTCGCTGCGCAGTTCCAGGCGCTGTGTGACGCCGGGCAGGACGGACCCGGCCTGGCCCGGCCCGATTTCGCGGACCGGCACGGACGCGGTGGGTTGGCCCGCGTAGGGCGCGAGATCGTCGAACGTTTCGAGTACGATGGCGTCGTCCGACATGTAGGATGGTCCAGGGGTGAGCCAGACGCCGCCGAGCGCATGGAGTTGGACACCCGCGCGCACCGGGCCGGCGGCCACGCGTACCGGCCAGGAGTTCTCGGCCGGCTCAGCGGACATCAGGGTGTGCCACGGCGTGTACACGACGCGCTGAAAGAACTCGTTTCCGTCGTCTTCCAGCAGCCGATACTCGCGGCGCAGATCCAGCCTTTGGGCACGCTCCGCGGGATCCTGCTTGCCACCCAGTTGCGGATCGATGCGCAGACGCTCCTTCATGGCGGCATCCACGCGACCCGAGAGTCGCAGCTGTTCATAGCGCCGGATCAGATCGAGGATTTCGCCGGTAAACGGATGCTGCCGGGCCGCATTCACGGACACCTGGAAGGACATCGATGCGTCGTAGCCGATGGTGGTGCCCAGCACATACTCGAACATGTCGGGGGTGGCGGTTGGATCGTAGCCATAGTACCAGCCGATGTCCAGCGGCATGCCGGTGGCGCTGAAGGAGGTGAACCAGGGGGAGCGTTCATCCAGGTACCCCTTCAAGTCGCCGTGTCCGTCGGCCGACGCGGAGCGGGCCAGCAGGTGCCACGAGTAGTGACTGAAGCTGCTGGCCTGCAACAGCACGTCCTTGTTTTCCAGTTTGTCGTAGTAGGCTTTGTGGAGTTTCGCGTTGTAGTACCAGTGATCGCCTTGCAGCCGCTCGGACCCGTCGAAATACAGCATGTCGACCTTGCACGCATTGGCCACGCGGGCGAAATGGGTGGCCACTTCGTCCAGCAGCGTCGTGTCCATGTCGAACATGTGGTAGCCGTAGGCGCGGACCAGGTGGGTGACCGAGTCGCCCGCCTGGTGCGGGGCGGCCTGGGTCCTCAGATGCCCGCGCCGGCAGCCGCGGAAACCGTACGGGGGCGTGAGCGAGCGTTCGGAGTACTGCACCAGTTCCTGGCCGATCTGGAGCACCGTGCCGGCCCCTTCATAGCCGCCATCTTCGGCCGGAAAGTCCGCGGGGGCCTCGGCCGTCGGCAGGAAGTCGGCTGCCGCGTCCACGTCGCTGGCCAGCGCCACGGCCGGACCTTTCACCAGTCGCGGATCGGGCACCGGCGTCAGGTATGGGTCGGGCGGGTAGATCGAGGCGGCCAGGAAATGCAGGCCCACGCGAAACCCGGCTTCCCGGAACCGCTCCATCGTGCGGGCGAGTCCATCGAGTCCGTCGGGGAAATTGTTCCGGTTGACTTCAAAGTGGCCAGTGCCGCGGCACCACGATCCTTGATCGATCAGGATGGTATGGAAACCACCGCGGCGGGCGATGGCCAGCGCCTCGTCGAACTGCGATTCACGGAACGCGGTGAGGAAATAGTACGAGCGGTGGATCCAGGGGGAGTGTTTGTTCCAGACGCCGCCCGGGCGGGGACTCGGCATGCCCGCCGCCTGCTCGCACCGCGCCACGTAGTCCCACAGTTCCGCACGCGGGCTGACGACCACGGCGAACCGTGCGGGGGTCAAGCCATGCCGGTGGGTCGTCGACACGCTCAGCACGGTGCCCGGCGGCGACCACCAGTCCGCGCTGGGGGACTCGAAATCCTCCAGCACGATCACCTGCTCCCGACCATCGCGTTCCACTACCGCTTCAATATGGTCGACGTGGCAGGTGACCGTCGTGTCGGCCGGCATGCCGTTATAGTAGATGTTCAGCGCGTTGACCGTGTCATAGCGCAGCGTGTTGATCGGGCTGTCGACCAGAGTCACCTGGCGCCAACCCTGGAAGTCGATCGGCAGGTAGTTGTCGCGGTACCCGCCCGCTCCGTCGTGGAGCTGGATTTTCAACTGTTCTCCCTTCCCATCGCCGTGTACCCAGGCGCGGATGGCGCGGCAACCGGTCAGGTCCAGCGGCGCCGCGAACCGCTTGCCGCGCACGCTCCACCCGCCCGGCTGTTCGTTGCAGGTGGCCGTGAAGCGGGCGGCGTACTGGCCGACCTGGGCCAGGCCCGTCACCTGCTCGAACTGATGTGAGCAGCCTGGGCGGTCCCCATGCGCGCCGACCAGCCGCTCGGGCTGGCCGAGCACATTCGGTTCGGCCCCCATGACGGCGACCGACCAGTCGGTCGTGGAACAGGCATTGAGCGCGGCCGCGAGATCTGCCTGGGGCGGAACCGCCAGATGAAACAGCTGCAGCTTCTCGACTCCCGGCTCCGCCCCCTGCAGTTCGGTCAGCTCCCAGACCATCAACCCCGGCTCCGTCCGCACCATAAACGTGGCCGTCGCGCCGCCCTGGAATTCCACCTGCAGGCGATCCCCCTGCAAGTCGACCGCCACGGGGACCTGCTGGCGCTGTTCCGTCTCCAGGACGAACAGCGGCCGCGCGTCCACGGGCCACGCACTGCCGTCCTGCAGCACGAGGGAGGAGAGCTGACCCTGCCGTTCGATGGTCAGCACAGCGGTGCCCAGATCGAACTGGATTTGAGCCGGTGTGGATGCGGCGGGGGCGAGCAGGAGGGCGAGGGCCAACATCAGGCTGCGACGGGCGTGTCGTTTCATGGTGAGGATCCTTCGTGAAACATGCTCAGCGCGCCGCGTTCCAGCGCGTCGAGGAAGTGGTGGTTGCTGGTGAGTAGTCCGGGCAACGCGCGGATTTCGCGGCAGGTGAGCCAGTGTGTCGCGGCCACCTCCGCCGGGTTGGGCTGCAGCGGGGAGGCCGGGTCGAGTTCCGCGAGCCACCACCGCAGGTCGACCTGCCACGGGGTGATGCTCTGCCAGATGCGGCGCACCGGCGCTGCCTCCACCCCCAGCTCCTCGCGCAGCTCGCGGCGCAGCGCGTCCTGTTCGCTTTCGCCCGGTTCGATGGCCCCGCCTGGGAAGCAGTAGGTGCCGGGTGCCTCGACCGTGGCAGCGCGGCGTATCACCAGCAGCCGGTCGCCGCGGCAGATCACCGCCACGGCGCCACAGCGCGTGGCCAGCGGCGGAGGGCTGCCGGACTGGCGGCGGCCGGTGTACGCGCGGTTCTCGACCGGCGCCCGGTCCGGCTGGTTCGTCGTGTATCTTGGAGGAACGTGCGGATACATCTACAATGCGTGCTCCGGAGCGAGCGTGGCGCCAAGCCTCTGGTGGTGGACGGATCTCGATGGCCAAGACACTGGATGACCAACTGCAGCAGCATCTGACCACGTTCGCCCTGGACTCCTTTCGACCGGGGCAGGCTGAGGTGATCAAGGCGGTCCTGGCGGGCCGCGACTGCCTGTGCATTATGCCCACAGGTGGCGGCAAGAGTCTATGCTACCAGTTGCCGGCGGTGATGCGGGATGGGGTGACGCTGGTGGTGTCCCCGCTGATCGCGCTGATGAAGGACCAGGTCGACACGTTGCAGGCCCTGGGGGTGCGGGCGACGCTCATCAACAGCACGCTGGACGCCGGCGAGCAGAATCAGCGGTTGGCCTGGATGGCGGCGGGCCACTACGATCTGGTCTACATCGCGCCGGAACGGCTGCGCAGTGGGCGGTTTCTCGAGGCGCTTGGCCGGACGGCGGTCCAGCTGCTGGCGGTCGACGAGGCGCACTGCATCAGCCAGTGGGGGCACGATTTCCGCCCGGACTATGCCCGCCTGGGTGCGCTGCGGCGGCAGCTGGGCAGCCCGACCACCATCGCGCTGACGGCGACGGCGACGCCGGAGGTCCGCGCCGATGTGGGCAAGCTGCTCGAGCTGCGCGCGCCGGCCGTCTTCATCACGGGTTTCGCGCGCCCCAATCTGCGGTTCGAAGTCCAGTACGCGCCGGCCGCGCGGAAGGATGAGCTGCTGGTGGACTTCCTGCATCAGACGCCGGGGGCCGGTATTGTGTACGCGGCCACGCGGCGGCGCTGCGAAGAGGTGGCCAGTCTGTGCGACGCGGTGGGGGACCGCCGGGTGGGCCTGTACCACGCCGGCCTGGACCTGGAGGCACGCCGCCGCGCGCAGGAAGCGTTCATGGCGGGCGACACGCCGATCGTGGTGGCGACCAATGCGTTTGGCATGGGGATCGACAAGGCGGACCTGCGGTTCGTGGTGCACTACAACATGCCGGGCAGTCTGGAGGCGTATTACCAGGAGGCGGGGCGCGCCGGGCGGGATGGCCACACGTCGCGCTGCCTGTTGCTGTACACGCCGGCGGACCGTCACGTGCAGGAGTTCTTCATCGAAAACGCCTATCCTTCGCGGGAGACGGTGGCACGCGTCTATCAGTATCTGTGCAGCCTGGTCGAAGACCCGATCGAAGTGACACAGCAGGAGCTCAAGGAGCGCCTGACTCTGGAACTTGGCGGGGAAGGGATTGGCGCCTGCGAGCAGCTGCTGGAACGCTGCGGCGCGATCGAGCGGTTGGCCACCCAGGAGAATCGCGCGGCGGTGCGGCTGGACTCGCCGCTCCCGTCGCTCGTCGAACTGCTGCCCCGCGAGGCCTCCGCGCAGCGCCGCGTGCTGCGCGCGATCGAGGGGCTGGTCGGCGCACGCCGCGGCGAGCGTGTCTACTTTCCGCTGGCCGATCTGGTCGACGCAGCCGACATGCCGCGGGACGCCGTGAACCGCGCGCTCCGCACGCTGCGCAGGCTGCCCGGCTTCGACTATGTCCCTCCCTTTCGCGGCCGCGCGGTGCACGTGTGCAACCGGCAGCGTCCCTTCGCGAAGCTGGACATCGATTTCACCACGCTCGAACAGCGCAAGGCGCGCGAGTACGAGAAGCTGGAACGTGTCATCGGCTACGCCACGTCCGGCGGCTGCCGCCAGCTGGAGATCCTGCGGTATTTCGGCGATCCGCAGGCGCGGCACTGCGGTGTGTGTGATAACTGTGGTCCCGCGCCGCACCGTGCGCGGTCCGCGGCAGACGCCGCGGTGCCGGCCGGCAGCGACGAGTCGATGCTGCGCTGCGTGCGGATGGCGCTGAGCGGCGTCGCACGCACACAGGGGCGCGTCGGCAAGGGGCTGGTCGCCAAGATGCTCTGCGGCTCCCAGTCCCAGCAGCTCCGCAAGCTGCGTCTGGACCAGCTCAGCACCTTCGGTATCCTGTCGCACCTGTCCCAGTCGGATGCCGGCATGCTGCTCGATGCCCTGATCGCGGCCGGGCTGGTGGAGCAGAAGGAAGCACAGCGGTTCCGGCCGACGGTGCGGCTCACACCATACGGCCAGCAGGTGATGAAGGGGCAGCGGGCGCTGGAGGCACCGCTGGTGGTGCCGGGCCAGCTGCGGTGGAAGCTGCATCGGCCCGCGGCACCGCAGCCCGCGGCGTCACAGCCCGCGCCCCATGCGCAGAGCGGGACCAAGCCGGACGGGGACGCGGGCCGGGCCAGCGCGACGCCGCTGCCGGCGGCCGTCGGGCGACCGGACGCGGCCAGTACGGCCGATCCCGATCCGGCGACGCGTCCGGACTATTACTGGACCTGGCGCGTGATCGACGCCGGATGTTCGCTCGCCGAGTGCGCGCGGATTCGCGGGCTCGACCACGCCGCGCTGGTGCAGCATCTCTTGCGGGCGGCCGAAGCCGGCTATCGCGTCCGCGCCACCGACATCTTCACCCCCGGCGAACTCGACGAACTGACGCAGCGCGTACTTGCCAGCGACGGGCAGACGCGCGGCGCGGGAGGTCAGTCGGCAGCCGGCGTGACGGCCGACCAGGAGGCGCTGTTCCGGCGCTGTACGGGGGGCGGTTCAGGGGGCCGCTAACCGCGCGGGGTGCATCGCAATTTCGCCAGGGGTGCTATACAATTGGCGTACTCCTTGGCGGGCAGCGTTGAACGCGGGCAGCATTGAAGAACCCAGAGCAGGACGTTGGAAGGACGGTAATGGAGAATTCGTCACGCGACAGCCGCAAACCGGGCGGCGAATTGAAGGCGGCGATTCGCCGCCCCGGCCCCAACGTCTGGGTGCTGCTGGTCATCGTCGGCATCATGGCGATCGCCTTGATCTTCGCGCAGGGGCCGCGGCGGTCGACGATCCCGTATTCGTTCTTCCTGGAGCAGATCGAACAGAACAACGTCGTGTTCGTGCAGATCGGCAGCCAGGATGCCAACGGCGTGTTCCAGCAGCCGCCGCCGGAGTTCGACTGGATCGATCGGGAGGGCAAGCCGAAGCAGGGGGATCCGCAGAAGCAGTTGCAGAAGCACTTCCGGGTGGTCCTGCCGCAGGAAGGGGAGTCGCGCCAGCAGCTGATCGACCTGCTGCGGAGCAAGGGGATCAAGCTGGAGATCGAGCCGCCCAGCAACGCGCTGGTCATGTTTTACATGTTCGTGCTGCTGGTGCCGCTGGCGCTGTTTGCCTTCTTCTGGTTTTCGTATCGCCGGACGCGGGACCAGATGATGGGTGGCGGGTTCCTGATGGGGTTCAGCAAGAGCCCGGCGAAGCGCTACGAAGCCGTCTCGCAGCCAGTGACATTCAAGGACGTGGCCGGGCTGGAAGGTGTCAAAGCGGACCTGGAGGAGATTGTCGAGTATCTGCGGAATCCGGACCGGTTCCAGCGCCTCGGTGGCCGCGTCCCGAAAGGGGTGCTGCTCAACGGGCCGCCTGGCACCGGCAAGACGCTGCTGGCCCGCGCCGTGGCGGGCGAAGCCAGTGTCCCGTTCTATTCGGTGACCGGGTCCGAGTTCATACAGATGTTCGTCGGGGTCGGGGCCAGCCGCGTGCGGGACCTGTTCAAGACGGCGAAGGAGAACTCGCCGGCCATCATCTTCATCGACGAGATCGACGCGGTGGGGCGCCAGCGCGGTGCTGGCCTGGGGGGCGGACACGACGAACGCGAGCAGACGCTCAACCAGATCCTGAGCGAGATGGACGGCTTCGCCCAGAACGACTCGGTGATCGTGCTCGCCTCGACTAACCGGCCGGACGTGCTGGACCCCGCCCTGCTGCGCCCCGGCCGGTTCGACCGTCACATCACGGTCGATCGCCCCACACTCAAGGGTCGCCTGGAGATCTTCAAGGTCCACGTGCGGGATGTGCCGCTGGCGGACGATGTCGACTTGAGCCGGATGGCGGCCGCCACGGTCGGCCTGACCGGTGCGGACATCCGGAACATCGTCAACGAGGCGGCGCTGTGGGCGGCGCGGCAGGACACCAATCGGGTCACGATGGCCGACTTCGACTATGCCCGCGACAAGGTCCTGATGGGTGCCAAGCGCGAGGAGGTCCTGTCGGACAAGGAGAAGGAGAAAACCGCCTATCACGAGGCGGGGCACACGCTGGCCGCCTGGACATCGCCCGGCGCGCACCGCGTGCACAAGGTGACGATCATACCGCGCGGCCGCGCGCTCGGCGGAACCCACACCATTCCAACCGAGGACCGGTTGAGCGTTGCCGAGCATGAACTGCGCGATCACCTGGTCGTCATGCTGGGCGGGCGGGCTGCCGAGAAGCTGATCTACAACGAAACGACGGCCGGCGCCGAAAACGATCTGGAACGGGCCACCGGCATCGCCCGCCGCATGGTGACGCACTGGGGAATGAGCGAACGGCTGGGCCCGGTGAGCTACAAAATCTCTGACGAGGACCCGTTTCTGGGCCGGGAGATCCATCGGCAGCGGATGTTCAGCGAGCACACGATGGAGCTGATCGACGAGGAAGTGGCACGGATCCTGCACGGCGCGGCCCAAGACGCCGAAAAGCTGCTGGTGGATCACCGCGAGCAACTCGAGACGCTGACCCAGGCATTGCTGGCCTCGGAAGAGCTCTCTGAACGGGAAATTGAACAGCTGATCGGGCCGTCGGTCCATGGGTGAGCTGTGAGCAGCAAGAAGAAACAGCGCAAGATCCGCACGGAGTTCCGCAAACGCCACAACACGCGAGCACGCGACGGAGACATCACGCGGCAGTACGCCCGCGAGGATCTGGAGAAGCAGGAGCTGGCGCCGCAGATAGAACGGGTCAGCGGCAAGGGGGACCTGACGCGCAAACGCACGGTCCGCGGCGCTGTCGCGGCGGACCCGGACAGCGGTTTCGATGTGCAGCTCGATGTGGATCACACCCTCTGCCGGCCGGGACGCGTCCTGGTCGTGCACGGGCTGGTGAGCGTGGTCCAGGACGACACCGGCCAGCAGTTTCGCTGCGCCATGCGCCGGCTGCTCAAGTCGCTGAGTACCGATCAGCGGCACGTGGTGGCGGCGGGCGACCGCGTCTGGTTCCGGCCGACCGAGCAGGGGGAGGGGTTCATCGAACGCGTGGAACCGCGCCGCGGCATCCTGAGCCGCACCAGCCGCGGGCGGCAGCAGGTGATCGTGGCCAATGTCGACCAGCTGTTGATCGTCAGCAGCGCCGCCGAACCGATGCCCAAGCCGCACCTGATCGACCGCATGCTGGTTACCGCCGAGAAGGCACGCATCCACCCGGTGATCTGCCTCAACAAGATCGACCTGGTGGAGCCCGCCGACCTGCAACCGCTCATGGGCGTGTATGGCCAGATGGGCTACCAGGTCCTGGTGCTGTCGGCGACGACGGGGTTTGGCATCGACCGCCTGCAACGCGTGCTGGCCAACCAGCAGAGCGTGGTGGCGGGGCAGAGCGGCGTCGGCAAATCGTCGCTGCTCAACGCGATTCAGCCGGATCTGCAGCTCCGCGTGCGGACGGTCAGTGACGAGACGCAGAAGGGACGGCACACGACGACCACCGCGCAACTCATCCCGCTGCAGGTCGGCGGCTACGTCGTCGACACGCCGGGCATCCGGCAGTTCCAGCTGTGGGATGTGATTCCGGAAGAAGTGGCCGGCTACTTCCGCGACCTGCGGCCGTTTGTGAGTCACTGCCGCTTTCCCGACTGCACGCACACGCATGAAGAAGGGTGTGCCGTCAAGGACGCGACGGCCGACGGGAAGCTCGACGTACGACGCTACGAAAGTTACTGCCAGATGGTATTGGACGACCCATGACACGACCCATGACGCGCCGCGACCGGCTCATGGCGACACTGCGCGGCGAGCCGGTGGATCGGCCGCCAGTCAGCCTGTACGAGATCGGTGGCCTGCCAATGGACCCCACCGATCCCGATCCGTACAACGTCTATCACGACCCGAGCTGGCGCCCGCTGCTGGAGCTCGCCGAGGAGGAAACCGACCTGATTCGCATGCGGAGCGCCGTGCGCGCCCAGTCGCATGTGGCCTGGGACCAGGCGTCGCCGTCCGCCGCCCGGTCGGTGCGAGACGAGCTGATGCGGACCGAGTCGTGGGAACAGGACGGCTGCCGCCACACGCGCGTGACGGTGCAGATCGGTGGCCGCCAGCTCACCTGCCAGATGCGGCGCGAGAAGGACGTCGACACCCTCTGGACGGTCGAGCACCTGCTCAAGGACCGGGACGATCTGCTGGCCTATCTGCAGCTGCCCGACGAGTTCTTCGACCAGCCGATCGCGGTGGATCCGTTGGCTGCCGAGGAGCAGTCGGTGGGGGATCGCGGTATCGTGATGGTCGACACGGAGGATCCGCTCTGTGCGGCGGCCACGCTGTTCAGCATGCAGGACTACACGATTGTCGCCTTCACGGAACGCGCGCTGTTCCACCAGTTGCTGCAGAAGCTGGCCGGGCCGCTGCAGCGCCGGACCGAGCAGGTATCCCGGGCGTTTCCGGGGCGGCTGTGGCGCATCTATGGGCCCGAGTATGCGGCCGAACCGTACCTGCCGCCGCAGCTGTTCGAGGAGTATGTCGTGCGGTATGTGACTCCCATGGTGGAGGCGATCCACGCGCACGGCGGCTGGGTCCGCATTCACAGTCACGGTCGCACTCGCCATCTGCTGGACATGATCGTCGGCATGCAGGCGGATGCGATCGATCCGCTCGAGCCGCCGCCGCTGGGCGATGTTACCATGGACTATGTCCGGGAGCGTTACGGCCAGCAGCTGGTGCTGTTCGGAAACGTGGAAGTCGCCGACATCGAACGGATGGAGCCGGCCCAGTTCGACACGCTGGTGTGCCAGACACTCGAACAGGGAACCGCCGGCCAGGGACGCGGCTTCGTCCTGATGCCCACCGCTTGTCCGGTGGGCCGGAAGATCGAGCCTCGCACGCTGACCAACTACCAGACGCTGGTGCGGCGCGCTGTGAACTGGGGGGGCTGACCCGCGGGGCGGGTGGGCGGAGCAGTGCCCACGGACGATTGGGCGGTGGTACAATGGCCGTGGTACGATGGCCGCAGGCATGCTACGGACACTCGGGAGGCGAAATCCATGCAACGCGGCAGCCGCAAACCACTGCGTTTCACGCTTCGGGCGGGCTGGTCCACTCGGCTGGCCATCTGCATGGCCTGTGCCCTGCTGCCCCCGCGCGGGGCGGCGGCCGACACGGCTAGCGCCGTTCCGGCAGTTGCAGTTGACTCGGTGGAACAGGTGCAGGACATGCTGGCGCGGGCCGGCGCTCTGGCGGCACGGCTGACGACCCCCGAGAACACGCAGCGCCTGCAACCGCTTGCCGCACGCGTCGCCGAACTGACGCGGCGTGTGGGCAGGCAGGAGCCGGATGCCGCACCCCCACCCGCGGCGCTGTCGGAGATCGCGGCCGAAGCCCGGCGACTCGCCCGGCAGATTGCGTTCTGCAACCCGCGGCTGGATTCCGATTCGCGCGGTGATCCCGACGCGCCCGCAGATGCTCCCCGCTAGTCGGCCAGCCGTGTGTCGCCCGGTTCGAGTCTGGCGGCGGGGCGGACGGCGTTCCCTTCGCGGTTGGTCAGGCGGTCCCCGAGTTCGACCCGCGCGCGTTCGGCCCATTGCTGCAGGCGCGCCACCTCGTCCGGGTACTGGTCCGCCACGTTCGTCGATTCGCCCGGGTCGGATTTGAGGTCGAACAGCTCCAGGCCGATGCTGGCGACGCTGTAGGGGGCGGGCGAGCCGCCCCTGCCTCCCGGATTCCCGGCGAGCGTACGGTAGTTGTGGGGCAGATGCAACTTCCAACGCCGATCCCGGACCGCCTGCAGTTCGTTGCTGGCCAGATAGCACCAGAACGCCTCGTGGGGTGACTGTGCGCCGGGTTCGCCGAACATCAGCGGCCGGATATCCTTGCCGTCGATCTGGTGGGCTGGCAGTTCGGCGCCGATGAGGGCGGCGACGGTGGGCAGGATGTCGATCGTCGAAGCCAGTTCGTCGCACACGCTGTCGGCCGGGATCCTGCCCGGCCAGCGCATCAGCGTTGGCACGCGAATCCCTCCCTCGAATTCGGTCCCCTTGCCTTCCCGCAGTGGCCCCGCGGATCCGGCATGCTCGCCGTAACTCAACCAGGGGCCATTGTCGGCTGTGAAGATGACCAGCGTCTGACTGTCGAGCCCGTTACGTTCGAGCGCTGCGAGAATCTGGCCGACCGACCAGTCGACTTCCATCACGACGTCCCCGAAGAGGCCGCGCGCGCTCTTGCCGCGGAACTTGTCCGAGACGTGTAGCGGAACATGCACCATGCTGTGCGGCACGTACAGCAGGAAGGGCTGCGCCGCGTGCCGCTGGATGAAGTCCACCGCGTGTTCCGTATACCAGGTGGTCAGCGATTCCTGATCCTGCGAGGTCACGTCGCTGCTGACTACCTGGTTCCCCTCGATCAAGGGCAGGGGAGGAAAGCCGCGCTTCCGCGCTGCGGAATCCGGAGGCAGCGCGACGTAGTCCGGATGCTGCGGCCACATGTCGTTGGAGTAGGGCAAGCCGAAGTACTCATCGAACCCGTGCTGGAGCGGCAGGAACTTCGGATGGTGGCCCAGGTGCCACTTGCCGAAACAGGCCGTGGCATAGCCCTTCTGCTGGCACACCTCGCCGAGCGTCATCTCCCGCGCGTGAATCCCGATCTCGGCGCGCGGGCCCAGCGCGCCGTCGATCCCGACACGCCCGTGATAGCAGCCCGTCATCAACGCTGCCCGGGATGCCGAACAGACGGCCGAAGAAACCACGAAGTCGGTGAACTTCATGCCTTCGGCTGCCAGGCGATCCAGGTGCGGTGTGGCGTAGCCTTGCGCGCCGAACGGCCCGATGTCGGCGTACCCCATGTCGTCGATAAAGATCACCACGATGTTCGGCGGCCGTGCGGGATCCTGGGCACGCGCGGCGCCCAGTACGCTGCACAGGCCCGCCACGAACCCGATGCCGGTCAACAACCGCATGCTGTGACGGTGAACCATGGGATGATCCTCTGCTACTGGTGTGTTCGAATCGTCTGTGATCCAAGGACTTCAAGGTACGTGTCAGGATCGGTCAGCGGCATGTGGAGCGACGGCCACTCGAGGGCTGTCCCGACTGCCGCCTCCCCGAAAGTTACTCGAGATGCCGAAACCGTTTACCATCGAGTGACGTGCAGCCAGGGCCACCGAAGCGGACGCGCAAGGTGGGGGCGCGAGCCGTCGTGCCGGTCAGCGTGAAACGATGGATGCCTGGCTGCAGGTGCACCGGCACCATGGTCCACGCGATGGGGCCGGTGGGAGCGGTGCCCGTCGGCCAGATCTGCTGGTCGTCCACCTTCAGCGCGTTCACCGAATTGCCCTCCAACTGGAACTGGTACACGTCGTCCGCCGGCACCGTGAAGTACGCGTCGAGCACCAGCGGCTGGTCCGCCCCCGGGTTGAGCTTGGCCAGCCAGCGGGCATCTTTCGTCTCGGTCACGATGACCGGCAGGTCGTTGCCCACGGTCAGCCGCAAGCCGTCGACCAGTTGCGCGGCGTTCACGTCCGTCACCGGCGGCAGCGGCGGCGGGGGCAGGATGGTGAGCGCGAGCGGCGCGCTGCGGCACGTCTGGCCCGCCAGGCGGCTGGACGCCTGCAACGCTACAGGTCCCATCCCCAGCCGGCGCGTATCGACCTGCAGGGTGCCCTCGGATCCTTCGATCGTGCCGAGCGAGCGGCCGTTGTGCAGGATCTCGATCGACGGCGCGTCCGCTGCCCGCGCACGCACGGTCAGCAGTTCGCCGTAGGCAATCTCCGTTGCGTCGGAGCCGTCGCGCTCGAGCGTCAGGGAGCTGCCCTGGTTGGCGATGACAATTGGCACCATGATCCGGCTCTGGGTCTCCAGCGGGCCGGGGGCCACGGCCACCACACGCAGCTCGTGCCACCCGTCGGCCACCGCCGTGGTATCCAGGACGAACCGCTGCCGCGCCGGGTCGGACGCCAGCCGCCTGCCGTCCAGGAACACCTGGAAGTGGTCGACGGCGGCGCTGATGTCGCTCACTCCGGTGACGCGCGGCTCCAGCACCAGCTGGCCCGTGGTTTTCTGCCCAGGCTCGACGCCCGGCAGTTCCAGTTCCAGACGCGTGGCCCACGGCTGGCACAGGGCATCGCCCACGATGAGCAGTTGGTACGGCCCGAGCACTGATTGATAGAACGCTTCGGCCAGCGACGCGCCGCGCACATAGTGCAGGTGGAGGAAGGCGGAGGGGAACTTGGCATGGATCGACAGCGGCTCGACAACCGTGCCGCTCGAGCCAGCCGCGCCATGGCGCAGGAACTCCGTCAGCGGCGTCTGGCTGGCCCCTTCCGTCAGGATTCCCCCGAAGCTCGTCAGGTGCTCGCAGATCGCCCCGGGCAGGATCGTGCTGCCCGACTTCTTCCAGTTCACTCCGGCGGAGCCGATCATCGCGCCCAGCACGTCGTCCTTCTGCTGGGGCAGAGTGCCGTCGACGATGGCGCCCTGCACGCCGGTCTCTGCCAACGCCTGGACAGCCGTGGCAAACGCCCACTGCCGCGTCGTGGACCGGACGTCGTTGTTCTTCATGAAGTAGATGGTGCCCCGGGGGTGCGTGGCGTCGGCCGCCACGCTGCGCTGCAGATAGTCCAGGGCTTCACGGACTGAATTACCCCGGCCGCTCGTCACCGCCAGCATGGTGGACAGCACGTAACGCATGCCCTGCTCCGCCACGCGGGTACCGGTGGGATCCCAGGCGTACTTCGAGCGGAAGGCGGTCGTCGGCTGGATTTCCAGCGGCTCCTGGCTCTTGCCCGCATTCGCCAGCTCCTGCGCTTCCTGCACCGCCTTGCCGTGTTCCGCCGACAACGCCGACTGTTGCAGATCGCGCAGCGGACGACGCGCGTAGAAGTTATTGATCAGCTCCAGGTAGTGGCGGTTCTTGGCCAGCACGAATTGGTAGAGGTAGGTCAAGCCGGTGAGGGAGGCTGTGGGGGCCAGAAGTTTGTCCGGCGCGGCACCGCCCAGGTCGCGGCGCGCATCGATGGCCGTGGGAAAGTCGGACGAGTAGACGATGTAATCGACATGTTCGAGCAGGTTCCGTTCGAACAGCGTCTTGAAGACGGGCACGAGAATGGTCTCGCGAAACGTCTCGACGTCGGTCTGCTCGAAACTGGACAGATCTGTCAGGTACACGACGTTCGACGGCGGAATCTGCCGCCACTGGAGGTAGTGGTTGGCCACGGTCTGGGACGCCCAGCTGTCGGCGTTCACGACCAGTGCCACGTTCTCCGGCCCCCCACCGGCGAAAACCGGCCCGCTCGCAAATACCAGACAAGCAAACACCAGACAACACGCCACCAACAGTTGCCGTGCAGCGTCTGCCAGCGCTCCATGCGGGCACTGCCCCACGAAGCGGCCCGATTCCTGCAGTCTGCTCACCCCATCTGCCTCCCTGATTCTGTACGCCAGTTCCTCACACGCGTGCTGCCGTACGCCCCGGGGGCAACCGGCAGGCACCGCTTCATCGGCTGCGCCGATCCCCGATGATACCCTGTGGCGATAGCCGGTTGCCAGTCCGTGCCAGGGGAGCGCGGCGGCCCAATCGTCCCGTGTGCTAATCACCCCGTGTACCAATCGCGCCTTGTGATGCGCCTGCGGAAATCGCGCACAGGTATCTCACCGGGCCCGTTTCCCGCGTTACAATGGCGGACACTGCGTGCGTCTGGTTCCATGCCTGCCAACTACTCATGCCTGAGGAGACCGAGTCTATGCTGACGTCCATGCTGACGCGAAGAACCCTGCTGTTGTTGATCGTTTTCCAGATGTGCCTGGGAGTCACCCTTGCCCAAGGCGCTGCAGCCGTCAAAGAGGACCAGCTCCAGGTGCTCGTCATCACCGGCGGACACGACTATGACGTGCCACAGTTCAACGCCATGTTCGCGGCCATCCCGGACATCGCCGTCGAATACGCCACCTTCCCCGATGCGGCGGCGCGGCTGACGCCCGAATTGGCTGACAAGGTCGATGTCATCGTGCTCTATGACATGTGGGTACCGGGATTCACTCCCGAACAACAACAGGCCTTCGTCGCGCTGCTCAATCGCGGCATCGGACTGGTGGCGCTGCATCATACCCTGGGTGGACACCCGGAATGGCCCGAATACGGCAAGATCATCGGCGGTCATTACCGGGTGGCCCCCCGGACCGTCGATGGCCAGACGGTGCCCGCGTCCGAGTTCTACCATGATATGGATATCCAGGTCCGGGTGGCCGATACCGATCACCCGATCACTCGCGGCCTGCAGGATTTTCAGATCCACGACGAGACCTACAAAAACTACGACACCGATCCGAACGTCCGTGTCCTGCTCACCACGGATCATCCTCAGAGCGATCCGGAGATCTGCTGGGTGAAGCAGTACGGCCGCAGCCGCGTGGTGTACCTGGAACTGGGGCACGACCGCCACGCGTACGAGCATCCGAGTTACCGGACGGTTCTGGCCCGCTCCATTCGCTGGACGGCCGGCCGCCCGGCCGATCCGGACGCCCCCACCACAGCACTGTTCAATGGCCGGGATCTGACCGGATGGACGGCGGAAGGCCAGGCCGTGTGGGAGGTCAAGGATGGCATGTTGATCGGGCGGCAAGGAGCGGGTAACACCCCCGGCGACCTGTTCACCACTGATACGTACGACGATTTCGAGCTTACCGTCACCTACCGCGTCGTATGGCCCGCCAACAGCGGTGTGTGGTACCGGTACCAGAGCGGCGAGAAGGCGTACCAGGCCGACATTCTCGAGTACGAGAATCCATTTGCGCTGAGCGGCTCGCTGTATCGTCCAGGGGGCACGGGCGGACCGTTCGAAGCGGTTAACACGGATGCGAGCATCATCGATCGGGAAGGCTGGAACACCATGGTCATCCGGGCCGCCGGCAGCCGGCAGGTCATCTTCCTCAATGGAAAGAAGGTGGTGGACGTGCGGGCGGACGTGTCGGACAGCGGCCGCATCGGATTCCAGGTTCATCCCGGCGATGAATTCGCCACGATGCAGATTGTGGTGCGCGAGATTACGATTCGCCCGCTGTGAGGGAGGAGAGAGTAGAGAGGAGAGAAGAGAGCTTGGAATTGCAGGGAGCGGGGGCAGGACAAGAAAAAAACGCCCGCAGTCTCCTGGAGGTTGGTCGACCGCGGCACAAGGCCCAACTGCTTGTGCGTTTCACGGTCAATCACGCTCCAGGAGCCTGCGGGCTTACCCCGTCAGCAAACTCGCGTCGTCCGCGTGCACCTGTCCGCCGGCCGGCAGGGCATCCGGTCCTGTCCGGGCCGTCTTGTTCCACCGCATCCTTCGCATGTTGGGAATGATCGATCCAGGTGGCCCGACAAATGCAACCAAAAGCGCGTTCGCTGCGCAGCCGTCAGGATCGGCACAAGCGGAATCACGGGAGGAAGGAGCAAGTCACACCGACTCGCCTCCTCCGGCCGTTCGGCCAGCAGACGTGTGCCCGCCCAGGTGATTGGTCGGTACGGGTCCTCGTGGACAGGAATGGTCGATACATCGAGGCAGGGCACTTCCACATCCGGGAACCGCGTCAGCAACCGATGTGCAGCGCTTGAGCCTGGGCCTGGAGCGCCAGTTCGATGGCCAGGAACGTGTGCCGCTGCGGCATGGCGTGATCGGTGCGCTGGAGACAATCGAGTATGAGCTGACCGAAGAACGGGAAGCCCACCTGGCCGTGCACGGGAATGTGCCGTTCACCTGTGTGATCCACCAGGTACACGTGATCGCCCGCACCATCCCGGGCGACGTCCAGGTACTTGCGCAGTTCCAGATAGCCGTCGGTGCCGAGCACGATCGTCCGGCCATCACCCCAGGCACTCAAGCCGTCGGGGGTGAACCAGTCGACCCGGAAGTAGAAGCTGGCGCCGTTGTCAGCCAGGAAGCTGGCGTCGCCGAAATCCTCGAAGGCCGGGTGATCCGGATTGTGGTAGTTAGCCACGGTGCTGTGCAGCACGCGGGCATTCTGTGCACCGGTATAGTACAGGCACTGTTCGATCTGATGGCTGCCGATGTCCACCAGAATGCCGCCGTACTGCTGCCGATCCCAGAACCAGGCGGGACGCTGTGCGGGACTCAGGCGGTGCGGGCCGAGTCCGATCACCTGCAGGACACGCCCGATCGCGCCGTCCTGGATGAGCTGTCCGGCGTGGACGGCGGCTTCGACGTGCAGCCGTTCCGAGTAGTAGACGGCGAAGATCCGGCCGGTCTGCGCGACCTGCTCCCGCACCGCGTCGAGTTGTGCGAGCGTCGTCAGCGGCGGCTTGTCGGTGAAGTAGTCTTTGCCGTGGTCCAGTGTGCGCAGCCCCAGCGGACCGCGCTGGCACGGCACCGGCGCGCTGGCGACGAGCGTCACAGACGGATCTTCCAGGACTTCGGCTTCCTCCCGTGCCGGAGCTGCGCCCGGGTAGGTCTGGCAAAACGTCTCCACCTTGCGCGGATCGGGATCGTAGACCCAGACCAGCTCACCGCCGGCCTCGAGCAGTCCGTTGCACATGCCGTAGATATGCCCATGGTCCAGCCCCACGGCCGCGAAACGGAACTCGCCCGGACCGCAGACCGGTCGGGCCTTGCCCCGCGGCGCGTAGTGCATGCCGTCGGCTTTCTGCGTCATGGTCGCCTCTCACTTCCCATAGTCCCGGCCGAAAGTGATTTCGTTGTCGGCGAAGTTGGCCACGCTGCGGGTTTTCGTACGGAATCGCCGCGCCACGCGGAGGATGCCGTCCCGCGCATAGAACGGATCGTCGGGCGTCAACGGCAGCGCCACCTTGCCGCCCAGATGACCCGACTGATAGATGGCACTGACCAGCTCCAGCGTGCGCCGCCCCTGCTCGGCGTCGATCAGCAGCGGTGCGTCCCCTGCGATCGCTTGCAGGAAATTCGCGATCTGCCCGTCATGCCCCTGCTGTACGACGTCCGGCAGCCGGTCGTAGAAATCCTGGATCTTGTCCTGCGTCGAGACGTCCTCTGTGGGGAACCCATTCTCCCGCTGTGTCATGGCACGCACTTGCCAGGGCAGTCCGACCCGTGCACGCTCACCCTGGAACACCAGCTGTTGATCCTCCCCATGATGGACCAGCGAGGCGGTGATCTGGCCGATGCTGCCGTCCGGGTACTGCAGCACCGCGGTGGCGAAATCCTCGACCTCCGAATTGTCGTGGTTCAGGTTCGCGTTGACGGCCCACACTTCGGTTGGCAGCCCTCGCATCCACTGGAACAGGTCGATGTGGTGGACGGCGTGGTTCATCGTGCAGCCGCCACCTTCCTTGTCCCAGGTGCCGCGCCACCAGAGGTCGTAGTAGTTGCTGCCGCGCCACCAGAACGAGTCGACCTGCGCGTGCAGCACGCGGCCGAGCAACCCGGCTTCGAGGACCTGCTTGAGCTTCATCACGGGGGTCTGGAAACGATTCTGGGCCACGACGGACAGCAGGCGGCCGCTGGCGCGCGCGGCGGCCTGCATCTGATCGCATTCGGCAAGGCAGGTGGCCATGGGCTTTTCGACCAACACGTGTTTGCCGGCATCCAGCAGCGCGACGGTGGCAGGCGCATGTTCGAACGGTGGCAGACAGACCGATGCGGCGTCGAAGTCGGCCTCCGCCAGCAGCCGTTTCAGGTCGGGAAACACGGCCGCCTCCAGCCCGTGCCGCGACGCCTTCTCGCGCGCTTTGTCGGGAAACAGATCGGCCAGGGCCACCACCCGGCACTGGTCCGGGAACTTGAGATACGACTGGATGTGACGGTCCGCAATCGCCCCCGTACCTAGTATGGCGATCTTCAGCATCGTAAAACTCCAACTCCTTTCGCAGGCAGCTGCCACCCCTACACGCTGCGCGCCGCCGCCAGAGCGCGGATGTTCGCACCCGGCGTACCCGGCGATGTGCCGCCGCCGGCTGACAGCAGCCAGCCGTGTGCCGCCGGGTGCGCTCGGCGACACGCCGCCACATGTGCCTGGACCTCGTCGGGCGTGCCGCGGGCCAGCACCTCCAGCGGCGGGACGTTGCCCATCAGGCAGATCTCGCCGCCCACCAGATCGCGGACCCGGTCTAGCGGCTGCTGGTGCGTGAAGTTGAGCACGCGGATGCCCAGTTCGGCGTAACAGCCGAACGCGACCGGGTTGTTCGTGTCGTTGTGGAACAGCTTCAACAACTCGGGGAACGCCCCGAACACGTCGGCCAGATAGGGGTGGGCGAACTCGCGATAGTCCGCCAGCGACAGGAAACCCACGATGTCGTCCAACAGCAGCACGCCCCCGACATCCGGCAACACCTCGGCCTGTGCCTCCAGCCACGTGCGCACCAGCGTCGTTGTGGTGCGCAGCAGCTGGTGTACCTGGTCGGGAGCCGTCTTCAGAGCCAGCAGGAATTCGGTGACACCCAGCAGATGCGTCGCCAGCACCAGCGGCCCACGCGCGGCCATGATCCGGACCACATGCCCCGCATCCGCGATGCGCGGCCGGAGCAACTGATAGTAGTTCAGGATGACCGGCAGCAGGCCGTCGCGGCGCGGGTTGGGGGGCGCCAGCCGGCACACGTCCTGAATCTCGGCCGTCAACGCATGCACGTCGGGGACCCTGTCGTGATGGAAGGTCAGCCGGCAGCCGAAGGCGCTCGGTTCAGCAGCCATGCCCATCTCGACCCAGAAACCGGGTACGAAGATCACGTCAGGGAACTCGCGGGCCACCGTCACGTTGGCGTGCAGCCAGACTTCCGGCACGGTCAGGTAGTCCAGGGTCGAGATGCCGAGGTAACCTGGCAGCCAGGGGCTGTCAATAATCAACGCCACCGGGGGCACGGCGAAATCTTCCCCGGCCGCGCACCGCTTCAGCACATCCCACTGTTCAGCTCGCATCGTCGCTCCGCTCGTTCGCGTTGAATAGGGGGAATGAGATGCAATTGAAACTGTCGACAGGGTTTACGATCAGTGGGCGATGAGGGACTCGAACCCCCGACCCCCTCGGTGTAAACGAGGTGCTCTAACCAACTGAGCTAATCGCCCGGTGCGGAATCGCGTATGGGATAATCCAACGGCTGCATGATAGTCAGGTGCATGGGGGCTCGCAAGGCAACCTCATGCTGGGCCGCCAGGACGCCAGGATTGTCTGCCGTTGCAAACCGCGCGGTGCACACCTTGCTGAACGACGCTGCCGTGTCACACAATGGTCTCACACAATGCAGACACCGCGCGGAAGTATCGCCCGACGGTGCCTGCGGAGACTGGAGGTCGCCACGAAATGACATGTGAGATTCTGACGCTCATCGATCCCGACTCGGGCGCGCTGGCCCGCTTCCTGCCAGGTGTCGGCTGCAACTGTTTCCAGTTCCAGGTGCCGACCAGGTCCGGGCCGGTCGAAGTGCTGTGGGCGGAGCCGGGTTTCGAGCAGGGGGACAAGCGGGCGAGCGGCAGCGGGAATCCGGTGTTGTTTCCCTTCCCGGGCCGGATCCAGGGGACTACGCTCCACTGGGACGGCCGCGACTGGCCGCTCGCGCCGGGGGATGGGCTGGGCAACGCGATTCACGGCTTCGTCCATGAACGCGCGTGGCGCGTGGTGGAGCTCGAGTCGAGTCGCCTCGTGGCCGAATTCCAGGCATCGCAGGATGATCCGCAGTTACTCCAAAGTTGGCCGGCCGATTTCCGCATCCGGGCGAGTTACACGTTGCGCGGGGCGCAGCTGTCCGCCACCTACCGCATCGAGAATCCGGCCGCGTGCCCGCTGCCGTACGGCCTGGGCACACATCCGTACTTCCGCCTCCCCTTGGGTGGCACGTCGGCAGCCGGCTGCCGCGTCCACGTGCCGGTGCAACGCTGTTGGGAGCTGGCAGCGATGATCCCCACCGGCAGCCCCATGCCGCCGGACGTCGCCGCGCGGCTGGAGCGCGGTCAGATGTTTCGCGACATGACGTACGACGACGTGTTCTCTGACCTGGTCGCGCGCGGCGGGCAGTGCGAGGCCACGATCGACGATCCAGAGTCCGGGCGGCGCATGACGCTGACGTTCGACAGCGGTTTTCGCGCGTGCGTGCTGTACACGCCGCCCCATCGGGAAGCGCTCTGCATCGAACCGTACACGTGTATCCCCGACCCGTTCCGTCTGGAATCGCTGGGCATCGACGCGGGGCTGCGCGTGTTGGACCCTGGGCAGTCATGCGAGCTGCATGTGGACATCGAGCTGTGCGAGCTGAGCTGATGCCGCTGCTGACACCTGTGCGGCATGCGCATCAGCGTCTTGAGGATCTTCCTTGAGGATCTTCTCGAGGGTCGTTCCGGTCTTTTCTTTCTTGGTCAGGAACTCGTTCAGGGCCAGGCCATGGGGGAGGCAGGCCTCGACGATCGGAGGGGCAGAAACACAGGCCGGCTAGGGAGTGTTGCCGGGGCGGGGCAATCGCAGCTCGACCCGGGGCAGCAGCGACGAGTAGTCGGGGAACTGCGGCAGTTCGGCTGGCGCGATTTCCAGATCGCCCATGAACCAGCTCCCGCCGCCGCTGGGCTCCATGAAGTCGCCGAGTTTCTGGCGGTCGACGCTGGAGGCGGGCGGCAGCCACGAGAAACCGGTCGCTGGCAGGGGATTGCGTTCGCCGTACCAGGACGGTTCACTGCGCCGTTCCTGCAGCTCGTCAAACGTGTATTCCTTGAACACGCTGCCGTCGGTATTCGATTCCACGCGCAACACGACGCGTGTGTTCTTGTAGAAGTTGTTGCTGCCGCTGATCGCTAGCTGGCTGCCATCTTCGGCCAATGGGGCGGAGCCGCGCAGCAGATAGAGAGGGGTGGCCGGTTTGGTCAATTGCGTGGCGAACAGGCAAGCCTGCGACTTGACGGTCACGCGGGCGGGATAGGGCGCATTGGTGTCCGTGCGGACGCGACAGATGCCGCGGTCGGCGAACACCAGCAGCCGCTTGAGGCTCAGCGAGACATGCCCCAGCGACCAGGGCGGGTCCACGATCGCGCCGCCCAGATCGACCAGCTGCTCGGAGCTGATTAGCAGGCCGTGTTCCCAGGTCAGCCAGAATGGGGTGGCCTGTTCGGACCGCACGAGCGAAATCTGGCCGCGGGCGATGCAGTCGGTCAAGCGAATGGCTGGCGGGTCGTCGAGTTCTGCGAGGTCATACAGCAGACCCGCGAGTTGATCCATGGGCATCAGGTCGAACAGCGCGACGTTGCGTGCGGCGGGCAAGCCGTCTGCGCCGACGTTGCGGATCGTGAACGAACAGCGGCTGAACTCAGCGACCGGCACGCCGTCGAGCTGGAACAGCGCTCTGGGCGCTCGGTCTTCTGCCGTGGGGGGGAACTGCAGGTAGAAGTGCGTATCCCGCCAGGTAATCTGACCGCTGTGCGCGCTGATCAGCGCAGGCCGCTCAGCGTCACTGCGCGGCGCCGAGCCCGCTTCGCAGGCCAAAATCGGCGTGTACCCTTCGGTCGGCCGGATGGTGAGCCTACCCCGCGCGAACCGGCTTAAGTCGAGGTCCAGAGGGCCCACGGCGCGGATGCCGTTGAACCGCAACTGGATCTCATCCACACCGCTGAGTACGGCCGCCCGATCGATCGCCTCTTCGAGCGACCGGACGCCCAGCATGTTGCGTTCGAGCCGGACGTCTTCGTCGGAGACCACGAGCACGTGCGGATCTGTGGCCGCTGCTGCCGGCTTGCGGCGGTCGGCGTCCTGTGTCCCATCGGCGTTGGGCGTGGGCTGATCAGCCGCCCGCGGTTCCTGGCCATCGGTCGGCGGCGTGGTGGGCAGCGCAGGGGTGGCAGGCGGCGCCGGTTCGCTCGCGGATGTTGTCTCGGAGGCCGGCGGGGTTGGTTTCGGCGCTGCTGTGGCACTGTCGTTCGCGTCGGCGCTGGCCGGCGCCTGTACCTCATCGTCCGCTGCAGGCGTGCCGCCTGGCGGCACCGGATCGGCGGCCGGTTTTTGCGGCAGTGCCGCCGGTGGGGCGGGGTCGGTTGCCGCCGACGCAGCGTCTGGCACGTCCGTCCCGGCTGGCGGTTTGGCCGAGTCTAGATCGGGCGTCTGGGTCTTGTGGGTCTCGGGCCGCGCCGCGAGGTGCGGTGGTGGTGGCAGCGGCACATTGCTGGCCTGGTCGAACCATGTCTGGACGAGGACGATCAGCGCGAGGACGGCGGCCGGGGCCATCCATGGCATGTGACGTCCCCACCATGTCACTTGTGGCTGAGTCGGCGCGAGCCAGACGGTGCTGTTGGCCGTGATTGCCGTGAGATTCAGGCGATCGGCCAGGAGCAGCAGTTCGCCAATCAACTCCCGCGGCGATTGGAACCGCTGCTCCGGCAGCTTGGCCAGCATCTTCTTGACCACCGCGACGATATCGCCCGGCAGATCGGGCCGGTACGTCAGCAGATCGGGCGGCTCCTCACTGCTGTGGCTCAGCAGCTTCTGCAGCACCGTGCCGTCGGGAAAGGGCGGCTGGCCCGTCAGCATGAAGAAGAGGGTACAGCCGAGCGAATACAGGTCGCTCCGCACGTCGGTGTTCCGCGGATCGCGCGCCTGTTCCGGTGAGATGTAGTCGAAGGTTCCCAGTGTGACGCCACTGGCTGTCAGATCCTCCGTCGGCGACTCCACCTGACGCAGCCTTGCCAGCCCCATATCCACGAGTTTCGCGCGGCCGTCGATCATGATCAGAATGTTCGACGGCTTGATATCGCGGTGTGTCACGTCCCGTTGCGAGGCATGATCCAGAGCTTCGGCGATCTGCAGGGTGCACGTGACGGCCTCTTCCAGCGTGAGTGGCCCGTTGTGCTCCACCAGGTCCCGCACATTGATCCCTTCAATGTACTCGAAGACGATGTAGTTCCACCCTTTGTCTTCGCCAACATAGTAGACACGCGCAATGTTGGGATGGTCGAGCCGGGCTGCACTCTGCGCTTCGTTGCGGAACCGCCGCAACGAATCCTCATTCGTCTCGTCGCGGGAGACCACCTTCACGGCCACCGTGCGCCCGAGCATCGTGTCGGTCGCCCGAAACACGGCACCCATCCCGCCGCCACCGACAAACTCCTCCAGTTGGAAATGTCCCAGCATTTCGCCGGTCAGCGCCGTGCCCATCTCGTAGGGATTGGCGGCCCGCACAAACGCCGGTGCCGAGGCCGGCGGCCGCTTGGAAATGACCGTCTTCTGACTGTCCACCGGATCGGCCCCAGTGCCCGTACCTGCCGGCGCCCCCCCAGGCGCAGACACCGTCGACGGCTGCCTCGTGGAGCGGTCGGACGTATCGTCAGTTCGTTCGGGATCGTCAGAGTGTTGATCGGACACGGATACGCCAAATATAATGGAGCGGGACCGACTGGCCGGCGCCGCACCGCCAAAGCGTTGCGCCGGCCGAAAGCGATTAGACCGCACACGAGACCCCAGGTCCCTCAGCTGAATTGCCGTGCCTGAGCACGTTGCACTATTGTAGTTTCAGGACGCGCGGGCGTCAATCAATAAAGCCATGGTGGTGTTGAACTTACGTCACCTGATACCAACGCCGCCACCGGGTTGTTGCCCGCCCTGGGGGGCCACCACCCCGGAGGGCGGTGCTTGTCGTTGCCCCCGTGCGGACGCGATCACGCGTGTAGCAGGCCGAGTGCGGTCCTAGCGCCCGATGGCGTTTCGACTGTTACAATCAGACTGTGAGTTGGATCGCGAGGTGCTGGGGAGGAGGGAACACGCATGGCCGGCAGCGGGTCTTCCGAGTCACGGAGACCGGAAGAGGTCACGCCCGGGGCCTCGCCCCGGCGGGTGGAGCTTCCGGGGGATGCCGCGGGCGCGGCACACGATGCGCACCTGTGGGATTTGGAATTGCGCTATCTCCAGCTGTTCGAGTCGACTGGCGACGCGATCATGCTGCTGGGTGCGGACGGCTTTCTGGAGTGCAATCAGGCGACGCTGCAGATGTTCGGGTACCGCGTGAAGCAGGAGTTCATGGCCCGGCATCCGAGCGAAGTGTCGCCGCCGCAGCAGCCCGATGGGACCGATTCGCAGACGGCCGCCGCGGCCTACATCGCTCAGGCGTACCGCGACGGCACGGCCCGCTTTGAATGGGTGCATCGCCGCACCGACGGAACGGATTTCCCCGTCGACGTGCTGCTGACCCGGATCGATCCGCAGGAGGAGAGCATCCTGCAGGCGGTGGTACGGGATATCACGCAGCGCAAACGGGTGGAGCGGGAACTGCGGGAAACACAGGAACAGCTGGAGCAGCGCGTCCAGCGGCGGACAGCTGCCCTGGCGGCTGCCAACGAAGAGCTGCGGCGCGAGGTGACCGAGCGACGGCGGGTCGAATCGGAACTGGCGTTCGAACGGTTCCTGCTCACGACGCTTATGCAGCACGCTCCGGACTACATTTTCTTCAAGGACGAACGCAGCCGGTTCCTGCGCATCAGCCAGGCGCTGGCGGAATACTTCGGCCTGACCGATCCGGCCCAGGCGATCGGCAAGTCGGACTTCGATTTCTACGACACTGCACGTGCGCAGCAGTACCTGGCGGATGAACAGGAGATCATGCGGACGGGGCAGATGACCGTGGACAAGGAGCAGGACCAGGTCCACCCTGACGGTCGCACCACGTGGATGCTGACCAACAAGGTTCCGCTCTACGGTCTGGATGGAACGATCCTCGGCACCTTCGGCATCTCGCGCGACATCACCGCGCGAAAACGGACGGAGGAGCAGCTGCAGGTGGCGATCCAGGAAGCACAGGCAGCCAGCCGCGCGAAGAGTGATTTCCTGGCCAACATGAGCCACGAGATCCGGACGCCGATGAATGCGATCATCGGCATGACCGAACTGGTGCTGGACACGCCCCTGACGGAGAGCCAGCGGGACTATCTGACCATCGTGCGCGATTCCGGCGAGTCGCTGCTGACCGTCATCAACGACATTCTGGACTTCTCCAAGGTCGAGGCGGGCAAGCTGGAACTGGAGCAGGCCGCGTTCGACATCCGCGAGGTGCTCGGCGACACGCTCAAGTCACTGGCCCTGCGCGCACACGACAAGCGGCTGGAACTGGCCTGCCACATCCTGCCGGACGTGCCCGAGTGGTTGATCGGTGACGCCGGACGCCTGCGCCAGGTCGTCGTGAATCTGGTGGGCAACGCCATCAAGTTTACCGATCAGGGGGAAGTCGTCCTGAACGTGGCGGTCCAGCAGCGGATGGACCACGCGGTCCGCTTGCATTGCACGGTGACCGACACGGGGGTCGGAATTCCGCCGGACAAACTGGAAAAGGTGTTCCGCGCGTTCGAGCAGGCGGACAGTTCCACCACGCGACGGCACGGTGGGACCGGGCTCGGGCTGGCTATCTGCACCCGGCTGGTGGCAGCCATGGGGGGCGAGATCTGGGTGAACAGCGAAATAGGGCAGGGCAGCACGTTCCACTTCACGGCCGCATTCGGTATCTCGCCGCTGCCCCCCGACCGGCCGCGCACGCCGCGCCGCGCCGTGATGGACGGCACGCGCATCCTGGTGGTGGACGACAACGCCACCAATCGCCTGATCCTGGAAGAAATGCTCCGCAACTGGCGCATGCGGCCGTCGGTCGCCGCCAATGTGAGCGACGCCATGGCCATGCTGCGCTCCGCACACGCCTGCGGCCAGCGCTATGAACTGATCCTGACCGACGCGAACATGCCGGAAGTCGACGGATTCGCGCTCGCCGAACGGATCAAGCAGGATGCGGAACTCGGTAGCACGGTAATCATGATGCTGACCTCCGGCGGAAGGCCGGGCGACGTGGGCCGCTGCGAAGACCTGCATGTCGCCGCATACCTGTTCAAACCGGTCAAGCAGTCCGAGTTGTTCGATGCGATGGCCCTGGCTCTGGGCATCTCCTCCCCGGCGGACGCCGACGAAGTGAGCGCGACGGCGCTGCCCGACCCGCTCACCCGACCGCTGCGGATTCTGCTGGCCGAGGACAGTCTGGTGAACCAGAAGCTGGCGGTCGGCCTGCTCCAGAAATACGGCCACACCGTCGATGTGGTCGGAGACGGCCGCGCGGCGCTGGCGACCGTCGAAACCCAGGACTATGATCTGGTGCTGATGGATGTGCAGATGCCGGAGATGGACGGTCTGGAGGCCACCCGCGCCATCCGTGTCCGGGAAGCTCGGCACGGCGGACATCTGCCCATCATTGCGATGACCGCCCACGCGATGAAAGGGGATCGGGAGCGGTGCCTGGAGGCGGGCATGGACAGTTACGTGGCGAAACCGATTCGAGCCCGCGAGTTGTTTGAGGCGATTGCCCGCGTGTTGTCTCGGCCCAACGCCGATTGAACGCGGCGTCGTGCCATCGCTCGCCGCAGGGTGAAGGAGATTTGCATGGCTTTGATAGACTGGTCCGCAGCGCTGGAAATGACGGGAGGCGACCAGGCGCTGCTGGTCGAAGTCATCGGTGTATTTCAGCAGGAGACGCCGACGCTGATGGCCAGCATCCGGCAAGCCCTCGGGACGGGCGACATGAAACTGCTCCACCGCGCCGCACACACCTTGAAGAACTCTCTGTGGAGCCTGGGCGCTACCGAGAGTGGCAACACCGCCTATGCCCTCGAACAACTCGTGCATGACGGAACGCTCGACGGCGCGGAACAACTCTGTGCCAGCCTGGAATCCCAGTTGCCACCCGTCTACCAGGAACTCGACCGCTACGTGCAGGAGAGCCGTTAGCACGGCGCTCGTGGCGGAACCCTACGCAAATCGCGTGGTGCCTGGCACGGCGATCGGATAGTTGCCGTCGGCGTCGGGCAGCACCGGGGGAGGCGCGTCGAGCGCGTAACGCTCCGGGTTGACCTGCCGCTGGGAGTTCAGCGCCTGGTCCCACGTGATCTCCTCACCCGTGTGCGAACACCAGGTGGCCATCAGCGCCAGCAGGCTGCTGCGCGCCATGTACAGACCGTTGTTGATCGGTGTGCCGGCGCGGATCGAGGAGAGCAGAGCGGCCTGTTCCAGGTCGAACCGGTTGCAGGGAGGCCCCTCGTACCGCCACGTCACCTCCCCTTCGATCTTGTTCTGCAGCAGGTCGCAGCGGCCGCGCGTGCCGATGAACACGTCGGAGATGTCGGTCGTGGCACCATTGATCTGCCGGCAATACGCATACATCTGGACGCCATCCGGGTAGCGGAACACGGTGGCGTGGTGGTCGAAGACGTCGCCGAAGGTCGGGCCCTTCCGCACCTCGCGCCCACCCATGCCCCACGCGCTGAGCGGCGGAGCGTCGTGCAGCGCCCAGGCCCCTTTGTCCACGTTATGCACGAGGTTCAGCCCGGGGAGGTCTGCCGACAACCAGTTGAAATCGTACCAGTTGTAGATCTGGTACTCCATCTCCGTCATGCCTGGTTTGCGCGGCAGGCTGCGCAGTGAGCCGGTGTTACACACCTCCTGGATCGACGTGATGTCGCCGATCGCGCCGTCGTGGACGCGCTGCATCGTTTCCCGCACGCCGGTGTCGTAGCGCCAGGCCAGGCCGGAGACGATGCTGAGTCCTTTCTGCCGGGCGGTCTCGGCCGACTGCAATACCGAACGCACCCCAGGGGCGTCCACGGCGTGGGTCTTCTCGCAGAACACGTGCTTGCCGGCATCGACCGCCGCCTGCAGATAAATTGGCACGAAGTGCGAAGGCACCGCGATCAGGACGACATCCACGTCGCAGGCGAGCAGGTGCTGGTAGGCGTCGAGCCCGACAAACCGCCGCTCGGGCGGTACGTCAATCTGCTCCGGTTTGAGCGCCAGCAGGCTCTGGAGACTCTCGTCAATACGCCACGCAAATGCGTCCGCCATGGCCACCAGCTTCGTCTGCGCGTCGACGGTCAACGCATTGATCACCGCGCCGCTGCCGCGCCCGCCGCAGCCGATCAGTCCGAGTCGCAAGACATCACTTCCCGCTACGTGCACCGTCTGGCCGGCTGCCAGGCGAGTGACCGCCAACGCCGATATGACGGCAGACGACTGGTGCAGGAAACTGCGGCGCGTGCAGGGCACACGCTGGATAACGGTCGATGAGCGGGCCATGGATTCTTCTCCGGGGAGCTGTCAGTCGAGCAATCGGCGGCAGGTCACAGGTGGCAGCGGGCAACCCGCCACGAGCTGTACGAAGCTGCACGTGACTGGGGTTCACTTACCAGGCCAGATATTGGCCGTGCGGGCGGCGACGTCGGGCAGTGCGGGGAGCGGAGCGCTGGGGACCGGCTCGTACCAGAACGTCGCGCAGCTCCAGTCGTCCTGCGTCTCGGCGAGCCCGTTGTTCCAGGCGATCTGCTGGATCGTAATGCGCGCTTCCCGCTGCCAGGCGATCGGGTCCGGCAGGTGCCACCGGTACATCGACACGAACACATGGCCGGAAGTCTCGTCCTTCTGATCCAGACTGCAGCCGTTGTACAGGAATGGCGTCTGTTGGATGCCCCAGGCGAGCCCCACGTAGTCCTCGCTCCCCGTGCCGCAGATGGTCGGGAACTCCTGGTCGCCGTCCATGTATACCTTGACCTCCCCTTCCCCCCACCACTGCTCCGGATGCAGATTGCGGATGCCGATCACAGACCCGATGAACCGCCCTTTGTTCTGGCGCAGCGGCAGCAGTTCAAAGTCCTGCTTCTGTGTCGTCGGGTTTTCGCGTCGGAACAGCACGTGCAGGCGACCGACATCGCTCGGGTGCTGGTCGCCGATCGTGTAGTCGATCTGATAGTAGAGGGGCACCTCCTGTTGCGCCTGGTTGCAGAACGTCATCTTGACCCGCTTGACGAACGGCATGGGCAGCCAGATGTTGCGGCCTCCCGTGCTGCCCACCGAGTGCACGGCGGACTGGTAGGGCATGATCTTGCCATGTGCGAATCCGAAGAAGTCGCCAATCGGGCACTCGATGCTCGGATGTTCTTGGTCGTCCCACCACGCCCGGACGATCAGCGCGCGTTGGTTGGCCGGCTCCTGGACCGTGGTGATCCAGATGTGCCGGATGGTCCCCGGCCCCTCAATGTCGCATAACTGCACCTCCTCACCCGGCTTGATCGTCCGCGCCGGCGCGCCTTTACGTCCCACTCCCAGCGGACTGGCCGCCTTGCCTCCCTCGCCCGGCGCTCCTGTCGGGTTCTCAAACGAGATCGAGCGCGACACGAGCCCCGTGTCCAGTCGATACGGTTGGTGGAGCAGGTCGACCGGCTGCGCGGATGCGGTGATTGACCAGACGGTGGCAAACGCGGCAGTCAGACTGGCGACCGCCAGACGCAGGGGATGACGCACGGTCATGAGCAGTTACCTCCTATCGGCGTGGTGAAAAGCGTCAGCGCGGAGTGTCTGGGACGCACGGCGCGGCGCGCTCCGGCCCGTCGGTCGGCGGATGCCGCCGCGCCCGTCTGCCACGATACCGTGTGTGAGACTTGCTGCAAGTACCCTGCCTGCGCAGAACTCCCCCGTTGCGGGGTCACACGCAGCGGCCCTGCTGCCAGTAAAGCTAAGCCGCGTTGCGCAAGCTGGACGTGAACTGCTGGTCAGTGAGAGCGATGACGCGGAGGACAGCCCCGGCGCGATCGTAGAATTTGATCTGATGTTCTTCGCTGAACCACACGGCCTGGAACCCGTCGGCTTCGAAGCGGCGGCCACAGAAGTACCCGTCGCGGATCAGAACCGCCTCGCGGAGTTTCCGCCCCGGTGGGACGCCGAACTCGGCAAAGACCTGACAGATGAGGGACCGAATCTGTTCCAGGAACGGGACGTAGTCCATGTCCAACTCTCAGGCGAAAGGTACGCTTCCGTGCGTCAGCACCAGTCTCTGCATACCATCGGCACGCCGCTGCCCGACAGTTCGCTCAACGCCTCCTCACCGACAAAGTCTTCCCAGCTTCCGGGAAACCTCGGGCCGCCAGCTCACCACAAGCGGATGCGGGCATAGTGGATGGCGTTACCCGCGCCGGCGCGGGTGCCCAGCAGTTCCAGCACTTTGGACGCGGGTGATCCGCCGCGCACCGTTGCTGTGAAGAAAGAGGACATGGCGGTGGCCAACGGCACGTCGACGGTCGGACCGACGGTCCCGCCAGGCAGCAGCTCGACGAGCCGGTTCTGGGCCAGTGCATGCCCCTCCGCGTCGATGCCGGTGACATAGTAGAACACAAACAGACGCCCGGCGGGCGCGACGTGGAACCGTGCAGCCGATACCACTTCGTTGGCGCCCCCCTCGAGTGCCTCGACCAGCGTCTGCCGGTGGACGACCTCCCCTTGGGCGACGATCGCATAGTTGAGCGACTGCGACTGTGGGACGCCGGGAAAGAACTTGTCGCGCAGCCGGGGGTCGATGGCGCGTTCAGTCCACAGGATGTGTACGCGGCCATCGTCGGCCAGCCACAGATCGGCGGGCCCGATCCAGCCGCACGTCTTGTCGCGGCTGGCGATTTCCACCCAGGGGGCGAACTTCCCGGTCGTGATGTCGTCAGACCAGGTATAGAACAGGCGACGGAAATCGTAGTCCCAGTTGTTCCCCGTGAGTTCCTTCTTGTAGTCGCGCCACTGCTGGTATGGCTCCACGATGTCACTCACCCCGCAGAAATGCACGGCCCGATCGCGCAGCATGACGTTCGGGTAGCAGATGCGGATGGGCTGCGGTTGATCGTACTCGGCACCCCACGGCCATTTGAGCTGGCCCTGTGCGGGCCAGTGCCCGTCGGCGTCGCGTAGTGCCCATTCGGCATGGGTGTAGCCCACGTTCTGCAGTAGGATCAGTTCGCCCCGGGGCCCGTCGGCGGCCAGCGTACGGTAGGAGTGTTCGGTGAACGGCGGCGTGCCCTGCCACTGCGGCAGCATCGTCTCGGGCGCCGCGGCGATGTCCGGGAGTTGCCAGCGCAGCAACTGCGGCTGGGCGGGCCCTGCCGCGTCGGTCGGCCCGGTCAACGTCGGATTGGCCGACAACACCAGTTGCGCGCCGGTCAGGCCCACCAGCGGGCACGGTTCGCGCGTGCGTCCCGACTCGTCACGATGCCGCAACTGCCAGCCGTCCGCAGTCCGTTCGAACAGCAGCCATCGGCAGTTGTTCAACGGCGCGGCCCCCGGGATCGTCTCCAGACCGCTGGCAAACAGCCGGTCGGCAACTCGCACGAGGCACGTTGAGCCGCTGCACCACATCGGTCCCGCCCCGTTGTTGGCCGGTTCGAACTGATACACGGTTTCCTCGGCCTCGACGACCGGAGCGAGCGGTGTCTGGGCCAGCGCCGCAGGGATCGACAGCAGGGTGACCAGTGCCGTGCACAGGCCGGCAAATCGAGATGGCATAGCCTGTTCCTTTGCTTGATTCACGGGCGGGCGTTCCAGCCTCCGGCGTTGACGTGCATGGCGTCTCTTGCGTTGTCCCCGCGTTCGGCCTGGCTGCTGCCATGTGTCAGGCGATGCGGCTGGTCAGCCCGCCGTCAATCACGTACGTTTCGCCGGTAATATAGTCGTTGGTGATCAGCAGGGCGACGACGTCGGCCACCTGCTGCGGTGTGCCTTCGCGATGCAGGGGGATGCGGTGGTCGAGATTGAACTGCCGCCGCTGTTCGGACATGTCGGCGTGGAACCGGGTGCGGATCACGCCTGGGGCGACGCAGTTGACACGGATGTTGTCGTCGGCCAGGTCCCGCGCCAGAGCTCGCGTGAACTGGGGAATGGCTCCTTTGGCGGTGGCGTAGGCGATTGCGCCGGGAACGCCCCGGATGCCGGCTGTCGAGGAGACGGTGATGATCGCCCCCTCCGACTGCTGGCGCAGGAAAGGCAGCGCCGCACGGCACAGGAAGTAGTTGGCATTCACGTGCAGATCGATCGTAGCCAGCCATTGTTCGGGCGAGACCTGGTCGATCGTGCCGGCGGAGGGACCGCCCGCGTTGTGGACCAGGATATCGAGGCGACCCAGTTGGCTTGCCGCGGTCTGGACCGCGCGGGCGCAGTGGTCGGCATGGCGCAGATCGGCCGTAATGATCACCGCGCGCTGCCCGGCGGACTCGATCTGCTGCTGGACTTCGAGTGCCTCGGGGCCATCGTGCCGCGCGACGATCGCCACCGACGCGCCGCGCCGCGCCAGCTCGACCGCCACCGCGGCTCCGATCCCCATCGTGCCGCCGGTTACCAGTGCTGCTTTGTCGCGCAGGTCCATGAGAGCACTCCGCTAAGTTATTCGACTTTGGCCGCGTCGAGCCGCCGGGCGATGACGTCGTGACTGAGGGGAATGATAGTCGTGCCGGCAACCAGGTCGGTCCGCAGCAGGTCCGCCTGCTGGTCCTGTTCATCCGAAAAGGTGTATTTGACGATGAAGGCCCCGACCTGAATGCCATGCCGTGAGTAGATAGGCGGCCAGAATCCTTCGGCGCCGGACGAGAGGGTCTTGGCCAGCATCCGCGTGGCGCGGCCGGAAAAGCCCCCCAGCACCATCTCCAGCCGCCCCTGCGACTCGCGATGGATGTAGAACACCAGCGCCGTATCGTGTTTGGGCTCGTCCCAGCCGCAGTACTCCCACGACTGGTCCTCGTTCTCGTAGTAGATCCCGGGGGCCGCGGAGGTGTCGTCCTGGCTCAGACGCAGTCCGCCGGCGCACGAAGGGGGATGCGGATCGTCGGCCCGATACCGCAGGAAGAACGGGCAAGCGCGCTGGTGCGCGTGCTCTGCCGTGTCGATCGACACAAACGGCTCGCAGCCGAACGCGGAGGCCAGGATCAGCTCCGCCACCGGGTTGCTCTTCATGCTGCCCACGCAGATCAACGCCTGATCGCTCCCCGGATCGCAGAAGTTGTCGTACACGTTCCGAGCCCGGGCAATCACCTCGTCGATCGGGACCTGCCCCGGGCTCCACACGAGCGACTGCCGGAGATGCTCCGGATGCGGCACCAGCCCGTGCGCCGCATGTGCGCTGCCCCGCTCCCGCTTCAGGTGCTTGGCCGTCCCGCCGAGACTCGATACGCCGTTGAGCAACTCGCCCAGCAGCACCGAATCGGACGCGACGACCCAGGCGCCCACGGGCCAGGCGTCCTCCTCGCCCCGCCGTACCCCCAGGCACATCTCCAGCCGCCGCCGCCGGGCCAGCAGCTCCCAGAAATGTTCCGGTTCCACGGCGAATAACGCGCCGGGCAGCTGGTCAGCCGACACGTAGCCGTATTCGATCAGGTAGTCGCACAGGCGCGACAGCGCCTGCATCGGAATGTATTTGACTTCGTTCTTCAGCAGCGCTGCGACCTGATGGCGGTCCAGCCCGGTGAACTCCACAATCGCTTTGATCGTGCCGGGGCGCTTGCGGGGATCCGGTACGTGTCCCAGCAGTTCGGCCAGTCGAAATGAGTAACGCATCCCTGTGCCCCCTCCGACGGGATTTCATCCTGACAACGCATGGCAACGGCGTGGGCGCCGTCGGACGCACGCGTTGCCCAATCCTGGCAGGGCGGGTCGTCGATCAGCTCCCGTGGGGCGGTCCAGCGACCGCCCCACCTCACACGATCAACATCTGGCTGCGGAAAAACGGCCGTTCGCCGTTCTCCGCCGCAGGTCAGAGCGTGTAGCCTTCACGGTACTCCGGGAACACGATGCTCTTGAGCTCGGGAGCATTGGTGGCCACCATGTTCTTGGCGTCCCATTCCACTTTCTTCCCGTCTGCCCACACTGCCAGGTTACCCAGCAGAATGGTCTCGGTGAGCGGGCTGGCGTAATCCGGGAAGTTCGCCATGGCCGGCTCGCCACCCTTGATCGCGTTGATCCATTCCTTGAAGTGACCCGGTGACTTCTTGTACTCGAGGTTCTTCGGCTCATCGACCCCGATGAAGTGCATCTCATCGCCGTAGTCGCCCTGACCGAACAGAGCACCCTTGTCGCCGATGAACAGCGACCCGGTGATCATGCCGTAGTCCGAATCCGGCGTCCATTTGAGCGTCCGGACCAGCGGCTCGCAGCTGGCGAGCAACTCGTCCTCGAGCAGCGATACTGGCGGCAACTGCTTGCCGTCGTACCACACCATCTTGACCGCCGGACGCTTGTCGTTGGCCGGGAATTCGAAGTCGATGATCGACCAGGCCGGATACGTTTCCTTGTTGTGCCCCGGCGTCTTCGCGACCACCGAGATCGGATCGCGCAGGTCGAGCGCCGCAAACGGCATGTTGACTGTGTGGCACGCCATGTCACCCAGCGCGCCGGTACCGAAGTCCCACCAGCCGCGCCAGGCAAACGGGTGGTACACACCCCGCGCGTAGGGCCGGAACGGTGCCGGGCCGAGCCACTCGTCCCAGTGCAACGTGGCGGGCACCGGATCCGCCGCGCTCGGGCGATCGATCCCCTGCGGCCAGATCGGGCGGTTGGTCCAGACGTGCACCTCCTTGACCGTGCCGATCGCGCCCGCCTGAATGGCTGCCGCACCGATCCGCAGAGCCGTGTTCGCGGTGCCCTGGTTGCCCATCATCGTCGCCACGTTGTGCTTGGCCGCCAGTTCGCCCAACACTCGCGCCTCGGAAATGGCGTGTGTCAGCGGCTTCTGTACGAAGCAGGCTTTTCCCATCTTGATCGCCATCGCCGCCGCCGCCGTGTGCGTGTGGTCCGGCGTGCTCACCGTCACCGCGTCGATCTCCTTGCCACACTCTTCGAGCATCTTGCGGAAATCATAGTACCGCTTGGCCTTGGAGAACCCCGGCCGGTCCGCGCCCTTGCCCAACGTGTCCTCGTCCACGTCGCAGATCGCTACGATGTTGCCGTTCCGCTCGCAGTCCTCGGAGTCCGAACTCCCCTTACCACCAACGCCGATGCAGGCGAAGTTGATGGTCTCGTTCGCAGCCCGGCTCTCCGGAATGCTCACACCGGCCGCTACCCAGAAACCTACGCCAGTCGCTGCCGTGGTCTTCAAAAAGTCACGACGATTTGTTCGCTTGGTCATCCGCAAAACTCCTTGCACACAATTGGAAGAATATCTAGGGTCCTGCCACTCGTTCCTGCTGTCCGGGCCAACTCGGCCGGCGCAACCGTAAGAATGTCATCACACCAAGTGATCAACAACGATACGGGATCCACGCGACGAATGGCCATCATTCATCCCACGGATCCAAAGGAGGGAAGCAATCAGCAGCGTATCGTCAGCGAGGGGAGAATGCAAACCCCCCACCGCCTTGCGGGGGGGCGCTCACTTGCCGATACAGAAGCGACTGAAGATGCGATCCAGAATGTCGTCCGTGTACACGGTGCCGACCACCTGGCCCAGTTCGTCCAGCGCTTCGCGCAGTTCGAACGCCACCAGTTCATCCCCGGCCCGCTCCGCGGCCAGTCGCCGTGCGGCGTGCAAGCGGGTGCCGGCCGACTGCAGGCTCTGGCGACACCGCAGGGCGGTGGCGGTCACTGCCGCGCCGGCCGCCCCCGGGTGTTCGCTCGCCCGGCGAGCGATCAGCAGGCGGACCGCATCGATTCCTTCGCCAGTGTGACTGCTTGTGTAGACTGCGTCGGCCACGCCGTGCGTGCGTGCCGCGACGAGATCGGCTTTAGTCCACACGACCAGCACGTTGGCCAGCGCGGCGCTCTCTAAGATCGCGCGTTCCCAGTCCACCAGTGGCTGCGTGGCGTCCAGACAGAGGATCGTGAGCTGCGCCTGCCGCGCTTGCTCGGCCGCCGCCTGCTGTGCGGCCTGGGTCAGCGCGTCGTGGGCCACATGCTCCACCCACCCCGGCGTATCGATCAGCATGCCGGACACGTGCTGCCAGTAAAACGGGCGGGAGACGTAGTCGCGCGTCGTGCCGGCCTGGGGCGACACGATCGCGGCGTCGTGCGCCAGCAGGGCATTGAGCAGACTGCTCTTGCCGGCGTTTGGGCGTCCGCGCAGCACGACCGTGGGCTCGGCGCCGGCATTGGAGCGCGAGGCAAGTTGTGTCAGCAGCCGATCGAGCTGCGCGCTGGCTTCGTCCAGGCTGGCATCGATCTCGGCCTGCGTCACGCACTCGATGTCCTCATCGGCGAAGTCCAGTCCGGCTTCGAGGTGGGCCAGCAGTTCGAGCAGCGCGCTGCGCAGCGTCTGGAGGGGGCCACTCAGGCCGCCGGCCAGCTGGGCCAGCGCCGTTTGCAGTTCGCCCGGGTCATGCGCGTCGATCACGGCCAGCACCGCCTCGGCCTGTGTGAGGTCCAGCCGGCCGGCCAGGAAGGCGCGCAGTGTGAACTCGCCCGGCTGGGCAAGCCGCGCGCCGCACTGACACAACCGTGTCATGGCCGCGTCCAGCAACGGAGGCGAGCCCAGCGTGTGCAGTTCGGCCGACGGCTGACGGGTGTAGCTGCGCCGGGTGGGCCACAGGTACAGATGGCACGGCAGCGGGCCGATCGGCGCTGCCAGCAACAGGTGTCCGCGGAGACGTGTCGGGGCGCGCAGGGAGTCCAGCGGCGGCCCGGCCGCGGCACGGAAACAGGCGTCCAGGCAGGGCAGCGTGCCTGGTCCGCTCACCCGGATCACCCCGCGTACGGCACCGCCCGGCGGCGATGCCACGGCGGCAATCGTGTCGTCCACGGCGAAATGCATCGCGGGTCCCCCCGGGCCCACAGGCACGCTAACGCCGGCTCCTGCGCCGCGCACGCATCGCCTCGACCGATTCGGCCTGCGGCTTGTTCATCAGCCGGTCCATCAGCGATGGTTTGGTGGGATCGTTGCGCGGCGACGCCGGGCCGCTGCTGGTGGTCGCCGCACTTCCCGGCGGCGGCAACAACTTGCGCTCGCCAATGCCCCACAAACTGGATGCCACGAAGTACACGCACAACCCCGCCGGTACCTTGAAGAACAAGACCCCCATGAAGACCATCATGTACTGCATCATCTTCTGCTGCATGCGGGTCTGCTCGTCCGTCGCCGGCGGCGTGAACATCTTCTGCTGCCAGATGAACAACATGATGGTCACGATCGGCAGAATGTTCAGATACGGTCCCAGCCACCCCGTCTCACTGGCCAGAAAATCAGGCAGGATGCCCTGCCAGTGCCAGGCCATGTCCGGGCCCGCCAGGTTCGAGCACCACTGGAACCCCGGGATCAGAGCGGACTGACGCAACTCGATGTCCACCGACAGGCACCGATACAGACCAATGAAAATCGGCAACTGCAGGAACATCAGCCAGCAGCCACCGAGCGGATTGAAGTTGTGCTTCTTCCACAACTCGCGCTGCGCCTGACCCTGCTTCTCCAGGTCGTTCTTGTACTTCTCCTTGATCTTCTTGATCTCCGGCGCCAACTCCTGCATTATCTGAGCGTTGCGCGCCGCCTTGCGGCCGATCGGGAACATGAGTCCGCGCACCAGCACCGTCAACAGGATGATGGCCAGACCGTAGTTGCGGACGACCGCGTGGAAGGCGTGCAGCAGCTTGGACAGCGGCTTGGAGATCCAGCCAAACCACCCGTATTCGATGATGTCGTCGAGCCCGTACGCGTCGAGCACTTCGGGTGACTTCGGGCCGAGGAAGATGTGGTAATCGTGTGTCACGGTCTGCCCCGGCTCGAGCGTCTCGTCGGGACTGACGAATCGGAAGGTCGTGTTGAGCGTGCGGATCCTGCGGCTTTCCAGCTTCGGCAGGCCGCCGACCGGCATCGCATACGCCTGCTGGCCGATGAAGGGACGCGGCGCCTCGAGCGTCCCCGCCATCAAGACGGCCGAGAAGTACTGCGTGTCGACCCCCAGGTAGTCAAACGTCCGCTCCGCAGGCGTCGGATTGTGGGTCAGCACAGACGTGAGCGGGTCGGCCGTGTCTTCCTGCGCTTGCTTGTAGATCTGCGTAGCGCTACGCAGACTGTGGCGGTTCCCCTGGATGCGCCAGATCACGTCGCGCGCTCCGGCCGAGCCCCAGGCGGGATGGATCTTGGTCGAATACCACCAGCCTTCGGTCGGCAGTCCGGTCGGGCCGTCCAGGTTGTACGACACGACCTCGGCGGTGGTCCCGAGGTTGGCCATCTCGATGCTCATCTGCAGGTCATACCCGGCGTGAGCCGGCGGCGTCGCATTGTCACCTGGTGAGGCGGCTGCGGTGAGCCGGTACCGCTTACGGAACTCGACGCCCGTGTCCCCCGCCTGCCCGCTGACCCGATAGCGAAAGGTCACTTCGTCGCCTGTGGCCGTGACCACTTCCCAATGTCCGCGCTGCAAGGATGGCAACGCAGCCGATTCGTCCGCACCACGCTTGAGCGTAACCTCCCCCAGCCGGTTGATGCCCAGCAGATAGGAGGGCGTAGGAGACTCGAGGTGCACCAATTCCAGCGGGCGATCGCCTAGCGCGGCGGAGAGCGACAGCTGCTGCACCTGGTCGGCCGCCCCACGGCGCACATTCAGTTGGGCAATCTGCCGGGGTTTGGTCGTCAGGAGCCAGGACTGAAGATCCGCACGCGTTGCCACCGTCAGGCCATCGACCGAGACAATGACGTCGCCCGCCTGCATGCCAGCGGCCGCCGCCGGCGTGCCGGGCGCCGCCGCGCTGACGGTACAGCCGTCGGTCGTGTCGTGGCACTGCGCACCGAGGTAGCCGTGGCTGCCGGTCAGGTCCCGGTAGCGCAAGCGGCCATTGGAACGCCGTTCCACCAACTCCACCCGCTCAATCGCCGCGCCGCGGTTGGTCAGCGTGACCAGCAGCCGCCGCCCACTCTCCGGCGCGTACGAACCGAGCGTCAGCCACTGCTGGGGGACCTCCGGCGCAGGGGCTGCTTCAGCCGCCGGATCCGCCGCCTTGGCCACCGCGGGCGCGGGTGCCGCGTCCGACTGCGGGGCGACCTCCGCGGGATCCGCCGCCTCGGCACCCGGTTGCTGTTCAGCCGACCGGGGCGCTGGAAGCTGTTCGTCCGGGCCAGCCGCCACCTGATCGGCCGGCTGGGCAGGCGGCAGCTCTCCCGCAGGACGTGGGGGAAAGAACCGCTGCATCAACAGCATGTGGCCGGTGAGGATGAGCACCGAGATGACCAGGAAGATAACGAGCCGCTTTTCCACGAGTCTGCGCGCTTTCGGGAAGGAGGAATGATTACACGCTCACCGCCTGATGGTCGAGCCGTGAGGACGTCGAGTATCGGCGTTTAGCGTCCTTCTCGCAAGCGATCCCCTAGGAAGTTGTCCAGTTCCGGGATCGCGTAGATCTTCGCGATCGTCTTCTCGAGCGGATACTCGACGCGCCGGAATTGCACCACATCGTCGTCCAGCAGGACGTAGCAGGAGCGGGGATCACCGTCACGCGGCTGGCCAACACTGCCGACATTGATCATCGCCTTGTCTTCGCCCAGCACGAACTGGTTATTGATGTCGGGAGGGCACAGAAACCGCTTGTCGCGCGTAAACACGCCGGGCACATGGGTATGCCCTTGAAAACACCGCCGTTGGACCACGCCGAAGATCTTGTCGATCTTGCGCGAATTGTACACGTCCTCAGGAAAGATGTACTCGTTGATCGGATTGCGCGCCGAGCCGTGCACGAACATGAGGCCGTCTTCCGAGTGGTGGCGGGGCAGTTCCGCAAGAAAATCGAGTCGGCGCCGCACCGTCTCCGGGTCGCCGGTCCCCTCCTCCAGCTGCCGGCGCGTCCAGAAGATGGCCCGCTCCGCCCCGCTGCTGAACCCCTCCGGGTCGAACAGAGCGCCGAGGTCGTGGTTGCCGAGCACGCAGATGTCGAACTGCATGACCAGATCGATGCACTCGAGCGGGTTGGGGCCGTACCCGATCAGGTCGCCCAGGCAGATCCACTGCGTCGCTCCGCACCCTTCAGCGTCGGCCAGCACCGCTGTGAGGGCCTCCAGATTTCCGTGAATGTCGCTCAGGATCGCTCGCTTCACACCGTGGCATCCTTGAAACACCGCCGAGATCTGCTGTCCAGTCCGGCCGTCGGCAACACGCCTCTATCGGCCGCTGCGGAGCCGATCCCCCAGCATGTTGTCCAGGCTTGGTATCTTGTAGATCTTCTGAATGGTCGTCTCCATCACGTACTCGACACGCCGGAACTCCACACGCGGCTCATCGTCCAGGTGGACGATCACGTAGCACGCGCGGGGATCGCCGTCTCGCGGCTGGCCGACCGATCCGACGTTGAACATCGCCTTGTCACCGGTCAGCCGGTATTCGAAATCACATTCGTCCGGCGTGATGAACTCGCCACCGGCCGTGAACACTCCCGGGATGTGCGTGTGCCCCTGAAAGCAGTACCGTTCGATGCGGTCGAACAACGCGTCCATTTTGCGCTGATTGTACACGTCCTCGGGAAACACGTACTCGTTGGTCGGCTCACGCGGCGAACCGTGGACGTACAGGAACTGGTCGTCACTGTACGAGCGGGGCAGCTCACCGAGGAAATCCCACCGCGCGTCCGACAGCCGCGCGTTGATGTCGCGGCGCTCGAGCTGGTCGCGCGTCCAGTACACGGCCTGCAGCGCCACCGGGTTGAACCCGTCCGGATCGAACAGCGCGGCTTGATCGTGGTTGCCCAAAATGGTGACCGTACACTGCTCGATCACCTGATCGAGACACTCGCAGGGATTCGGGCCATAGCCGATGATGTCACCCAGACAGTAAATCTCCGAGACGCCCTGCTGCCGGATGTCGTCCAGCACCTTGTCCAGCGCTTCGGAGTTTGCGTGGATGTCACTGATTAGGGCCCGCTTCACGGCCTGCCACCTTTCCGTCCCGGCACCTGCACAAGCCGCGCAGCGGTTGTAACGCGGGCACCTGCCAGGATCGACGTAAATTCAGACTGCACAATCTACTACGGAAGTCTAGGACGGGGCAATACACCATGCAAGGGTGGCGCGGGACGCGCTGAGCGTCCCCCCCCCGCCTCCACTCCCGGCACCGGCATGTCCCCGCCTGCCGGGTAGCGTCAGGCAGGAAAATGTGTAGGAATGATACGCTGGTCGGCACCACGCGCCTCGGCTTTTCGGCCCGACACAATGCGTGGCCTGGCTGCTGCCGGGGAGCCGTCCGCCGATTGTGCCAATCTTGACGATCCTGACCTCGCACCCGGGCCCGCTGCGCCCGGCCGCCGACCACTCGCACAGCGCCCTGTTCGGAGTACACATGATGCGAATTCTGGCACTGGATATGTCAACCGGCAACGGCTCTGTCGCCCTCCTGGACTGCGACACCCCAAACAGTGACGCCCCAAACAACGACACCGTCGTCTACCAGACGCCGATCAATGGCGGCGGACGTTCCGCCCAGATGTTCGCGGTCACCATCGACGACGCGCTGCGGCGCGCCGCTTGGGAACCGCGCAGCATCGGACTCGTCGCGCTCACCCAGGGACCGGGTTCGTTCACCGGCCTGCGGACCTGTGTGACCATCGGCAAGGTCTTCGCTTATGCGACCGGCGCCGACCTGGTCGCGATCAATACGCTCGACGTGATCGTCGAACAACTGCCGTACTCTGTCGTATCGGCCTGTGCCGTGATGGACGCCCAACGCCGGCAACTCTTTGCCGCCGTCTATAGGCGCGCTCCAGACGGCACGTGGAAGACGGTCGCCCCCTGCGAGATTGTCGATCGGGAAACGCTCACCGCTCGCCTGCACCCGTCCACCGTGCTCACCGGACCGGCCCTCAAGCGATTGCCGATCCGTGTGTGTCCCGACCTGCGCCGCGCCAGTCCCGACTGTTGGGCACCCTGTGCCGCGACTGTCGGCAGGCTCGCCTGGAAGGCCTACCAGGCCGGCACGCGCAACGACATCTGGAAATTGCAGCCTCAGTACTATCGGCCCAGCTACGCGGAAGAGGGCGGGGGATGACGAATGACGAATGACGAATGACGAATGACGAATGATGGATGATGGATGACGAATGATGGATGACGGATGATGGATGACGAATGATGGATGTTGTGGGTTAGGGTTAGGTTAGCAGCTTGCGAATGCTGCCTGTGCGGCTTGTATCGTCTGGTCAATCTCCGCATCGCCGTGCGCGGCGGAGATGAATAGTGCTTCGTACTGGCTGCAGGGCATGTACACGCCCTGATCGAGCAGGTGCCAGAAGTACCTGCCGTATCGCGCCGTGTCACTGCGGCTGGCCACGTCCCAGTCGGTCACTGGGCAGGAATTGAAGAAGAACGTCATCATGCTTCCGGTCCGCGCGACGTGGTGCGGGATGCCCGCCTGCTCCGCGGCCCGATGCAGGCCCAGCTCGAGTCGCGCCCCGAGCCGTTCGAGTCGCGCGTAGGGCGGATCATCGCGCAACAGGCGGAGCGTGGCGATGCCCGCGGCGGTGGCCAGCGGGTTGCCGCTTAGGGTGCCGGCCTGGAAGACCCGTCCGGCCGGCAGTACGTGATCCATGACATCTGCCCGGCCACCGTAGGCTGCGATCGGCAGCCCGCCGCCGACGATCTTGCCCAGCGTCGTCAGGTCGGGGGTCACGCCGAACAGCGATTGAGCGCCGCCGAGTGCGACGCGGAAACCGGTCATGACTTCGTCGAAGATCAGCAGGCTGCCATGGCGCTGTGTGAGCTGCCGGGCGGCCGCCAGGAACTCAGCCGTCGGCAGCACGCAACCCATGTTACCCACCACCGGTTCCAGGATGATCGCAGCGATCGACTGCCCGTGCTGATCGAAGGCTTCCCGCAGGCCGTCCGGATCGTTGTACCTCAGGATGAGCGTGTCCTGGGACGTACCGGCCGTGACACCGGGTGAATTGGGCACGCTCAGCGTCGCCGCGGAACTCCCGGCGGCGACCAGCAGGCTGTCCACGTGCCCGTGATAGTTCCCAGCGAACTTGACAATCCGATCGCGACCGGTGAAACCGCGTGCGAGCCGGATCGCGCTCATCGTCGCTTCGGTACCGGAGTTGACCAGCCGCACTTTCTCGACGGATGGCACCAGGTCGATGATGAGCTCCGCCATCTCGTTTTCGGCCACTGTCGGAGCGCCGAAACTCGTGCCCAGTCGGGCCGCACACTCGATCGCTTCCGTCACTACCGGATGGGCATGCCCCAGGATCATCGGTCCCCAGGAGCCGATATAGTCGATGTAGCGGTTGCCGTCGATATCGTACAGCCAGGCGCCCGCGCCGCGCTGGATGACTACCGGCTTGCCACCAACTCCACCGAACGCGCGCGCCGGGCTGTTCACCCCGCCGGGCATGAGACGTTGAGCCTGGTCAAAAACAGCATGACTGCGCGTGTGGTCTAACATGCCGTTCAGTCTAGAGCGACGTATCCCGCACGTCCATGCCCGATACGGTCCGCCCCCGCGCTGCCGCCATGCGTCGCTGACCCTGTGTGCGGACTCCCCAGGCGCGCTCCGCACACACACCCTTCCCGCCTCGAGCCGGTGGGCACGCGGTTATTTGTCCCCTCGCGCGCCGTCACCTCCTCGCGGCCCGCCTCCACCTCGCGGCCCACCTCCACCTCGCGCGCCATCACCGCTCGGTCCGCGACCACTGCTGGATCGGACCCCGGGCCCCGGTCTCGGCCGAGGACCGGCGTCGCTGGCCAGTGGCACTCGGCCGGACGCCCGAGTACCGTCTCCCTTGAACGACGTGCGCGGTGGCGGTGTGAAAGATCGTTGTGGGCCGGGGTCGGCACCGGGACGCGCTGCGCCGCGCGCGGTTGGCGGTGCGGCGACCTGGCGGCCCGCGTTGGATTGCGGCGACCTGGCCACCGCCGGCGGTGGTGGCACATTGAGAGGTGTTCGGTTGGCCGGCGCACGCACGCTCGGCGGCTGACGGTGCTCGGTCGGCGGCGCGCCGCCAGGCGTCATCGGACCGAGCCGGGCACCGCCGCCGGGCGGCGCGATGCGGGGAGCTGCGCCATCTACCTTGCTTTGCGCGCCGGGTGCGCGGGGCGAGAGCGGTGGAAGCTCGACTCGGTTGACGCGATTCGCAGCGCCCGGGCCCTCTGGGCCGCGGCGCGGTGCGTTCGACCCGGCGCCAGGCTGGCGGCTACGCTGCGTCGGCGGTGTTCGGAAGTCGCCCGCTGGCGGGTTACCGGGCAGACGCGGCGCCGCGCCGCGATCCGGTGGGATACCCGGCCGTGGGGGACGCGGCCGCTGTGCGCCGTCGTGTGGCAGTGTGCGCCGCAGTTGATTGTCGGCCGTGTTGCCGGCGTTGGGCGGGCGGTCGTCGCGCGGCGCGTCCTTTGCCAGGGGCACGCGGAAACGCGGAGAATCCTCTGCACGTGGACTCTTGGGAGGGCGACCGTCGCGCGGTGCGTCCTTTTCCGGGGGCACGCGGAAATGCGGAGAATCCTCTGCACGTGGACTCTTGGGCGGGCGGCCGTCGCGCGGTGCGTCCTTTTCCGGGGGTACGCGGAAATGCGGAGAATCCTCTGCAGGCGAACTCTTGGGCGGGTGGCCGTCGCGCGGCGCGTCCTTTGCCAGGGGCACGCGGAAACGCGGAGAATCCTCTGCACGTGGACTCTTGGGCGGGCGGCTGTCGCGCGGCGCGTCCTTTGCCAGGGGCACGCGGAAACGCGGAGAATCCTCTGCACGTGAACTCTTGGGCGGCCGGCCAGGCCGATCGCCGGGAGATCGCGACAGCTGCGAATCGCCGGGAGTTCGCGGCCTTTGAACTTGGCCAGGAGCCTGCGGGAGCCGGAACGTGTCGAGGCGGGCCGTTGGTGGCTGGCCGCGCTGCGCGCCGTCCGGGTGCGGGGGCTTCCGGCCTGCCTCGAACTGCCGCCGCTCACTGGCCAGGCTCCGCAGGTGGTCCGTCTCTGTCCGCAACAGCTCACGCTTCGGGTTCATCACCTGCTCCAGAGACTGACCACCCATCCGATGTCGCCCATCGCTCTGTTCGGGATTGAACCGATGCACGATGTGGTTGGTGGGAATCGCGTGGGGGCTGGGGCGGCCGCCCGGACGGTCATGCATGTGAAATGTGCGCGGAGGACGCCGGTCTGCGTGGGTCACATAGTGGCGGTGCCAGTCGTGGACGCGCTGGCAGTAGTCGATGCCCTGCCGCCGGTAATGGTGCTGGTAGTACACGTACAGCGACGCGAAGCCGCGATGATGCCGGTGGTAGTCGTAGCACGGGATGTAGTGACGCTCGCGGTACAGCGGCGCGTAGTAGTCACCAAAATAGAGGTGGTGGTACCGCGGTGCCACAAACAGATGCAGCAACAGCGAGTCACTGCCAATCCAGAAGTGCGGTCGATAGTGGTACCCGGCACTCAGATAGATCGGACTGCGGAAATACACCGGCGCGAACAGGAATCCGCGGCGCGACAGCGTGTAGTCCCAGTAGCCGGGTACGTAGATGCAGCCGCGCGGTGTCCAGATGTAGCGGGAACCGACCCACACCCAGTTCTGCCGGTAAGGATGCCAGTAACCGGGGCGCCAGCGATAGCTGCCGATGTCCACAGACAACTCCCAGTAACCGGGAATCCAGAAGTAGTCATCGGACGGCGCCGGACTGGAGGGACCTGTCTCCAGACTCTCGGGAGGTGCCTCGGCGTAGTTGAGCTCCGTAACGGCGGTCGGACGCCAGAAACCGGCAATCCACTGATAGCCCGACTCGGTTGCCTGCCAGTAACCCGGTACCCACTGCCGGTCCGGCGGCACCCGCCGCCATACGCCACTGACCCATACGTAACTGTCCAGGTCGCCGTCCCAGAACCAGTATCCGGGAATCCACGTCACGTTCTCGCCTTCGGGTTTCCAGTCGGGAGGCACCTCGTCAATCGGGTCCGGCGGCGCTTGGGGCGCGATCACGCCCGGTTCCGGGTTGGGACTCGCCTGCTCCGCATACGCCTCGTGTACCGGCCCTCGCGCCAGGACGTCCATGTCCTCCTCAGCGTCGGCAGCCCCTTGGGCCGGGGCCGTCTCAGGAGCCACCAGCTCCAATTCCTGGCCAACGCTCACCTGGCCGATCACCAGCAGGAAAACGACCGCCCACCACCAATCGCAGTTGCGAATCATGTGACTGTCCCTCCCCAAGGTCCGCATAAACCAATCAGCGTCTCTCACGCATGTCGCCACTTGTAGCAGCTCATCGACCGGGCAGCGAGTTCACTTAGCGAGCAAGTCGCATGCCGGACTGGCTGCTGCTGTGAATCGCACTGGCATTTCGCCAGTTTTCATTAGTGCCGAGGCGCCCCGCGGGCAGTCTCCGGCAAAAAGTGCTATCATGTCGACTGCATCGCGCCGTCAAGAAGACGCGGTGGAACGCTGTCCAACACAAGGCGGCGTGTGACGCGGGACGGGCGATCTGACCGCGGGCAGCTGGCCCAGTTCCGTTCAGCGCGTGGTGTTGGGGGGCGTCACAGCTTCGTGCGTCGTCAATAGGGCGCACCGTCATTCTCTGGTATGCCGGCACCGGGAGGTAGTGGACCATGTGGGGGCTGCTCAACGTCCACAAGCCGTACGATGTCACGTCGCGCGACGTGGTGAATCACATCCAGCGTCTGGTGCGTCCGGACAAGGCGGGCCATGCCGGGACGCTCGATCCGCTGGCCACTGGGGTGCTGGTCGTATGTGTCGGGGCCGCGACGCGGCTGATTGAATTCGTTCAGGAGCAGCCCAAGACGTATGTGGCGACGTTCCTGTTGGGGCGTTCGAGCGAGACCGAGGACGTTGAGTCGCCGGTACGGGAGTTGCCCGCTCCGCCCATCCCGACGCACGAGGACGTGACCCGGGCGTTGCCCCAGTTCCGTGGCCGGATTCTGCAGCGGCCTCCCGCGTATTCGGCTCTCAAGGTGCGCGGACAACGGGCCTACGCGCTGGCGCGCCGCGGTCAGGCTGTGGAGCTTCAGCCGCGTCCGGTCGTGATCCAGCAGCTCGACGTGGTGCGGTACGCGTATCCCGAGCTGACCCTGGAAGTGCGGTGTGGATCGGGGACGTACATCCGTGCGCTCGGTCGCGACATCGCTGTAGCGCTCGGGAGCGCGGCGGTCATGTCGGCGCTCGAGCGGACCGCGATCGGCGGTTTCGCGGTGGAGGATGCGTGCACACTGGAGCAGCTGACCGCGGAGACGCTGGCCACGCATCTGCTTCCGGCGCTGCGTGCGGTGGATCATCTGCCGCGGCTGACGCTCGGTGCCGCCCAGATCGAGGAGATGGCTCACGGGCGTGTCGTGCCGGGCACGGTCCCAGGCGATGCGGCTTATGTGGCTGCGGTGGACCACGCGGGCACGCTGCTCGGCGTGCTTCGCACCATGCCATCGGGCCTGCTGCAGCCGCACCGTAATTTCGTATCGCGGCATTAGCAATGACGCTGACTCAGTGGGTACCAATTCATGAGGTGCCAATTCATGAGGTGCCAATTATGGGCGGCGGTCACGGGCCCGGGCTCCGGCCGGAGTTGGGGCGGTCAGGCGTGTACGCGGTGGAAGAACCGTTGCAGCCGTTACAGCTGGCCCGGTGGCAGGCGGAAAACAGGGTGAAGGTCGCTAGCGGTGCTGCGCTGCGCGTGTGCGCGGGCTACACTTCCATTTGGGGAATTCGCACGAGAAAGCAACTGCTCCGATTCTGCCTGCCGCGCGAACAATTCTCGTCCTTCCCGTCAGGTAAGCGGTGCTGCGGCGCGCCAAGAAAGTGGCCGCCGCGCATGGCCCGAGCCGAACCATGTATTACCTGACACATGGTGCGCAGGAATGCGGAAATGATGTGACTTGGACTGGCCGTCACGGGGCCGGTCCGGCGCTGCGCCTGGCATCCTTGTGGAGGCTCGACATCACGGACCGAGTTCTGGGCACGGACGCGCCCAAGGCAACCCCTGCCGGCCACTACCGGCCGGCGTCAGCTTTCACGTTTCGACGCGTCCATGACCGACAACCGCAGTCTGAAGCTCGATGTGTTTGCGCTCGGTCTGTTGGCGCTAGTCGTGTTTCTGACCCTCGCCTTGCTCACGTACGATCCGGCGGACCCGGTGGTAAGCCTGGTGGCGCCGTTGAACAACCTGTATCGGCCCGACGTGCTGGTCTACCCTCAGCACGCGACGGTTGAGAATGCGTGTGGCATCTGGGGAGCGCTCTTGGCCAGCATGCTGCTGACCGGGTTGGGGCTGGGCGCCTACTACCTCGTCCTGTCGCTCGCCGCGCTCGATGCCCTGCTGTTGCTGCGCCGCGAGATTGACGCGCCGCTGGTGCGGGCCATCGGCTGGTGCCTGTCGCTGGTGGGGCTGACGACGCTTGCCACCCTGGCGGTGCCCGACTGGTCGCCCGGTCCGGTCATCGGGTCGGGGGGCTACATCGGTGCGTTGGGCGCCGGGCTGCTGGAAATGCACTTCGCGACGGTTGGGGGGATCATCCTGGCAACCAGCCTGGTGGCCGGCGGGCTCCTGCTGGCGACCGACTACGCGCTGATGAACATTACGTCGTCGGTGCTCCAGATGACCGCCACCGCGCTGGCGACCGGTCGGGGTTGGGCACCCTCCCGAGGCACGGCCGCGGCCGAGGCGCCTGCGTCCAGCCGGACGGCGGAGGTGACGGTGCGCGTTCACGGCGCAGCGCGCGGCGCGGCCGTAGATGCGGCCATAGCGGAGGACGACTCGTGGGACGAAGACGCCGCGGACGAGGTGGACGAGGAGGCCGCGGACGACGAGTTGTACGAAGATGAGCCGGTGGTGCGCGCGCCGGTGAAACACGCGGCTGCGGAGTCGGAGCCGAGCGGTCCGCGGGTGTACCGGCACGGCAGCAAGAACGAACGTCAGAAAGTGATGCAGAGCCTGGACGAAGCCAGCCTGGCGGGCGATACGCACGACTACCAGCTGCCGGCCCTGGACCTGCTGGTCGAGCCGGACGATGTGTGCTTCGAAGCCCAGACCAAAGAGGTGCGTCGCAAAGCCAAGATCCTCGAACGCACGTTTGCCAACTTCGGTTTCAACGTCAAGGTGGTGGAGATCGAGACGGGGCCGGTGATTGCCCAGTATGAGGTGGAACTCGAGGCGGGGCTGCGCCTGTCGCGGATCACCGGACTGGCTGACGACCTGGCCATCGCGCTGCGGGTGCCGAGCGTGCGGATTGTGGCGCCGATTCCGGGCAAGAACACCGTGGGCATCGAAGTCCCCAACGAAGCCCGCCAGGTCGTGCGGCTGCGCGAGGTCATGGAAGAGACCAACGGCAAGACGAAGAAGATGAGGGTGCCCCTGTTCCTCGGCAAGGACGTGTCCGGCAATCCGCTGACCGTGGACCTGGCCACCATGCCGCACCTGTTGATCGCCGGGCGCACCGGCACGGGCAAAAGCGTCTGCCTCAACGCCATCATCTGCTCCATCCTGATGACGCGGCGACCCGATGAGGTCCGCATGCTGATGATCGATCCGAAAATGGTCGAACTCAGCGGCTACGGGCGCCTGCCCCACCTGATGCACCCCGTCGTGACCGACATGCGGAAGGCCGAAGCCATCTTCGCCTGGGCGGTCGAGAAGATGGAAGAACGGTATTCGCTGCTGGCCCGTACCGGCGTCCGGCATATCACCAGCTACAACCAGTTGGGCAAGGAAGAGCTGATCGATCGTCTGCAGCCGGAAACGGACGAAGAACGCGAGTCCATCCCCGAACACCTGCCGTTTATCGTCATCGTGGCGGACGAAATCGCCGACCTGATGATGACGGCCGGCAAGGAGGTCGAACAGCACATCATCCGCCTGGCGCAGAAAAGCCGCGCCGTGGGAATCCATCTGATCCTGGCCACCCAGAAGCCGACCGTCGATGTGATCACCGGCCTGATCAAGTCGAACCTGCCGGCCCGCATCTCGTTTCAGGTGGCCAGCCGCATCGACAGCCGCGTCGTGCTGGACGAGATGGGCGCCGAAAAACTGCTGGGCAACGGCGATATGCTGTTTCTCTGGCCGGGGACCAGCACGCTGCTGCGCGGGCAGGGCACCTACCTGAGCGATGACGAAATCAACGCCGTCGTGGACACCGTCAGCACGGGTGAACAGAACTTCGTCAACGAACTGGTCAACATGAAAGTCGACACGTCGGACGAACCGGCCGACCCGGGGCAGTTCCGCAAACGCGATGAACTCTATGAAAGCGCCATCGACATCGTCATCCGCGAAGGACGTGGCAGCGTCTCGCTGCTGCAACGCGCCCTGGGCATCGGTTACGGTCGCGCTGCCCGACTGGTGGACTTCATGGCCGAAGACGGCATCGTCGGCGAATACAACGGTTCGCAGGCGCGCGAAGTGCTCCTCTCGCTGGCCGACTGGGAACGCATGCAGGGACAGGAGTCTGACCCCACGGCCAGCCCGGCTCGCCAATCCCCATCCCTGTCTCAAGCGGAATCCCAAAACGCACCTAAACCCCAGCCCCAGCCCGCCCCCAAACCCAAACGGTCGCGCGTGATCCGGCCGGAAGCAGACGACTGGGAGACGGATGCCGGGGAGACCGTCGACTTCAAGCCAGTCTCCCCGCCGCGCATGAACAAAAAGAACGCGCGCCGTGACTACGACGAAGATGAAGACGACCAGGTAGACCTGGATGTGGACCTCGACCAGGACCTCGACCCGGACCGGGACGAGGACGAGCCGGCCGAAGCCGGCATCGACGAGGATGACCTGATCGAGGAACTCTACGAGGACGCGGATGAGGATGAAGAGGACGAGGACGGCGACGACGAATATGAATTCGAAGTCGAGGAGGATGAGGACGACGAGACGGTAGACGCGGACGAGGAGGACGAAGACGCGGAGGCGGACGAATTGGAGACCTATGTGCCGGTCCGGGCCGGACGCCGCCGCCGGTAGAGGCGCCGCCGCCGGTAGAGCGGTGGGCCACGCGGCGGGGGTGGTGCCCGCCACGCGGGCAGACGGTGGGGTGTCCGGGTGTGGGGGCGTGCGGCATGCGTTCGGGGTGGGGGATGCGTGCCGTTGACAGCGGGAGCTGGGGAGCGTATCGTTATCGCTTTGCCAGTTATAACAAGGTGACCCTGCGCCATGGCTCGACGTTACGCGTGCTTGCAGCTGCTGCCGACGCTGGTCGGAAGCATCGTGATTAGTGTAGTGCCGCACCGCTGAGCGCGAGGGCTGCAGGGGAGACCGATTTGAGGACACGACCAACCCTGAGGCCCGTGGCGGGTTTCAGGGTCTTTTTTTTGGTTTGCGGTGGCCGTTACCCTGCCGTGCGCCGGGGGGGTAGGTGCTCGAATGCGATCAATTCAGATCTATGACACGACGTTACGGGACGGTTCGCAGGGCGAGGGGATCAGTTTCTCGCTGCTGGACAAGCTGCAGATCACCCAGCGGCTGGCGCTGATCGGTGTGGATTACATTGAGGGGGGATACCCGGCCTCGAACGAGAAGGACCTGGAGTACTTCCGTAAGGTTCACGAGCTGCCGCTGCGGCAGTCGAAGATCAGTGCTTTCGGCATGACGCGCCGCCGTGGGTTGACGGTGGCGGCCGATCCCGGCATGCAGGCGCTGCTCAACGCGGGCACCCCGGTGTGCACGATCGTGGGCAAGTCTTCCGACTTTCACGCGACCGAAGTGTTGCGGGTATCGCTCGATGAGAACCTCGCCATGATTCGCGAGTCGGTCGACTTTCTGGTGCAGGCGGGGCGGGAAGTGATTTTTGATGCCGAGCATTTCTTTGACGGTTGCAAGCGCAACCCGGATTATGCGTTGGCGACGATCCGGGCGGCGGCCGAAGCCGGGGCGCAGGTTGTCGTGCTGTGTGACACCAACGGCGGGACGATGCCGGACGAGATCGCGGCGTTGACGCGGCAGGCGGTGGATACGGTGCAGGCGTTCGGGGTCGGCGTGGGGATTCACTGCCACAACGACTGCGATCTGGCGGTGGCCAATTCGCTGGCTGCCGTCGACGCGGGGGCCGTGCAGGTGCAGGGGACGGTCAATGGGTTTGGCGAACGCTGCGGGAACGCCGACCTGATCTCGGTCATGGCCAATCTCGGGCTCAAGAAGCAGGGCTACCAGGTGCTCGGCGACGCGTCGTTCGAACGGCTGACGGAGCTGTCGCGTTACGTCTACGAGATCGCCAACATGAACTTCCGCAACGACCAGCCGTTTGTGGGACCGAGCGCCTTCGCGCACAAGGGTGGCATGCACGCGCACGCGGTGGCGCGCGCCACCTCCAGCTATGAGCATATCGATCCGCAGCGGGTGGGGAACGAGCGGCGGATTCTGGTGAGCGAGCTCTCGGGACGCTCCAACATCGTGGCGCTGACCGCGCAGTACGGTGCCCAGGCGGACCCCGTGCTGATGAACAAGATTCTCAACGCCGTGGTCAGCATGGAGCACGAGGGCTACCAGTTCGAAGCCGCGGATGCCACGTTCGACCTGCTGGTCAAACGCTGTGCGGGCACGTTCCGGCCGCACTTCCAGCGGCTCAAGTATCACGTCGAAGTGAGCGGGGACGGGGCCGGCGACCTGGTGACGGAAGCGACGGTCAAGGTGCAGGTAGGTGGGCAGATCCGGCACGAGGTGGCGGAAGGGGAGGGCCCGGTCAACGCCCTGGACGCCGCTCTGCGCAAGGCGCTCAACGGCTCGTACCCCAACCTGAACGACATGCGCCTGGTGGACTACCGCGTCCGCGTCGTGAACTCCGAGGCGGGCACCGCCGCCCGGATCCGAGTGGTGATCGAGAGTTCCGATTCCCAGCAGCTGTGGGGCACCGTCGGCGTGAGCGAGAACATAATCGAGGCCAGTTGGATGGCGTTGGTGGACGCCGTCGAGTACAAACTGCATCGTGACGAGCTGAACACGGCTGCCCCGCAGCATCTCGACGCTGCGGACAACCCGTCCCAGACGGCTGATGAAAAAGATGCCGGCAGCCCGTCGCCCCGTGCCACACACGGGTGAGAGTCGGACTATAAGGACCCACGCGATCATGTCAGGAGCCTTCTCGGCCGAGTCGTTTCCCAATCGGTTCGATCATGTGTCGGCCCAGCCGCGGATCTACGCGGAGTGGGAACAGGCCGGCTACTTCCACGCCGTACCCGACCCGGACCGCCAGCCCTACTGCATCGTGATCCCGCCGCCGAACGTTACCGGGGCGCTGCACCTGGGGCACGCGCTGAACAACACCCTGCAGGACGTCCTGATCCGGCTCAAGCGGATGCAGGGCTTCAATACGTTGTGGATGCCCGGCACGGACCATGCCGGCATTGCCACCCAGGCGGTCGTCGAGAAGCGGCTGAAGGAAGAGGAGGGCAAGACGCGGCACGATCTGGGACGCGCGGCGCTGGTCGAACGCATCTGGGCCTGGAAGGACGCGTACGAAGCGCGGATCATCCAGCAGCTCAAGTCGATGGGGTGCAGTTGCGACTGGCAACGCACGCGGTTCACGCTCGACGACGTCTGCGCCCGCGCCGTACGCCGCACGTTTTTCGATATGTTCCGCCAGCACCGCATCTTCCGCGGCAAGCGGCTGGTCAACTGGGACACGTTCCTGCAGACGACGGTCAGCGACGACGAGGTATTTCACGAAGTGGTCCAGGGGCACTTCTGGCATTTCCGCTACCCGGTCGTCGATCCGCGGCCGGGGGAGCCGACCCACGTGACGATCGCTACGACGCGTCCGGAGACGATGCTGGGCGATACGGCCGTGGCCGTGCATCCCGACCCGGCCGCAGCGCTGGCGGAGGCGGAAGCTGAGTTACAGCAGCGATTGGCGGCCGCCCCGGCCAAGGAGAAACCCGCGCTGGCTGACCAACTGACCGAGATTCAGCTCCGCCGCCGCGAGATGCTCCCGCAACTCGAACAGTTGCGCGACATGGCCCTGGCCGGTCGCCGACTCCTGCTGCCGCTGCTGGAACGCGAAATTCCCCTGGTGGTCGATCCCTGGGCCAAACCGGAACTCGGTAGCGGCTGCGTCAAGATCACGCCGGCTCACGACGCCAATGACTACGACGTCGCCCGCCGCTGTCAGCTGCCCCTGATCAACATCCTGAACCCCGACGGGACACTCAACGCCCAGGCCGGACCGTACTGTGGCCAGACCGTGAACGTCGCCCGCCGGAATGTGGTGGCGGACCTGGAACGCGCCGGGCTGGTCAGCGCCATCGAGGACCGCGAGATCGAACTGGCGCACTCCGACCGGAGCAAGACGCCGATCGAGCCGTACCTGGCGGACCAGTGGTTCGTGAAGATGGAGGAGTTTGCGGAGTCGGCCATGCAGGCGGTGCGGGACGGCCGCGTACGGATCGTGCCCGCCCGCTATGCCAAGGGCTACCTGGACTGGCTGGCGGAAAAGCGGGACTGGCCGGTCAGTCGCCAGCTGTGGTGGGGGCACCGCATTCCGATCTGGTCGCGCGTGTTTGCGAGCGTGGAGGAGCGGGAGGACTATGCGGGCCGGCTGGAGCGTGACCCGCAGGTGCGGGCCGGGCGCGTGGCGTTCCAGCGCGGTGCCGCGGAGGACGACCGGTGCCTCGGCAGCCACGGCGCGGCGGCCACGACCCTGCACATCTGCCTGCGCGACGACGCCGACGACCTGGCCGCCCGGTTTGAACAGGATGGGTTCCGCCAGGAAGAGGACGTGCTGGATACCTGGTTCAGCTCCGCGCTCTGGCCACACTCCACCCTCGGCTGGCCGGAGATCACCCCGGAACTCCAGTACTTCTATCCCACCAATGTACTGATCACGAGCCGGGACATCATTACGCTGTGGGTCGCCCGCATGGTGCTGGCCGGACTCAACAACCTCGGTAAGGTCCCCTTCCAGGACGTGTACATTCACCCCAAGATCCTCGACGGATACGGGGAGGGCATGTCGAAGTCGAAGGGTAACGGCGTCGATCCGATCGATGTGATCGACAAGTTCGGCCCCGACGCGCTGCGGTTCGGGCTGGCCTACCTGACCACTGAAACACAGGATGTGCGGATGCCCATCCAGTTCGAGTGTCCGCACTGCGAACAGCTGATCGACCAGACAAAGAAGAACCGCGAGATGCCGCGGATCGTGTGTCCCAAGTGCCAGCAGCCGTTCCAGACGCAGTGGGCCCGGACCGACGCCGATCGGCAGTTGAAACGGGGGGCGGTGGTCAGCGAGCGGTTCGAGGTCGCGCGCAACTTCTGCAACAAGCTGTGGAATGCCGCGCGCTTCGTGATGCTCAATCTCGAGCACTACACGGCCGCGCCGGTACCGGACAGCCAGCTGGAATTCGAAGACCACTGGATTCTCAGCCGCCTGACGACGATTACGCAGCAGGTGACCGACTGCCTGGAGCGGTACCAGTACGCGGAGGCCGCCCGGACGCTGTACGATTTCTGTTGGGTGGAATTCTGCAGTTCGTACATCGAGATGGTGAAGGCCCGGTTCCCGGATCCGGCGCGGCGCGGTGTGGCGCAGCGGGTGGCGGCCCACGCGCTGGACGTGATTCTCCGCCTGCTCCACCCGCTGATCCCGTTCATCACCGAGGAGATCTGGCGGCTGCTGGGCACGATTGCGCCCGAGCGCGGCCTGGCGCCGCCTCGCCCGGCCGCGCGGCATCTGATCGTCGCGGAGTGGCCCCAGCCGGATTCGCAGCGGTTCAACGCGGCGATTGAGGAGCAGTTTGCGGAGTTCCACGCGGTGCTCTCGGCGCTGCGCGAAATCCGCAGCCGGCAGAACATTCCGCCGCGGCAGCCGCTGTCGTTCTCGGTGCGCTGCGACCAGGCGGCGGCTGCCCGCCTGCAGCGGCTCGCTGCACATTTCGCCGCGCTGGCAGAAGCCCATGCCGCCGGCATCGCCCCGCAGGTCACGCCGCCACCGACCCACGCCGGTGTGCGCGTGGCCAACATGGATGTGTACGTCGATCTCGCGGGCGTCATCGACGTGCCGGCCGAAGTGAGCCGGCTGGAAAAACAGCTGGAGCGGCTCTCCGGTATGATCGCCGGCAAAGAGAAGAAGCTCAGCAACCGCAGCTTTGTCGACAAAGCCCCGGCCGATGTCGTCCAGCGGGAACGCGAGAGTCTCGAGCAGCTGCGGGAGCAATTCGCTGTTGTGCGAAGCAGCCTGGAGGCACTGGGCCGAAACGCATGACGCCGTCCGCGCCGCTACTGGCCGGATGGCCTGCGCGCTGAGTAAAATCACAGAAGTGGATGGAACAGCGATCGTGGTTGCGGTATGGTGAAGTAGGTGCTCGTCTGATTGCAGTCATTTCATCGCGGCGGCCCACGCGCTGACGTGGATGTATTCTATAGTGAGGTCCGCAATGCCGGTCCAAATGCAGTTGTCGCGGATTATCATCAGCGAGATCAACGAACAGCAGGTCATCTACCTCAAGGAAGTCCACGGAGATCGGCAGTTCCCGATTCTGATCGGCATCTTCGAGGCCACCAGCATTGACCGCCGGGTGAAAGCCTGTCGAGCCCCGCGGCCACTGACCCATGACCTGCTGGTCCACATTGTGGAGGCGCTGGGCGCGGAGCTGGACAGCGTGGTCATCAGCGACCTGCGCGACCATACCTACTTCGCCAAACTCCGTGTACGGCAAGACGGCGAGATCATCGAAATCGACTCGCGCCCCTCCGACGCCATCGCCGTGGCGGTCACCTGCGACCCACAACTGCCGATCTACGTCGCTGAAGAAGTCCTGAACGAAGTGCTGGACTGACCTATCTGCCGTCCTGCACCGCGCGGTAGCTGATGCGGTGAGGCATTGATGCGGTCAGGCACTGGCGCGCAGCGGCGCGGCCTCATGTGCCGGAGCCGGCGACCGGCTCAACAGCGTGTCCAGTAGCGCTTCCGCAGCGCGCTCGTGCGCTGCGAACCAGGTGGCGTCAGCGTATGTGCGCCACTTGCTGTTGCCGCTCGATCGCACCAGCGCGGCGATCTGCGGAACCAGCTGCCGGTCCAGTCCGGCATACTCGCACAGCTCGCCCAGTGTCGCGCGCGGGGTCGCCAGCAGCTGTTCGTAGGCGACCGACAGGCCGCTGTAGGCCTTGCCCCAGATGTAGGACAGCTTCCACAGCAGGTAGAACATCCGATAGGGATGTTCGACGATCTGCCAGTCGAGGACAGGAAAGTGCGTTGCCAGGTCGCGGACCCATTCCTGCAGGAAGAAATGGTCGTGATGCACAAACTGCTCCAGCGAATCCGCCGGGCCGAATGCGTCCGGTTTGCGCAAGGCCGAGAGCCACTGATCGCGCGGGTGGCGGAACAGGTGTACCAGCAGCGCATCAGGGAACACGTGCCGCAGCCAGTCCAGCCGGAAATCCACGCGGTTGAACTGCAGGACCGGCCGGGCCGGCGCCGAGCGGATCAGGACCTGCAGGTATGCCATCAGGGCGGGCTTCCAGTCCAGCGCGTCCAGGTACAGATTCCGTGCGTGCCAGGGTTCGGTGTACCAGTTCTCCAGCCCTTCAATCCGTTCGTATTCGCTCCAGTAGTTGTCCACGCCGTAGTGCGTCGGGTCCCCGACCGGCACGCGCGCCGCCGACGGCAGCTGCAGCGTCGGATGGAGCGGCTCGTAGTACGCCGTGATTCCCGGCATGTGGCGGAACAGATTCCACAGCAGCGTGGAACCACTGCGGAACCGCGCGGTGATGAACACGGGCGGTGCGTCCCCCGTCGCGGCCGCCGCCGAGCCGGCAGCCAGTTCCGGGTACTCGACCGCCGCCCCATTCTTCAAAAGGCTCCAGTCGACGTGCCGCAGCTCCGGTGGCGCCGGCAATGGTTGCAGGACCAACGTGTCGTCGCAGTCTGGTTCGGCTGCACTGCGACGGGCTTTCCACGCCCGGACTAATGCGGTCAACTGGCTCATGGCACCCGCCACATCAGGCAGAATAGAACTCGGTTCGCAATCGGGCTGGGATTGTGCAGCCTTTTGCCCACTGCGCCAACACCAGTTTTCCGCGCGTGCTCGCTGACGCCAGCTGACCGGTGCCGCTGCCGGGGAAGAGGGGCCGCGCGGGCCCGCACGGCAGGCACGGCTCGGTTCCCGCCCCCGCTGGCGGGCGAGCGGACGAAGGGCGCGAAACGTCGGGGCGAAGCGGCTGCGCAACGGCCGAGCTCAGTGCAGGACGTCGGCCAGCGCCGTCTGAAGCTGCCGCAGGCCCTGCTGGCCATGCGGGCCGTCGACCACCACGTTGACCCGTACTTCGCTGGTGCTGATCATGTCCATGTTGATCTGCGCGTCGGCCAGCGCGCGGAACATGCGGATCGCGACCCCCGTGTGGCTGCGCAGGCCGATGCCGGACACGGAGAGTTTGGCCACGTGGGGTCGATGCGTGACCGCGTGGCAGTTGAAGTGGTTGGCCAGCTGCTGGGTGACCTCCAGCGCCAGCGGCAGTTGATCGGCGGGCACCGTGAAGCTCAGACTGATCCGGCCCAGGTAGCCCTTGTGGCCCTGGACGATCATGTCGACAAAGATCCCCGCATCGGCAATGCTCTGGAAGACCTTGGCAGCGACCCCCGGTTGATTCGGGATGCCGACGATCGTCACGAGCGCCTGGCTCTGGTCGAGCGTCACGTCGCTGATGAGGAGTTCTTCCATGTCGATGCCCTGGAGCCGCTCGACGAGACTGCCGAGATCGGGCCCGTTGTTATTGTGGGTGGCGCGCGTGGCGGGCGGCTGAGCGGGCGGCTGATCCGCGGGACGCTCGGCCGGTTCCTGTTCCAGCTGGTACACCTGGTGGACGGCGCGCAGCGCGGGCAGGGCGGAGTCCCGGTCGACCAGGGCGGAGATCTTGATTTCGCTGGTCGTAATCATCTGGATGTTGATGCCCTCCGCCCCCAGAGCGCTGAACATCTGGTTGGCGACACCGGTCTGGTGAGCCATCCCCAGGCCGACCACGGAGACCTTGGCCACCTGATCGTCGTGCGTCACTTCGCTGGCGCCGACGACGGCCGCCGCTTCCTGTACGGCCTGCAGGGCCGCCTCGAGTTCGCTGCCGGGCACCGTGAACGAGATGTCGGACTTCCCCTTCTCGCCGACATTCTGCACGATCATGTCGACCGTGATCCGGCAATCGGCCAGCCGGGAGAAGATCTCCAGACTCATGCCCGGCACATCGGGCACCCCGACGACGGTGATGCGGGCCTCGCTGGCGGACATGGCAGCGCCGCAGACCGCCCGCTCAGCCGATTCCGGTTCGGCCAGGATCATCGTGCCCGTGATGTCGCTCAGGCTGCTCCGTACGTGGATCGGGACCGCGTACTTCTTGGCGAATTCGATCGAGCGGTTGTGCATCACGCCGGAACCCAGGCTGGCCAGTTCCAGCATCTCGTCGTAGCTGATGCGCTGCACGCGGCGCGCTTCGGGCAGCAGGCGCGGGTCGGTCGTATAGACGCCATCCACGTCGGTGTAAATCTCGCACTGATCGGCCTTGAGCACCGCCGCCAGGGCCACGGCCGTGGTGTCGCTCCCGCCGCGCCCCAGTGTCGTGATGTCGTGATACTCGTCGATGCCCTGGAACCCCGCCGCGATCACGATGTAGCCGTCGTCCAGCAGTTTGCGCAAGCGCTGCGTGGCGATCGAGCGGATGCGCGCCTTCGTGTGCGTGGCATCGGTGATGATCCCCATCTGGCCCCCAGTGAGGCTCATCGCCTTGTAGCCCAGCGCGTCGATCGCCATGGCCATCAGCGCCACGCTGACCTGTTCGCCGGTCGACAACAGCATGTCCATCTCCCGCGCCGGCGGACGCCGGTTGACCTGGTGCGCCAAGTCCACCAGCACGTCGGTGTTCTGCCCCATGGCACTCACGACCATCACGACCTGGTTGTTCTCGCGCTGGGTACGAATCGCCTTGCGCGCGGCCGCCAGGATCTTTTCGCTGTCCGCGACACTCGTCCCGCCGAATTTCTGCACGATGAGAGGCATAGACCGTTGCACCTTAAGCACCCAGATTAAGCACCCAGAAAAGCATCCAGAAAGCACGCCATCAGCTGCCAGCCCGGGTCAAACACCAGTGTCGACGCGGCAGCCGACGGCTCATCATACGTGGCGGCCCGGTCGGGTTGAATCCCGGTGCCGCACATGGCGAAGGGGACCGGACCGTGGCTGTGCGTCTTGGTGCGCAACGGCGTCGGGTGGTCGGGGGACACGAGCAGGCGATAGTCGCCGTACTGCCGCAGCGCCGCGTGCAGAGGCTCGACGATGTGCCGATCGATCTGCTCCAGGGCCCGCACCTTGCCTGCCGCATCCCCTTCGTGGGATGCTTCGTCCGTCGCCTCGACGTGCACGCACACCAGATCCGTTTCAGCCAGCGCCGCCACGGCGTGCGCGCCTTTGGCAGCATAGTCGGTGTCCGTGTAGCCGGTCGCGCCCGGCACCTCGATCCGCGGCCAGCCGATGAGCACGGCCAGCCCGCGCAGCAGATCGACGGCGGTAATCATGCTGCCCCGCTTGCCGTAGAGCTGCTCGAAGGGAGGCAGACTGGGCTTCCGGCCGATCCCCCACAACCAGACATTCGTGGCCGGCAGCTGTCCCTGCTGCTGCCGCGCTGCGTTCACCGGGTGGTCCGCAAAGAGCTCGACAGTCCGGTTCATGACGTCGTTGAGCAAGTCGCTGCCGGGCCCGCGGGGATAGTCGTCCATGACGCTCTTGTCGGTCAGGTCGTGCGGAGGGGTGGTCCGCGTGTCGGCGCTGAACGGCGCGGGGCCCCCGTGCGCCCGGTACAGAAGCAGATTGCGATAACTCACCCCGGGGTGGAATTCCCAGGGCCCGGCGCCGCAGGCGCGCTGCGCGTCCTGCAACAACTCGGTCCCTTCGGCCGTCGAGATGTGCCCGGCTGTGAAGTCCCGCATCTGCTGGTCAATGACCGTCACCAGGTTGCAGCGGATGGCCCAGTCGTCAGCGCCCAGTGCCAGGCCTTGCGCGGCTGCCTCGAGCGGCGCCCGACCGGTGAAATTGGCCGCCGGATCGTAGCCCAGCAGGCTCATCGTGGCGACGTCCGAGCCAGCCGGCAGGTGGGCCGGTACGTTGACTGCACGCCCCACCTGGCCCTGCGCGGCCACCGCGTCCATGGCGGGTACGCGGGCCGCTTCCAGCGGCGTCTTGCCACCCAGCGCGTCCTGTGGCTCGTCCGCGCATCCGTCGGGTATGACTATGGCGTATTTCATCATGGGTGCCCAATCGCTCATCTGGTCACTGGCTCTACTCCCGCCCCGCGGCGCGGCCTGCCCCCGGCCGTCAATCCAGCACACGCATCCGGACGCTGTCCCGCAACACGCACGGCAGGCGGTCGATCTCCTCCACCGCCGCCCGCGTCGCCCCTTCGGTCGTCATATGGGTCATAATCACCAACGGCACGGCCGTCCCATCACTGTCGGAATCCGGTTCGCGCTGGATCATCGACGCGATCGACACATCGTGCGCCCCCAGGACACCGGCAATGCGGGCCATGACGCCCGGGTGGTCCTCCACCGTGAACCGCAGGTAGAAACGCCCCTGCAGATGTGCGTGATCGCGGATGGCGACCTGCGCCCCGCGGCGCGACCACAATTCGAGTGTCTTGAAGGTGAGCGCGGTACGGCCCACCGCCGTGTCAATCATGTCGGCCACCACGGCCGAAGCCGTGGGCATCTGCCCGGCTCCCAGGCCGTGGAAAAACACGGGGCCGACCGCATCCCCCACGACACTGATCGCATTGTAAGCGTCCCGCACCTCTGCCAGCGGCAACCCCTTGCGGATCAGGGTCGGCGCCACGTGCAACTCCAGCACGCCATCGATGAGCTGCGCCACCGCCAGCAGCTTGATGCGGTACCCGCCCAGCTCCCGGGCATAACGGAGGTCGGCCGGGTTGAGCGTGTCGATCCCTTGCCGCGGGATGTCCTTCCAGTGCACCCGCGCGCCAAACGCCAGGTGCGCCAGGATCGCCAGCTTCTGCGCCGCGTCGGTCCCGTCGACGTCCATGGCCGGATTGGCTTCGGCAAACCCCATGCGCTGGGCAGCCGACACAGCCGCCTGGTACTCCATCCCCTCCTCCATCTTGGTCACGATGAAGTTGCTGGTGCCGTTGAGGATCCCCCGCAGCGACAGAATCTGATTGGCCGACAGGCACTGGCTGATGTTCGTGATGATCGGTATGCCGCCGGCCACCGACGCTTCAAAGGCAATGGACCGGCCCAGTTCGCGGGCCGTGTCGAACAGTTCCGCGCCATGCTCGGCCAGCAGCGCCTTGTTGGCTGTCACGATGTCCTTGCCGTTGCGCAGCAGCTCGAGCACGATGGTGCGCGCCGGCTCGAGTCCGCCGATCAATTCGACAACCACCTTGATCTCGCGGTTCTGCGTGATCCGCGCCAGGTCGTCCGAGAGCAGGCCGTCCGGCAGGTCCACGTTGCGCGGCCGCGTGACGTCGCGATCCACGACCGCCTCGAGCCACAGCGTGCGGCCCGCATGACGCGCTGTGCGGTCCCCATGGTCGAGCAACAGCCGAGCCACGCCGGTCCCGATCGTTCCCAGCCCTACAATGGCTACCTTGGTCTTTTCCATGCCTGTCTGCCAGCAAGCAGCTCCGATGGTTCGTTCACGTCGCCGAGCGAACGTCACATGGTAATGGGTTGCAAGGCGACGTGGTAGGCGATGGGCCGAACCGGCTCGCAGGCGGCATCCGGGCCACACGGCCGCCGCAGCGCGGCCGTCCGGTTGGAGCCTGCCAAAATGGCACTTCCACCCGCAGACCGCGGGATCGCAGCCCCGGACGGGTGCCGGACCGAATAACCTAAGGCGTTCACGCGTGGGCACTTAGCGAATGACCGTTGGGCGTTGGCACACCGGTTGCTATCTTTACGGCCCCGACATGCTGGTCTGTCAAAAACGCGGGGCCTGTTCGTTGTCGGACAGGCCGCTGGAACTCCGAGCCGCACATTGAGCATCCAGGCCGTCCCCGCGGTCGCAGGCGTGGCCGGGCAGTCGAGACGGTGGGAAACAGATATCGCAACCAACAGGAGGAATCCGGACGTGGCAAAGAAGATGGTCTATGACGACGAAGCCCGACAACCGTTGTTGGCGGGCGTCTCCAAGTTGGCCCGGGCTGTGCGCAGTACGCTGGGCCCCCGCGGCCGCAATGCCGTGTTGGATAAGGGATGGGGTTCGCCGAAGATCACCAAAGACGGTGTGACCGTAGCCGAGGATATCGACCTGGATGACCCGGCCGAGAACCTCGGCGCCCAGCTGCTCAAGGAGGTCGCCAGCAAGACCAACAAGGTGGCCGGTGACGGCACGACGACGGCCACGGTCCTGGCCGAGGCCATTTTCCGCGAAGGGCTCAAGGTGATCGCCGCAGGGGCTGACCCGATGGCCCTGAGCCGGGGGATTGCCAAAGCGACCGACGCAGTCGCCGCCGAGGTGCTCAAGCAGGCGTCGCCGCTCGATGCGAAGTCGCGAAAGGACATCCAGCATGTGGCGACGATCGCTGGCAACAACGATCCCACGATCGGCAACGTGCTGGCCGACGCGTTCCTGAAGGTGGGCAAGGACGGCGTCATCACGATCGAAGAGGGCAAAAGCGCGGAAACAACGGTCGAAGTGGTCGAAGGCATGCAGTTCGACCGCGGCTTCCTCTCCCCCCATTTCGTCACTAATCCCGACAAGATGGTGGTGGAGCTGGATAACTGCTACATCCTGATCTACGAAGAGAAGATCTCCAGCAACAAACACCTGATTCCGCTGCTGGAAGCGATCAGCAAGGCCAACAAGCCGCTGCTGATTGTGGCCGAGGACGTGGACGGCGAGGCCCTGGCGACGTTGGTCGTCAACAAGCTCCGCGGGATTCTCAATGTCTGTGCGGTCAAGGCCCCCGGCTATGGCGACCGGCGCAAAGCGATGCTGGGCGATATCGCCGTACTGACCAACGCCAAGCCGATCTTCAAGGATCTGGGCATTGAATTGGAGAGCGTCAAGCTGACGGACCTCGGCCGCGCCAAGCGGGTGCGCATCACGTCCGACGAGACGATCATCGTCGGCGGAGCCGGTTCGAAGGAATCGATCGACGGGCGGGCCAGCCAGATTCGCCACGAGATCGAGCAGACGACCAGCGACTACGATCGGGAGAAGCTGCAGGAGCGGCTGGCCAAGCTCGCCGGTGGTGTTGCCCAGATCCACTGCGGCGCAGTTACTGAAACGGAGATGAAGGAGCGCAAGGCGTTGCTGGAAGATGCCCGGGCCGCCACTCAGGCCGCACTGGAAGAGGGCATCGTGCCGGGTGGCGGCGTGGCCCTGCTCCGCTCCGAAAAAGCCCTGGATAAACTGGAACTCAACGACGATGAGGCGCTCGGGGTGGGCATCATCCGCCGCGTGCTGGATTACCCGCTGCGGGCCATCGCTGATAATGCGGGCGTCGATGGAGCGGTGGTCGTCAGCCGCGTCCGCCGCCAGAAAGGCAAGAACGAAGGCTACGACGTGGAAAAGAACGAGTACACCGACCTGCTGGAGGCCGGTGTTGTCGATCCGGCTAAAGTGGTCCGCACAGCGCTCCAGAACGCCGCCAGCGTGGCCTGCCTGCTGCTGACCACCTCCGCACTCGTCACCGATATCCCCAAAGAGCCCGAAACGCCCGGACCGGGTGACCCGCATGACCATGGCATGGGCGGCATGGGCGGCATGGGAGGCATGGGAGGCATGGGAGGCATGCCCGGCATGATGTAATGCGACGACCGGTCTGCGGGTGTGGCGTGGTGCCCGCCCGCGCGGCAAATGAAGGCCAGGCCATCGGACGGTGGGCGGTAAGCGATAACCGACAACCGACATTCAACATTCAACATTCAACATTCAACATTCAACAACCAACAATTGGCACATAGACGAGAGAAGGAATACGGACGATGTCAAAGATCAAGATTCGACCTCTGGATGATCGCGTGGTAGTGGAACCGTTGGCGGCAGAAGAAACCACGGCTGGCGGCATTGTGTTGCCCGATACGGCCAAGGAGAAGCCGCAGCGTGGGATCGTGGTGGCGGTTGGTCCCGGCAAGTTGCTCGACAACGGCCAGCGGGGCGAACTGTCGGTGGCCGTGGGAGACGAAGTGATTTACGGCAAGTACGGCGGGTCGGATATCGAGATTGGTGGTGACGAGGTGAAGATCCTGCGCGAGAGTGACATTCTGGCCAAGGTGATCAAATAGGCTGGTCGGGAGCGGGGCGCTGCCGACGGGCCAAGAGGACGGCGTGGCGTGCTCCGGCGGAATCGAAACAACAAACCCATGTGATGTTGAGGGCTTTCAAGCGTGGCAAAACAATTGCTTTTTGAAGACCATGCCCGGCAGAAGATGATGCAGGGCGTGGATAAACTGGCGGACACCGTGGCCATTACGATGGGGCCGACGGGGCGCAACGTCATCATCAACAAGTCCTACGGCGGACCGACGGTCACGAAGGACGGTGTGACGGTGGCGAAGGAGATCGATCTGGAGAACCGTTTCGAGAATATGGGGGCCAAGCTGGTGGTCGAGGTTGCTCAGAAGACCTCGGACCTGGCGGGTGACGGCACGACGACGGCCACTGTACTGGCGCGGGCCATTTTCCGGGAAGGCCTGCGCAACATCGTGGCCGGTGCGAATCCGGCAGCGTTGCGGCGCGGCATTGAGAAGGCGGTGGACGCGGCGGAAGCCCACTTGCTGGAAATGGCCAAGCCGGTTTCGGAGAAATCGGAAGTGGTCGACGTCGGCGCGATCAGCGCCAACAACGACAAGGCCATCGGGCAGTTGCTGGCCGAGGCCCTGGAGCGGGTGGGCAAGGATGGCGTGATTACGGTGGAAGAGGGCAAGACCACCGAGACGAAGGTCGAGTACGTCGACGGCATGCAATTCGACAAGGGGTTCATTTCACCCTATTTCATCAACGATCCGACGACGATGGACTGCAGCCTGGAAGACGCCTTCATCCTGATCCACGAGAAGAAGATCAGCAACATCCGCGACCTGATCCCGATTCTCGAGCGGGTGGGTCAATCGGGTCGTCCGCTGTTGATCATTGCGGAGGATGTGGAGTCGGAGGCGCTGACGCTGCTGGTGGTCAACAAGCTGCGTGGGACGCTGAACGTATGTGCCGTGAAGGCGCCGGGATTCGGCGACCGCCGCAAGGCGCTGCTGGGTGACATCGCCATTCTCACCGGCGGTACGCTCATCAGCGAGGACCTGGGCATCGCGCTGGAGAACTTGACGCTCGAGCACCTCGGCCGCGCCAAGAAGATCACGGTCGACAAGAGCACGACGACGATTGTCGAAGGCGCCGGCAAGCGGTCGGATATCGACAAACGCGTCGAGCAGATCAAGGTGCAGATCGAGCAGACCGACAGTGACTATGACAAGGAGAAGTACCAGGAACGCCTGGCCAAGCTGGCCGGCGGCGTGGCGGTGATCTCGGTCGGGGCGGAGACCGAGGCCGAGATGAAGCAGAAGAAGGCACGCGTGGAGGATGCCTTGCATGCGACGCGCGCGGCGGTGGAAGAAGGGATTCTGCCCGGCGGCGGCATCGCTCTGCTGGCGTGCACGGAGGCGGTCACGGCAGCGCGGAATGCCGCGCGCGGCGACGAGAAGATCGGTGTCGACATCGTGTTGCGGGCACTGTCCGCACCCCTGCGACAGATTGCCGCCAACGGTGGCATCGACGGATCGGTCGTGGCCGATGAGGTGTCTCAACGGCCGGCCAACGTCGGGTATGACGCCAACACCGGCCAGTACGTGGATATGTTCAAGGCTGGTATCATCGACCCGGTGAAAGTGGTCCGCACGGCGCTGAGCAATGCGGCGAGCATCGCCGGCTTGATGCTGACCACCGAGACACTGGTCACCACCTACGACAAGGACGACAAGAAGAAGACGCGGGTGGAAGGCAGTGTTGCATAAGCCAGCATTGCTTGATTGCTTGGCGTACCGCTCGGCCTGTTGCCCGGTGTATTGAGGGGTGGTCGCGGTGCACGCGTGGCACCGCGACGTCCCGAGACGGGGTTGGAAGACCAGCAGCCCCCTGGCAATTGTTGGCAGGCCACTTCGTCACGAAGTGGCCTGCTTGTGCTTGGCGGCCAGCGGACGCCCGGGCGGCGGTGGGCGCGCCGGAGTTGCACCCGCTGTGTCTGGGCGATGAACGTGCGGAACTTACGGTGGCCGATGTGCCATGGCGACGATGGCTGACAAAGCGGATTACTATGAAGTGCTCGGTGTCTCTCGTACCGCATCGGCGAAGGAGATTGCCGCAGCGTATCGCAAGAAGGCCATCAAGTATCATCCCGACAGCAATCCGGGTGACCAGAACGCCACGCAGAAGTTCAAACAGGCCGCAGAGGCCTACGAAGTGTTGTCCGATGCCGAGAAGCGGGCCCGCTATGATCGTTACGGGCACGCCGGACTGGAAGGCAGTGCGACCCAGTTCCACGATGTGGAGGATATCCTCGAGGCTTTTGGGGATATGTTCGGCGGCGGCATCTTCGGCGATTTCTTCGGCGGTGGGCGGCGTGGTCGCCGCGCTCACCGGGGGCAGGACATCCGGTGTGACGTGACGTTGGACCTGGAAGAGGCGGCGCGGGGTACAGCGAAGACGGTGGAGTTCCAGCGGAGCCGCGTCTGTCCGCAGTGCGAGGGTTCCGGCGCGGCTCCCGGCTCGTCGCGCGAGACGTGCCGCCGTTGTGGCGGGCACGGTCAGGTGGTGCAGGCCGCCGGCATTCTGCGCGTGCAGACGACATGTCCGACATGCCGCGGGGCCGGTACGGTGGTGGCTCAGCCATGCCAGGCATGCCGTGGTTCGGGCTTTGTGGCCGGGACAGTCAAACGCGAAATCCGCATCCCCGCGGGGGTCGACAACGGCGTCCGGCTGCGTCTGACGGGTGAAGGTGAACCGAGCCCGGACGGCGGACCGCCGGGCGATTGCTACTGTTTCATCCATGTGCGCGAGCACGCGCTGTTCCATCGCGATGGCAGCCACCTGGTGCTGCAGTTGCCGATTGCCTACAGCCAGGCGGCGCTCGGCGCGACGATCCCGGTACCCACGCTCGATGGCATGGATGAGCTGACGGTTCCGGCCGGGACGCAGTCGGGTGAAGTCTTCCGGCTGCGCAAACGCGGCATGCCGGATCCCAACGGCGGACCGCGCGGCGATCTCCTGGTACAGACGTTTATCGAAGTGCCCAAGAAGCTCAGTGCGAGCCAGGAAACGCTGCTGCGCCAGCTGGCGGAGTTGGAACGGGCGGACGTGACGCCCCATCGGCGCAGTTTTCTGGACAAGCTGCGGGACTACTTCGCTCCAACCGAGGACCAATCTGGTGAGGACCAAGCCTGATGTCAGACGAAGCCCACAAGCAGCCCGCTCAACCTCTTGACCAAGCCACGCCCCACGCCGAGGCGGTCACACCGCCCGAGACCCCCGCACCGACAATGCCGGACCCGGCGGCCGGGACGGCGGAAGCGTCCGGCACTGCGGGGGCGGTCCCCGAGGAGTCCGCCCTGGCGGCTCAGGTCGAGGACCTGCAGGGCCGTAATCTGCGGTTACAGGCCGAATTGGAAAACGTCCGCAAACGGATGGCCCGTACGCTGGAGGAAGAACTCCGCTACGCATGCCTCCCGCTGATGGGCGATCTGCTGCCTGTGATCGACAACCTGCAGCGGGCGGTGGAAGCCGCCGCGCAGCACGAGCATGCGCCGGCACTGTTGGAGGGCGTGCAGCTGGTAATCAGCCAGCTGCACACGGTGCTGGAGCGTCACCATTGCACGCAGATCGAGGCGCAGGACGCTGCCTTCGATCCGTATGTGCACGAAGCGGTTGCGCAACTGCCCAGCCCGGACCATGAACCGGGCCAGGTGAGCCATGTCACCCAGCCCGGCTATCAGCTGCACGACCGGGTGATTCGCCCGGCCCACGTGATCGTGGCCGCGCCTCGCGAGGCGGCCGCGGAGTCGGCCGAACCACCCTGCGCCGCGGAAGAGGAGTCGTAGCCTGCCCCCGGACAGTGGTGATGCCCCACCGCTTGCCGGACCTTCACGCCGGGTAGCCCTCGCGACCAATTCTCGATAAGCTGTTCAACACGGAGACACGGTGATGCCCACATATGATTATGAATGTACTGCTTGTGATCATCAGTTTGAGGAGTTTCAGTCGATCACCGCGCCGGTTAAACGCAAGTGCCCCCAATGCGGCGAACTGAAGCTGAGGCGGCTGATTGGGGCCGGCGCGGCCGTCGTGTTCAAGGGGTCCGGTTTCTACCAGACCGACTATCGCAGCGAATCCTACAAGAAGCGGGCGGCCGAAGACACGTCCAGCTCGTCCCCCGCCAAGAGCGACAAGGGGGCCGGGACCGCTGCCAAATCGAAGAAGACAAGCTCCGACGCCAGCAGCCAGATCGCCTCGTGATCGTTGCGCCGACGGCCCGCGTGCCGATCCGTTCCCGCGACGTGTGAGACCCAGTCATGGCCCAGCTAACCTGTCCAACTTGCCACCGGCCGTTCGACTCGACGCGCAGCGACGCGATGCCGTTCTGCTGCGAGCGCTGCCGGCTGGTCGATCTGCACCGCTGGTTGAATGAAACGAATACCCTGACGGTCATACACGAAGATGACGATGGCGAGGGACTGATGACGGACGAGTGACCACCCCACGCATGCTCGCCATTTCCCATTCGTCATTCGCCATTCGCCATTCCCCCGAGGTTCTCCCATGACTGTGCAGACTCACGAGCTACGCCAGGCGGTGTGGGGAGAGTTGTTTCCGTGGCTGATGATCGTGCGTGCGCTGCGGCTGGCGACCAGCGGTCCGCTGCTGCTGGTGGCCACGGCGGCGCTGCTCCTCCTGCCGCTCGGCTGGCAGCTGGCCGATCTGGTGTTGGACGATCCGGCGGATCCGCACACGGCCGCGCTGCGGACCGGCGATCTGGACGCGGCGTGGGTCCATCCGCGGCAGGCAGCGGCTTCCGAACTCCAGACGCTGCCGCGTCTGGCCTGCCCTGGTTCGGGACGCGCGCTGATCACCCCGATGCTCCAGGTGCTTCCGGGGGGCGTGCAGCCGGTGCGTTACCTGTTTGACATCGACCGGCCGTGGAGCGAGCTGGGGTACGTGGCGCTCGGCACGCTGTGGCAGGTGCTGGTGTGGGGCTTCTTTGGGGCGATCATCGTGCGGATGGCCGTAATGCAATACGGGCGGGAGGAGCGGATTGGGCTGGTGGATGCGGCGCGGTTTGTCGCCGACCGGTACGGAGCGTTCGTCGGATCGCCGCTGTTCGTCCTGGCGCTGATGGGCGTCCTGGTGCTCGGTTCTATCCCGGTAGGCTGGCTGCTCCGATGGGACGTAGGGGTGCTGGTGGGCGCGCTGCTGTGGGGCTTCGTGCTGCTCGGCGCGCTGCTGGCGGCCGTGCTGTTCGTCGGGATGCTCTTCGGCTGGCCGCTGATGTGGGCCGCCTTGAGCACTGAAGAGACGGGGGATGTGTTTGAGGCGATGCAGCGATCGTTCAGTTACACGTTTGGGCGGCCGCTGCACTATGCCTGGTACGCGCTGGTGGCTCTGCTGGCCGGCTCCGCGGCGTTCGTCGTCGTGGAGTGGATAGCGGAGCTGACCGTGTACTTCAGTTACTGGCTGGTCTCCTGGGGGGCCGGCTCCGATACGCTGCACAAACTCGCGGGTTCCGATGGGTGGCGACTGGCCGGCGTGACGATCATCAGCGGGTGGGAGCATCTGGTGCGGATCGTCGCGTCATCCTTCCGCTACGCGTACTTCTGGTCGGCCACCGGTGCGATCTATTTGTTGCTGCGCCGCGACTCGGATCGGATCGAGTTCGACGTGGTCCACGTGCCCGACCAGCAGGTGCGATTCTCGCTCCCACCCCTGACGACCGACGACGCTGGCGTGCCCGGCGTATGAAGAAATGACGAATGACGAATGACGAAGCACGAGGGAATGACGAATGGCGGATGGCGAAGCACGAGGGAATGACGAATGATTGATGGGCTGCACGTGGTTCCCTAGTGCTTTGTTACCCCTTCAGTTGCATTGTTCGCGCCACACGAGTCGCATTGTCATTCGTTCTCCGTCCCGGCCGTGGCCGCTAGATGGCACCGGGTCCCGTGGCGGTGCCGCCGATGCGGGTGACGTGTTCCAGGGGGAGCACGAAGATCTTGCCGTCCCCGATATTGCCGTCCGGCCCGGTCCGGGCCACGCTGACGATGGTGTCGACTGTCCGGTCGAGGAAGTCATCGTTGACGGCGATTTCCAGGGCGATTTTGCGTAGCAGGTCGGTCTTGTATTCCACACCTCGGTAGTGCTCCGTGTGGCCGCGCTGGCGCGCGAAACCCTGGGCATCGCACACGGTCATGCGTTCCACACCGATCTTGACCAGCGCCTCGCGCAGGGCGCTGAGCTTGGTGGGCTGGATTATGGCGATGATCATCTTCACTTGGTCGTTCTCCGAGGCACGTTCTGCGGCCGGCGTGCGTTACCCATCGATTGGCGCGTCGGGTCGGCGATACAATCAGAGGGCTCGCCGAGTTGACGTGGGAGTCGTACGGCAGACAGGATAGCACGCCGAGCCGAAGCGAGGGAAGAAAGATCACCGCATTTTCGTGTCCACAGGAGCTCTGGTTGCCTCTGGCACGCTGCGTGTTGCCGCAGTACCCGCACGGGGATCGTGTGGTGCCGGTGCAATACCTGGGCGCAGCGGGCGGGTTCAGCGGCGCCGAGGTGTGGCAGCTGGCAGCGCCATCCGGGGCGCTGTGTCTGCGCGGCGGGCCACCCGGCGTGCTGGATCCGGCGCGCTGCGTGTGGATCCACGCCCAGCTGGCGCGGATCGCCGGTGCCGGGTGTCAGCTCGTGCCGCAGGCCTTGCCGACGCTCAGCGGCGCGACGTGGGTGACATACGGGGGGCGACTGTGGGAGTTGTCGCCGTGGCTGGCCGGCACCGCCGACTACCGGCGGGCCCCGACACGGGACAGACTGGAGGCGGCGATGCAGAGTGTCGCGCACCTGCATTGTTGCGCGCGCCGGGGGCCGGCCGGCCGGTCCGGTCCCGCGAGCTCGCCGTCGCTCATCCAACGCTGCCGGCTCATGGAGCAGTTGGAGGCGGGGCTGGGGGACGAGTTGGGGCGCGCGGTGCAGCGGCAGGCGTCGCCCGAGCTGGTGCCGCGGGCCCGCCTGATCCTTGAGCACTATCGCCGCTGCGCGACAGAGGTGCTGCGCGAAGTGCGGGCCGCCGTGCGGAGACGCACGCCGTTGCAGGTCTGCCACGGGGATCTGTGGCACGATCACGTGCTGTTCAGCGGCTCACGCGTCACCGGCCTGGTCGACTTCGCGGCCATGAAGACCGACTCGCGCAGCCTCGACATTGCACGTCTGCTCGGCAGTCTGGTCCAGGACGACAGGCCGGGCTGGAAGATCGGGCTGGCCGCCTACGAACAGATGGAACCGCTCTCGGACGACGAGCGCGCTCTGATTCCCGTCTTCGACCGGTCGAGCGTCGTGCTGTCGGGCATGAACTGGCTGAGGTGGCTCCTGCTCGAACGGCGCGAGTTCGCCGACCGGCAGTGCGTGCTGCGGCGGCTGGACACCATCATCGCGCGGATGGCCGCGATGCAGCAGTTGGGAGACGGGCCGAGCGGCACCCTGGGATGCGATTGATGTGCGGGATGCACCGCGGCACCGCGGCAGGCCTTGGAACGCAGCGGTTGACCGTGGCGGAATCGGATCGGTAGAATCAGGCCGCCCCGGTGCCGCGGATCCAAGAGGGGCGGATCCAGAGGGGGGCGGGCCCGTAATAACGAGTCCGTAACGAAATCGCCCGCTCAGGCGTCTATGGAGATGTCCGGGCTGATGCAGGCCTGGCCAGAGTTGGCGATGATGCGGGGGTGCGATGGAGCCCCGTTTGACTGCTTGCCGTAAGGGACGATGCATTGATGTACCGCAGGATGGGCAGGATGGGATGGATGCTGGCAGTCCTGGTTGTGTGGTCCGCGCTGGGAACGTGCGTTCATAGCCAGGCTCCGCCAATGGAGGATGAGGCGCCACCGGCTTTTGACGGTTTGTTTGGTGCGGATCTGCTGTCTCTGGATGCACCCGAGGACGATGCGACCGGGGCGCATGTGCAATTCACGGGGATGTTCCAGCTCCAGGAGGGATCGCGCAGCGGCCGTCTGACGCTCACGGCCACGATGCAGCCGGGCTACCACGTGTATTCGACGACGCAACCGCGCGGCGGGCCGTTGCCGACGGTGATCCAGGTGCTGGAGTCTGCGGACTATCGACTCACGGGCGAGTTCGCAGCCGACCGCGACCCGAGCGTGCATGAAGACGCGGCGTTTCCCGGCGTTCGCCTCGAGCAGTTCGAGCGTGAGGTGACTTGGACGGCACCATTGGAGCTGGCTGAGAGCGCGGAGCTGGAGAGCCTGCAGATTCACGCCACGGTGAATGGCCAGTTGTGTGAAGCGAGCGGGTCCTGCGAGTTGATCGCCGACGTGCCAGTGGTGGCGTCGTTTGCCGGTTACCTGCCGTCACCGCAGGCTGCGGGGGAGTTCCGGGATGAGGACGGCCACATCACGCTCGTTGGGCACGTGGAGCCGAAAGTCGCCGCGCCGGGCGGGACGATCCACCTGGTCGTGACGGCCCGGCTGGCTCCCAACAGGCACGTGTACGGATGGGCCGCGAGCGATCCGAACAAGATCTCGAAGCCGGCGCTGATCGTCCTCCGCAAGACATCGGGCTGGCGACATGGGAAACCGCAGGCATCGGTCGAGCCCAAGGCGGTGGAGTCGGGGCTGCCGGAGGAGCCGATCCAGTACTATCACGAAGACACGGTGTCGTGGACGGTTCCACTACAGGTGCCGAAGGACGCGGTAGCGGGCCAGTACGAGCTGGCCGGCGCGATTGGTTTCCAGACGTGTACCCCGACCAATTGCGATCCGCCGAGAGGTGTCGATTTTCAGGTGCAGGTGGCGGTATCGCCGCAGCCGGTGCGGGGGACGATTCCGCTGGAGCTGACGCCGACCAGTTACGCCAAGGTGGCGCAGGATGCGGCGGTAGCCGCGGACGCGTTGTCGCACAAGGCGGGTGGCACGGCTGGCGCGGCCAGCATGGACTGGAGCGACAAGTCGTTGGTGGCCGTCTTGGGGCTGGCGTTCCTGGCCGGCCTGATCCTGAACGTGATGCCGTGTGTGCTGCCCGTGATCGGATTGAAGATCATGGCATTTGTCCAGCAGGCGGGTGGCAGTCGCCGCGAGATATTGTCGCTCAACCTCTGGTTCTCGCTGGGGCTGCTGACCGTCTTCTGGATCCTGGCCGCGGCGGCCATCTTCGCCGGTTACAGCTGGGCGGAGCATTTCGGCAGTGTCAGATTCATGGTGACGATGATCGGGATCGTGTTCGCGTTCGGGTTGAGTTTCCTGGGCGTGTGGGAGATTCCGATACCTGGTTTTGTCGGCTCGAGTGCCGTGCAGAATGCGGCCGAGCGGGAAGGGGCCATCGGCGCTTACAGCAAGGGCGTTTTGTCGACCGTGCTGGCGACACCCTGTGCCGGGCCGCTATTGGTGCCGACGGTGAGTTGGGCGATTGGTCAGCCGGCCGGCTTGACGTGGCTGGTCTTCACCTGCATCGGGCTGGGCATGGCCTCGCCCTATCTGCTGATCGGTGCCTTCCCGCGGCTCATCGAGTTCCTGCCCAAGCCCGGGTTGTGGATGGAGACCTTCAAGCAGCTGATGGGGTTCCTGCTGATCGGGACGGCGATTTTCCTGTTCAATTCGCTGGAGCACAAGTACGCCGTGCCGACGTTGACGTTGCTGCTGGGCATCGGGATAGGCTGCTGGTGGTTGGGGCGGACGCCCATGACGGCTGCCCTGCCGATCCGTCTGCTGGGCTGGGGCAAGGCCCTGGCCACGATCGCCGTGGCAGCGGTGATTGGTTTTCTCGTCCTGGTGCCGCGGCACGAGCTGCCGTGGATCCCCTATAGCCGCGCCGTGTTGGATCAGCACTTGGTGGAGGGACGCACCGTGCTGGTCGATTTCACGGCGGACTGGTGTATGACCTGCAAGACGAACGAGGCGGTCGCCTTGAACCGAACCGAAGTCGCGCGGCGTATTGGGCAGCTCAACGCGGTGGCACTCAAAGCAGACAAGACGCACGCCGATCCGGAAATCGACAAGCTGCTGGTCGAACTGGGGAATGCCGGGCGTGTGATTCCGTTTTACGCGGTATTCCCCGCGGGCGGAGGTGAGCCGATCACGTTGGGCGGATTGGTATCCCAGCGGCAGGTTCTGGACGCCTTGGAGCAGGCGGGGCGGTAGGTGGGCGGTCGGCCGCGGGCCGGCCGCCGGCCGCTCACTCGTCCCACACGGCGCCGCAGGGGCCGGCGACGACCGTGCCGATCTGCCAGCTGGCCAGCTGCTGCTCGCCGAGCATACGGCGAATGGCGTCGGCGTAGTAGCTGCTCACAATCAGCACCATGCCGATGCCCATGTTGAAGACCCGATACATCTCGTCGGAGTCGATGTCGCCGAGCTGCTGGAGCCAGTTGAAGACGGGCGGGATCTGCCAGCTGCCGCGCCGAATCCGGACCTGCACGTTCGCCGGCACAATCCGCTCGATGTTCTCCAGCATGCCGCCGCCCGTGATGTGCGCGATGCCGTGCACGACGCTCTTGACTTTGTAGTGGTTCTGCACGGCGCGCAGGGCGCGGGCATAGATCCGCGTTGGTGCCAGCAGTACTTCGCCCACGGTCGCGTCCAGCGCGTCGATGCGGTCGTGCACGTCGAGCTGGTGCATGTCGAATACGATTTTGCGGATCAGGCTGAAGCCGTTGGAGTGGCAGCCGCTCGAGCCAATCCCGATCACCAGATCACCCGGCGCGATAGCCGAACCGTCGAGCAGCTGTTTGCGTTCGACGACGCCGACACAGAACCCGGCCAGATCATAGTCGCCGGCGGCATACAGGTCGGGCATGATTGCGGTTTCGCCTCCCAGCAGCGCGCAGTCGGCCTGCAGGCAGCCGTCGCTGACGCCCTGCACAATCTGTTCCAGCAGATCGGGGTCGTCCTTCGACATCGCCACGTAGTCCAGGAAGAACAGCGGCTCCGCGCCGCAGCAGACGACGTCATTGACGCTCATGCCGACCAGGTCGATGCCGACCGTGTTGTGCACGCCGGCCCGCACCGCGACTTTCAGCTTCGTCCCGACGCCGTCGGTTCCCGAGACCAGGACGGGGTCCTGGTAGTGCCGGGCAAAGAGGCGGTTGCCGAAATCGAGTCGAAACAGGCCGGCGAACCCCCCGTCGAGCACCATGACGCGCGGCGAGTAGGTGCGGTGCATCAGTGCCGGCAGGCGAGACATCGACTGGCGATATACGTCCAGATCGACACCGGCACTCCTGTAAGTCGCTTTGGCCATTGAACTTGCCTGTTTCCCCGGTGCAAAGCCAGAATTCTACGGGGACCCTGCACTACTTGTCAACGCACGGCTCCGGCCGGTCCAGACTCTCAACTCTCTACTCTCTATTATTTCTACTCTCCGCCACTGCCGTGGTCGTGGTTTGGCCAATAGAGTATCCTGTGACGAACATCTGGCGAGTTTAGCAAGCAGGAGGACTGGGATGACGACGGTGAGAATCGTGGCTGGAATGCAGCTGTTATGTGCGGTTGGTGCGCTACTTGGTGCCGTGCTTGTGGCGGGAGAGCCGCCGGCGGAAGAGGTCAGTCGCCAGCCTTCGACATACGCGCCGGCCAAGGATCTCGAGTCA
>JAAYDI010000142.1 GCA_012729315.1 Planctomycetaceae bacterium
GCAGCAATCGCGTTTTGTTCGTGTGTTGATGGAAGTCACGTTTCGTGACCTATGCGCGCCACGCGAACTGTCGTCTTGAGCCGTAGCGCGGCGCCCCTATCACAGCCCAGGGTAAGCCGCGCCTCGCGGCGCCACCCGTGGGTACACGTGCCCGAGAACATGCCGGTCGAGCCAAAGACGCCGCGCTGAACCGGCGGCCGCCGAGACCGAAACCGAAAGCAGCCGCGGCCGCGCTTCCTCGGGCCCGGCCGGCAATGTGCGGCTCGTGGCGGGCAGACTGGAGTCAGAGTGTCTGTTTCAGATCGGCGATTGGAGTGAGACCGAAAACAGCCGCGGTTGGACTTCCGGCGCCCGGCCGGCAATGTACGGCTCGTGGCGGGCTCGGACAGCGCCGCTTGAAATTGTATGCAACGCTGGAGTCAACATGGCCGCCCGGAACTTGCAGCCGTCACAGCAACACGTTATGTTCGAGTTTCAAATAGGCCCGTCGAGCAAATGGACCCAATGACCAATGACCAATGACCAATGACCAATGACCAATGACCCCAATGATCAATGAACTTCAGTCGGAAAGAGGTGGATGATGCGACGCAAGAGCCGAACGGGTGTGGTGCTGCTGGTGTGGCTGATTGGATGTGTGGCAACGGCCGGTGCGGGAGCGGAGTTGCGGGTGGGGACGGCTGTCACAAGCATTACGCCGGACGCTCCGATTGCGCTGCAAGGCCAGATGCATACGCGGATCGGGGCCACGGTCGATGCGCCGCTCGAGGCGTCGGCCGTAGCGCTCGAATCGCGGGAAGGAGACCAGTCACTGGAGCAGGCGATCATGATTTCCTGCGACATCTGCTATCTGCCGGTTGAGGTGGTCGCTCAGGTCCGTCAGCAGTTTCATCAGCTGGTGCCGGACTTTGACGTGCAGAAGATCTTCATCAGCGCCACCCACACGCACACCGGACCGGTCTTCAGGGACGACGCGTACGCCCTGCCTGAAGAAGGTGTGATGCGTCCGACGGAGTACACGAAGTTTTTTGTCGAGCGTGTGGCGGAGCTGGCGGCCAAAGCGTGGCAGGGGCGGCAGCCCGGTGCCGTGAGTTGGGGACTGGGCCATGCGGTCGTCGGCCAGAACCGCCGCGCGGTGTACGCCGACGGCACGGCTGTGATGTATGGGGCCACCGACCAGGCTGCATTCCGCGGCATTGAAGGGTACGAAGATCACGCCATCGAGACGCTGTTCTTCTGGGACCGGGACCAGAAGCTCGTCGCGGCGGCGCTCAACTTCGCCTGCACCGCTCAGGAAGTCGAGGGCAAGTCGACCGTCGACTCGGACTTCGTGCACCCTGTCCGCGTGGCGCTGCGCGAGCGCCATGGCGAACAGCTGGCCGTGCTCGCCTGGATCAGCGCGGCAGGAGACCAGTCGCCGCACCTGATGTTCCGCAAGCAGGCTGAAGAGCGCATGCGCGAGCTGCGCAAGTTGACGCGTCTCGAGGAGATCGCGCGGCGAATCCTGATCGGCGTCGACGAGGCCCTGGAAGGCGCACAACAGGATATCCGGACCGACGTGCCGCTGGTCCACAAAGTCGAAGTGCTCAAACTGCCCGTCCGCATGGTGACCGAAGAGGAGCTGGCCAGCGCGAAGGCGCAGGTCGAAGCCCTGTCCAAGGACCCCGCGCAGCACACGATCATGGGCTGGCATCAGAAGATCATTGACCGGTACGCAACGCAGACGCCCGACACGACACATGATGTGGAAGTACATGTCCTGCGGCTGGGCGACGTAGCCATCTGCACGAACCCCTTCGAGCTGTTCCTGGACTTCGGCATCCAGATGAAGGCCCGCAGCAAGGCCCTGCAGACGTTTGTCATCCAGCTGGTGCATGGCTCGGGCTATGTGGCCACCGAGAAGGCCGTGCGTGGGGGCGGCTACAGCGCCGTCGTGCAAAGCAACACCGTGGGCCCTGAAGGCGGTCAACTGCTGACCGACCGCACCGTCGAACTGATCAACAGTCTGTGGACCCCGACCCCGTAGACCGATCGGGTACCGACGAGCGGGAAACGGAGGCCACACGAGCCTCTTTCTGGCCGGGCTCGGCCGCCGCAGGGCGGCCGCTGGCCCGACCATCGTCTTCGTATGCACCGATTGACGCGCCGCGTTCGAACAGACTCCATCGGCGGTCCATCGGCGCTGCTGCCGGTGCGAGGCGCGCTAGCGGGGTCAGCCCCGCGTGCGGGCCCGGAGGGTTCTCAGAGTCCCAGCAGGGCGCGCAACTCGGCTTTGTCAGCGACTCCCAGGTGCTGGTTAACGACCTGCCCCTCCTGGAACACCATCAGTGCCGGGATCGACTCAATGCGGTACTTGGCTGCCAGGTTGGGGTTGTCATCGACGTTCACCTTCACAATCTGGGCGGTGGGGTATTCGCTGGCGAGTTGCTCCAGCACGGGACCGATCGCGCGGCAGGGGCCGCACCAGTCGGCATAGAAATCGACCAGCACTGATCCGTTCGCGTTCAGGACCTTCTGCTGAAAATCGGCCTCGCTGGCGTGAATAACCGTGTTGACCTTGTTCGTCTCTGCCGCCATGTCATGAACTCCAGATGTGTCGGTTTCTGTACGTGTTGCGTCGGATACTGTGCCTGCCGGAGGGCGTTCTGCCGCTCCGGTCACATCCGAGGACGTTCCCGGATTGCAGCCCGCATTGATGGCTGCCGCGACTGACACGCCAATCAGAACGACCAGTCCCCCTGCTTTCTGCATATTCGTTGTCATCGTTCGTTACCTTTCTCCTGTCGATTCTGTACTGGCTGTCAACCTGCCATCCCTGTTTCACCAGTACTGACGCGACAGGTGCCGGATGGTTACACGTGCCCGTCCGAGTACTCCAGAATCTGCTAGAACCGTGACGTCCGGCTCCGGATCGAGCTGGGGGCCGACGACATCTGTCTTCCCTGCAAGCACAACATCGACGGGCGGTGCGACGACACGATCGACATCTCATTCCGGCCACAGGCTCCGCCTGCGAAAGGCGAGTACAATCTGTTGATCGACCGCTGCTGGTCTGTACGGCTGCAAGTGCGTCAGGGCGACGTACTGACGGCCCGCGAACTCTGCACACGCCTTGCCGGCTGCTGTGCCGACATTCGTGACATCTACTGGGAGACGCCGGCCGAGCGGACCGCCGCAAGGCAACGGAAGCTGCAGCAAGGGGTCGCCCGGTTTCTGGGATGTGCTCCCTAACAGCGTCGTGTCAGGGCCTGTCGCGCATGCCGGCTTCTGGGCCGCCCGCGTCGACTCCGTTCACAAACAGATTCATCGCCTCGGGCGCACCGTACATGATGGTCGAGTAGGTCTTGCCCAGCCCCGGCTGGGTCCGAGGTGCCTGGCGGAGCTGCGCGTAACGTGCATCCCAGGCCTGTCGCAGGATCCTCAGGTGTTCGGCGTCACCCGTCAGCCTGACGCTGTTCACCAGCGCCATGATCGTCACGCCGGTCTGGCGGATGGCCGACGAGGCGGGGCAGGAGGTGTAGCGCCAATCGCTCCACTCCTCCACCCAGGTATCTCGGTTGAGGTGCGTCACGCCGCGCTGGAGCGACGCGGGGATGCGTTCGTCACCGGTCAACCGGTAGTAGTAGCTTAGCCCATTGAGCCGGACGGAGGTGATGAAGCCCGCCTCCCCCACGTGTTTGCGCGTCACGCAGTTGCAGTGTCCGGAGCCGAGCTGGTACAGCCATCCGCCGCAATGCGGGTCCTGTTCAACCAGCGCTTCGTCGGCCAGATGGCGCATGGCGTTCAGACAGCGTTCGCTCGGGTCGATCTTGTACAGGCCGGCCAGCGCGAGCATGGTCCAGCCGTTGACGCGCCCCACATGGTTCCAGCCCTTGAACTGGAATTTCCCGTCCTCCGCCAGACGCATCAGGTTGTCGCCGATCCGTTCGATCGTCTCTTTGATCCAGGGATCACCGGACAGGAGATAGTAGTGTGCCATGCCGAGCGTGAAGATGTGGCCGAGATTGAAGGGGTCCAGGCAGAGGTACGGATTGGCATCGCTGCCAATCTTCAGCTCCACGTACAGCTCGTGGATCTTCTCCACCGGATGGAATCCACCGACGTGGCCGATGCTGTGCTCATGGACCATGCCGGGTCGCGACGGATACTGTTCCGATTCCCACTGGGCGAAGTACTGCTTCAGATCGTCGTTCACGAAATGCACCACATCCACTTCGCTGTAGTGGCGCGCAGCCTGCTCGGCCACGATGAAGTAGCGGGGGTCGCCGGTGCGCGCGAACTGGATCAGCATGTGGAGGGGCGTGTCGTACTCATGATTGCCCCAGTTGCAGTTGCGTTCGCCCCACCAGTCGCCCCAGTTCATGGCCCCGTAGTCGCGCTGTTCGCGGATGGAGCGGCAGTAGCCTTCGAACAGCCGCTCCGCCCATTGGTCGTAGTCCTCCATGCCCGGGCTCCCGGCCGGCGCCACGTAGCCCCACTGCCCGGTGCCGAGTGCCTGCACGGGATCGGCGGCGGGGAGGCACGGCTGGTTGGCCATCTGCGCCAGTGACTCACCGTGGCCGGCCAGATCGACCCAGATCTGCCAGCGGCGCGTCTGCCCCTGACGCAAGCGATACGTGTTGCCATCGAACAGGTAGTCATGTTTGTACCAGGGCCCCATGTGCGCGAACGTTCCCGCCTCGAACCGCGGGAACAGTCCCAGGCGGACGGCCCGCCCATCCACCTCGAGACTCTTGGGCCATTGCTGCCAGAAATCCCGCAACGCTACCGCGACCGGCCCCTGGCCGTCGTCCCACTCCAGCCACCCGGGCGCCTGGCCGCCCGTTCCGGACGCCCCTTCCAGCCGGTAGTTTTCATCATCCACCTGCAACAGACGGACCGGCGAACCGCTGGCCGCGGATCCCATCCAACCGGGCGCACCGCCCAGCGCCGCACTGTGCAACGGAGTCCGCGACACGAACTCGATGCTCAGGTCCCGGATGTGCTGGATCATGCCCTGCTCCGCGTCGATCAGGATCTGCGGTTCGAGGCAGACGCGCGGCAGCCCGGCATACACCGACGCACGCAAGCGGAAGCCCACGACCCGGCCGCCTGCCGGCGTGCGGAACGAACCGGTCAGCAGCAGCGTGGACCGCAGCGTGCCCGCCGTCTCGATCGTGCTCGATTCCACCTGCGCCACGCATCGCTGCCCCTCCTGATCGGTCAAGACGAACTGCAGATCCAGTCGTTCCGATATGCGCAGCAGCGCCGTGTCGATCGTGGCCAGTTCCACAGCGCCGGATGCCACTGTCACTCCGCGTTCCTCGTGCACCACCACGGGTACGTCCGGACTCGGCCCGGCCGCGCCTGCGCCCCACACCAGTTGGAACCGGCTGGTCCCATGCGCCGGCGGCTCCGCCTGGAAGTCCAGCAGCACCCACCGCGCACTGTCATCCTCCCAGCGCGCCAGGATTGCAATCTGGCACGGCACCGGCTGGTGGTCCTCGCCGTAGAGCCGGAAGTGGCTCCCCGCAGGCGCTGCCCCCGCGGGGAGCGGTACGCCGCCCGTGACGCCCCGCCGCGTGTGGAGTCCGGCAGTGTCGCTGACACAGATCGAGAGCGAGTGTGTCGCGTCGTCGCGGGCGGCGACGCTGCCGGCACAGACGATACCATACAGGAGGACAAGGGCGGCAATGGCGGCGTGACTTCTCATATGCAGAATCTCCTGGTCCACACCTGCCACCGCCGCCGGCAGTTCGGCAACCCGCTCCACGCCAAGGTCACCTCCCAGCGACCTGCCAGTTCGAGTCGATCGCAGTGCGCATCCAATAGACCCCAACGCCACAGCAAACTCAACCGCACCGACGCGAATCCCCGGCCCGCGCCGGCAGCGCGGGTGGCCGGGTGAGGCGACAACGGGCGGGCGAGCGACTACAATCCGATCCCATGCATCTCAGCACCACCACAGGTACGCACACCGGCGTGCCGCCGACTCCTGTCACCGTCGCCGCGGCGGCCGGTCCGCCGTTGAACCGCCTGATCGCCGTGGCGGCGATGCTGGTCATCTACAGCCTGGCCTACTTCCAGCGCACCGGCATTCCCGGCACAATCTTCGACCAACTGCAGCACGACTTCAGCCTGAGCGCTACGTCCGTCACTGCCCTGGGTTCGGTTTTCGTCTATGTCTACGCCGGCATGCAGCTGATCGTCGGCATCGCCGCCGACAGCTATGGCGGGCGGAGAACGATGTTGCTGGGCAGCACCATCATGTGCGTTGGCGCAGTGCTCTTTCCCAGCGCCCACACCACGAGCATGCTGTTTGTCAGCCGGGTGTTGATCGGGTTCGGATCGAGTTTCATCTACCTGAGCATCGTGAAGGAGATCGACACGCTGTTTTCTGCCCGCCACTTTGCGGGCCTGCTGGGCCTGGTGCTGCTGGCCAGCTATGCCGGGAACATTGCGGCCACGCTCCCGTTCGAGCGGGCGGTGCACCGGTTCGGTTGGCGCGCGACGCTGATGGCGGTCGCCGGCCTGTCATGCCTGAGTGTCGCTGTCGCGTGGGCCGTCTTGCGCCAGCTGCCGCGCATGCCGACCAGCCACGGGCGGCTGCCCTGGCGGGCGCTGGCCGTCGTGCTGCGCAACGGCCGCAGCCATGGGCTGCTGATCTGCGGCATGATTAATTTCCCGATCACGTTCGTCATCCAGGGCGTCCTGGGCAAGAAGTTTCTCGAGGACGTGGCCGGGTTGACGTCCGCCGGCGCTGCTACGTTCCTGTTGATCATGGCCAGCGTCTGCGGGGTGGCCGTGGGGTGCAGCGGACTGACCCTGCGACTCACCGGCCAGCGGCGTAAACCTGTGATCCTCTTCGCAGTGAGCATGATCCTGTTGTCCACCCTGTTGCTGCTGGTCGCGGTACTGACCGGGGCGCCCGGATGGGTGTTCCTGATCAGCTACGTGCTGCTGGCCCTCTCGCTCGCAGGCAGTCCTCCCAGCCTGGCGACCATGAAGGAGGTCAACCGCCCGGACACCGTGGCGGTCACGATCGCGGTGCTCAACACGGTGACCTATCTGGGTGTCGGCATCGTCGGCAACTTGTCCGGACTCGTGCTCGACCTCTTTGCCAGCCGCGCGGCGGTGGCCGGTGAGCGCATCGTCTATCCGCCGGCCGCGTATACGACGCTCTTCGCATGCCTGGCCGCGTTGGCGTTTCTCTCCACCCTCGTCACCGTGTTCCGGAACCCGGAGACGCGCGGGCAATCCCTCCCCGCAGCGTAGGATTCACGCGCGTGCTGGCCTCGCGCACAACGGACCGCGCGCGGCGTCGTGCGTGGCACCGGAGAACGGTGGCTGTCCGGGATTGAACGTTTACGCTGGAGTTGAGTTTCGTGCCGCAGGCGCGATAATGGAGCGGTGGTCGGTCGTGTCTACTGACAACCTGGAGACGGAGGATGATTGACATGTGGAGCGGTGGCGCAGCGTTGATGCGGAGCCTGGCGGTCGTGCTGACTGTCACGGCGCTGGCGGGTTCCCGGGGATTCGGTGCGGAAGATCAGCCGCAGGCAACGCCCGCGACGTGGCGTGTTGGCGTGGCGCGGCGGGATATCACCCCCAAGGGGCCCATCTGGATGGCCGGCTACGCCATGCGGAATCATCCGTCGGAGGGCGCCGTGCATCCGCTGTGGGCCAAGGCACTGGCGGTCGAGGATGCGGAGGGCCAGCGCGCCGTGATCGTGACGACCGACCTGATCGGCCTGGTCCGCGAGGTGTCGGATCCGGTCTGTGAGCGCGTGGAGCAGAGCCTGGGACTTCCGCGGCAGCGCGTGCTCCTGAACAGCTCGCACACGCACTGCGGGCCGGTCATCCGCAAGTGCGCCGAAGTGACGTACGGGCTCGATGCCCACCAGTCGGAGATCATCGCCAGCTACACACAGCAACTGGAAGATCACCTGGTGGCAGTAATCGAAGAGGCGTGCGGCGCGATGCAGCCGGCGACACTCGCCTACGGCGAAGGGGAGGCCACCTTCGCGATCAACCGGCGAAAGCCGGTCGATGACGGCCAGGGGATCGGCGAGAATCCGCAGCGCCCGGTCGATCACACGGTCCCGGTGCTGGCCGCGCGGGCGGAAGACGGCCGGTTGCTGGCCGTGCTGTTCGGTTATGCATGCCACAACACGACGACACCTATCTACCAGTTGAACGGCGACTATGCCGGGTTCGCGCAGCTCGCGCTGGAGGAGCAGCATCCGGGTACAACGGCGCTGTTCATGATCGGCTGCGGCGCCGACGCGAACCCCGCCCCACGCGGCGAACTGGCGCTCGCACAACAGCACGGCCAGGCGCTGGGCCAGTCGGTCGACAGCGTGCTGGCCCAGCCCATGCAGCCGGTTCACAGCCGGCTGCGGACGGCGTTTGCCCGCGTCGAACTGCCACTGGTCGACCCGCCGAGCCGCGAAGCAGTGCTCGAGCTCGCCACGGCGGAGAACGTGTACCAGCAACGCCTGGCAAAGCTGCTGATCCAGCGTTACGACGCGGACGGGGCGTTGCCGGACAGCTACCCGTTTCCTGTACAGGTAATGCGTTTTGGCAGCGAGTTCTCCCTGATCGGCCTCGCCGGCGAGACTCTCGTCGACTACGCGTTCCGGCTGCGGAACGAGCTGGCGGGTGAGCGGCTGTGGGTGGCCGGCTACTGCAACGAGGTATTCGCATACATCCCGTCCGAACGCGTGCTGCAGGAAGGCGGATACGAAGGGGGCGATGCGATGGTGTACTACGGATTTCACGGCCCGTTCCGCCCCGGCCTGGAAGACCGTATCGTGGGACTGGTCAAGCAGTTGATGGACCAGTGCGCAGCGGGCAGTCCGTAGCTGCAGAGCCCGCGTTCCCCCCGCGTTCCCGGAGACCGCCAGCGGCGGGCGAAAACAGGGCTCCCGCCGCCCCTCAGCGGACGGCATGTCGGCCCGCACTGGCTGACGACCGGCGGGAGCCATCGAGGCGTGATCACGCGCGCGTCACACCTCCAGTTTCCACGGTTCCCGATACTTCTTGTGGACCAGCGCGTTCGCCTCGGGATCGTCCTTGACCACCTCCTGGTCCGCGTCCCAGTGGATCTTATGCCCGGTGCGCCAGGCGATATTGATCAGGTGGCCGGGGATCGTGGCGTAATGGCCCACTTCCGCATCGGCCGCCGGCTTGGTGCGCGTCCGCACGCACTCCAGGAACACTTCGGCATGGTTGTCGGGCGTGTCGTCGACCGTCACGTGCTTGGACCGGTCCTCGATGGCATTCTCCGGCACGATGGTGTAGCCGCCCCGGTCGAGGAACAGGGAGGCCTTGGTGCCGTAGAAGCACTTGCCGTGCGAGCGATGCTCGCGCCGGCAGCCGCCGCGGAACGTGTACTGCATGAGGAAACCCTGTTTGGCCACCGGGCCGGGCGGGTATTCGAGCACCGCGTCGAGTGTGTCCGGATACTGCAGGTTGTTTTCCGGAAAACACATCATGCCGCCCATCGCCATCACGGTCTTCGGCCGGTCCACTCCCATGGCCCAATGGACGATGTCGTAGTGATGCACGGCCCAGTCGCACTGGAACGAGCCGGCATAATCGAAGAACCAGTAGTCGTGCAGGAAGCGGTTCGGGTTGTACGGAACCTTGGGTGCCGGCCCGAGCCAGAAGTCCCAGTCCAGTCCGGGAGGCGGATCGCAATCGGCGGGCGATCCCCAGCCTGGATACTGATTCTCGTAGTCCCAGACCTTGACTTCCGAGATCTCCCCAAGCTCGCCAGAGCGGATGACCTCCACCGCCTGCTGATAGTGCCGGCAACTGTGCTGCTGCGTACCGATCTGCACGATGCGATTGTACTTCTCGGCAGCCTGCACCATCGCGCGGCCCTCGCCGATCGAGTGCGCCAGCGGCTTTTCGATGTACACGTCCTTGCCCGCCTGGCAGGCGTGGATGGTGGGCAGCGCGTGCCAGTGCTTGTTGGTGGCTACGATCACGGCCTGAATATCTTTGAGTTCCAGCAGTTCGCGGTAATCGTGAAACGCCTTGACCTGCGACCCTCCCGCCTGCTCGCGCGCAGCGGCTGTGCGCGGGTCGTTCACGTCGGCGACGGCCACGATGCGCACGCCCGGGAGTTTCTGGAAGCGCGACATCAGATACAGGCCGCGCCCGCCGCAGCCAATCAGGCCGATGTTGATGGTGTCGTTGGGACCCGGCGTGGCGCTCGCTCTGGCAACATGTGTCTGGCCGCCTGCCAAGGACGCAGCGACCGCCGCCGAAGCCGTGGCCGCAGCACCGAGGAACTCTCGTCGCGTGGATTTGTCTTTCATGTCAACATCCTCTCTCTCACGGAAAAAACGTCACGATCTCACGTGTCGTGTGTCGTGTCTTGTGTGTTGTGCGAAGCGTTTCGCACCTGCTGCTTCGCCGGCCACTCAGCCTTCGCGAATCTCCCGGGTGGCCGCGTCATAGACCTGTCGCCGGCCCGTGTCCAGAGCGCGCATGGCCATGAGTGCCGGCACACAGTGGTAATAACCGGCCTCGATGGGGGAGTTGGTCGTGCCGCGAGTGCGGAGGCACTGCAGCCAGTCGAGAAAATGGTCCGGCGTTTCGACCGCCGGCACGGGGGTAGCCTCGGCCGGCAGCTCGCTCGGCTTGATTGCGCCTCTGCTGGAGTAGGTCGGCTTGGACCACGACGTCAGGTCAATTACCCCCTGCTCGCCGTAGATCTTCATGACATTGCCGTCCCCGTTACCGAAGTTGGTCGTGTAGCTGACGATGATCCCTTCCGGGTAGACCCAGGTCGCCTCGGCGTGGTCCGGACAGGTGAATCCGTACTCGTCTTTCCAGGTGAAGGTGCCCCCCTGGGCCACGCAACTCACGGGGAGTGTCGTGCCGACGATGTAGTTGAACAGGTCGATGAAATGGCACCCAAGGTTGGAGAGCGGGCCATCCGAGAACTCACGATAGCCGTACCAGCCGGTCAGCAGCTTGCCGTCGAAGGGGCGCATCGGTAGCGGTGTCAGGAACTCCGTCCAATCCACATCCGCTTCGCGAATCGGTTCGGCGTTTTCCATCCAGGAGTACCAGTAGGGCTTCGTGCCGTTGCGGCGCTGTTCAATCCGCGAGACTTTGCCGAGCTGGCCTGTGCGGAACAGGTCGCGGCAGCCGGTGCTGGTGGCAAAACTGCGGACCTGCGTCCCCATCTGGGTCACAATGCCGGCCCGCTGCACGGCGTCGCAGCATCGCTTGAGCGATTCCATGTCCATGGCCAGTGGCTTCTCGCAGTAGGCATCCTTCTGCGCCTGGGCGGCCGCCTCCAGATGAAGGGGGTGATGGTGATCGCATGACGCGATCATCACGGCATCCACGTCCTTCAGCTCCAGCACCCCGCGATAGGAGGCAAACTGCTGGGCCGGGCGGCCGTACCATTCCTCACAGCGGGCTGCCGCCCGCTCCCGCCGAATCCGCCAGGGGTCGCTCACGGCAATGAACTCCACATTCTGCTGCTGATCATGCGCGTGAACGCCCGGCATGTGCGCCGCATAGCCGCGCCCGCCGCAGCCGATCAGTCCCAGCGCAATCCGGTCGTTGGCGCCGAGGATTCGTCCATAGCTGGTTGCCGTCAGACCCAGGGCCGTACCGGCCGATGCCGCGGCGAGAAACTGCCGACGCGTGGACTTGTGAGCCATGATGTGTTCTCCCTTATCAGACTTGTCGGATCGTTCGTTCTTCGTTACTTTTGGCGGCGCCTGCGCCCGGCCGCCTAGGGCTGTGCGACGAGTCGCCGTACGGTGCTCACAACGCGCGCTTCCACGTCGCCGGCCCAGCGCAGGGCCGGATGGCCGTACTCGTCCAGATGCGGACCGCCTTCGTACCCGCCCTCCTGCCAGACACGCCGCGACGGAATGTAGGCCACCAGGTCGTCCGCGTAACCACAGGTCCATGCGCGCGGGCCAAATTCACTTCGGAACCGCAGCGCGTAGTCGACCACCGCCTCGCCACCCAGACCGATGAAGAGCAGTTCCGGACCCAGCCGCCACACGTGCACGGGATAGGGATAGGTAGCCGCGAACGTCTCCCCGGCGTCAAGTTTCGCGAGCAGGCGGCGCGCCCAACGCGCGTGAATCTCAGACTCACTCGTGGCACACTGTTCCAGTTCCTCGCGGGTCATCACCTTCTCGTACGCCAGCTCCACAAACTCGAACTTCGTGCACAGGCCAGCACCGACCGGCGTCAGCGGCCCCCCCAGCACTTCTTCTACGGAAGCCGCCAGCAGATGGCCATACCGGGCACACAACGCGAGTTGTCGCCGTGGTATCGGGTTCGCATCCGCCCCGCACGTGTTGACGAACATCGCGGTGACGCCCGGATGATCCTGTTCCAGCTCGAGCTGCGCAAATCCCGGGTAATCGCCACACCACTCCAGCGACGCCAGCGTCGTAGGATGGCAGGCATATCCAAAGAGGACGGCGGTGAGCTGGCCCTCCTGATCGTGTACGGTCAGCACCGGCACGGCGTGGTCGACCACTCCCTTGAGCGGCTTGCCTTCCGCGCGGAGGCGCGGCACCTCTTCCTCGGTGTTCTCGCGCCGATTCACGGCGAACGCGCAGGTACCTTGCCCGGTGGACAGACGCGCCGGAGCCAATCGGGAAAGCGCCTCGCCGACGGTCTGCACAATGAGCTCGTCGACATGGTCCGTGTACTGATCGACCAGCTGCGTCTGCTGCTCGTCAATCGGATAGTAGTCGACCAGATCGCCCCGCAAGCGCGGTCCGCAGTGGTTGTGAGTGAATGTGAACATGACCTGCGACCGGTCCAGTCCGAAGCGGTCATGGACCTTCTGGCACATGCTTTCATACATCCCTTTCGGAATGCCCATGTGGTCGGTCGTGACGAGCACCGCGCGACGGCCCTGGTCATCCTCCAGAGCCAGCGTCTTCACCCACAGATCATGCAGTGTGCCGGTCGGTTCACGTTTATGACCGTAGCCGGCCAGCCACACCGGCGTCTCCGGCGTCATAACCGCGCGGGCCAGGCCCGCTTTCCACACCGTCTCCGCACCCTGTGCCGTGACCAACCCGAACGCTGTCGACAGCAGCACACCGCAGCCCGCCGCACACACCGCCCACCACCGCTCGCCATTCGTCATGCGTGCTTCACCACCCATCATTCCATTCCATCACTCGTCATTCGTCACTCGTCACTCGTCCGTCATTCGTCACTCGTCACTCGTCCGTCATTCGTCATTCGTCATTCGTCACTCGATTCTACCTCTCCCCGCGCCCGCCTGCTATCATACAGCTGATCTTCCCACATTCACCAGAAACCTGGAGGTGCGACTGTGCGCAGCAGAGTCACGCAACTCGTGGCGATCATCGCGCTGCCGGCCATACTCGTCATGCAACTCCCACGGGCGCTGGCCGGGTCGCAGGATTCGTCAGAGCGAGAGCAGGGCGGTCCGCCACGGTATGAGAAGCGTGACAGTCTGCAGGCAACGCTCAATGCGACGCGCCACCAGTACAGAGTGTGGTGTGCCGAGCAACCGGTGGTACGGCAGCAGGTTACCTGGGGACCCTGGTATGCCACACCACTGCTACCGGCCGATTCGGCTGACGAGCAGCTGGCGTCGCGTGATGAGCTGGACGTGACGGCACGGCGCGCTGACGGTGCGCCGCTCTGGTCGCAGCGTGACGATCTGCCCACAGAGCAGCCTGTGAGTCTGCTGAGTGGCGCAGCGGGACAGGTGTTATACCTGGCGTGTGTGGCGCGGGTCGCACAGCCGGTGACTTTGACGGTGGGGGTCGGTGGCGGCGAGCAGCTTGACGCGTGGTTGAACGGGCGCACGATTGCGTCGGTTCCGACCCGTCTCGTGTACGGCCGATATGGGTGCAGTGATGGGTATGAAGGCACGCGGGTGGACCAGGTGCTGCTCGATCTGGAGCTGCATCCGGGCGAGAACACACTGAAGCTGCGTCTGATGGCCGGCGGTGAGCCCTCCTTCTGGTTCTCGTCAACGCCAGCGCTGGTGCCGGCGTTCTGGGCGCGGCTCCGCGAGGATTTTCCACCGGCTGACAACCCGCTGCTCGACCTGGTCCCCGCCAATTGGTTCGACACGACGGGTTGGTTCGCCGCCGAAGGGACTGAGTTTGAAGAGCAGCTGCTCCCAGGTCTGATTGCGGCGTGCGGCGCTGACGGGGCAACTGCCGGGACGGCATTCGATCAGCTCAAGCAGAGCGGGGTGGCGGGAGATGACATTCGCTGGCTGGACCTGTGCGTCCAGTGCGCCGCGCTCGCCCGGATTCATGACGAGGTGGACCGGCTGCGGGCGGCAGTCGAGGCGTTGGGCGACGCCCACGCGTCCCAGTACCCTATCGCGGAGCTGCGAGACCGGCTCGCGGATTACGAGCGGCGGGTGGCCTGCCAGGCGCGCGGGCAGCTCGATCCCGCGACGGAAGCCACGCGCGGACTGCTGGCCGAGCTGCCGCGCATGCGGCGCGAGATGCTGGTGGACCTCCATCCCCTGCTGCGCGGTGCGGAGATCGTGTTCGTGAAGCGGTACACGTACAACAGCAAGCACTACTACGACGACTTCCAGCACATCAGTGCCTGGGGGGGCAACTTGTGCGTGCTGTCGCTCGCGGACGGGAGCGTGCGGGAACTGGTGCCGCAGCTGGCCGGTGGCGTGTTCGACCGGTACGACGTGTCGTTCGACGCGCGGCGGATCGTGTTCGGCTATCGCCGTCCACAGCGGGAAGGGTTCCGCCTGTATGAGCTGGATATCGACAGCGGCGCGCTGCGGCAGGTCACCGCGCCGCCGCCGGACGAGGAGCAGCGGATCGCCCGCTATGGCCGCACGAGCTTCGGTGATGGCTTCTACGGGCTGCTGGGCTACCAGTTCTGGACGGACGACGTCCATCCGTGCTATCTGCCCGACGGCGGGATCAGCTTTGCGTCGACGCGGTCGGAGCACGGGGTACTGTGTACGCCGGCGCACTATCTGGCCTGTACCAATCTGTACCGTCTCGACGCCGGCGGCAGCGGTCTGCGGCAGTTATCCTACGGTGCGTTGAGCGAGTTCTCGCCCACGCTGATGGAAGATGGACGGATTCTCTACAACCGCTGGGAATACGTCTACAAAGGTATCGCCGCCGCACAGCCGCTGTGGACCATGCGGCCGGACGGATCGGGCAGCGAGGAGTATTACGGCGACAACGTCACGGATCCCGGCGTGCTCTGGCAGGCGCGGCAGGTGCCGGGAAACCCGCGACTGGCCGTGTGCATCGGCTGCGGGCACGAGCCGCTGGGTGTCGGCCAGGTGTTGTTGCTCGACCTGAACAAGAACAAACGCACCCCCGCGCCGATCACCAACTTGACGCCGGACGTGAAGATCCAGAACCTGCGGGGCATCTTCCATCTGCGGAACGGAGTCTGGCGTGAGGACTTCTACGGGCCGCTGTACGCAGACCCCTATCCGCTCTCCGACAAGTTTTTTCTCGTCTCCTGCAACCCGGCGGGGCGTTACAACGACCCTGCCGGTTACGGCCTGGCGCTGCTGGACGTCTTCGGCAACCGGGTGCCCATCTACGAGGACCCGGAGATAGCCTGCTGGCAGCCGATGCTGCTCCAGCCGCGTCCGGTACCGCCGGTCTTCCCGCCGGTGCCAAGCCCGACCACGACGTCGCCAGCGATCGCCAGCGTGTTCCTGAGCGACGTCTACCGCGGCCTGGAAGACGTGCCGCGGGGCACTGTCCGGTATCTACGGGTGCTCGAGCAGGTGGCGAAACCGTGGTCTGCCGAAGTCGATACAGCGCGAGGCGAAGACCGCGCTGCGGACGGGTTCGGCGGGCACCTGGCGGTGACCTGGAACGCGCACATCTGGATCGCCGTGCTGCACGGCATCGTGCCCGTCGCCGCCGATGGCTCGGCCCACTTTCAGGTGCCGGCCAACCGCAATCTGTTCTTCCAGGCGCTCGATGAGGACTACATGGAAGTGCAGCGGATGCGGACGTTCGTCAATTTCATGCCGGGCGAGTCGCGATCTTGCATCGGCTGCCACGAACATCGCACGCAGGCGCCCGATCCACGCAATGTCACGGCCAGCATGCAGGCACCGCTCGCCCTGTCGGCCCAGCCCGGGGACCATGCGCCGCGCCCGCTGTATTATCCGACCGATGTGCAGCCGATCCTGGACCGGCATTGCGTGCACTGCCACAATGGTTCGGCCGCCACATCGACGCACGAAGCGCCGGCCGCCGCGCCGCAGACGGAAGCCGAAGTCATCCCGGCAGCCCCGGATCTGCGGGGTGAGTTGACTGAGCTGTTCAGTCGGTCCTACGAGAGCCTGATGCAGGGGCAGTGGATCAACACGATCCAGGAATGGAACGGCAGTGACTGGGCGATGCGGCATGCCGAGACGGTTCCGCCGTACACCTACGGCGCGCATCGCAGCCGGCTCGTCGAACTGCTGCGCGACGGTCATTTTAGCGTGCAGCTCGAGCGCGAGGAATTCATCCGGCTCGTCACGTGGATCGACACAGGCGGCCAATACTATGGATCCTATTTCGGACGCCGGCACCTGCGCTACCGCGGGCAACCGGACTTCCGTCCGGTGCCGACCTTGAGTTCCGCGTGCGGCGTCGCCCCTCCCGAAATCGAGATCCCCCTGTGCGAACCGCTCCCTGCGCGGCTGCTGGCCTGTTGGCCGCTTGACGGCGCCACGCCCGACAGCGCACGGCAGTTCGACGGCACGCAGTACCTCGCGTGCGATGGACTCGGGACACATGCAGCTGTGTCCATCGCGTTGCGTGCCAAAGCCGATACACTCGGCCACACCTGGAACCCGCTGCTGTTCGGTAACGATATGCCCGGTGGTGTCGTCCACTTCAGCCTGCTCGCCGACGGGCGGCCCAACGTCGCTGTCCACACGGCGGATCAGAACTGGACGCACCGCACCGCCCGGGCATCGGTGGCAGTCGGCCAGTGGCACCACCTGGTCCTCGTCTGCGATGCGCGGATGGGCGGGCTGGTCCGATTCTACGTCGACGGTCAGCGGATCAACGAGGACCGGATGAACCTCGGAATCCAGCTCAACATGGACGCGTTCCGGATCGGCGGATGGAATCAGTGGGAAGCAGCGCCCGGCAACAACTTCCACGGTGCGCTGCGCGATGTCCGAATCTACAGTGGCATGCTGACCGACCAGCAGGCGGCCCAGCTGGCGGCCGGCCAGCCAGTGGAGCAGTGAGCGAGCGCCCGCCCAGCCCGGCACCGGTGGTTTGCGGTGGCACATGCGCGCGCCGGCAGACCGGCCGGATTGGCACTGGTCCGGACGCCGACCTGCTCAGGACAGACAGTTGCCGGTCACCTGCACATGTGCCGGGCACTGGATGTCCCCCGCGCTCCCCTTCCCGATCCGCGAATTGGCGATCAGGTTGCCGCTGCCGTCTCCACGCCAGTCAATCGCCAACTGCATCTGGGAAGGCTGGCGGTGATCCAGGATCGTGCAGCCGCTGATGAGCGTGTCACTGCAGTCCTCGAGCCACAGGCCCCGGGGGGTCGGATTGAGCACCTGGGTACCCGAGATATTCACGCGCCGGCAGCGCACCAGCTCGATCAGCGCGTCGCGCACAATCGGCACGGCTGCGTCGACCGTGTGCTGCCCCGCATTGGCATCCTCGACCAGCAGTCCTGTCACGCTGCAGTTCTCGCTGTCCACGAATCGGATGCCGGTGGCCAGCTCCTGCGCGCCGTAGTCCGGGTTGTGGCCGATGCAGTTGGGGCCCAGCACGATGTTGCTGGAACGTTCGATCAGCACGTTCCGATGATGGCCGCTGTAGATGTAGTTGCCGGAAATCGCGAAACCGCGGGCCGCCGTCAGATGAATGCCCACGTGCTGACTGCCGATCAGGTTCCCGCTGATCGTCCACATCCCCGTACGGTGGTCACCGGCCGCGGCACCTCCGGCGGCGTCTCCGATGAAGCGGATATTGGCGCCCCCCGGACTGCAGGTCGCCTGGATCGTATTGCCGACGATCGTGCCTTCGCGGACCGTTCCCTGAGCGCCCACGTCCACATAGATCTCGGCGGCCGGCACGTCGTCCGCCTCGGGCACCTCGTGCGTCCGGTTGTTGTTGTACTCGATGTCGTTGCCGGTGATCTGCAGGTTGCGGATCTCGCTGTTTTCGATCCGGATGCCGCCCAAGCGGCAGTAGCTGATATGCGATCCGGTGACGATGACCTGGTGGAGATTCAGCTGGTCCAGGTGGACGCCGACCCCTGTGTTATGGTAGATCTGGCAGTTGCTGATGAGCACATTGCGGGCCCGGCCCGTAAGGTGCAGAGCGGTCCGCACGCGGCGGATCAGCAGCCGGGTCAGTACCGGCTGCATGATCCCTTCCAGCCGCACTCCGTCCGCCTCGGCGTGCTGCCCCTCGATTTCCAGTGCGTCGAGCGTCGGCATCCGTTCCGACTGCCAGACTTCGGGGCGGAAGCTCTGCGGGTCGGCGCTCTGCTGGTGGGTTCCGACGATCGACAGGGCCGGTCCCGGCGCGTGCATCTGCAACGTGGCGACTCCGCCGCTGCCGTGCACCGCCAGTCGGCCGTGGCCTGCCAGCTCGATCCGCAGAGTGCGGGTGATCCGGTAGTTTCCGCGCGGGAACTCCAGCACGCCGTCTCCTGCCTCGATCGCGTGTTCGATCGCCCGCGTGTCATCAACCTGGCCGTCCCCCACCGCTCCGAAATCACGCACGTTACTCATCGTGGTGCCTCCTCTGCCGCATGGTCGCGTAGAATCGCCTGGACTCGGGCATCCATTATGCCGGATATCGCGCGCGGCGGCGATCCGTTTGCCCCGTGGACGAAATCAATCGGATCGCCCGGTCGTATGCCATCAACGGCCATTACCTGTCGAAAGTACGTGCCAAAATGGTCGGCTGGCTGCGGATCATCGGCCGGGCGGGGGGAAGGGGCGACTGTCCGCGTCACATTCCCCGTGGTAGAAATGGATACTTCGCAATGGGACAATAGGCATGTGGCAGCGTCAGCCGTCCTGCCTGCTTGCACGTTGACTGATCACACCAGGAGGAGCACTCCCGTCATGTTGAGGACAATTCACGCCGCCATCCTGCGCTGGACGCCCCTGTTGCTGACGGCCCTGTTGCTGTCAGATGTCTCGCCATCAGCCGTAGTCTTTGCGCAGCCGGCCACAGCCGGCTCCGCCCCGGTGCAGGCCGCCTCGCCTGCGGCGTCCGAAGACGAGGTCACAGTCGCCTGCTATTACTTTGGCAACTACCACCCAGGTGACCCGCGGAACGTGAAGGCCAAAGGCCCCGCATGGTCTGAATGGGAACTGGTCAAGGCGGCGCGGCCGCGTTTCCCCGGCCACCACCAGCCCAACGTGCCGCTGTGGGGATATGCGGACGAGTCGGATCCGCAGGCGATGGCACAGAAGATCGCCGCCGCGGCGGCCCACGGCATCGATGCGTTCATCTTCGACTGGTATTACTACAATGACGGTCCCTTTCTCGACCGTCCGATCGATCGGGGATTCCTGCAGGCCGAGAACAACGCACAGCTCGAGTTCGCCTTCATGTGGGCCAATCACGACTGGCTGGATATCCACCCGTACCGGCGCGGCGCGCCACGGAAGGTGCTGTATCCGGGCACTGTCACCCCCGAGACATTCGACAAGATCTGTACCCACGTCATCAGCCGCTACTTCTCGCATCCGTCCTACTGGCGGATTGACGGACGCCCTTACTTCTCCTTCTATGACTTGACGGCCCTGCTGGACAGCTTCGGCAGCGTGGCTGCCACGCGCGCGGCGCTCGATCAGTTCCGCGCCCAGGCGGTGGCCGCGGGTCTGCCGGGCCTGCACCTGAATGCCGTCGTGTGGGGACAGCCGATCCTGCCTGGCGAGCGACAGCCGGCCGATGCACCCCAACTGGTGCGGGATCTGGGGTTCGATTCTGTCACGTCGTACGTCTGGATCCATCATGTGCCGCTGCCCGACCTCCAGACCGACTACAACGTCGTTCGCGACGCCTATTTCCAGTACTGGAGCGAGGCCGTCGAGAAGTTCGACGTCCCCTATTTCCCGAATGTGACGATGGGCTGGGATTCCAGCCCGCGAGCCGATCAGCGGGACGAGTTCGGCAACTTCGGCTACCCCTTCACCAACACCATCAGCGGCAACACGCCCGCTCGATTCCAGGAAGCGCTGGCACTCACTAAAGAACGCCTGCTAGCCCAGCCGGACGGGCCGCGGATCCTGAACATCAACTGCTGGAACGAGTGGACCGAGGGGAGCTACCTGGAACCCGATGAGGTCCATGGGATGAAATACCTCGAGGCGGTGCGGAACGTGTGCGGGCCGGCCAACGCGACGGCCGACGCGACAGGGCAGGGGGGCGTGCGCAAGCTGCGCCTGCTCCCGCCTGCGGCCGGGAACCCGCGCAACTCAGAGGGGGACTTCGTTCAACTTCAGGACGGCCGCATCCTGTTTGTCTACACGCACTTCACCGGCGGGGGTGACGACAACGACGCGGCGTACCTGGCCGGGCGTTTTTCCGATGACGGTGGCCTGACCTGGACGCCCGACGACGTGACGATCGTACCGAACGAGGGTGCCTGGAATGTGATGTCGGTGTCGCTATTGCGGCTCCAGAGCGGCGCAATCGCGCTCTTCTACCTTTGTAAGCAAGCCGACGACGACTGCCGGACGTTCCTCCGGACGTCGACGGACGAGGGGCAAACCTGGAGTTCCGCGACCTTGTGCATGCCGCCGCGAGGCTATTACGTGGTGAACAATGACCGGGTCATTCAGCTGGCCAATGGGCGGCTGGTGATTCCGGCCGCGCAGCACGTGCGGGCCGGCGAGACGCAGTTCCGGCCCGGCGTGCCGATGTGCTTCGTGTCGGACGACGAGGGCAAGACGTGGACGCGGGGGGCGGAGATCGCGCCGCCACCCGACTCGCGTTCGGGACTGCAGGAACCCGGCGCGATCGAACTCAAGGATGGTCGGCTCATGATGCTGTGCCGGACAGATCGTGGCTGCCAGTACCGCTGCTACTCCTCCGACGGCGGCCTGACCTGGACCGCTGCGGAACCCACCGACATCCAGTCGCCATGTTCGCCGGCAACTTTCGAGCGCATCCCGCAGACAGGCGATATTCTGATGGTCTGGAACGACCACTCAGCCGATCCGGCGCTCGGCGAGAAACGCACACCGTTGACCGTTGCGGTGTCGCGCGACGAGGGGCAGACCTGGGAATGCGTCAAGAACATCGAAGATGACCCGGCTGGCTGGTACTGCTACACCGCGTTGGAGTTCGTGGGCGACCGCGTGCTGCTCGCCTACTGTGCGACAGACGCCAGCCTGCCCCCGCTGAGCCGCACCAGTATCACCTGCTTCGACCTCGACTGGCTGTACGACTGGCAGCACATCTTCAACGGCAGGGATCTGTCGGGCTGGGAGGGCGATCCGCGGTTATGGTCGGTCCGTGACGGTGCCCTGCGGGGTGAGACGACGGCTGAGAATCCAGCGCACGGCAATACGTTTCTGATCTGGAACGGCGGTGTAACCGGGGATTTCGAACTGCGTCTTTCGTTCCGCTGCAACGCCACCAACAACTCGGGCATTCAGTACCGTTCACAGCGAATCACGGAGGGACAGCTACCGAACGCCTGGGTCGTCCGCGGCTACCAGCACGAAATCCGCAACGAACTCACGCTGCCCAGCGTGACCGGCTTCCTGTATGACGAAGGGGGGCAACGCGGACGCATGTGTCTCGTGGGCGAGAAGGTGATCTGGAACGCGGATGGAACGAAGCAGGTGGTCGAGACGTTCCTCGACCAGCAGGCCTTCACGCAGTTGTTCAAGCTGGACGCTTGGAATGATGTCGTCATCGTCGCCCGGGGACCGCGGTTGCAACACTATCTCAATGGCCAGCTGGTCCTGGACTGCACAGACAACGATCCCCAGCGGGCGCGGCGGGAGGGGGTGCTGGCGCTGCAGTTGCATGCCGGTGCGCCCATGTGGGCCGAGTACAAAGACATCCGCATCCGCAATCTGGAGTAGTCGTGGCGGCCGGAACCGGTCCGTGAAACTCATGGCTTCCGCGCAGGCGGTCCCCTGGCGCTCGAAGCCGCGGTCCGGCTGAGCGCCTCCACGTGTTCAGGCGGGAGGCGCTGCCGGACTATCGCGGGGACCCGAACGTGCGGGACCGGTCTGGTGGGCTACAGCGAGTACTGCGGAATCTTCATCGTTTCGCCATCCTTCATGGCCGACAGGTGGGCGTAGTAGCCGGGCACAGTCATATTGAGCGCATCGATCACATCCACCCGTGGTTTGCGGCCGCGCAGGATGGCATCGATGAAGTCGTCCCCCAGGTAGCCGTGCGAGCCGCCGTGCCCGCCCGCGTCGACGCCGGGCGGCAGAGCGTATTTCTTGAGCTGCAGTCCATTCTTGATCGCCGCCTCGTAACGCTGCTTGCCCGTCTCGTCGCCGACAAACGTGCGATTGAACCCGGCGTACTCGCCGCGGATGCGACCGGCCTCCAGGTATTCTCCCTGGGATTGGCAGACGATCATGCGGGAGAGGCCGCCTTCCGCCGTGCGAAACATGCCGACTTCCGACCTGAAGATATTGCCGATCGCGTTGGGGATCCGCCGCGACTCCTCGAAGTCGGGCGTGCCCAGGCACGAGACCTCCACCAGCGGCAGATGCGTGACACCCACATAGTAGGCTGTGGCGTGTGTGGGGTACCACATCCGGCAGCCGTTCTTCCGCCAGTCCTTGTAGGAACCGAGGTGCGGCGTGCCGAGCACGTGCGGATGGCAGTACTCCCCTTCCGAATAAATCAGCCGGCCGAACACGCCAGCACCGTAGAGTTTCTCCATCGCGTACAGGTCGTCATGGTAACAGGATGTCTCGAACATCGCGTACACGAGTCCGCTGTTCTGGCGGCAGCACTCCAGCAACCGCTCGGCGTCCTCGATGTCGCCGAAGAACGCCGGGACCGCGGTTGCCACATGCTTGCCGTGCTCCATGCACAGAACCGCATGCTTCGCGTGGGCGGGCGCGTCCGTGGCACAGAAAATGGCCTCGATCGAATCGTCCTTGACCATTTCCTCAAGCGACGGGTAGGTCTTCTCGCACTTGGCCTTCCGAGCCATATCGGCACAGCGGTCAGGAAACAGATCGCTCACCGCCACCAACTCCACGTTTGGATGGTGCTGGAGCTCGAAAGCCAGGCCGAACTGGCACACCCCATGACCAACAATCCCGACGCGAACCTTGCGGTCGCTGAACGGCTGCCACACCTGTGTGCGGTCGACATCCGTGGAAGTCTGGTCAAAACCCGGAATGTCCTTGTCATCTTCGGCGGCGTGGAGCAGGGCGTGCCCGCTTGCAGCAGCTGCAGATGCGGCCAGAAACGATCGGCGGGAAAAACGTGTCATGGCGGAATACTCCCTTTCGGCTTGCGCTTGCGACGAACCTCGTATGCCGCGTCCGCTGGCGCGTATCGCGCAACACCGGACGCACTTCTAGCCCAGCCTATCCGCTCGCCGCGCGCCCGTCGACCAGGGTGCCGGCGTGTATAACGTCCAGCCGCGGCCCCGCGCCGGGCTCAAGTTCCACGCCGGGCCGGTTGTGAGTTTCGCGCATGCGGATGGCCTTGGTGTCACCGTCAGTCGCTCGAAAGACAATCGCTCGAAAGACAGCCAGGACGCTCCGGCCGCGGGAATGTGATACGATTGAGGGCAGACGATTGAGGGCAAACAAGGAGCGCAGCGATGCAACGGTACAGTTTCTGGTGGGCAGTCTGCCTACTGCTGGTGTCCCTGGCCGCGGCGGTGCCGGCAGGCAGCCACCGCATGGTGGGCGCGGAGTGCCGTGGGACCGGCTGGGATGAACCCCAGCCCGTGGCCGTCACGGCTACGCGTGAGAAGCTGGCCGCCGGCCAGCCCGTGACGGTCGTCTGCCTGGGCGACAGCGTCACGGGGATCTACTACCACACCGGAGGACTCCGCGCCTATCCCGAGATGCTCCAGCTCGCGCTGCAGACCACTTATCCGCAGGCCCACGTGACCGTGCGGAACGCCGGTATCAGTGGTAACCGGACTGGAGACGGTTTGCAACGTCTCGCCCAGGACGTGCTGGAGCACCAGCCCGATCTCGTCACGGTGATGTTCGGCTTGAACGACTTGACCGTACTGACGCTGGCCGATTTTCGCGCGAACCTAGTCGAACTGATTCAGCGCTGCCGCGCCGCGGGGGCGGAAGTGCTGCTCTGCACTCCCAACTCGGTCCTGCCAACGCCGGCCCGGCCCGTCCGCAAACTGGCCGAGTACTGTGCGGCGATCCGGCAGGTTGCCGACATGGAGCAGGTTCCACTGTGCGACGTGTACGCGACGTATGAAGCGGTCCACGAGCGCGATCCGCGCGCCTGGCGGCTGCTGCTGAGCGACGAGATCCACCCCAACATGGACGGCCACAAGCTCACCGCCGAGACGCTGAGCCAGGCGATCACCGGTCAGTGCGTGTCGCTCCGCGAGATCGGTCCGCCACGTCCGGCCCTGCCCAAGACGCGCTCACTGGTCGCGGCCGGCCAGCCCGTCCGGGTACTGGCGATGGAACCGCTCGATCAGTTGACCGCTCCGGTATTCCACGCGGTGCTGCCCGGCGTGACGGTGGATGTGCAGCGTTGGCCGACGGCCGACCAGTCACTCGCCCAGCTTGAAGAGGCCGCGAAAGCGGTGCGCAGCGACCCGCCGGACTTCGTGCTGATCGCAGTACCCGCTGCGGTCACACCAGCGCTCGATTCGGCCTCCGACGCATCCATCAGCACGTACAGTTGGATCCTCAACTGGTCGCTCAGCTTCGGCCGGCAGGAATGGGACGTCGTCGCCGTCGCCCCCTCAGTGCTCACTGCCGATCCCAGCTCGTCGGATCAGGCCGCCGACGCATTCGCGTGCCACCTGATCCGCGCCCAGGATCTGCACCTCGTCACCCGTCCGGCTGACGATCACTCACCGCCGGGTCAGATCATCGAGAATTGGCTGCGCACGCAATGGGCGGCTGACGAGTGACCGGCCTCTGCGCGACATCAGGGCACGGTGGATAGTTTGCCCCGGCCATCAATCGTCCTGCAACAAACAATAAACAATATACAATAAATGAATCGGTCGCGATGCCGCAGCCTGCGGCTTGGTGCGCGGCTACCAGTCTCGCCGCCGGATCGCGCGGATGTTGTTCGACATGATACTGATCGTCACGCGTTGGTCCGCAAAGTGCTGGTTCACGTCCGCGATCGCCTTTCGCAACTCCACTTCCACTGCGGCCTTAAAGCGTGCCGGACTCAATTCGCTCGGCTGCGCCAGCAGTTCCGAAACCGGCTCTTCGATCTTCTGCCACATCAGTTCGTGGGCTGCGGTGACCAGTTCCTGCGATTGCTGTGCGGGCATCCCGCGGGGTGTATCGATGGTGAAGGCAAAATGCCTGTCGAAGAGGGTGGCCAGCAGATCGCCGACCAGACAATGGGGTTCGAGGACCTGGATTTGGCGGTGCCGGGCCTGAGCTGCCAGTTTCCGTGCGGACAGCGCCTTGAGGAACATGCGAACGCTGCCGGCGTGGGACGCCAACTCGATCTGAAAGCCGCGCAGCCCGATACTCACATCGCTCGTTTCCGGCCCCGCGTCGCGCAGCAGGCGGCGGAGCGTACGAGCCGCTCTGCGCCACTTCCTGCGGCTCAGCACATAGTTTTCCTCGTACGCACGCACGTCGCGCCGGTCGGCAGCCATCTCGGCCTTCTGGGCGAAATCCAGCCCGTCGTTCAGCAGCGCGCAGAACGACCGGAGCTGACCCTTTGGCACCGTGACGTCCCGTGGCTCACCGGCATTCGCAGGAGAGCGTTCTGGCATGGCAGATGACTCCGGCAACATCATTTCGAGCGCCTGCACCTCCAGGATGGCCAGGCTCTGCAGCTGCGTCTGCTTCTGACCCGGAATGTCCGCCGCCAGGTACCGCTTGGCTTGCAGCAGCCGTTGGGCAGCCCACGTAACCGCGGCTTCCACGTCCCGGGCGAACTGCCGCTGCAAGACGGGCCCCTCTTCCTTGACTATCTGGGCAAAACCCAGTTCCAGCGACCGCAGAACCGTACGCGACATGTCGGGCGTCAGAATGCACTGCGCAACGCTCACAGACGCCAGCTCCTTGAATCGTTCGCGGGCTCGATCAAGCAGCGGGAGGGTGGGACGCCCAGGCGCCGCAGGCGTGGCACGAGGCGGCTCGTGTGGAACCTCTTCCGGCCGATTCGCGCCACGTCGATCCGGATCATCAGGAATGAGCTCTGCCGTCATAATCATCTGCCACAGGATTCTCTCGACACCCGTACAAGCCCGGCGCGGTGCGGGTTCAAGTACTCTTCAGTCCGAACTATGGTACTCCCCCGCGACCTCAACTCCTAGCCTGGACCGATGACGGGTATGGCACCTGCCCCAGCACGGCACTGCACCTGCCGATGGTATGGTCTGGTGGCCCACTCTGGTAGCCCTCCAGCACCGACAAAGTCGATGCTGCCCCCCAAAACGGTACCCAGGGTGCGCTGCTGCGCAGCGACCCTGGGCTGCGGAGTGTGACCGCTTCGCGGTAAAGAACAGTGGACAAGAAGATAACCGGCCGGTGAACGCCACCGGCAGGTGAGTCGGGTACGGCCTTGCTGTGGGAACACGCCAAATGTCATGCCGAGCCTCTGAGTACGTCGAAGGCGTTACATTCCACAGCACAGGGTCGTCGCGCTTCGTGGCGCACCCTGGGTAGGGAACTGACCGGCGGCCGCCGAGGCCGCAATGGACCGCGCGTGGCATCGTGCGTGGGCGTGCGCGCAACTGGCCTTGCAGGGTGTTCGCCGGTTCGCCGCGCAAACGCGCAAACTGGTCTTGGCGCGCAGCAGCAGATTTGGTTTAAGGTATCCTGTTCATGCCGGCCACGCAGACTCCACACGAGTAATCTCATCATCGGTCGATCCTACCGCTCTTCGGACTCAACTATATGTGGCTCGCCACATTGCTTCTCTTGACCGTCTCCAATGTCTTCATGACCTTTGCCTGGTACGGGCACCTGAAGTACAAGGGAACCGCGCTGTGGGCAGCCATCTTCATCAGCTGGCTCATCGCGCTGGTCGAATACTGTTTTCAGGTGCCGGCCAATCGGATCGGTCACAATGCGGGAATCAGTACGGCCCAGCTGAAGACAATCCAGGAAGTCATTACGCTGGGCGTCTTCTGCCTCTTTTCCGTGACCTACATGAAAGAGCCGCTCAAGTGGAATTATCTGATCGGCTTCGGACTGGTCAGTGCAGGTGCCTTGTTTGTGTTTGCGCCCTGGCAAAAGTAGGCAGTCCGCGGCGGATTACGGAGACCTGCCTGCCGTGTGCGCGTGGTATCCGACGGCCCGCGCTATCCTGCTGTGGAATCTGAGCGACGAGCGTCAGGAGCTGACGCTGCGCCAGGGGCGATACCCGGCGCGTGGTCAGCGTGGCCGGGCTTGATCTCGCCCTGCTCGAAGGCGTCGGCGCGTGAGCGCTGCGGCGGGGCAGGGGAGTGGCATGCCGCCGCGGGGCAAGCGCCGTGCTTGCCCCGCTGTCCGCCATCGCGGGCCCTGCGATCAGATCTCGTTCCAGACGCCCGCTACCGGCACGGGGAACTGCCCCTGCTCGTTCGCCTCCACCGGGACCGGGCTGTCGAACGACAGGTCATCCAGGTAGTTGCAGAACTGGAAGCGGGACGCCATCATCTGGTCCCAGGTCACCTCCTGCCCGGTGTGGCAGGCGGCGCGCCCCATGAGCGTCGTCAGATCCGAGTAGACGGCGCGCTGGCACTCGTTGTGCGGCTTGTCCTGGCGGATGCTCTCAATAAAGTGATTCCATTCGTACTGCCACGGGCTGTGCGCATCATCCGGCGGCGTCCAGGTGATGTTGTTCCGGCTGATCCGCTGGTCCCCGTACATGTGCACGGTGGCAGCATGCACGTCCCCCGAGAACTGAGCGGCGCACTTGGTGCCGTGGATGTACGTCGCGAAATCGCTGCGCGCCGCGTTCATCCGCCGGAACCCACAGAAGGCCTTCGTACCGTCGGCAAACGTGTACTCCATCGAGTACACGTCGATGTTCTGGCCGTAATCCGTACTGTCAAACGCTCGTCCCGCCATGCCGATGCACGATACCGGCCAGGCATCCTTGATCCAACAGCATTCGTCAATCTGATGGATGAGGTAGTCCACCATGTGCCCCGAACCCACCCAGTACAGATGGATGCGGCCGAAGTTGAGCTGGTCTTCCAGCTTGTTCGCGTTGGGGCCCGGAGGGCCCATCCAGCCGACGCCCCCCAGCCGATTGGCGCGTATCAGCGTGATGTCCCCCATCTCGCCGTCGCGGATCTTATCGATCAGCGCCTGGCGGGCCGGTGAATGCCGGCACTGCAGTCCAGCGAGGATCTTCACGTTCTTCTTGTCCGCCTCCTCCCCCGCGCGCAACAGCCGATGCAGCGTCCCGGGATCGGACGCGAACGGCTTCTCCATGAACACGTTGATGCCCCTCCGCACCGCATGCTCCACATGCACTGTGCGGATGTAGGCTCGCGTCGCGCACATCGCCACGTCACCCGGCTTGAGCGTCTCGATGGCCTTCCGATACCCGTCAAAGCCAACGAACCTGCGGTCGGGGGTGACGTTCAATTTGGCTTCGAACCCTTTTTCTTTCAGTTGGTTCAAGGCGTTGTCGATCGCCTTGTCGTACAGGTCGGCAGCCGCATACAGTTCGATCGGCCCGCCTTGCGGCACCGACAACGCGTCGATCACCGCGCCCGTGCCACGCCCGCCACAGCCCAGCAACGCCAGGCGAATCGTGTTATCCTCCGCCGCATGCACCGCCGGCGCCAGACTCAACAGCGTGGCACCGGCTGCCGCCGCCCCACTTCGCTGCAGGAACTCGCGTCTCGACGATACTGGTTCCACATTCGTACGCTGCATGGTTGCTCCTCCACGATCAGGTAGGACGCGCCGGGGAATTGTTCCCCAAACGCTCGAAGCCGCTTGAAGACTCTCGGATACACTCGAAGAACTCGACCCACAATCAATAACATCAATACTGCAGTCTGCCCCGACCAGTAGCCGGTCGCGAGTACTGACACAGGATCAGACGCCTGGCAGCAGCCTGCCCGCGCCGCTCGCAACGCCGCGATTGAGATCGGGCGTCAACGATTGTACCATGCAGTCGTGCCTGGGTGTTGCGCGCCAGTGTGTGCGGGTGGATGATCGGGTGATCGGGTACTGTCACCGAGCCGGAATCCACCGGAGCCTGGCGGCTGCGGGGGCGAACTACGGTGAAGGGATCGCGCCATGCGTGTGTGTTGTAGAACTGTCGCGTCTTTTGGCTGGGCGTGGAGGTGGACCTGGGTGTGGGTGTGGGCCTGGGGGTGGCTTCCGCCTGCGCCGTTGATGGCTCGCTGCCCGGCGTCGGGTACTGCTATGAGTGCCGGTGCTGCGTGGAACCTGTGTGTTGGGAGCGGCACGAGCCCGGCCGCTGAGAACGGGCTGCTGCTGGTCGAGGCTGAGACCTTTGGGCAGCTCGGCGGCTGGACCATCGACCAGCAGGCCATGGATCAGATGGGTTCGCCGTTTCTGCTGGCTCACGGCCTGGGCGTCCCCGTGGCGGACGCGACGACGACCGTCACGATACGAGAGCCTGGCACGTATCACGTGTTCGTCCGCACGCGCGACTGGGTGGCGCCCTGGAAAGCGCCCGGTGCGCCGGGCCGGTTCCAGCTGCAGATCAACGGCCGCGCGCTCGACACGACGTTCGGAACGGAAGGGGCGCAGTGGCATTGGCAGGCCGGGGGCACGATCGAACTGCCAGCTGGACCGGTCACGCTGGCGCTGCACGACCTGACCGGTTTTGACGGCCGCTGTGACGCGATTCTGTTCACGTCCGACAGCGCGTTTCGACCACCTCCGGACGGCGCGGCGCTCGAGGCGCTGCGGCGCCAGGCAGGCTCCTTGTCCACTGAACCGGTCGACGCGGGTGAGTTTGACTTCGTCGTCGTGGGCGGCGGGATGGCCGGTTGCTGCGCGGCGGTCAGCGCGGCGCGGCTCGGCTGCCGCGTGGCGCTGGTCCATGACCGGCCGGTCCTGGGGGGCAACAACAGCTCCGAGGTTCGTGTCGGCCTGTCCGGCCTGATCCATCAGCCCCCCTACCCGCAACTCGGCAATCTTGTCGATCAGATCGGGCCGGTCGGCTACTGGCATCTGTGGGAAGCCCGGCAGGACCCCACCGCACCGCGCAGCCAGCGGATCCTCGAGGTGCTCGCACAGCACCCCGAGAAAGAGACGCACAACGCGGGCCCGGCCAGCAACTATGAGGATGCCCGGAAACTCCGCATCGTAGAGGCCGAGAAGAACCTGCGGCTGTTCCTGCTGACGCGCGTCGTGCGCGCCGAAATGACGGGAAGCCGACTGGAGGCCGTCATCGGACGGCACGTCGTTTCCGGCCAGGAACTGCGGCTGCGCGGGCGACTGTTCGCCGACTGTACGGGCGATGGCAACCTGGGAGCGTTGGCCGGGGCCGACTTCCGCAGCGGCCGTGAGGCGCGCAGCGAAACAGGCGAGACGCTCGCGCCCGACTCCGCCGACCAGATGGTGATGGGCGTCTCGGTGCAATGGTCCTCAGTGACTGAACCGCAACCCTCGTCGTTCCCCGATTGCCCCTGGGCCCTGTCTTTCGACGCCACCACCGTGCAACCCCTCACGCGCGGCGACTGGGACTGGGAAACGGGCATGAACAGCGACCCGATCGACGATATCGAGGCGATTCGCGACCATGCCCTGCGGGCCACGTTCGGCAACTGGGCGTACCTGAAGAACCACGACCCGTACCAAGAACAATTTGCCCATCGGCGGTTGGACTGGGTCGCCTGTATCGGCGGGAAACGCGAGAGTCGCCGGTTGCTGGGAGACGTGATCCTGCGCCAGCAGGATGTCGAAAGCGGACAACCGCTGCCCGACGCCTGCGTCACCACGACCTGGGGATTGGACCTGCACTACCCGCACCCGGAGAACAGCCGCCAGTTTCCCGGCCAGGAGTTCCGCTCCGTCGCCCGAACGCAGCCCATCGAGCCGTATCCGATTCCGTTTCGCTGTCTTTACAGCCGCAACGTGCAGAACCTCCTGATGGCCGGCCGCAACATCAGCGTCACCCACGTCGTGCTGGGCACGGTCCGCGTCCAACGGACGACCGGCATGATGGGTGAGGTGGTGGGCATGGCCGCCTGGCTGTGCACAAAGCACCACACCGACCCGCGCGGCGTCTACCAGCACTATCTTCCCGACCTGCAGGACCTGATGCGGCAGGGCGTCGACTGCGGCCTGCCGCCCGCCCCATGACATGCCCCGTTCTACGTCCCCGATATCCCGTATCGGGATGCCACCCCCGAGAAACTCGCCGCCGATTTCGACCTGGTCGCCGGGGAACTCCATCTGCGACTATCATCTGCCGGACGCAGTGCCGGAGTACCTGGTCAACAATCAGGGCTGGATGCACTTCGAGAGCGGACTGATTTCTTACAGCGGCTCGACCGGCGGGTGCGACGAATACGCGCGACGACCCAGCATCCCGTAGGGGGTGACCAGCTCGCCGCAGGAATGCCCGAATCATCAAAACAAGCGACGGCGAGCGCAGTCACACCACGCACCTCCGACGAGCGAAGAACGATACTGACCGTTACGGTCCCGACCGCCAGCGTCCCAGCATGCGATAGATGTTGTGTGGCCTCTGGACAATCAGCCGGAGTTCATCTTCCAGGACGCGATAGCTGAAGAACCGGCGTGCCACCTCGTAGTTCTCGTTAACCATCTGCTGGCGATAGTCGGCGTCGGAGAGCACGCGGCGGATGTGCTGCACCGTTTCATCGGTGGGGAACCCGTCGAACAGGATGGGCCGGATCCCCACCGGCTCGATGTCCGTGCGGTAGATGGCATAGCGGTTGCAGACGATCGGCCGTTTGTGGTACACGGCCTCCAGGAACGCGTTTCCAAAGCCTTCGTAGGTCGACGGGTATGCGACGATGTCGGCTTGGGAATAGGCGTCGTGGATGGTGAACAGCTTATGGCCATCCGGCGCGATACCGCGCCGGCTGGAGATCCACTGGTCGGCAAAGATGACATCGACCTGCAACATATCGGCGAATTCGCGGACCCGTTTGGCGTATGCGTCACCTTCATCCCCGGACGCGTGACTGATGACCAGCTTGGCGCGGTCGGGGGTCAACCGCCGGGCCAATTCGATGGCATGCTCGATCCCCTTCCGCGCCACCACCCGTGTCGGCTGGAGGATCAACAGGTCATTGTCGCTCAGGCCGATCGTAGCGCGGAACTGTGCGGCGTACTCGTCCGGTGGCGGCGGCGGATTGTCGTAGTCCATGACGTTGGGGATGATGCGGCATGAAAGGCCCGTGCGGCGGCTGAACTCTTCCGCCGCAAGGCTGTTGATCACGACATGCTGGATCTGCGGTAGCGCGGGGGGGAACGCGTAGCGAATCACATCGTCCACGGCGTTGACCAGGAACCGCTCGCGCTCCCAGTAGAAATCGTGGTGGTGGGCCAGGCAGGGGACCCCCTGCTCCTGGATTTCCAACACCAGCGCCATGCCCAACGGCAGATTCATGGGGATGGTGAGGGCGTTTTCCACGATGATCGCATCGACCCCCATCGCATCAACAGCCCACCGCAACCGGTCGCGAATCACACGCGTCATCCGGACGATGTCGTCGCTCAGTTCGAGAGTCCGCCGTTCCACGTCGAACGCGCGATGGGAAATGCTCTGGATCTCCGGATGGTTGAAATGGGCCTCCTCGATCAGGCAGGTGCGGTCGTCAGGGCGGTCCGACTCGCCGGCAATGTAGTAGCACTCGACGCCCATCCTTTCCAGCACTTCGGCCCACTTGCCGATCTCCAGCGATACGCCGTCCGTGCCGGCGATCCGGGTTGATATGAACGCCACACGGCGCACGCCGCGTTCGCGAGATGTCCGCACTTGGTTGCTCATGCTCGTCTTGTACTCCATCTGCCCGCCCGAGTCCGTGGTTGATGGGGAAATTGCGAGGAAGCTGCGAGTCGGTCACCTCAGGCGTTCGTCCGGCAGAACTGCCTCTTGTGGCGCACCGCGCGCTGCGACGGCCGCGGCGTATCGTCTCCTCACGCGTCCCGGCATGGCACTCGCGCGATTCGCCTGAGTTGCCCATCACTTCAATTTGTTGACGATGTGCCGGAGACGCACCTGGCCCGAGACGTTGGTGCCGGCCGCGACGTCTTCTTCGTGAAACGTCGCCAGCAGGATCTCACCGGCCCCCTGCCGGTCACGGTCGTAGACGATCCAGATCAATCCGGACGCGTCCTGCACACCGTCTGGATAGGAAACACCGCCGCGCTCGTCGAGCAACAGTCCTGCGTTCCACGTCTGGCCGTCGTCAGTCGAGAGCTGCGCGGTCAGGTGACTGCGCCCCGTGAACTTGAAATGATTGACCAGCAGCAGATTGCCGGAAGCGAGGCGGCGGATGAAGAAGCGCGAACCGGGGCTGGCCAGGGTGGTGGCCGTGCCCGCCGTCCAGGTCCGGCCGCCATCGCTCGAATGGCTCTGCCAGAGCACACCGCTCCCGGTGCGGATCAGCATCCACAGACGTCCGTCGCGCAGCTCAATAATCATGTTCTCCAACGCCCAGTGCGGTGCCTCGACGGCACCGTGCAGGCTCCAGGTCCGGCCGCTGTCGGCAGAGATCCCGACGCCCTGAACCTGTTTCGGACCGGCAAACCAGTCATGGACGGGCTCCGCTACATGAGTGACCGGCATCAGCCACTGTCCGGTTGAGAGTACGGTTGGTTTGTTCACGCGGAAACTCTGCGGCGCCTCGTCGAAACCCACGCGAAACTCGTCGCTCCACACCAGAGGGGTGGCATCCGGATCGGCGCACGTCCGGGCATAGACGCCGTGCTCGGCCAATTCCCGATCCCCGCGGTTGTAGATGTACCAGAGTCGGCCGTCGGGATCGTGCCACAGCGTGGGGTCGAACGTCCGGCTTGTCCCGCGCGGGCCGGCCATCTCCACCGGATCGGTGAAGGTCTGGCCCTGGTCATCACTGTAACAGAGATAGACGGTGTTCTCCGGCGCAGGCTCCTGGGGGCCGCCCGAGAACCACGACACGAACACCCGTCCCTGGGAAGTCCGTTCCAGTCCGGGGATTCCCTGCCACAGCCGCGCGGCCGTTACCGGCTGTGCACTGGCCACCACCGCGAAGGATGACAGCAGGAGCAACGGAAAGAGAACCGCACTGGCTTTACATGCCTCTTGTCGATGTTTCATGAGCGCGCTCGTCTGAAGGTCTGAAATGGAACCGCAACCCAGTCACGATACAGCTGAACGGTGCCCATTGTACCAGGAGCGCCGCGCACTATTGAAGGGCCCGCTGCATCGCTGGTAGGATGGGGGACAAGTTTCGCGCCGCGAGATTCGCTGTAGCCAGAGAGACGGAGAAGACCCCATGAGACAGCTGACTGTGCTTGGTGTTGTTTTCTGCCTGAGTGCCTGTCACGTGGTGCTCTGTCACGGGGCGCTGGGGGAGGATGTGATGGGGGACCGGCTGACCGCCTGGCAACCGGGCACGCTCGACATCCATCAAATCAGTACTGGGCGCGGCAACGCAGGGCTGTATATCTTTCCGGACGGCACTACGATGCTGGTCGATGCGGGCGAACTTCCTGTGAAGACGAAGGACCATACGCCCGACCGCCCGGATGGCAGCCGGATCGCCGGTGAGAGGATTGTACGTTACATCTGCCGTGCGTTGGCGCACGACGCTCAGCCGGCACTCGACTATCTGCTGCTGACCCATTTTCACGACGATCACATGGGCGGGCCGTCGTCCGCGTCGCCTGTTGCGAGTTGCGGGACCTACAAACTCACCGGCGTGACACAGGTGCTCGAGAGTCTGCCGGTGAAGAAACTGCTCGACCGCGGCTGGCCCGATTACAGCTATCCCCAACCGCTCGAGGACGAAGCCACCCGGAACTACCGGGACTGTGTCGCCTGGCAGGTGGAACATAAGGGATTGCTGGTGGAACGGTTTGTGCCGGGGCGCGATGACCAGGTGGTGTTGTGCCGGGATGCGTCGGCGTATCCGGACTTCGAGTTCCGCAATGTGGCTGCCAACGGAGAGGTCTGGACGGGCGAAGGGGTTGCGACGCAGTCCTGTTTTCCTCCGCTCGAGACGGTCGACCGGTCGCGCTGGCCGCACGAGAACTTGCTCAGCACCGCGTTCCGACTGCGTTACGGCCAGTTTGAGTTCTTCAACGGTGGCGACATCCCGGGCACCGTGCCCGCCGGTTATCCCGCGTGGTACGACATCGAGACGCCCATTGCCAAAGTGGTCGGAGCGGTGGACGCGGCCATCCTGGATCACCATGGCTACCTGGATGCGCAGAACGACTTCCTGGTCGCGACGCTCCGCCCGCAGGTCTGGACGATTTCGGTCTGGGACGCACATCATCCGACCGATGTGGTCTGGCGCCGGCTCCAGTCGACACAGCTCTATCCTGGTCCGCGAGACGTCTTCGCCACCGACCTGCATCCGGCCAATCGGCAGGCGATTGAAGGCATCGACAAGCTGGCCAGCCAGGCGGGTCACATCGTGCTGCGCGTCGGGCCCGGCGGTGACAGTTTTCGCGTCGTCATTGTCGACGACACATCGGAGAGCCACAGCGTCACGCAGGTCTTCGGACCCTACACGTCGCGCTGACAAGGAGCCCATCATGCTTGACCGTCGTGACCTGCTGCGTCTGGTTCCCGCCTCATCGCTGGCCTGGCTGGCGCCGTCCATATCGGTGCCGCTTGCGGCCCGTACGCTGTCGGAGGTAGCGCCGCTGCTGGCCGGCCCCCCCGTGGTACAGCATCTCCGGCCAGAAGGGTTTGCCGTGAGCTGCGCCGTTGGGCAGTTGGCGACGGGGTGGATCGAGTGGGGGCAGGCACCGGAGGCGCTCGACCAGCGGGCGGTAGCAGCCCGGGCCGGTCTGGTGCAGGCCTCGGATTACGCACTGGTGATCCCCGTGTCGTGCGGAGACCGCGGTGGGCCTGGGCGGCGTATTTTCTATCGCGTGGTAGCGCAGCCGTTGCAGTACGAGACGGCGTACAAGCTGCACCGCGGCGAAGCGGTTGCCGGGCCCACACAGAGCCTCACGCTTCCCGACCCCGCCGCCCCGCACGCTCGCGTGGCGGTCATCAACGACACGCATGAGCACGGGAAGACGGTGGATGCGCTGATCGAGCGGATCGAGGAGGTCCAGCCGGACGTGCTGGTCTGGAATGGCGACACCTGCGTCTCGGCTTTCGACGCGCCCGCCGATGTGCCGCGGGTCCTGCTTACACCGCGCTGGGCAACCTGCCGCTCTCTGCTGTTCGTGCCCGGTAATCATGACGTGCGCGGCGCGTCCGCGCGGGAACTGAGCCGGTGCCTGGCCGCCGGACCAGATGCCTCACTCCCCTACAATGTGGCCCGCCGTCACGGTCCCCTGGCGCTGCTGACGCTGGACACCGGCGAAGACAAGCCGGACGGCCACCCGGTCTTCGCCGGGACCGCCGCCTACGAACCGTACCGGCTGCGGCAGGCGGCCTGGCTGCGCGAGGCGCTGCAGCGACCCGACATCGCGTCCGCTCCGTTCAAGGTGGTCTTCTGCCACATTCCGCTGCAGGGCTTGCCGGGCGAGAACGACGGATTGAGTCTCGAGGGCTTCGCCGCCTGGTCCGGCGACGGGGCCCAGGCTTGGATGCCGGTGCTGCGCGAAGCAGGTGTGGCCTTGGTGGTCAGTGGACACATGCACGCGTGGCGCGTGGACGAGCCAACCGACGGGCGGCCGATGCAGGTGGTTGGTGGAGGACCAGACCTGCACGACGCCACACTGATCGTGCTCGATGGTGACCCGCAGACGCTACGCGTCACGATCCAGGATCTGTCCGGCAGGGAGTTGGCACAGCGCCAGTTGACTCGCGGTTGAGTTGGGCACAGCTTGTGGATCGAACGCCCCGGCAGACGTCGGCGAGCAGGCAGAACGCCGCGCGGAAGCCGCCCGCGAAATTCAGCTGTGTCGTCCGCGATCCGATTCCCACCGCTCATTCCTTCACGGTTCCTGCGGGCACCCAGACGGCGGCAAGCCTGCCGTCGGCCGCCGGGCGGCGCGGCGCCATCAGCATCAGCACCTGGACCAGCATCGATACCAGCAGGGCCACCGCCCCCACCGTGAACATCGCCGACTCGTTGCCCGTATGGGTCATGGTCGCATCACTGACGAAGAGTCCCAGGAGGCATCCGAGTCCTCCTATGCACTCGTTGACGCCTATGTTAAATGATCGCCGGCCGGCATTGCTCGCATAATAGACGCTTGAGAAGAACGCGAATCCGGTGTAGCATCCCAACGCGACGATCCCGGCACAGCTGGTGACCACCGAGGGCCGCCAGGCCACGAGGCCGAGCACGATCGCCGCGCCGACGTGAAACAGCACGATCGGCGCCCGGCGGTAGCGCCACTGCGCGAAACGGCCTAACACGTATCCCGCAACGCCCTGCAACAGCATGTGCAGGAACAACACTCCACCGACCACCGCAGGGGGCACTCCCTGGTGACCGCACAGCGCGGGAAACAGGCTCTGCAGCGGCCGCTGCACGAACGTGGCGGTGAAGATCGTGCACCAGGCGACCAGAACGTACTCCGGATTGACCATGCGCGCTCCATGCACGACCGGCTCAATGTGTTCCTCCACACTTGCTTCGTCCAGGCTCCGGTGTCGATGCTGCAGCAAAAGCGTCAACACCCCGAGACCAACCATTGCGGTCACCGCTGCCAGCGCCGCGGGGCCCAATCGGTAGACGGCACCGGAGGACAGGAATCCGAGGCTGGAGCCGGCGCTCCAGGCCAGGGTGTAGCGCGCGACCGTCAACGCCAACTGTCCCGGAACCGTCTCGCCGCGCATGAAGGTCTGGAACGAGTTGAAAAAGGCCGCCAGACCGACTCCCAGCAGCGCCAGGCAGACCATCTGCGCGGCGAAGTCCTGCAGCATCACGGACGCGGCCCCGCAGAGGGTCGTCGCCACCGTGCTCAACAACAACAGGATCCGCGCATTGCGACGGGTCAAGATCAGTCCGACAAGGAGACTCACGACGGTGTACGTCATCATCGTGATCGCCCCGAGCCAGGCATGCTGACTGCCCGTCAGGCCGCGCTCGCCGGCGCTATAGAGCACGGCAAACAGCACCAGAAAGACAATCCAGTCCATAAATGCCGGGCACAGTTGAATCCGCATCTTCGCCTCACTTGCCTTGCCACGCCTGCCGCATCAAAGATATGCCGCATCGAAGACAATCTACATCCCGCATTCCACACCCCACACAATCCCAGCGCCGAGAACAGCCACATCCCGAGCGCGTAGTTGCCGAACATGGCCAGGCTGACGAGCATCAGCACGGTCCACCGCAATTCGGCTGGCACGCTACTGCATGCGATTGAGAATCGCCAGCAGGAAGGCGTAGAAATCGGGCACCGTGTCAATGTGGATTTTCTCCTCCGGCGAATGCACCGATTCTAGAGTGGGGCCGAAGGAAATCATGTCCATACCCGGATACCGCTGGCCAATGATGCCGCATTCCAGCCCCGCATGGATCGCTTTCACGTCCGGTTCGCGTCCAAAGAGCTGCTGGTAGGTGCTCTTCGCGATCTGCAGGATCGGGGAGTCCATGTTGGGCTTCCAACCGGGGTAGCCCTCGGCGTACTGCACCCGGGCCCCGGCAAGCTCGAAGATCGACCCGACGGAGTGCTGGATTTCGTCAAGCTCCGACGCCACGGAGCTGCGCTGGCTCGTGATTACCGTGAACTGCGCCGGTTCGGATCGGACGATGGCGAGGTTGGTCGAGGTTTCGACCAGCCCGGCAATGTCGGCGCTCATCTTGATGACGCCATGCGGGAGCGCCGAGAGCGCGCGGAGAATCTTCTTCTGCAGGGTACGCTTCCAGACCGTGTTTCGCTCCGCGCCCGGCGACTCGTCGAGCGTGACGGTCAGCGCCGGTTCGACGGTCTGCAGTTCCGCCTGCACGGTGGCCTGGAACTGAGCGATGATCCGGGCGGCGGTCTGGACCTTCTTGGCCGGGATCCACACCAGGGCATCGGCTTCGCGCGGGATCGCGTTGCTCTTGTTGCCCCCCGCCATGCGGCCGATGCGGAGACTGGCCTTCTCCAGGGCGAGCAGCGCGCGCACCAGGACCTTCAACGAGTTGCCCCGCCCTTTGTCGATCTCCAGGCCGGAGTGCCCGCCGCGCAGCCCCCGCACCTTCAGCAGCATCGGCGCGGCACCGGCCGGTGCGCTGTCGGCAGCCAGCTTCCAGATCCCTTCCGTATTCCGGCCGCCCGCACAGCCGACATACAACACCCCCTCCTCCTCCGAATCGAGGTTCAGCAGGATGCGGCTGGTGACGAAGCCCGGCTGCAGCGAGTTGGCGCCGTTGAGTCCCATCTCTTCGTCGACGGTGAACAGGAACTCCAGCGGGCCGTGAACAAGTGTGCGATCTTCCATGACAGCCAGGTTCGTGGCAACAGCGATGCCGTTGTCGGCCCCCAGCGTCGTGCCGTTGGCCATCAGCGTGTTGCCCCTGCGCACCAGCTCGATCGGGTCCTTTTCGAAGTCGTGCACCTTGTCGCTGTTCTTCTCGCAGACCATGTCCAGGTGCCCCTGCAGGCAGATCGAGGGCACCGCCTCGCGGCCAGGTGACGCCGGCTTCCGCACGACCACATTCAACGACTCGTCCTGCTCCGCCTCCAGTCCGAGTTGCCTGGCCGTCTGCAGGATATAGGCGGAGATCCGCGCTTCGTTCTTGGACCCGCGTGGTATCCGGCTGATCTCCGCAAAGTACTTCCATACGCGCTCAGGCTGCAAGCCATCAATGGCATGTGTCATGCGATCACTCCCAGTTTGAATTAGGGAAAACACGGACTGTCTGTACTAGAACACGCCACTTGGCGGCGCAGGTTCGTCCGGCCTTCCAGCGTTTCGCAGCGGAATGAAGATCAGGATCAGCGCAATGAATACGAAGATCGCAATGCTCCATTCGAATGCCAGCGGCAGACCTGGGATGAGCGCCGGGATCCACGCCTCGTAGTGCACGTTGAAGATCGCCAGCGAAGCCAGGAACAGTCCCACCAGGGCCTCCCCTGCGATGAGTCCGGCCGCCAGCAGCACGCCGTTGTTTTCGATGCGCGCCTTCTGAGCGTCATTCATCGCGCGCCTGGCCGATATGCGCTCGACGATCCCCTTGATCAGCCCACCCACGAAGATGGCGAACGAGGTCTCGAGTGGCAGGTACATTCCGACGCAGGCCAGCATCGGGCTGCGCACTTGCATGAGGATGAATCCGCATCCCATGACGATACCTACGATGATCAGCGGCCAGGCCATCTCCCCGCCGACAATGCCTTGCGACAGCATCGCCATCAGGCTTGCCTGCGGCGCCGGCAACTCCTTGCCGCCCAGACCCTCGCCGCCCGTCGAGATGTCGCCTTGATGGAGAATCACCAGCGGGATGAACATGACGAGGGCCGACAGGCCGACGCCCAGCAGGTCACCCACCTGCATTTTCCAGGGTGTGCCGCCGAGGATGTGGCCGACCTTCAGATCCTGCAGCATCTCACCTGCCACCGCCGCGGCCACGCACACGACCGCCGCCACGCCCAGGACGGCGCTCACCCCCGCGTTGCCGCGCATGCCCAACGCGACCATCAGAATGGCAGCGATCAGCAATGTGGACAGCGTCAGGCCGCTGATGGGATTGTTGCTCGAGCCGATGATGCCCACCAGGTAGCCCGACACGGCCGCGAAGAAAAACCCTGCGATCACCATCACGACGGTGGCCACCAGGGCAGCCACCAGATCGCCGGCAAAGAAGTAGTAGATGCCGAACGTACCGACGGCGGCCAGGCCGATCCCGGCCAGCACCTTCAGGAAACTCAAGTCCTGCTCCGTCCGGACCGCCGTCACTTCGCCCGTCGCTGCCTTCTTCACATCGCTGATCGAACGGGTCAGCCCTCCGAGCAGACTGCTCCGCATGCGAAACAGCGTGAATGCAGCGCTCGTCAACATCCCGCCGACAGCAATCGGACGCACGATGTTCTGCCACACCTGTGCCGACAACTCCATCCATGTCTTGGTATCACCAACTTGCTCCGGCGGCACCAGCGACGGGCCCAGGAAATAGGTGATGATGGGCACGAAGAGCCCCCAGGCCAGCAACCCTCCGGAGAAGGTCAAGGACGCCAGCTTGGGACCGATGATGTATCCCACGCCAATGTACGCCGGGCTGACACCGGGTGGCGTCACCACGATCCCGCTCTGCGCTGGGGCAGTGCCGCTCTTGCCCAAGCGGAGCACCGACTGTGAAAAGGGAATGAACCACTGCTTCTCGACCAGAAACACCCGCAGCTTGATCAGCGTCTGGATCAGCGCTCCGATGCCCATTGCTCCAAAGAGAAAGGCGGCCCCGGTGCCACCGGCGCGCCCCGCCTTGTGAATCTCGGCCGCCGCCACCGACTCGGGGAACGGAAGGTCGGGATCCTCCACCATGACGCGCCGCAACAAGGCGACGAACAGCACGCCAAGGATCCCCCCCACCAACATGATCGCACTGGCAATCAGGTAGTGGTCCCAGGTGGCAAAGTCGGCCCAGATGCCCGCAATAAAGAACGCCGGGATCGTGAATATCGCCCCCGCAGCCACCGATTCGCCAATCGACCCCACCGTGCGCGCGAAATTCTCTTCCAGGATATTCCCCCGCAGCACGCGCAGAACCGCCATGCCGATCACGGCCGCCGGATACGTCGCGGCGATCGTCATGCCCGCTTTCAGACCGAGATAGGCGTTCGCGGCCCCCAACACCACCGCCATGACCAGCCCGATCACCAGTGCCTTGACTGTGAACTCCTTCAGATCCGTCTCCGGCGGAATATACGGAGTGTACTTGCGTCCGCCGCCACTGCCTTTCCCTTCTGCCATTGACGTCTCCTCGACTGGATGAGTGCCGGTACGTGATGGGCATTCTAGCCCCCCGCTGTCGCTGGCCGCAACCACCGTGACGGTGTGCTGACTGCCTTTTTGACAGGCTCAGTGCCCGCCTGTTTTCCCCATCAATCGCTCGGGATTACGCAGCGCGACCGGCGCTGTGAGACTGGCGCTGGACGACTGGCGCTGGACAGGTGACGCTCGGCCGAGCGTGGACCCACTTGTGGTGTCGTCCCGCGCCCGCCGTTACAATGTTGGCGAAGCGCATTCCGTGTACTGGGGAGGAATATCTGATGAGACTCATGAGCAGCACACTGGTGATCGTCTGGGCCTGCACGGTGCACGCTGGTGGGAACGAGGTGCCTGTGCAGGCCTGGTGGGTTGATTCGCTCCAGCAGGTGCTGGTTGGCGACACCCCGCCCGCGTCTCCCATGACTGGGGCGCTGCATGCCGCGCGCGGCGAGTATGAAGCGATCCAAGTGGCCGTACGCAGCTCGACCGCTTGCCGTGTAACGCTGCAGGCCCCGCCGCTGGGACCTGGCCTGGAGGTTCGTGTGCGTACTGTGGGCCGGGTGCCGATCACGCGCGGGACACACCATACGCCCAAAGAGGAACGCGTGGCCGAACCGCCGGCCGAGCTGCCCGATCCGTTGTTTCCCGGCGCCGTCTGGGAACTGGCGGCCGACCGGACGGAGTGTTTCTGGTTGGATGTGGAGGTGCCCGCCACGGCGGCCCCGGGGAACTATCGCACGCAGGTCAAAGTGATGGCCGGGGACACGGTCGTGGAACTGCCGTTGGAGTTGACCGTGCACTCGGCGACCGTGCCGTTTCAAGGTGAGCTGCTGCTGACGAACTGGTTCTCGGTGCGTCCGACAGAGATGAATTACGGGCGGGTGCCAGCGGGGAGCGCGGACTGGTGGACCTGTGCGAATCAGTTGTTCGACAGCATGTGGGCACATCGGCAGAACATGTTCTGGACGCCGCTCGGTCCACCCTTTATCAAGCCGGTTGCCACCGACGACGGTCAGTTGAGCTTCGACTTCACCCTCTTCGACGCTTGGGTCGAAGCGTTCTCCCGGGCCCGCGGGGGGGAGCGGAAGACGTACATTGAAGGCCAGCCCATCGCCTGGCGGGAGGGATACGACGGGCACGTCAAAGCCCGTATCTGGCGGATCGAGCAGGGCAAGCCTCAGGAGACGATCATCGAAGTGAGCGATCCGGCGGCGCGCGAGGGCTACCGCATCTACCTGACCGCCCTGCGGGACCATCTGCGAAGCCGGAACTGGCTGGACCGCTTCCGCATCCATATCACGGACGAACCGCATGGGCACCAGCTCGAGCCGTACGCCGTGCTCGCCGGGTATGTCCGCGAGTTCGCACCGGAGTTCGCGATCATGGAAGCGTTGGACGTGCGGGACGACTTTGCGTTCTTCGAGCAGCACTGCGACGTGTGGGTGCCGCAGCTGGGACGCTTCGACCAGTCGCTCGACAACATGCTGCAGCGGTTGGAGGCGGGCAAAGAGGTGTGGATCTATACCTGCCTGTTTCCCGCGGGCGCGTACCCCAACCGTTTCATCGACTACCCCCTGATCAAGACCCGTGTGCTGCACTGGATCAATTTCCGCTGGGGATTCACCGGCTATCTGCATTGGGGCTTCAACCAGTGGCGTGGCGGAGATTCCTTTACGGTACTGGAGCCACCGCATGGCGGCTCCACGTTCCTGCCGCCCGGCGACGCCTGGATTGTGTACCCGGGCGATCGGCAACTGCTTGATTCGATCCGGCACGAGGCCATGCGCGACGGCGTGGAAGACTACGAGTTGCTCAAGGTGCTGGCCAGCCGAGACCCCGAGCGGGCTGCCACGCTGGCGCAGGAAGTTGTCGCCTCGTTCACCGACTACATGCGCGACGTGGCGGCCTTCCGCCAGGTGCGTCAAGCACTGCTGGACGCCCTGGACTGATCGATCGATCACCACCAGAGTGTCTGCCGGGCTGTGTCTGCCGGGCTGTGCGCCCGACGTTACGACGGGTCGCGGACGAGCACTTCGCCGCGTCCACCTTCATTGGCGTCACCACTATAGTGGCGGAACCGCGTCCAGGGGTCCACCACTGGCGCGAACCCCTGCTGGGCCAGGTATCTGTGCAGCAGCGTCCAAATGACCGGCTGATAGGTGCAATCGTAGGAGAATGTGGGGAGCAGCGCCGGGGCGCCGCTCAGCAGCACCACCGTACCCCGCACCATTCTTGCTCCCACCCGCGCCCCGGATGTGCCCGTGACAATGATAGTGCCGGCCTTCATGTTGAATCCGGTCACGTCGCCGGTGTCCCCCAGCACACAGATCAAACCGCGCCGCATGCGCGCCCCGAGCATCTGGCCGGCGCTGCCTGCGACGATGAGGGTGCCACCCCGCATGCCCTTCGTCTCGCCCCGGTAGGCTGCCGCGGCGTAATGGCCGACGTTGCCACGGATCACGAGCAGGCCCCCCCGCATGTGCGCACCCGAGAAGTCGCCCGCGTCACCGTTGATGATCAGCGATCCACCGCTCATGCGAGCTCCCGTGTGGAAGCCGGACGGCCCGTCCACGACCATCCGCCCGCACGACATGCCTTCGCCCAGCCGTTTGAAACGTGTGAGATCACCGCGAAGTACAAGCGCAGTGTGCCCGGCGTCCTCTGCTGTGCCCTCTGCTGTGCCCTCTGCTGTGCCCGCCGTCTGGGAAACACTCACATGGAACCAGTCGGCAACGGTCTCCGGTACCTTGCCCACGAGCAGCGGCAACCGCCCGATGTGCGCCTCGTCTTTCCCCGCGACCTGCTCGGGAATCAGCGATTCTGCCTCGACCGGCACCGGCGGTACTTCTTTAAGGGACAGTGTAACGGTTGTGGTCACGGCATCCATTGTGGTGTCCAGGTCCGCAAGGGCGTGGCCGTGCGGCTTGATTCTGTTCGGCTTGATTCTGCTCGGCTTGATTCTGCTCGGCTTGATTCTGCTCAACGACACGCTACCAGTTCCAGGTCGGGCACGTATTCGTCCTCGACCGCGTAGTTCTCCAGCTTCACTGTCGAATACCGCTCAAAGCACTCGGCCAGATCAGGGGCCAGTTGCCGGCCGGCTGCGAGGTCGATGCCCAGAGCTCTGCCAGCCCCGCTATCCACCACTTCTCCGTCCCGCCACACAACCTTGCCGCCTTTGACGACGCAGGCCGGATTGGAGAACGTGCTCTGCCAGTCTTGCTGCAGCCGAAAGACGGCCACGTCAGCATCCGCACCCACGCCCAGCTGCCCCTTCCGTGGCAGGCCCAGGGCACGCGCTGGTCCGGCTCGCGTGACAATCACGATTTCCTCCAAGGTGTACTCTCTCGTCAGCTCGTGCAGGCAGGTGTACTGTCTGGCTTGCGGATGGAGGCGGTCCAGCCACGAGCGCCGGAAATCCAGGTCCATCAGCAGGCGAATGAGCAGCGGGTAGGCCACAAAAGGCCCGGCGTTGGGATGGTCTGTGGTGAGGAACACCCGCCAGGGGTCACGGATCAGGAGCATGAGTTCCAGGCCGACGCACCACTGCACTGCGTTGACCAGCGTGTGCGGCCGGTACACCATGGGGACGATGCCGGAACCCGTCTCCATCTCGACGTCCACGTTGACCCATTTCTGCTTCTGCAGGTGGTGCAGTCGAAACTCCATCGGCGCGTCGGAGGTCATGGTGGTGGCCGGCCCAAATACCAACTGGCCCACGTCGCACGTGAACTCAGGATGCGCGTTGACGCACTCCGCGATCCGGGACGCAGCGGACGCATACCCTCCCCGCTGAGTGATATCGTACGAGTGGAACTGCAGATGCGTGAAGTGGACACGATGGCCGGCCAGGGCGTGCATGGTGGCCAGCGTGGTGTCCACGTTTCCCGGTTCACCCAGATGATTGGCGTGCAGGTGAATGGAATGCGGCAGACCGAGTTCCTCTACCGCCTGGGCCAGGCCACTCACGATCTGGCGCGGCGTAACGCCGAACGGAGGCACCGCAGTGTCCAGATCGGTCACGTCCTGGTTCCACTTCCAGTTCTCCACGCCACCCGGGTTGACGATCTTCACGGCGTAGCCTCGGGTGGCCTGCAGCAGCCAGGCCACCAATTCGCGCATCCTCTCCCGGCGTCTGGCCTCGTCCGGGTCGCTCAAGACCTTGAGCACAAGGTAGTTGTTCCCCATCACCGTGTAACAGCCGGTATCCACGATCGGGATGTCGCGCAGTTCTTCATGCGCATGGCGGGCGGTGAGCGGCGGGACTGCAGCTTCGAACAACGTCGTGTAACCCAACCGAACGTATTCGTAGCCGGTCATGAACGTGGTGGGAATCGTGTAGCCGCAGCCGGCCCGCGTCACATCGGTGTGCAGGCGGAAATGATCGGTATGGTCTTCGGGACAGATGCTGCGGCCAGTGTTGACCTTGGCCCCCGCCACATGACTGTGAATCTCTACACCGCCCGGCATGACAGCGCAGCCGGACGCATCGATGGTCGGGGCATCCACCATCGCTGGCGGCGCGACTACTTTCCCCTCCTGGATCCAGACGTCCCGGATCTCGCCGCCGACCCCATGCTGCGGATCATATACACGGCCATGGGCGATTCTAAGCATGGAGAAGTCTCTCCTTGATGGCCCGCAGCGCTTCCTCGTCGGAAGGATAGGGAGAATGTACGAGTTTCTTCGCCCGCAAAGGAATGTTGTCCATGCGGTACATGGTCCCCGCCGCGGCGATACCGGCCGGAGCGACAGGAATAACTACCGTGGCCCAGCCGGTGGTCGTATTGTTGTGGGGCTCCAGGTAGATGGTCGGGATTTCGCGCAAGTACTGGACGGAATCCTGCGGCAGATGTGCACCCGGGTCAGTCGCCACGATCAGGGCCGCGTCCACTTCGCGGCGGGCCAAATGGCCCAGGATGGAGAACTCGCCCGGATTGTAGCGCGGGTAGCGTCGGCTGAAGTTGACAGCCAGCGGGAATCCGGTCTGCCAGCACATGACCTGATTGGCGCCCGCCACGTTGCCGTGCCCCCGCATCGGAATGGCATAGAACCGGGTGTAGTCGTTGACTTCACGCACCAGGACGCCAATCTGCTCCGGATTGAGGTCCCGGCCCCGGCACTGAGTCACGCCCAGTCCGAAGAAGATCACGCCGTACTTGCAGCTGCGGATCGCAGCGGCCAGTTCGCGCCAGATGGGCAGCGGCACGCCGGCGACCAAAGCGTCGTCGCCGATCCCCAGTCGCACGCCCCTGACCAGCGCCCGCAGCAGCGTCGCCGTCTCGAACGTCGTGCCCGGCTCCACCTGAATGAATTGGTCCGCGGCCTTGGTCGTGGGCGTGGGACGAATATCGATCGCGACGATCCTGCGTCCCTTGCGCCCCTCGGGCGTGAACAACCCTCGGGGCTGGCTGGAATACCTGCTCAGATGGCGCATGTGCGCCTCCAAGGGGTTGCACCCCCAGAAGATGATCAGATCCGCACGATTCTTGACCTCCCCCAGCGTGCAGGTGGCCAGCCCGACCTGCTGGCGGGCCATGACGCCCGGTCCATGGCAGTACGAGGACGGGTTGTCGATGGTGCCACCCACGATTTCCGCAATTTCAATCAGCAGTCTCTGCGCCTCGGTGGTGGCGCTGCTCAGACCATACACGAGCGGGAACCTGGCCTCCCTGAGAATGCGCGCCGCCTCCGACACCGATTCCGTTATCGTCACTGCACGCCCCGCCACACTGGGCACCGGGGCGTTGGATTGAGCATGCATGATCTTGTTCCGCCCGATCAGGCACGCCTTCTTGACCTTGCAGATCCGGTTGTCGCGCACTTCGACTTCCAGATCGTCGCAGAGGCAGCCACAAAAGGTGCACACGACGTTGCTGTGGACAACGGTCTCCCCCGTGCCGGTCGTCGCTGATTCGCCGGTTGCGGCGCGCGCCGCGCCAGCGACCGCCGCCGACACCTCCGGCAGGGCGGGGGCAAGCGTCTCGCAGCGCTCGATCGTCACCGGCAGACGCTTCCAGTCGGGCACACCGGTCCCATCCGTGTGGGCGCCGCTGAACAGTTGATTGGCCACAGGACCAAGTGGCAAGAAAAATACCCCGCGAGGTACATCGGCCTCCTGGCAGCTGACGACGGCTTCTCCATGGGAACTCGCGATGCGGACGGTCTGTCCTGTGGAGACAGCCAGTTGATGCATGTCCTCCGAGTGCATCCGCAGCGTGGATACCTCGCGCCAGTATTCCGCGCCTAACTTGTTCACCATCATCTCGGCGCCCTGTTTGGCACTTCGCACAGTGACCAACAGCCCGGACAAGGCAACCATACATCGACTCCTTCATCCCCAACCTCTCGGCACCAGGTCCCAGGCCGAAGTCCCGAGCGCAACATCAATAAGACTGACGACCCGCCACCGCCTGGTCCAAGACACCTCACCGCGCGACTATACGCTGCGACGGCCTGGTGTACAAGTCTGTCTTGGGCAGCGATCGTGTGAACGCACGGGGGGACCGCTGACCGGTCTGAGGCGGCTCGCGCAGCGGGTTCTTCAGGGCCGACGCACCAGACACTCACGGGCTCGCGCCCCTCACTGCCGGCTGTCCCACACGTCGCGCGCCACACGCAGGATGTTGCCGCCGAGGATCTTTTGAATGTCGTCGTCGGAGTAACCGCGCTGGACCAGTCCGACCGTGAACAGCGGCCAGTTGGTCCATGCCAGGCTGGGGTCGCTGCGCCCGTCCAGGGACCCCGGGGGCCAGAGCGCTTCCCAGCGCGGTGGGCCGCTGCGGGCCGGGCGCGCCGGGATCTTGGACCGTTCTTCCCGCGCGTACTGAGATTCATAGGCGCGGTCCGTGCCGATGGCCACATGCTCGATGCCGAACTTCTTGACGATGTAGTCGATGTGGTCGAGCAATGTGCCGATATGCCCTGCGCCACCGAGGAAGCCGGAGATGCAGCAGATGCCGACCAGCCCGCCGGTATCGCAGATGGCGCGGATCACCTCGTCGGGTTTCGCGCGGATGTGGTGGTGCAGCGCCGCCGCGGTGGTGTGGCTGGCAACCATCGGCTGCTGCGAAGCCTGAGCGGCCTCCAGACTGGTGCGCCACCCGGAGTGGGCCACGTCCACGATCACGCCGACGCGATTCATCTCAGCGATGGCGGCACGCCCGAAATCGCTCAACCCGCCGTCGGTCGCCTCGCCACAGCCGTCGCCGAGCGGATTGCGGCGGTTGTAGGTCACGTGCATCATGCGGATGCCGAGTTGGTGAAAGACGCGAATGAGGGCCAGTTCATCGCGCACACTGTGCCACTGCTGGACCAGCGGCACGCCGTTGCCGGTCATGTACAGGCACATTCGCTGCTGCGCCTTGGCGGCGACAATCTCGTCGGGAGTGGTGGCCCGGAAGACCACGTCGCGCAGCATGTCGGTGGTGTAGGTGAAGCGTGCCAGCCGCTTGATCAGCCGCAATGGATCGTTGCTCTCTTCGCCAGCGTTCTGGAAGATGCAGGTCACGCCGGAGGAGCGAAAGGCCGCCACGAACTCCTCCCGCTCGCGTTGACTGGTGGCGGCACGGATCATCGGCAGTTCTTCCGTCAGATCACTCAGTTCTGCGTCGGACGCCCCCGCTTCAATCGCCTCGCGGATCCGATCGCCGTCTGTCGCCGCGTTCGGCGCAAAGCCGTAGGACTCGAATACCAGCGACCGCGCGTGCAGGTCTAGCCCGCGCTCGATGTCCAGCGGACGCGGCTGCAAGACCGCCAACGCCGCTTCACGCGCCTGGCGGATGGTGTCGTTTGGCGGCGCGAAGGGCACGTCGCCGTCCAACGCCCAGGACGCCCGGCTGGCTACTCCGGAGGTGGCCGTAAGCATGGAGCAGGCGGCCGCCGTCTTCAAGAACCGTCGTCGTGTCAACGCGCTGGAGTGAGTGCTGACTGTCATGGCTGTTTCCCCCATAACATGTTTCAGTTGCCACTTGTGATCAAAACGGCCGACCCAGCTTCGTCATTCCCAGTGTACCCGGATAACAGCGCACCATGCAGTGCTTCAGGGTTATGGTGTGAACCGCCCGCTATGGTGCTGCGGTGACCAAAACCACCAGCGCTGCCAGGGCCTGCCTGGCCTGCTGTACCTCGCGCCGGCCGCTCAAGGCGAACAGATCGTCATCTGCGCCGGCGATGCTGGCCAGGGCCGCGTCGAGCGCCTGCGTGCAGGCCTGACAGTGCTGTACCACCTGCCGCGCTGAAGCCCCCGGCACGTGGCTCAGCGCATCGGCGGCCGCCGCGAGTTCCGGCGTGCGGCTGGCGTTGCCGCGAACCTGGGCCGCGTTAACGGCATGTTGCCGCGCACGGCCGAGCAGCCAGGTGGAGACGCCAGCGCGGGGGCCCACGCGGACCACCGATACCTGCGACGCGCCAGGCTGTGGAGTCGCACACAGGACCTCCCCATCACGCACCAGAGGAACCTCCGCCAACGTCACGGCATCGATCGCCACCAGATCGGAACCCAGCTCCTGCAGCGCGGCGGGCTCGATGCGCAGCGCGCCGAGTTCGCCTCCTGCCAACGCACGCTGCGTGAAGTACACCGCAGCGGGCCCCGGAAACCGCTCAACCTGTCCACCCGCGGCCAGCGGCACGGGCTCCCAGCCAGCCCGCGCCAGTTCACAGATGGCAGGCATCCAAGTGTGGGCGAGGTCGCCATACATCTGATAGGCTTCCTGCACAAACCGCCCGGTGGACGGCAGCTCACCGAACTGGGCCGCGTTCTGGTAGAAGGCTTCCACCACCTCACGCTTGTCGAGACCGTGCAGGTTGATGAAGTTCATCAGCAGGACCGGTTTCTTGAACGAACAGGCGCGGTAGAAGAACGTGCTGTCCAGGTCCTGGAACTGGCTGCTCTCAATCCCCGGCACGTCCGACACGAGATACAGCGGAAACGCCTCCAGGTTCACATGGATGTTCGTGAAGATGGCTTTGCCCTGCGGGTGATAGCGATCCTGCAGGGACCGCAGGAACTGGGTCATGGCGAATCGACCCGGGGCCCCAACCTGCAGGTTCCCGGGATCATACGTGAAGGCCGCATCGTGGGCGGCAAAGTGCTCCCGGCGGCAGTTCAGCACTCTGTAACACCAGGCCGATACCGAATCAATGTACGCGCCCGCCAGGTGTGGATGCTGTGCGAACAGCTTGTCGTAGCTGGCGTACTGCCGCGCTGCCACACTCGGCCGCTTCGCGTCCGAGGGCAGATCGGGGTCGACGTTGAGCGTGAAACGCAGCAGGTTCAACGGCGTCGCCGGGCCGACGTCCGCCGAGAGGTTATCAGTAATCGCCACCACGTTCTGCCCCGCGCTGTTCACACAGACGTAATCTCGTACGTGCTGCAGATCCGCGTTCCGCTCCGTCTCCTCGAATCCGCCGTTGGCTACCCAGTTGACCGCCGGATCGTCGGCCGGACCGATGTGCAGATCATCGAACCAGGCGCGGCCCGTCCGGTTGCGGAGCAAGCAGTAGACGCGCAGCTCCTTGACCGGTTCCTGAGGCGCGATCACCAGCTCGGCAGCTTCCCAGTCGTGGGTTCCCGGGCTGAACGTCGCGCACTGGCCGAACAGGTAGGCGCCAGACGCATAGCAGACGTCCACGTAGATGGAGTAGTCCTGATTGCGGTCCCCGGTCACGCGTTCGGCCTTGCTGTAAGCGCGCACTACAAGCGGCTCAGTCACGGCCGGATCCAGGAACACAGACTGCCTCGCGCCGACCCAAACGCCGGCCTCGCGCGCTTCCGCCAGCAGAGACCGGCGGCCGGAGTGAGCGACATGGGAATCCAGCTCGAAGGAGGTCTGGGGCGACCACGCCTTCAGGTTCTCGGCATCCGCCAAGGCGTCGAAACGCTGCATGGCTTCCTCGTAGGACCGCGGCAGCTTGTTACCCGGCAGAGTCACGGTCCAGGACGACGATTCCTGGTACGGATAGGTACCCAGGCCGCGCTCGGCCGCGTCCTCCAGCCCCCACGGTCCCCCCTCGAAGTACTTGTAGTGTTGCGGGTCCGGAATGTTCGTGGGCTCGTTGGCAAAGAACCACCCGCCAACCTCCCGGATAAACGGCTTGAAGGGCTCCGGGAACAAGCGGTAGTACTTATCCAGCGCGGAGCGGAAGTGCCACCGCGGCTCAGTCCGATACAGGATACAGGCGAATGGTGCACGCATGCGCAAGGCCGGGCGGGCGTCGTGCGTGAATCCACAGCGGTAACGCAACCGCACACCCTGAGGACCCGGCGCGAAATCGAAGATGCACTCCGCATCGGGCGGTACTGCCAGGGCCAGACTGTCTGCGCCACCCACCTGCAGACTCACCAGCGGCAGCTTGGACAGCAGCTTGGCAGGCTGCCGCAACGGGTCGGTGGCCATGGAGGCAAGACTGAGTTCCGTGCCGCGCACATCCACCACCAGATCGGCGACCGCATCCTCAGAGCCTCGTGCGAGGAGCTCCCCACGCAGCGCGAGCGCACCACGTTCAACGCTCCAGTGCGCGTCCAGGTCGAAGCCGTCCGCGGGCTCGCCCGTGCGGGGATCCAGCACGGTCACCTCCAGCGAGACGCCCGGCAGCGCCTGGCCGTCCAGTGAAATCCGTGTCAATGCGGCGCCGTCGGCAACTGCGGACAGTCCATCCGGCACCGCCAAGTCCTCCGCCATCACGGTACGCAGCATGAACATGGACAGCGCGATCGCCATCATCTTCTGTACAGTCATCATCTTTTGTGTAGCCATTCTCGTGTCTCCTGCGCTGAACGATGATACCGCCGCATCGTACTCCTGGCCGTCACGCTCCGTGCTGGTGTCGAGTGTCGCGCACAGCGGCTGGTTAGTCGTGGCAGAGCCAAATCCCGTCTGCTGGTCAGTCGCTGCTGCGCAGTTCGGCGAGCATCTCGAGCAGGTTCTCGGTGAGAATCACGGAGGAGTCTTCCTGGACCCTGCTGGTACCGAACCACGTTTCGTAGCCGCCCAACTGGTGTTGCTGGGGTGTGGGGAGGTAGCCGTTGCAGCCATTGGCAATACCCATCACCATAGTACACGGGAAGGGACTGCGTTTCTTCAGATCCAGACCGATCTCCACGAATGCTTCAAAGGGGATTGCGCAGATGGCCAACTCGCCAATCCGCAGTGCCTGCACGGTGACTGTCAGCGTGGGTTCTACATCGGCGAGGTTCAGCACGCGGTACGCATAATCCGTGGCGCGCCGCGGAAGCTTGTCGCGCTCGGACGGGTCGGTGATGGCCAGCACTGCCCGCGCCTCCTCGATCTGCTCCGCCGTGGGCCGGCGCATCTGCAGCGTGACCTGACGCTCCAGCATGCCAAGGCGCGCGTCCGGACAATGGTCGGCAATGCTGGCCCGCGCGTGCCACGCCGCATCGGCCGCCTTCTGGGCAACGATACGGATCTGCTCGAACGGCTCGCGCGGCGGGCGGTTCACGAGGAAGGGGATGTTGTTGATGTCGCCCGATGCACCATTGGACATTATGGCCACGAAACGCTCGTCGCCACGCACACGCGATCGCATCAGCCGCGCAAACTCACCGAAATAATCGGCCGAGACCATCGCCGCTGGCACGCCCCCCACGTAATGCAGTGAATAGTTGGCCAACAGCGCCAGAGGCTTGTGCGACTGCGCGTCCTGCACCGAGAGGATCGTGACGTCGGGATCGGTAGGACCCGCCGGGCGGTCGAGTACGTCGGCGGATGTGCTCGGATTCATCTCGACCTGATCGAGACGTCCGAAGGGATTCGGGGTTATCTTGCCCGGTTTCAGGAACCAGCGCCGATTGAACACCTCCTCGGGCAGCGGATGGGCTGCCGCGCCAACGGCCGCGGGGCGCAGCGCGGCGTGCGCCTGGACGAACGCATCCGCGATTCCGGCCAGCAGAATCTTCCGGTAGGCCACGGCCGGCTCCGGGCCTTCCTTGACATACGAAGGCGGGGCACTGTGCGTGTGGGTGGCTGCCACCAGCATCCTGTCGACCGGGATCCCGCAGCGCTGCGAGGCCTGGGCCTTGGCTTCGTCCAACGCCTCCTGCGCCACCCCCAGATTATCGACGACCACGATCCCCAGGGTGGTCGTCCCGTCATCCAGCACCAATCCGCGTGCAAACAACGGATCGTGTACCTGGTCGGCCATGTTGGCGTCAAACCCGCCCGGCATGTTCACTGGAAACTCGGTCGGACTGATGTCGACGGCTGCTGCCCCGGCACGAAGCACGCTCGCACCGCTGTCCGCGGCGCGGGCCGGAAGTCCGAGAACACCAAGCGAACCGAATGAAAATAACACGGCAAACAGCAGAGTGCATCTCACGGCAGACCTCGCAATGGTGGGAGCTGAGAAGGCGATATGCGCCACTCCACGCCGGTGGCAGCACATGCCACTTTCTACGGCACACCAGGAACCGGGTCAAGATTTTTTGCCGCGAAGCGTGTCCTTTCGGTAGGCGTGCACAACCGCGAGAGGGCGATGTGCTAGCGTGGTGGCTGTCCCGTGTCCCACTCCCATCGGAGAACAGCCCATGCGCAAGCGGAAGAGTCCGGAGGTGCCAACATCC
>JAAYDI010000143.1 GCA_012729315.1 Planctomycetaceae bacterium
AGGCGGGGTCCCAGATGTAATCTACAGAGGCGGGGTAGAAGGCGCACAGAGCGGCGGGGTACCGCGGGGTCAAATAATCCGATCCGTTGGCCGCTTAATCCTGTCAGCTAATTTGCGCCGTCGCAGCCACGGGTTACATCGACCTGCCATTTCTGAAGATGGTCACCGGTAACTATACGCCTACGTCAAACTTCACATTGGCGGCGTGGGTTAAGTATGCAACGTCCACTGAGCACCAGGAGGTCTTCAGCGCCTATGCCGCAACGCCCATCGAAACGAATCCGGACAAGATGACAATGTGTGTGCATGCGGAAATACGGCCGGCTAACAACGACTATCGCTTCGTGCTGCGCGAGGGAAGTCAAGGAACGACTATTGCAGATCTGAAAGCAACTGGAATTGCCGCGGCAGATGAATGGCATCATCTCGCGATGACGTATGACCGCTCGCTGGACGCTGACCAGATGAAGGTCTATCTCGACGGCAACCCACTGGGGGCGGTCACACCGGCAACGCTCTACGACATCGCCCCGTGGAACGAAGGCGCGCGCATTGGCGCGACGGCCGATAGTCGGGCTCGCCCATTCATTGGTATGCTGGACGAGTTTTATCTGTTCAACCGGACACTCGACGGAGACGAGATCGTCAACTTGAAGGACTTCGGCGTCGTGCCGGAGCCGAGCAGCCTGACGCTGTGTCTTTTCGGGATGGTTGTGGGCGGTTACGCAATCTGGCGACGCCGCAGCGTTTAACGGCAACGTGCCGTATCACGACGTCAGGTTACAGAACAAGACGTCAGGTTTCAGAACAACAGGGGTGCCACCAGCCCATCGTGGTGGCACCCCTTATTTGTTCACTGCCACGTCTGAGATTCTGCCGGCCGGAGTGGAGTTCGGGCCAGCAGAATCGAGATCGCGGCGGTGGGGCGTCAGGCTGGGTGGCGTGCCAGCGCAACGCGGGCCATGTGTTTGCCGAGGTTCTGTGCAGTCTGCACGCCGAACTCGTCGTTGCTGATATCATCCTTGCCGTCGTTCCACAGCGTACCTCCGAAGTGGCTCATCGGCCGACCGTCGCCGATGACCAGCAGTTCGTGACACATGAGCGAAGCCTGCACGGAGCGAATGACCAGTTCCTGTCCGCCGTTGCGTGCGGCTCCCACGGCGACCACACCGGCTACTTTTCCCGACAGGGTGAAGTCGTTGCGGAACACGCCACAGCGTTCTATCAGTGCCTTGCAGAGCGCCGACATGTTGGCGTGGTACACGGGCGTTCCCACGACGATGGCGGCGAGCTGCGGATCTGACAACTTGGCTTCGACCTGCGGAAAATCATCCTGTTGGCCTGCCGGGACCGGCAGTTTCGCGGCCGGTTGCGTGGGGATGTTGAGTCCGGCCAATTCGATTAGTTCGATCTCGATGCGTTCGGGCGCCACCGACCGGGCGGCGTCCAGGCACAGTTGCACCGCCTGAGCGGTAGTTTTGCCGGGCCGCAGGCTGCAGGCGATCCCGAGGATCTTGAGCCTCGCAGCGGCCGGCGCGGCTGCCGCGGCCGGTGTGGCCAGTGCGGACGCGGCCGCCAGCGACGCCGTTCCGGCTCCCAGGGTACTCACAAAACGGCGGCGCGATAGGTCGGTAGCCATCTCGTTCTCCTTCAGTCCAAGTGCAATCAGTCACAAGGTGCAATGTCGGCCAACACTCACAATGCGTTCCCAGTCGACTGGGAGAGCCGGGCAATGCTGTCGGACGACGCGGCACGTCCGGCCTCGACGCCAACCGCCGGCTTGGCCACCATGATAGCACCTCATCGCCGGCTGGTGAGAACGCCACGGGAGCTTTTGCTTTACCCTCCAGAGCACGGGGCACCATCTCTCCCGCACTCCTCGAGCAAGCCAATCTTCCTGTCCAGTGAGCGTGTGGCACGGCCTACTTGTTGGCCGTGCGAAGTGGCAAGCGTCCGGCCTGTTCCGTGTGCTTCGTGTAGCACGGCTAACAGGTAAGCCGGTCCACCTGGCATTGTCAGTGCGTCACACGCGCGGTTATCCTGCCCGGTTCGGCAGCCGGCGGTGAACAGTTCGCATGGTGTTCGATCGTCCGGGTCGCAATCGCGCTGCCTGCGTGGCTGGAAGCATCCGTTCGCGACGGGATCGGAGTAGATGAGCTGGATCACGGTTCTCGGAATCTCGCTGGGGCTGGCGATGGACGCGTTCGCGGTGGCCATCGCGTCCGGATTGAAGCTCCGCCACACCACGCCCCGCCACGTGTTCCGACTGTCGTTCCATTTCGGCCTGTTTCAGTTCCTGATGCCGCTCATCGGTTGGCACATCGGCGCGCAGGTGGCGTCGTTCGTCGACACGTTCGACCATTGGGTCGCGTTCGCGCTGCTGTCTTACGTGGGGGGCCGCATGCTGTGTGGCACTGATACGGTGAACGATACGCCTGTCAGCGCCGACCCCACTCGCGGCATGTCGCTGGTGACGCTCTCGGTAGCCACCAGCATTGACGCGTTGGCCGCCGGACTGGGTCTGGCCTTGCTGGGGGAAGCGATCTGGATTCCGAGTCTGACGATTGGGGTCGTGACGGCCGTCCTGACCGGCATTGGCATCACCTTCGGTTCGCGTCTCGGCAGTCGTTGGGGGCGGCGCGCGGAGGTGCTCGGTGGTGGCGTGCTGATTCTGATCGGCCTGCGAATCGTGGTGTCGCACCTGACCGCCTGACCGCCACGGCGGCGGCAGACCACAGCGCAGCCGGGCGGACACACGAAAGAACGGCGCCGGCCCGGCATCCTGCCGGCCGGTCGCCGTAGTGTCTCCACCATATTCCCCGCCTCATTCCCCGCCTCCGCGTCTCGCGCGGCGGCGGGAACTGTGTGGCTCGCGTTCGCCCCGACGCGTGCGCGTCCGTGCGCGGCGTGCAGGGCGGGTCACCCGGGAATCCCTTCCCGACGGGCTCTAACGTTTCGCCTGCTCAGCCAGGGCCTTGGCGCGGTCGACCACCTCGGGCGTGCCGCCGGCGGCCACGACCTGCTGCATGGCCTGAGCCACTGCAGCCTTATCGGCATCGATGACCTTCTCGGCGATCACGACGGCCACGCGTCCCGCCTCGTCTTTCAATGACGGCCGCTCAAGGAGCGAGACAGCCAGGGGCAGAGCCGGGGCTATCGGATTGAGTTCCAGCACCTGCAGCACCAGCGTGCGTTCTTCATCCCGCTGGCAGACGGGCAGCGCCTTCTGGCACATCTCCACGCGCGTTTCAGGGCGGAGTTCGATCTGCTTGGCGATCCGCAGGTACCCGCGCAAGGCACGGATCTTGTACTTCTGTTCGCTGACCGATTTGGCCACGTCCAGCAGCACCGGTCCCGCATCGGTCGTCATCCACTCGCCCAGCAGGCGGCTCGACGTCTCTTTGAGGTCCGTGTTGCCTTCCTTGGCGGCGGCCGCCAGTGCGCCGAGCGCTTGGGGGCCGCCCATGGCGCCGAGCACTTCGATGATCGCCACCTGCGCGGTCGACGGCGCCTGATGCATCGCGCCGATGAGCAGGTTGGCGCAAGCTTCGCGGTCGGGCATCCGCACGCAGGCGGTCAGCAGTGCCTGCTTGGCGTCGGCGGCCTCATTCGGATAGGGTGTCTTGACGACGCGGGTGATCAGCACGGGCAGGTCGTTGGCGGTGACGGTGGCGCCCAGCGCCGCGAGGGCAGCGGTGCGCACGTCAGCGCTGGCGTCGTCGATGGCGGTCAGCAGCGCGGGGACGGCCGCGACGATGCGTCGCTGCTCGGCAGCGGCGATCAAGGCCAGGCGCGCCTTGCCTTCCGCCTGGGACAAACGTGTCACGAGTTCCGCATCGACGTTGTCACCGGGGAGGGCCTGCAGCGCTTCGCGGGCCGCCTGCGCTACCTCCGCATCATCGGCCGCCGCGATTTCCAGCAGGGTGCCAATGCACGCGGCATCGCCCAGGCGGGGCACGACCCCCAGCGCCGCGATGCGGGTTACTGCCGGGCCGCTCTTGGCGGCTTCCAGCACGGCCGGCAGCGCCGCGGCATCGCCCCGGTCGGCCAGCGCCAGCAGCAGCAACGGCTGGCGTTCGGGGGCGACCTTCTGGAGTTCCGCCACCAGCGTCGCCGTCACGTCGCTGCCCGGCAACTCGCGCGCCGTCGACAGGCCGATGCCGAACAGCGCCCGGTCGGCCGACTCGAGCTGTTCGACCAGCAGTGGCAGGCCGTCTGCGCCGCGCGCGACGATGGCGCCGCGGGTCGCCTCGAGGATGCGGGTCGGTGGAATCTCGGCAGTCGTGCGCACTTTGTCGTAGAGGCTGGCCGCCGCGGCACCGTCGCCGGCCGCCAGCAGCTGCTCGGCACAGTACACGCAACCTTCGGCGACGGCTCCCCGCACAGCTGCGGGCGCGCTGGTTAGCGCCTGTTCGAGCACCGTGGTGGCTGCCGCATTGCCAATCCGGCCGAGCGCGACCGCGGCCGCCGTGGCGACTTCCAGATCGGCATCCGTCAGCCGCGGTGCCAGGCTATCGACCGCCTGGCCATCGCGGCGGACGCCAATCGAGTTGATCACGCCGACCAGCAGCCGCCCCTCCAGCTTGCCCAGCGCCTCGCGCAGGGCTGCGTCGGCAGCGGGGCCGGGAATCGCTTCCAGCGGGAGGCGGGCCCAGGAGGACAGTTCTTTGTCGGGCAGCAGGGCGGCCAGCGCCGGCACCGCCTGGCCGGTGCCATAAACGACCAGACGCTTGCAGGTCATCGCCTTCTCGGCCGGATCCGCAGCGGACTCCAGTACGCGGATCAACTGGTCTTCCGATACGGGCGTTGCATTCGCGTCCTCGGCAGCACGCGCCGGCAGCGTATAGAGCGCGGCGACCGCCCCGATCAGCAGAACAAGGCTGGCATGAAAACGAAGCTTGGACATATTGAGTTTCTCCATAACATCAGGCTCCGCGAGGCAGCCTGCAGAAGGGACATATCACAGATCAGATCCGGTTCTCCTGCTATGGCGACCCAAGGGCAAGTGCGTGCCAGGCCGCCCACATCATCAGATGCGCCACGGGTCGCGGAGCGCTTCGCCGCGCAGCCGATTCGCCTGCTCGTCGCCAATGAACTCGTTCTTCTGCGGATCGTATCTCAGCGGGCGGTTGAGGAATGCAGTGATACCGGCCGCATGGCAGGTGATGTGCGAGTAGCACGCCACGTCGGCGTTGGCCAGCGGCTTGCCGCGCGACTTGACGCAGTTGAGGAAATCGCGCACATGGAAGGTCGCCGGGTAACCGCCGATCTCCTCGACCTTCCGCCCGGCCTGCAGCGCGGGTGAGCTGAGCACGAACTTGCCGCTGTCGCCAGTCTCGATCCAGCCCTGATCCCCTTCAAACCGCACGGGGCACGAACCGAGCGGCAGCCAGCCTTCGTTGCGCAGCACCAGCGTCACACCGTTGGCGTAGCGGGCCACCATCGTGCCGTTCTCCGGCGGATCGTATTCCACCGGCGCCGTGTCGTCCGAGTTGTTCGCCCACTGGCAAAGATCGACGCAGTGCGAGCCCCACTCGAGCACGCCGCCGCCCACCAGCCCCCCCCCTTTCTCGAAGTTGAAGCCGTCGTTGAGAATCTCCCGGTTAAACGGTCGCCACGCGGCCGGGCCGAGGTAGAGGTCCCAGTCCGCTTCTTCCCGCGGCGGTTCCGGTTCCGCAGGTTTCCAGCCGCTGCTGGCCGTGGCCATGCCGGCCGGGTGGGCATAGATCGTGTGCAGCTTGCCCAGTTTGCCGGTGCGTGCCAGTTCACAGGCAAAGGCGAAGTGCGGCAGGTTGCGGCGTTGCGTGCCGGCCTGGAATACACGTCCGGTGCGGCGCATGATCGCTGCCAGTTCCAGGCTCTCTGTGATGTTCTTGGTGCAGGGCTTCTCGCAGTAGACATCCTTGCCGGCGCGAGCTGCCAGGGCCGATGCCGCTGCGTGCCAGTTGGGGCCCGTCGCGATCAGCACCGCGTCGATGTCGTCGCGCGCCAACAGGTCGCGCAGGTCCCGATATGTGGCGCAGTCCTGATTTCCGTTCTTGTCATCGACCATCTTCTTGGCCGCTTCACGTCGGGCCGCTTTGGCATCGGCGATGGCAACATACTGCACGTCGGGCTGCTGCAGGAAGCAATCGAGATCGTAAGTGCCTCGATTGCCAATACCGATGCCCCCCATGACGATCCGCTCGCTCGGTGCCACGGCACCGTCGCGTCCGAGGGCGGTGGCCGCAATCACCTGCGGCGCGATCAACAGCGTGCTGGCTTTGAGAGTCGTCTTGAGAAATCGACGGCGCCCGTGGCGGCGTTCGGATTCGGACATCATGCATCTCCTATCAGGTTGACGGTCCAGGTTCCGACTTGGATCATGTTCCAGCCGTGTGCGCCGGAGGACTTCCCGACGGCACTCCGGAACACGGCACCGGCGTGATCCTGCGGTGAACTTCCTATTCTCGCGGCCATCGTGGCACGGGCCAAGCGGGGGTCCCTGGTGCCTGGGTGTTTTTCCACCCGCTCACCGCAACCGCTCACCGCACCCGCTCACCGCGCTACTCGAGACGTTCACCCCGGATGGTCACTGTCACCTGCGTGAGCGACTGCCGCGACCGGTCGTAGAGCGCGTACACTTTCAGCCACCGGGTGACCACCGCGCTGTGCGTGGGCAGCGTATCGAGTGTGGCTTCCAGCAGGATGTGCTGGCCCGCGGGATCGAGGCGTTGGGGTCTGAGTTCGATCGGGCCGATCGCGGGCACGCGAACGTACTGCTGCATCTGCGGCAGCGCCCACCGCGACAGGGCCCGGACCTGTGCCGGGGTGATCTGCGGGGCGATTTCGGGCGTCAGGCGACGCCACGCTGCGTCGATGTGTTGGAGATCGTCACGGTACTGGCGGCTGAGGGCCTCCGTCCACGGCTGATCGGACCACGGGCGGTCCAGGAGGGGCACGTTCTGCATCTCGGGCACGAAGGTGAGCCAGGCGGGAGCCGGCACGGGCGTCGCCGCGTGGCAGGGTGCCGCTGGCCTGGCCAACGGCCGGTAGAGACGCTGGCAAAACGGCGATTTGCGCAGCAGCACGGCCTCCGCCGCGCCGGCGCGGGCATGCACCCCGGCGATTCCGCAGGTGATGACCAGCGTCCACAGGCACGCCTCGCGAATGACTCTGGCTGCTCGGTACATCATGGTGGCTGCGATTCCTATGCTGAGACATGGCCAACCCCGTTCACAGAACAGCCACGCGTGACAGGTGCCGCCGTTGGGGACGACCGCACATCGCTGATGAACACCGTGAAACCCACGAACACGGATTATAGCATAGGCGGCCCGCCTGCGACCTGTGGACGCCTGCAATCCGTGCCGGCCGAACCGCGGATCAGGCGTGCCGGATCACGTCCAACACGGTGGGCGACTCCGCGCCGTGAAGGACGTGATGCCGCGCGGTACGCGGCAGCGCGAGAGTGTTTTTCCAAATCTGCAAAAAAAGGCGCCGGTTGGTCTTGTATTTATCCGGTTCCCGTGTTTAATTCTCGCGGTGACAGCGTCGTTTGCATGCAAACGGCAAGCGTCCACAGGACTGTGGGACGTTGACCAAATTCATCGGAATACCAGGGCCAAGCCGAAGGGAGTCAGTCAGCTTGGCCGATAGATGTGTTTGACTCCACCACAAGTTGTCCAAGTCGACAACACCTGTGCCTTCCGTGGGAATGGCGGCCGTTCGCCAGACGGCCTACCAGGAACAGCAGTCTCCAGGATGTTGGCGGTGGACCTCACCCCGAAAGGAATCCGGTAAATGAACGAGTGTGCCGACTCAAACTGCACGCTGGCGACCCTCGAAGAGGAGCCTCCTGGTCCTAAGGGACCTCCTCCTACCTATCTCTCAAACTCTTCCGCCTATTCACACTCGTCTCTTACAGTGGCAGATCCCCCGCTCGCGGGCACTGTCGTGGAATATTCTCAGGTCACCGTCACAGCGCTCCGAGCGACCATCGATGTGTCGCCCGGCGGCCGGGCGCTGCCAGCGCCCCGCTGGCGACGGTTTCCCGTGACCAGTCGATCCACCAATTGGCGCGACTCCGTGGAGGCATCCCGGCGTTCCGGTTCCACCAATCCGCGGACCCAGGCATTTCGCGAGCGGCATTTCCCCACGGCAACGGACGAACAGTGGAACGACTGGCGGTGGCAGGTCCGGCACCGGATTCGGACGCCGGAGCAGTTTGCCAGCGTCATCAACCTGTCTGCGGCCGAGCACAACGCGTTGGTCCACGGCGGAACCATGTTGCCCGTGGGCGTCACACCGTACTACATGAGCCTGGTTGACCCCGAGGACGTGGGCCAGCCGCTGCGCAAGACGGTCGTGCCCACCACGGCCGAGTTCACTCGGATGCCGGGCGAAGCGGATGATCCGCTCGGTGAGGATGGACATAGTCCCGTGCCGGGGCTCGTGCATCGCTATCCAGACCGGGCGCTGATGCTGCCGCTCGACTTCTGCTCGACCTACTGCCGGTACTGCACACGGTCGCGTGTGGTGGGACACGGCGAGATCGTTCCCAACGAGGCGCGGCTGGACGCCATCTTTGACTACCTGGAGCATGCCACGCAGGTGCGTGACGTCCTGATTTCGGGTGGGGATCCGCTGGCGCTGAGCGACGACCGGCTGGAGGCGATCCTGACGCGGCTGCGGTCGATTCCGCACATTGAATTCGTGCGGATCGGGACCAAGATGCCGGCCGTCCTGCCGCAGCGCATCACGCCCGAACTGTGTGCCATGCTGCGACGTTTCCATCCGCTGTGGATGAGCCTGCATTTCGTCCATCCGGACGAGTGCACGCCCGAGTCGAAGGAGGCCTGTGGCCGGTTGGCCGACGCCGGGATTCCGCTCGGGTCGCAGACGGTGCTGTTGCAGGGGGTCAACGACAACGTCGAGACCATGCGGCAGCTGGTACACCGCTTGCTCATGATGCGGGTCCGCCCGTACTACTTGTACCAGTGTGATCCGATCAGTGGCTCGTCGCATTTCCGCACGCCGGTCTCCCGCGGTCTGGAGATCATCGCCGGATTGCGGGGGTACACGACCGGCTACGCGGTACCGACCTATGTGATCGACGCGCCGGGCGGCGGGGGCAAGATCCCGTTGCAGGTGGACAGCGTCGTGGGACGTGACGGGGACGACCTGCTGATTCGGAATTACGAGGGCAAGACGTTCCGCTACCCCGATCCGATGGGGGCATAGTTGCGCCACCATGCACGTCGGGATGACATACGATCTGCGCGACGAGTACCTGGCCGAAGGTCATGACGAAGAAGCGACCGCCGAATTCGACCGCGCGGACACGATTGACGCAATCGCGGCCGGTCTGCTCGAACTGGGGCACCAGGTCGATCGGATCGGTCGTGTGCGCCAGCTGGTCGCGCGTCTGGCGGCGGGCGACCGGTGGGATCTGGTCTTCAACATCTGCGAGGGGCTCAGGGGCATGGCCCGCGAGGCGCAGGTGCCGGCGATCCTGGAGGTATACGACATTGCGTATACATTTGGCGACCCGCTGGTCATGGCGTTGTGCCTGCACAAAGGGTTGGCCAAGATGGTCGTGGAACGGGCGGGGCTGCCCACCCCCAAGTCGCTGCTGGTCGAGTCCGCGGCGGATCTGGACCTTCTGCCGGACCACCTGACGCTCCCGTTCCCGCTGTTTGCCAAGCCGGTTGGCGAGGGCACGGGAAAGGGCATCACGCCCGCGTCGCGGATCACGACGCGGGCGGAACTGCTGGCAGTCTGCCGGCAGTTGCTCGAGCAGTTCCGCCAGCCGGTGCTGGTCGAGGAGTTCCTGCCTGGCCGTGAGTTCACCGTGGGCCTGCTGGGGACCGGTTCTCGGGCGGCGGTGCTGGGCACGCTGGAGATCATTCTGCGGCGGGACGCGGAGCCGGACGTGTATTCGTACGTGAACAAAGAGCGTTGTGAAGAGCTGGTGGAATACCGGCTGGTGCGCCCCGACGATCCGCAGGTGCGGATGGCTGAGCAGACGGCGCTGGCAGCGTGGCGGGCGCTGGGGGGCCGTGATGGCGGCCGCCTCGATCTGCGGTGCGATGCGCGGGGTGTGCCGCAGTTCATGGAGGCCAACCCGCTGGCCGGGATGCATCCCTCGCACTCGGACCTGCCCATGCTGGCCACTGCGGTCGGCATGCCGTATGTCGAGTTAATCCGCCGGATTGTGGAGTCGGCTCGGGAGCGAGTGGCGCGCGTATGAGGATCGTGGTGCTGCACAACGATGTCTCGGCCGATCGTGCGCCGTCCGATCTGGATGTGCTCAACCAGCGCGATGCCGTGCAGGCCGCGCTAGAGGCGCTGGGGCACGAGTCCGAGGCGTGGAGCTGCACGCTTGACTTGTCGGCCACCAAGACGCGGCTGGAGGCCAGCCGACCGGACGTGGTGTTCAACCTGGTCGAGTCGCTCGGCGGCACCGACCGCCTGATGGCGGCGGCACCACTGCTGCTCGATGCGCTGCGTCTGCCCTACACTGGCGTGCCCACGCCAGGACTGCTGCTGACCAACGGCAAGCTGACCACCAAGCGGCATCTGCTGGCTGCCGGCCTGCCCACGGCGCCCTGGTTCACTGCGAGCGCGGCCCGCTGGCAGGGACTGACGGGAGCCGCATCCGGCGGATCCGCCGCGCCGGCTGGCGGCCACACGGCGCAGCTGGCTCCGGTGGTGATCAAAGCGATCTGGGAGCATGCGTCGTTTCAGATGGACGACGCGGCCATCGTCTCACCGCAGTCCGACGCGGAGTTGGCGCGTGTGCTGCGCATGCGCGAGCAGACTACAGGTCAGCCGCATTTTGCCGAGCGATACCTGGAGGGGCGCGAATTCAACCTGTCACTGCTGGCGGGTGACGGCGGGCCGCAGGTGCTGCCACCCGCCGAAATCGACTTCGCCGACTACCCACCCGGCAAGCCCAGAATCGTCGGCTACCAGGCGAAGTGGGACGAGCAGTCGTTCGAGTATCACCACACGCCGCGCCGATTCGTGTTTCCGCCGGCCGACTCGGACCTGGTGGCGGAGTTGAGCCGTCTGTCCATCGACTGCTGGCACCAGTTTGGGCTGCGGGGCTACGCCCGCGTCGACTTCCGCGTGGACTCCGCCAACCGGCCTTGGATTCTCGAAGTCAACTCCAACCCGTGCCTGTCGCTCGACGCCGGCTTCGCCGCGGCGGTGGAGCAGGCCGGCATGACCTACGATCAGGCCATGGACCGGATCATTCGGGACGCGCTGGCCCACTCCGCTGACCTATGAGTACGCGTGCGATGCCTGACAGGCCAATCACCTTTCGCTATGAAGTCGCTCCCACGGACACCGATCTGGTGCGCGAACTGGTTGTTTCCACCGGCGTGTTTGCCGCGGCCGAGGTTGAGGTGGCGGTGGAGTTGGTACAGGAGCGACTCGCCAAAGGAGAGCCTTCGGGGTACTACTTCGTGTTTGCCGAGCGGGATGGCCGGACCGTCGGGTACGCGTGTTACGGCCCGATCGCCTGTACGGTCGGCAGCTTCGACCTGTACTGGATCGCCGTCGACCGCGCGTGCCAGGGGCAAGGGCTCGGGCGTCTGTTGATCGCCGAGTGCGAGCGGTTGATCGGCGCCCAAGCCGGACGCCACATCTACGTCGAGACTTCCAACCGCCCGCAGTACGCACCCACGCGCGGGTTCTACCTGCACTGCGACTACTCCCAGGCCGCCGTCTTCGACGACTTCTATGCACCGGGCGATGCCAAGGTCGTGTACTGCAAGCGGCTGACGCCCTGATTCCGCGATCGGGACGTTACGGCCGGTCGCTACCCCACCGGTCCACCAGTGACGTGGGATCGCCGGCGTGGGTCGCAGTCTCGTTGAGTTCGGTCCGAGTGGATCGTCCAAGAACCCGCACGCTCGCAATGATCACGATCGTAAGAGCTGCGAGCATGAGGGCCGTCTGCACACCGCTGATGCCTCGTCGCATGAAGCGACGCCGACGTATGGCACACATGGTTGTGGTCCCTTCCCGTTCCTGGCAAGATCGAACTGTTCTATCTGAAGCATAGCTCAGCCGCATTCCCGTCGCGGCACCGGCCAGCGCAGCCGCACGTCGGGTCGTGCCGCGGATGCCGGTTGCCAGGGGCCCAGTTGTCAGGGGCCGCAGGTGTCAGGGGACCGGTTGCCGGTTCCCGGCCGGGCATCCCCGGTTGGGGACGAGCCCTGTTTGTGGCACAATCACGGTACCAAGGGTCACGAAACCAACGGTCGTCCGGCGGACAGGGGCCAATCAGGCAAGAGAGTTGCCCCCTGAACCGCGACGCGACGGCCTCTCTACCATCCAGGATGCCTGCCATGAACAACGAACTGAGCTTCATCTTTTCGCGCCGCAGCGTGCGGACGTATCAGCCCAAGGAGGTCGGCCCGGAGCTTGTCCAGAATCTGCTCGAGTCGGCGATGGCGGCCCCGTCCGCGGTGGCCAAAGATCCGTGGGAGTTCCTTGTGATCCGCGAGCGCAGCACACTGGCGCGCATCGCCAGCGGGCTGCCCAACGGCGGATTGCTCGCCGACGCCGCGGTGGGCATTGTGGTCTGCGGCGATCTGACGCGAGCGCACGATCACCAGCTGTCGTACCTGCTGCAGGACTGTTCGGCGGCGATCGAAAACCTGCTGCTGGCCGCCCAGGCGCTGGGGCTCGGCGGCTGCTGGCTCGGCGTGCACCCGCGCGAGGACCGCGTCGCCCACATCCGCCAGTTGCTGGCGGTGCCCGAGCAGGTGATTCCGGTCGCCGTCATTGCGGTGGGCTGGCCGGCCGAGTCACCTGCGCCCCGGACGCGGTACCGCGCCGAAGCCGTGCATTACGAAACCTGGTAGCGCACCGGCACGCAGGCTTCGCCATACTGACGACGCCAACGATGGCACGTGCCGCGATGCGACTGTGCCTCGCGGCCGCCGTCCTAACGTTCGACCACCTCAAACGGCACAGGAGGAAACGTGCCGAGCGAGATGCGTCGTTTGGCGCGGGAGCCGCCGGCCGGGTCCTCGGCAAAGACATTCAAGGTCAGGCTGCCCTGCAGTCCCGGTTTGGCAATCTCCGCGTCGGCCGAGATCAGCATCACCAGGCCTCCCGGATTGCGAATGACACGCACCAGGGACACGCCGGCCGGTGCCTCGCTCAACTCCACGCTCACCCCCTCCATGCTGGTTCGGTTGGGGATGGTCAACGGGTAACGCACCATGCCTCCGGCGGGAATCTGGAGCACATTCGCGGGTGGCTTGGCCGCTGGCTTCCCGGCGACCGCCGCGTGCGGTGCCGCCTTGCTGGTGACATACACCACCAGATCCTCGGCCGGCACAAGATGGAAATAGGCAAAGGCCTGCATCATGTTATCGGCCGGCACGCCGGCCCGCACGACTTCGCGTCCGCGCACGTCGACGCGCCCCTCCAACTGCAGCACATACGGTTCGTCGCGTGCTTCGGCCGGCACCTTCAGATTGACCTGCGCCTCGGACTGGCCGGCCGGGATCGAGGCCTCGCCGAGCGTGAAACCTGCTGGCGGGTCCTTCAGGCTCAGCCGGATGTCCTGATCGAATCCGTCGCGGCGCGCTGCGTGGACGGTGACCGGGACAGCCGAACCGGGCCGGGCGCTGATCGCCGAAGGGACGACGCGCAGTTCAAAATCCGGACGCCGAGCGCTCACGCGCAGCCGATAGGCATACTCGGGGCCCCCCTTGTTCTGTGTGTCGCCGACGTGAATGAAGAACGATCCGTCCGCGGGCAACGTCAGATGCAGCTGCGAATCGGCATGATGTGTCGTGAGCCCGGACGCCAGATCATCACAGTCGTCATTGAACATCAGCTGCCGGCCGTCGGCATCAGTCACCATGAGCACCGAATCCATCGGTGACTCGAGGCGCCGGGCCAACACCTCCACAATCACCTGGCCCCCCGCCCGGCCATCGAACCGGTACACGTCCCAGTCACCCGGCTGGTCGATGCGCCCGTTGACGATGATCGGGGGCTTGAGCAGCAAAGCGCTGGCGAGGTCGTTGTTCGGTTCCTGTTCGCGGAGCTCCGGCAGCGCGTCGACCGTGAACGGCACCTGATTCGACGCGAACTGCCGGCCCTCGACAGAGATCAGGTAGCGGCCCGGCGGCTTGTCCGTGGCGTCGAACGAGATGGTCTCGACAGGCAGGTTCCAGCCGTAGACTTCCACCGTGCCGGACTGACCCGTCTGGATTCCCAGAGGGAAGACGTGGGTCAGAAACGGCAACTCGCCCACCGTGATCCGGTACACGAAGTCCTCGCGACCACGATAGATCGAGTCCCGGATCTCGAGTTCGTAGGTGCCATCCTGAGGCACGCGGTAGAAGAGAACCGGATCCGGATGAAACCGATAGTCATCGGCAAAGGCGACTTCGCGCCGGTCCGCATCGTAGAGCGCGAGTGTCGCCTGGAACCAGCCGGGCACCGCGTCCGCCAGGTACGGGACCAGTTGCCGGGCCAGGACGACCAGGACCAGTTTCTCCCCCTTCCTGGCCGTGAACCGGAAGCGGTCGACATCCCCTGGCAGGATCTGGCCATTGAGGACGGCGGGGAGCGACGGGGCGACGCTTTCGCCCGCCTGGGCGTCATTGGGCTCCTGTTCCAGGAACTCCGGATGCATTCCCACGTGGAACGCGATCGGGTTGGAGACGCCGGCCGCCGTCCTGAGCCGGACTTCGCGCCGTCCGGCAGCCGCGGCGGCGTCGATCTTCAGGTCCAGGATGACCGTCTCTTCGATCGCCGGATTCAGCTGCCGCTTCACATCGTTCTGCTGCTGTTCGAATTCGTCCAGCAGCGTCAGCGTCTCTTCGGTGACCCCCAGTTCCTGCAACGACGCGAGGGCCTCGTCATACGCTCCGCTCCGCGTGCGAAGATTGAACTCCTTGCCCTCCGCCTTGAACTTATCGCGCACCAGATCGATCTTCGTGCGCACCTGGCTGGCCTGGCCTTCATTGAGCGGCTTCTTGTGTTTGCCGATCGTCGCCTCGATTCCTTCTCCGGTCACCAGCACCTGGGCCGTATCGGTGAGGTACTGTCCGCCGACCGTGACACGGACCATCGTCCCGATCTGGCCGCCGGCCGGATAGATGTACCCCAGATGCGGTTCATTCTGGGCCTGAGCTGCGGGTAGAGGAAGTGCCACAGCGCCGGCGAGCCACAGGAGGGCGCTGGCGGTCAGGCCGGGCAGTCGCTGTCGTCGCATGCTGTCCTCCCGCGCGAGCTCACATGATCTCTTTCAGTCGCCCACCCACTTCGACCCCGTCGCTCGCCTTGGGCAGCAAAGCGACATCCATGCCCTGTGGATGTGCAATCTCCCCCTCGGGATCGATGCCCAGCAGCTCGTACATGCTGCCGATCATGTCCCACGGGTAGACTGGCCGATCGACCACTTCCGACGCGCGGGAGTCGGACGCGCCGACCACCGCGCCGCCGCGGAAGCCGCCGCCAGCGACCAAGGTCGAGAAGACCGCGCCGAAGTGGTTGCGGCCGCCGTTCCACGGCGCTTCCCACTGCACCTGCGGCGTCCTGCCAAACTCACCGCTACACCAGACGATGGTGCTCTCGAGCAGCCCGCGGTCGGCCAGGTCCTCCAGTAACGTGGAGACACCCTTGTCGAGCTGCGGCAGCATCGTCCGCATGGCCTCGAAGTGCTCCTTGTGCGTGTCCCACCCGCCGGAGTTGATGGTCACGAACCGCACCCCCTTTTCGACCAGCCGGCGGGCCATCAGGCAGGATTGCCCCAGCGTGTTGCGGCCGTACCGGGCACGCAGCGCGTCGTCTTCCTGTGCCAGGTCGAACACCTTGCCCGCGTCCCCCAGAATCAGGTCATACGCTTCCTGTTCCGCTTTCGCCACCGCTTCCATCTGCTCGGATCCCTGCGATGCCAGGGCCAGCGAGTTGAGGCGTGTGAGCAGTTCGCGCCGACCGCGCTGCCGCTCGTCGGAGATGCCCGGAGCGACCACGCCCTCCACGAGGAACCGCTTTGCGTTCGGATCGCCCCCCGTGGCGAACGGTTTGTAGCGGGGACCGAGGAACCCGGACTCGGAGAACCGCCCCTGCGGCTGCGTGAGCACGATGTAGGGGGGAATCAGTCCTTTGTAACCCGCTTCATAGCCGGTGAACTTCGAGACGACGGCGCCGACGTGCGGGTACACCAGCTTGCCGCCGGTCTGGTTCCCGGTCTGCACCATGTAGGCGGCCGTTTCATGGCCATTCTGACCGTGGGTCGAACTGCGGATGATGGTGTACTTATCAAACTGTTTGGCCAGCAGCGGCAGCAGTTCGCCGAGCGCCACGCCGGCGGTGCTTGTCGCCGTCGTAGCCCGCAACGGCCCGCAGTAGTCGTTTCCCAGGTCGGGCTTCGGGTCGAACGTGTCGATGTGCGATGGTCCGCCCCAGAGCCAGATGTGGATGACGGCCTTGGCCTTGGCCGCCGGCGGCTCGGCATCCGCCCGTGCACCGAGCGGGTCGGTCAGCCAGAATCCGGTGGCGCCGAGCAGGCTCCCTTGCAGCAGCGACCGGCGTGTGATGGGGATGCCCAGCATGCCCAACAGCGAGTCGCCACCCCGATATGAGCGGAGTCTTCCGTCTGTGTGTTGTGGCTTGGCATTCATGTCTCTCACCTCGTTCTTGCCGCGTTGGGTGGCCGTGGGCGGTCAGGCACGCGCCGGATCCGCCTAGTGCCGATAAAGGAACTCCACACTGTTGATCAGCGCCCAGACCAGGTCGATCAGCGCCTCCTGCCCCTGTACGATATCGGACTTCGAATACCGCTCAAAGACCTGCAATTCACGCTGCGTCGGGAGCCGGGCGAGGATGGTCAGGTAGATCCGGGTGGCGGTCTCTTGCGGGCTCGCGCTGCCGCGGACCAGCTCGCGCAGCCGCTCGCTCTCCTGGATCTTCCGCTGGATATGACTCGAGTTGAGCAGATGCAGGCGCTGCGCGGCCGACGGGCGCGTGCTGCGTTCCGATTCCAGCCCCGTGTCCCGCGGCGGCCGTCCGAACATCTCCAGGAACGTGCTGGTGATGCTGCCGTCGGCCAGGGCAATCGACCGCTGGTGCGGCGGGATGAACGTGAACGGCTCGGGAATCGCACTCGAGTACTCCTCCGTCGTGCCTGTGATCTGACACAGCGCGTCGACCAGCACTTCGGCATCGAGCCGGCGGAGCGGATAGTAGGCAAAGTACCGCCCGGCGTCCGGATTGTCCGACTGCGGAATCGAGGACAGCTGGTACACCTTGGAATTGAGGATGAGTCGGAACAGCGCTTTCAAGTCGTACCTGGCGGCGAACAACTCCTGCTCGAGCAGTTCCAGCAGCTTCGGATTGACCGGCGGGTTGTCGGGTCGGATGTCATCCGGTTCATGAATGATCCCACGTCCCAGCAGCCAGGACCAGACACGGTTGACGATGCATTTGGCGAAGTACGGGTTACGGGGTGAGATGAGCCAGTCGGCAAACACCTCCCGCGGATCCTGGTCCGGCCGCAGTGTCACCGTCGTGCCGTCGGGCAGCACTGCGGTCTGGGGACCTTCGGCCAGGTACTTCTGCATGTCGAAGTAGACGATTTCCTCCTTCCATTCGGCGGTCTTCTTGTATCCCAGATAGGAGAAGAATACCGACATTTCGGCCAGCTTCTCGGGGGGCCATTTCTCGGCCCGCGTGCCCATGAACGTCAGGGCCACGGCCCGCGCGAGCGCCTCCGGCTGCTTCGTCTGGGCCGAGCGATAGAAGTTGACCTGCGGATCGCGGAAATTGCTGCCGCTCGAACACAGAATCGCGCGCACGAACTGGTCGTAACGCAGGTTCGCCTGGAGAGACGTTTTGAGCCACCGGTGATAGGCCTGCACCGCATTGGGCCACAGATTGACCGGGAACTCGGCTTTGACACGCAACAGGTCGCACCACTTCAGCGCCCAGTACTCGGCGAACTCGTCGCGTGCCAGCAGCGCGTCGATCAGATCGCGGCGTTTGTTGGGATTCGCGTCCGTCAGAAAGCGCTGCGCTTCTTCCGCCGTGGGCAGCGTCCCAATCACATCGACGTACACGCGCCGCAGGAACACCGCGTCCGTACAGAGACGCGCCGGCGCAATCCGCTCCTGTCGCAGCCTGGCAAACACCGTCCGGTCAATCTTGCCGCGCGGACTGATGCTCCCCTCACTCTCGAAAGTCGGGTCGAGCGTCCGCTCCGCTGCCAGAAGATTCGGCACCAGCACCAGACAGATCGCGATGCCCAGACGTCGTTTCATGCTCACACTCAAGTCATCCCCGCCCGCTCCACCGGTCGGCGCCCCGCCAGGCCTGCGCCTCGGGACACACCGGCATCTGCCACCACCTCCACTCTTGTCTATCATAATCGATGTGGTACGGGCGATCGAACGCCACCCCCCCCCAGTTCGCGAGATTCCGGCATCCGTGTGCTTGCAAATGCCGGAACAGGCCATACGATAGCAATCGTCGGACGACTTGGTCAGGCTCCGGCAACCGATCGACGGTGGCCCGCCTGTACGAACCTACCTGGCCCCGCGCGGGGCCGCGCGGTGCGCTTCTATTTCCCTGTTTGCGAGGAGATTGTGCCATGCGAAGTGCGAAACTGGCCGGCCTGTTGCTGCTGACTCTGGGATGCCTGCTCTTCCCGGCGCTGAGCGGCCTGGCCCAAGATGCGAACGCTCCAGACAAGATTCCCACCCTGATCGTGACCGGACATGACGTGCTGCCCGCGCATCCCTGGCCCGACACCACACCGTTGCTCCGCCAGCAGCTCGAGTCGAGTGGCAAGTTCGACGTGCGGGTGTGCGAGGACACCAGCATCCTGGAGTCGTCCTCGCTGGACGTGTACAAAGTCATCGTGCTGAACTTCGGCCACTGGAGCGCGCCGGAGTTGTCCGAGCGCGCCAAGGAGAACCTGCTGGCGTACGTCCGCAACGGCGGCGGCCTCATGCCACTGCACTTCGCCTGCAGCTCCTACCAGGGTTGGGACGAGTATGCCAAACTGCTCGGACGCGTGTGGGTCAAGGACCTGGCTGGGCACGGACCGCGCAGCAAATTCACCGTGAAGATCGTGGATCAGGACCACCCGATTACTGCCGGCATGAAAGACTTCGTGGCCGACGACGAGCTGTACGCGAAACTCAGCGGCGATGCCGAGATTCACGTGCTGGCAACCGCTGACTCCGACTGGAGTAACAAGACCGAGCCACTGCTGTTCGTATTGAAGTACGGCCAGGGCAACGTCGTCCATAATCTGCTGGGCCATGACGTCAAGGGACGCGACTATCCGGAATACGCCCAGTTAATGGTGCGGGGCGCGGAATTCGCCGCCACCGGCAAGGTGACCGACTAGCAAACACGCCCCACCCGCGCGCGGCCCGCTGCACAGCACTGTCCAAACTGTCCAGCAGATGAACACAGGTGAACCCTCCGGTTGCAATACTCGTGCCACATGCATGTGAAAAGCAACTCGTATCGTGGCAGCAATCACGTTTTGTTTGTGTGTCGATAGAAGTCACGTTTCGTGACCTATTCGCACCACGCGAACTGTCGTCTTGAGCCGCAGCGCGGCGATCGTAACACAGCCCGGGGTACGCCGCGCCTCGCGGCGCTACCCCCGGGTACGCGTGCCTGTGAACATGTCGGTCGAGCCGCGGACGCCGCGCTGAACCGGCGGTCTCCGAGACCGAGATCAAAAACAGCCGCGGCCGGGCGAGTCGGTCCAGTCCGTCTCAGTCGGCTGCCGTGAGCAGGCTGCCGGTCGCCTCCGGAACCGCCGACCCGGACGCTGCGCCCACCAGCACACGTTGCCACGTGGCCGCGATCATCAGGCAGTTGATGCCGGAGCCGATGCCCAGCAGACCGACGCGATCACCCGGTTGCACCAGGCCGCGTTCCATACCCAGCGCCAGCGTCAGGGGGAGCGCCACCGACCCGGTGTTGCCGAGCCAGTCCACCGACGCGTAATCGAGCGTTTCGTCCAGGCCCAGCGCTTCGAGCATCAGTTTGCGGTGGGTCGTGCCCACCTGGTGACAGACGGTGCGGGACAGCAGCTCGCGGGACCAACCACACTCGGCCAGGAAGTCCGGAAAGGTCTCCGCACCGGCCCGGATTCCTTCCCGCATCAGTTGCTCCGAGTCGGTGTCCATCAGCGGCTTCATGCCGCTCCCCACCGCTTCGTCACGCCCGCTGTGGCACAGTCGATGATGGGCGGTGTGCGCGCGCACCGTGGCGGCCACCAGCCGGTTCCCGGTACGGCTCAGACGCCGGTCCACCAGCAGCACCGCGCAGCTGCCCGAGCCGATCGTCAACGACGCGATCGCCGTCTTGATCTGCCGCCGCGTCAGGTGCGTGGCCCCGTTGAGCGTCTCGATCGTGTGCTCCACCAACTGCCGGCTGCTCTCCGTGCCCACCACCAGCCCAGCCCGAATCTGCCCCAGTTCGATCATGTTCGCCACCTGGATCATGCCGTTGAGCAGACCCAGACAGGCATTCGAGATGTCGTAGATCATGCACTGTGGCGCGAGCCGCAGCAGATGATGCACGCGACAGGCCGTGGCCGGCTCCAGATGATCCCGGCAGACACTCGCGTGCACCAGCGCGCCGATGTACGCGCGGTCCAGGCCGACCGCTTCGATCGCCTGCCAACCACTTTCCGCGCTCTTGTCGCTCGGCAACGTCCCCGGCGCCCAGAAACGCCGCTCGCGGATCCCCGTCATGTGCTCCAGACGCCCTTCGGGCAGTCGCAGCCGGCGATAGAGCGGCTCCAACCGCCGCTCGATTTCGTCGCTGGTCACAATCTCGTCCGGTAACGTGTAACCGAGTGATTCGATACAGACGTTCTGGTACTGCATGCAAGAACTACTTCGTAGGAGCCGGGGCCAACCACCTGAGCCGACAAGACAAAGACAAACCGTCCACCATATCGGCCGGACCCCCATCCGTAAAGCCGGCGGCAGCTCACACGCAGCGCGGGCGCGCCGGTGCGCGGCGTGTAAGACGGAACAAACCCCCGGTCACAGGCCGCGCGCCGCACCACCTGGCAGCCCGCTTGTAGCGTGACGCAAGTGCTAGCTGGGAAGGTGCTTGCACAAGCTGTTGGGCTGCGTCCACCGTTGGCCGCAAAATAGCCGGTTCCGCTTGCGTCGCGCGCCGGGTCACGATACATTCACCCGCACTTGCAACCCAACTACATGACGCAGGCAACAGCATAAGGACATGTGTTCGGCCAAACGATAGGGATGTCGCTCCGACGTTGAACTGACGAGGATCGTCACAACGGCGGCAGGAGCCGAAATGTAGACCCAGCCGGTCTCCCGAGGGGGCATCGGGGACGGCAGCGTAATTTCTTGGCGCATACGCCTCCAGCTACAGGACCCAGCGTGCCACGACACGCATGTGTTGCAGACAACTCGGCGGTCCAGCGGCGGTGACGGCATCCCCCCGACGATCAAGGCCATCGTCATCTTCGGTTCATCGCCTTTCATTTGTTGTTCCGTTAGGAACTTCGGACATTTCTTGTGCTTGAGGGAGTGCTATGATGCACTGCAAACCGCTGATTGGGTTGAACACCGATTTCCGAGCCGCCAGCAATGACTGCCCCGCTTATGCATTTCTGGCATCGGGTTATTTCGACTGCATCAAGGAAGCGGGAGGTCTCCCGGTGTTGGTGCCCCCCTATGAGGACGAAGCGGACCTTAACTGTGTGTTGGATACCCTGCAGGGGTTTGTGATGGTTGGTGGACAGGACCTGGATCCGCGGCGTGACGGATTCATGTTGCACCCGACAGTGCGGATGTTGGATGCGCGGCGCGAGAAATCCGACCGCCTGCTGATGCGTTTGATTGCCGAGCGTCGCATGCCCGTGTTCGGAATCGGCGTCGGCATGCAGTTGTTGAATGTGCAGCAGGGGGGCAATCTCTTCCTGCACATCCCGGAGGATCTGCCGCACGCATTGCCGCACAAGGACCCGCACGATCCGGGTCACCGGCACGGGCTGACGGTCACTCCCGGCTCGTTACTCGAGCGCGTCTACGGTGACGGCGAGATTCGCGTCAACAGCATGCACCACATGGCGATCGACGACGTGGCGCCCGGCTTTGCCGCCACGGCCCGCTGCCCGGATGGTGTCGTGGAAGCGATTGAGAGCCAGATGGACGACTGGTTTGCCTTTGGCACTCAGTTTCACCCCGAAGCATCCTCCGCTTCGGCACTCGATCAGCGCATCTTCGAGGAGTTTCTGGAGGGTGTAGCGCGGTACAACCACGTGTTGCGGATGGTGGCTTGAACTGCCAGCAGCCGCGGTCACGCCCGCAAGGACTACGGCGCGTCCGCCACTGGGCGGCGCGCTGAACCAGGAACCAGGCCGATCAGCGTGTCCCTCCGCCGGGACACGCGGCAGCCACGGCGCCCAGGCCGGGCAGCGTGGACCGGCACGGATCCCCGTGTGCGGCGGGTGTCGCTCAGCGTCCGATCGTCCGGCGTCATAGCCCGGATGCCGGAGCCCGGGCGTAAGGTGGCCGTATGGCGAGTTAAACTGGCGAAACTGTACCGCGCTGACCGATACATAGAACCGCGGCATGGAAACGCGGGTCCGCTCTCCTGACGGGAGCCGGCCCACGTGGTCAGGATGACCCGAATCTGTCGGGTGTGTGTCCGGGTGGCCGTGCCCCCAAACCGGACGGTCTGACGTACAGTCGGATCGTGAGGGCCGCACGCCCACGACCCGTAGTGAGCTGACGTCTCCTGACCCTTGCAGCGACCACATGATGGTGAATGCTCCACATTTCGTACTCTTTTCGGAATCCATGGCCGCCCCGGGAGTGCAGGATCCGCTGCCGACGGCGTGCGATGGATCTGCCCGGCACTGGCATTTCGTGCTCCGGACCCACGAGGGCACGGTGGCGTTAGACGTCGCGGATGAAGAAGCCGATGCTTCGGAAGAGCGACTGGCGCTGCTGGCCGTCGTCCGCGGCCTCGAGGCGATCCCGGAACCGTCGCGCGTGACGCTGATGACTACCAGCGACTGGATCCGCCGCGGGCTGCGATTCGGCCTGGACAACTGGCGGGATCAGCAGTGGCAATGGGAGCGTTTCGGCAAGATGACGCCGATCAAGGACGCCGACCTGTGGCAACGCGTCGACCATGCACTGCGCTACCACGAGGTCGACTGCCGGACCGTCCGCGTGGATCGGCCGAGCGACGACTTGACACGCCCCACCCCCCATATGCTGAACACCCGCCAGCAGGGCATCCGCCAGGATACCCTGGATTCGCTCCGGGTACCGGTTCCGCCACCGGCCAGCCAACCGAGCCGGGGACCGTCGCGCGGCACGTTGGGACATCTGGTGCTGGCGATGCTGCGGCATCTGTTCGGCTGGTGCGGGCTGTGTCGGACACAAACCGGTCTCGTGATGGCCGCTCAATGAGATGCCGATGAAAACCCGCGTGAATCCCGGTACGACACCATGCTCCGTGTTGGCCCCCACCCAGAGAGCCTGAGCCAGACCACAAAGCAAGACCACTGATTTGACCTGCCAGTACGTTTCGTTCGCTTGTGCCGCGTGCGTTTTTGCGGCCGAGCCCAGCCACCCAGGGGAGAAATCTGTGCGGACCCACGTTACATTAGACAGTATGGGAGCTCTGGTTGAAGGCGTACACAGCAACCCCTTTGAATTACTTGGTCCCCATCCGATTCAACAGGACGGCCGTACGGCACTGGCCGTGCGGGCGTACCTGCCCGATACGCAGCAGGCCTGGGTGCTTGATCCGGCACACGCAGAATCGCGTCCGATGCGTCGGATCCATCCGGCAGGACTGTTTGAAGCCATATGCCCGATGCCGGAACGACCGAGCCAGCGGTACCAGTTCCGCGTCGCGGGCAACGACGGTGAAGTGACCACCATGCATGACCCCTATTCGTTCAGCTCGCTGTTGACCGACTACGACTTCTACCTTTTTGGTCAAGGGCGGCACGAGCGCATTTATGACAAGCTGGGCGCGCAACTGCGGACGATCGACGGAGTGACCGGCACGAACTTCGCCGTGTGGGCTCCCAATGCAACAGCGGTGAGCGTGATTGGGGAGTTCAACCGTTGGGACACACGCCGGCACCCGATGCGCAAACACATTCCGAGCGGCGTCTGGGAGTTGTTCATTCCGGAGGTGGGTGCGGGCCAGCAGTACAAGTTCCGTGTGCGGTCGTGGAACGGCGATATCGTGGACAAGAGCGACCCGTACGGTTTCGCGGCCGAGTTACCACCGCGCACGGCCTCGATTGTGGCCGACCTGTCGCGTTTCCACTGGACGGACGATGCCTGGATGGAACAGCGCCGCTCGCGCGATGTACTGAACCAGCCGATTTCGATTTACGAGGTGCACCTGGGCAGCTGGCAGCGTACGAGCGATCGGCAGCACGGGTGGCTGAACTACCGGGATCTGGCGCGCCGCCTGGTGGACTACTGTCACCAGCAGGGCTACACCCACCTGGAACTGCTCCCGGTGAGCGAGCATCCATTCACGGGTAGCTGGGGCTACCAGACCGTGGGGTACTATGCGGTCACCAGCCGGTACGGTTCTCCCGAGGACTTCATGTACTTCGTGGATTACTGTCACCGCAACGGCATCGGCGTGATCCTGGACTGGGTCCCCGCCCACTTCCCGAAGGACGGCCACGGGCTGCGCCGGTTCGACGGCACGGCGCTCTACGAGCACCAGGATCCTCGGCAAGGCGAGCATCCCGACTGGGGCACGATGATCTTCAATTACGGGCGTACGGAAGTCCGGAATTTCCTGGTGGCCAATGCACTGTTCTGGCTCGACAAGTACCACATTGACGGGCTGCGGGTGGATGCCGTGGCCTCCATGCTGTATCTCGACTACAGCCGAGGGGAAGGGGAGTGGATCCCGAACGAGTACGGGGGACGGGAGAACATCCCGGCGATCAGTTTCCTCAAGGAATTCAACGAGGTCTGCCACGCGAATCACCCCGGCATCCTGACGATTGCCGAGGAGTCGACGGCGTGGGGCGGTGTGTCGCGTCCCACATTCACCGGCGGGCTGGGGTTCAGCATCAAGTGGAACATGGGCTGGATGAACGACACGTTGCGGTATCTGCGACACGACCCGATCCACCGCCGGTTCCACCACAATGAGCTGACGTTCAGCCTGATCTACGCCTTCACCGAGAACTTCGCCCTGCCGCTGTCCCACGATGAGGTCGTACACGGCAAAGGCTCGTTACTCGGCCAGATGCCGGGCGATCTGTGGCAGAAATTTGCGAACCTCCGCCTGCTGTTCTCCTACATGTGGACCCATCCGGGCAAGAAGCTGCTGTTCATGGGGAGCGATTTCGCGCAGTGGAACGAGTGGAATTACGAGACGAATCTGCAGTGGGATCTGCTGCAGTGGAACACGCACAGCGGCGTGCAGAAGCTGGTGGCCGACCTGAACGCCATGTACCGCCGCGAACCGGCTCTCTACGAACAGGACTTCAGCGGCAACGGCTTCGAGTGGATCGATTGCCATAGCGCCGACGACAGCGTGCTGGCCTACCTGCGCAAGGGGCGCAACCCGGACGACTTCCTGATCGTCTGCTGCAACTTCACCCCCGTCGTGCGCTATCGGCACGGCGTGGGACTGCCCCGCGGCGGCTGGTACCAGGAGATCTTCAACAGCGACTCGCAGTACTACGGGGGCAGCAACGTGGGCAATCACCCGGGCGTGCATGCCGAAAACGTCCCCCACCACGGCCGGCCCTACTCGATGCACATCCAGCTGCCACCGCTGGGCGTGGCCGTATTCAAACCGCACCGGTAATGGACGCCGGTAGACGCCCCGCCGGCCTGTCGAACGCCCCGGCGGGGCCCCGGTGATGACCGGCCGCGTGAAGACCAACCGCGCCGCGGCCGCCTGCCGGGCGGGCGGCTCTCAGGTCAGTCGAACCGCCAGTTGCGTTCGGGGGTGCGTTGCCAGGTGATCTGGAAGTCCTTTTCCAGGCCGGTGTACCAGTCGCGCACGATGTCCGACTGTTCCATCCTGACCAGGTAATCCACTTCCGGCGTGATCCCCGCCGCGAAGAACGCGTCGCGCCGCTGTTCTTCCGGCGGCTCCTCGCTTTCGACCCGCACGATGTAGACGAAGCGCTGCGGCTGGTTTACCGCCACACCAACCTGCCCCACGTTCAGGTCGAATACCGCCTGCATAAAGTCCTGGCCGGCTCCCGCAATCGAGACGGGCTGGCCATTGGCCGTGCCGGTCACACTGCTCAACATGGGCTGAGCCCCCGTGCTGCCCGGCAGCGCACCGCGCGTCATCCAGCTGAACGGGTTGGATCGGATGATGTTCGCGGCATTGTCCACCAGCACTTCGGACAGCGGCTTGCCGGCATCCGCCACCTGCTTGGCCAGCTGTTCGGCCTTGGTGCGTGCCAGCGGAAGCGCCTGCCGCATCTTCCAGGCAGCCACCACTTCGTCCCGAATGCCGTCCAGCGGCGGCAGTTCTTCCGGCTGCACCTCCTCGCGCCAGTAGATGAACAGCTTCTCCGGCGGAATCGGGAAACCGGCCTGCGGCAGAATCCCATCGACCAGTCGCCGCGGCATGAACAGCCCGATGTTCTGGTCGTCGAACGCCACATCGATCAGTGTGCGGCGCATCATGCCCGACTGCTGCCCGAAGAGTGTCTCGGTGGCCCGCGCGAACTCGTAATGCGGCGGGTCGTCATCAGCCGGATCCGCCTGCTGGATCTGGGCAATGTCCAATATGTCCAACAGGGGCGTCTTGTTGTGGCTGAGATTGTACTGCCGGGCAATGGCCTCGTAATCCAGCGGCGTCGGCGGAGCCGCGTCCTGCAGCACCTGCGCACGCGACAACTGCTGAGCATATCGCTCAACCACACCCCGCGCCTGCTCGACCGCCTTCTCGAGCTTCTCCTGGGCCGGCTGGCGGGCATCCCGGCGCGCCAGAGTCGTGCGGATCTCCTCCCGCAATGCATCATCCAGCGGCTTGTAACTGACCGTCTCCACCGTCGGCTCCGGCGGCGCAGACTCCTGCGGTGCGGGCTCTTGCGGTGCCGGTTCTGGTGCCGGCTCCTGTGCTGCCGGCTCCTGTGGATCCGGTTCTTGTTGGGCGGGCTCTTCTTGTGGCGCCGGTTCTTGTGGGGCAGGCTCTTCTTGTGGCGCCGGTTCTTGTGGGGCAGGCTCTTCTTGTGGCGCCGGTTCTTGCGGTGCGGGCTCTTGTGGGGCCGGCTCTTCTTGTGGCGCCGGCTCTTCCGGTGCCGGCTCTTGTGGTGCGGGCTCTTGTGGCGCCGGCTCCTGTGGTTCAGGGTCCGATGGCGGGTCCTGAGCCCCCACGAAGCTCGCCAGCATCACGTCATCAATCCGAGAAGGAGCCTCCTGGAGACGGCTTGTGGAATCGGAATCCTGACCGGCCGGTTGACTATCCTGAGGATCCCCAGCGGCCGGATCTGCGTCTGCGGCGTCCGAGCCGGGGGCGTCGGCCGGCGCCGCTGCGGGCGAACCTGGATCAGCCGGCTCGGCCGCAGCCGGCTCAGCAGCCGGCGGTTCGGCGGTCGGTTCCTGGACAGGTGTGTCATCTGCAGGCGGAGTCTGGGGAGTATCCGCCGGACTTTCCGGAGCAGGTTCCGGTGTGGCCCCGGGGGTCGCAGCGGGGGGAGTCGCCTCCGGGGCGTCCTGCGTGTCGGCGGGGGTCGACGGCGCAGGTTCGTCTGGGGGCAGCTCGGGCATCTTGAACTCGGTCGCCTTGTTCTCTTCGTAGTACCTCTCGATCTGCTCGTTGGTGATATTCGGGCGGATCGCATCCATTTCGCGTTGCAGGAACTCGTCGAACACGCCCTGGAAGTACCCGAAGGCGACCCTTTCCCGCCGTTTGAATCCCGGTTCGGGCGACATGGGGGACGGAAAGCGATCCTTACCTTCTTCGTAGAGCGCCGTCACTTCAGCGTCGGACGGTTCAGGCACTTCGGCCACGAAGTCCGCCACGTCCACCGCGAGCAGTTCGGCGCTGACTCGCCGGTTCAGGCGGTTGTAGCACTCGTAGATCAACTCGGGGGTCGCCGCGAGCAGGCCGCCCTGCGACATGATCAGCATGCGTTGGGCGGCCAGTTCGATCAGCATCTGTGCCGTGAACTGCTTGAAATCCAGCCGCCCGCTGGTGGCTTCGCGCAGCAGTTCCGCGTAGTTGGGGCGGTTTGCATCGGTCACATCGCACAGGTTGTCCAGATAGTCCTGAACCGCGGCCTCGCTGATCACGACCCCCATTATTTTGGCCTTTTCCGCCAGCATGAAGCGTTGGACCAGCTCCTCTTCACTCGAGGCCTGCGCGATCGGCTCGACCTTCGGGCTGATCGAGCGCACCGCCGTCTGGGGCACGTCGACCACCTCTCCCTGCAACAGAATCTGGTAGACGGGCGAGTTGTCGGCGTCGACCGAGCGTCCCACATAGGGATAGCTCATCCCCTTGATCAGCGCGACTTGCTCCCCCTTCCAGTTGACCGTGGCCGCTTCCACCGCCTCCACCCGCTGCAGTAGCCGCTGCAGGAAGCGGGTGGTCAACAGATGCCAGGTGCGCAGGCGGGCAATGTCCATTTCCCGCAACTGGCCCCCCTTCCAAGTTACGACCACCGGGTTCTGGCCGCCCACCGTTCCGGCGCGCGTCTGCAGGTAGTCGTTCAGGGGCGGTGCCACCACGAACGCGAACATCAGCATGATGCCGAAGCCAACGAGAAGCGCGTACTGGTATTTTCGGAAAACACGAAGCGGATTGGCCATCGGAGTCCTTCCTGCCTACTTAGCGGGTCGCATAATCGCCTTGACAGACTGGGTCGCCCGGTATTAATGGTCTGAGATTGTATGACTCGTTGACGCAAATACAATCCCAAACAGGCTTCTCCGATGACCCACCACCGGCTCCAGCCCCATTGACAGAGAACGACCGGGCAATTCCGATGGTTCCCGCCGATGGTTCCCGGTCGGGAAAGACGATTCTCACTCCGGAGCCAGCTCGTCAAGCGCAAACCACATTTTACCCATTCCACACAGTCCAACAATCCGACTTAGACCTACTGATGGACAAGAAAGCAACCAGAGCCAGCGGCAAGTCGCTGGTTATTGTCGAATCACCTGCCAAAGCGCGCACGATTTCCAAGTTCCTGGGTGACGACTACGACGTGCATGCCAGCATTGGGCATGTACGCGATCTGCCCAAGGGCACACGTGAGATCCCGGCGCAGTACAAAGGGGAGGACTGGGCGTATCTGGGCGTGAACGTCGACGAGGGGTTTGTGCCGATCTACGTGGTGCCGGCGGACAAGAAGGCCCAGGTAACCAAGCTCCGCAACGCCATCAAGACGGCACGCGACCTGTACCTGGCGACGGACGAGGATCGCGAGGGGGAAGCGATCAGCTGGCACCTCCACGAACTGCTCAAACCCCAGATTCCGGTCCACCGGCTGGTGTTCCACGAAATCACCAAGGAAGCGATCGACCGGGCGTTGGCCAATCCGCGGGGCATCGACAGTGGACTGGTGCGGGCCCAGGAAACGCGGCGCATTCTCGATCGGCTCTACGGCTACGAAGTCTCGCCGCTGCTGTGGCGCAAGATCGGACCGGGGTTGTCGGCCGGCCGGGTGCAGAGCGTGGCGGTGCGTCTGATCGTCGAGCGGGAGCAGGAGCGGCGGGAGTTTGTCGAGGCGAGTTACTGGAACCTGGTGGGGACGTTCGCGACCAGCCACGGGTCGTTCCAGGCCGATCTGATCTCCGTGGACGGGCGCCGGCTCCCGACCGGGCGGGACTTCAACCCGCGCACCGGGCGGTTGAAGGATGACAGCCTGATGCTGCTCGACGCGGCCGCGGCGCGGCAATTAGCCGAGCGGCTGCAGCAGGCGGATTTCCGCATCACGGTGTTGGAAGACAAGCCCTATACGACGCGGCCGGCCCCCCCCTTCACGACCAGCACCATGCAGCAGGAAGCCAATCGCAAGCTCGGCTTCACGGCCCGGCGCACGATGCAGGTGGCTCAGAACCTGTACGAGAACGGCTATATCACCTACATGCGTACCGATTCCACGAACCTGGCGCAGGTGGCGATCAACGCCGCGCGCGAACTGGTGGAATCGGAGTACGGTCGCGAGTACCTGCCGGATCGGCCGCGCGTCTACCGCTCCAAAGTCAAGAATGCCCAGGAGGCGCACGAAGCCATTCGGCCGGCCGGGCACCCGTTCCGCCTGCCAGACTCGTTGCGGCGCGAGCTGAACAGTGACGAGTACCGGCTGTTCGAGCTGATCTGGAAGCGCACGATCGCCAGCCAGATGGCCGACGCGCGGGGGCACCGCACATCGATCACCATTGAAGGTGACGGGGCGGTGTTCCAGGTCAGTGGCAAGCGGATCGACTTCCCGGGATTTCTGCGGGCCTACGTCGAGGGTTCGGACGATCCCAACGCCGAGTTGGCCGACAAGGAGACCATCCTGCCGGTAATCGGCCGCGACGAACCGCTGACCTGCCGGCAGCTTGACTGCAAAGGGCACTCGACGCAGCCTCCGGCGCGTTACAGCGAAGCGTCGCTCACGCGAACGCTCGAGGAGATGGGGATCGGGCGGCCGAGCACGTATGCGGCGATCATCGACACGATTCTGGCACGCGATTACGTGTTCAAGAAGAACAACTCGCTCGTCCCCACCTGGGTGGCGTTTGCGGTGATCCGCCTGCTGACCGATCACCTCCCGCAACTGGTGGACTACCAGTTCACCGCGCAGATGGAGGACCTGCTGGACGCGATCAGTCGGCAGGAGAAGCAGCATGTGGAGTACCTGCATCAGTTCTTCTTCGGGGACAGCGTGCCCGGGCTGCGGTACCAGGTGGAGGCCAAGATCAAGGAGATCGATGCCCGGGACGTCAGCCGGTTCTCGATCGGCATCCCGCCCGGGGGTACCGAGGCCGAGGCGATCTTCCTGCGCGTCGGCAAGTACGGCCCGTTTCTGGAGCAGGGGGAGCGGCGGGCCAGCCTGCCCGACGGCCTGGCCCCCGACGAACTGACACTCGAGAAAGCGATGGAACTGCTCGAGCAGGGGCAGCAGGTGGACGCGCCGCTGGGGTTCTGCCCCGACACGCACAAACCGGTGTTTGTCAAACAGGGGCGTTACGGACCGTACGTGCAGCTGGGGACCAGCGACGACGAATCCAAGCGGAACGCATCGCTCCTGCGGGGCATGCAGGTGGCCGATGTGGATCTGCAGACAGCGCTGCAACTGTTGTCGCTGCCGCGCACGTTGGGCGAACACCCGCAGTCGCAGGAACCGGTGGTGGTATCCAACGGCCGGTATGGGCCGTACGTCAAGTGCGGTACCGAGACACGCTCGCTCCCGGCAGACGTCTCGCCGCTGACGATCACCCTGGAAACCGCCCAGCAGCTGCTGGCCCAGCCCAAGACGTCCGGGCGTCGCCGCGCCGCGCCGCAGGAGCCGCTGCGGCAGTTCCCTGCATCGCCGGTGACCGGCCAGCCCATCAAGCTGCTGCTCGGCCAGTACGGGCCGTACGTGACCGACGGCACCACCAACGCGTCCCTTCCCAAAGGCAGCTCCCCGGACGAGCTGACTTTTGAACAGGCGACGCAACTGCTGGCCGAACGGGCCCTCCGCGGCAGTGCCAAGCGGCCGGCGGCCAAGCGGTCCGGGGGAACCCGGAAGGGCACGACCGGCAAGAAGAGCGGTCGCACCAAGTCGTCGTGACGTGCGGAGCATGCGTCTGCCGCGCGCAGCATCGCTCCGTCACTCCCGGTCTCCCCGCTCGGCAGCGACGGCGACGGCCAGCGCTGTCGCGTGGGTCCGGCAGTGCGAGATGCTGATCAGCATGTCGCCGATCCCGAGCCGTTCGCACAGGTCGCGTGCTTCACCACCGAGCGCGACGCTGGGTTTGCCTGCCACATCGTTGCGAATCTCCATATCGCACCAATGGATCCCGCGAGACCAGCCGGTACCGAGCGCCTTGAGAATGGCCTCTTTGGCCGCCCACCGCCCGGCGTAGTGCTGGGTGGTCGCCTTGCGCGCGCTGCAGTACTCGATCTCGCGCGGCGTGAACACGCGCGTCAGAAACAGCTCGCCGTGGCGTTCAATCATCTGCGCGATGCGCAGGCATTCCACAATGTCGGTGCCGATTCCAATGACAGTCATGGCTGGTTCACCTTGAACGCACCGGGACTCCGCACGCCTGCTGAGCGCGGTGCAGCACCTGCGCTGCCTTGCGCCGCGCGCGTGCCGCGCCGTCGGCCAGGATCGCTTCCACCCGCTCCAGATCTCCCTCCAACTCGCGGCGCCGGGCGCGGGCGTCACCAAAGAATTCCTCCGCCACCGCCGCCAGCTCCTTCTTGACCGTCCCGTAGCCGAAGCCGCCGCGCCGGTACAGCGCCGCCATCTCCTCGCGGCGGGGCGCATCGGCGAACAGGCTGTACAGTTGAAACAGATGGTCGGTCTCCGGCGCTTTCGGCTCCTCCATCGCACGCGAATCGGTCGTGATGCGCATGACCTTCTTCCGCACCGACGCCGGCTCCTCGAAGATCTCGATCGTGTTGTCGTAGCTCTTCGACATCTTCTCCCCGTCCGTGCCGGGCACTTTGGCCGAACTCTCCATCAGCTGCGCCCGCGGCATCGCGAAGACGTCGCCATAGAGATGATTGAAACTCCGCGCCAGATCGCGGCAGACCTCAATGTGCTGCACCTGGTCTTCCCCAACCGGCACCAGATCGGCGTCATACGCCAGAATGTCAGCCGCCATCAGCACCGGGTAGGTGAACAGCCCGGCATCGGCCGTGAGCCCTTTGGCCTTCTTCTCCTTGTAGGCCACGCAGCGCTCGAGCAGCCCCATGGGCGCGTTTGTCATCAACAGCCAACACAGCTCCGACACTTCCGGCACGTCGGACTGCACGAACAGCGTGGCGCGGTCCGGATCCAGCCCGAGGGCCAGCAGATCGAGCGCCGCATCGAGCGTGGCGCGCCGCAGACGCAGCGGATCGCGCACCGTCGTCAAGGCGTGCAGGTTGGCAATGAAGTAGTACGCCTCGTGGCCGTCCTGCAGCGCAATGTACTGCCGAATCGCGCCGAAGTAGTTGCCCCAGTGGAATCGCCCCGTCGGTTGTATGCCAGAGAGTATTCGCATCGCTGTCAATTATTCGTCAGTTGTCGGTTGTCAGTTGTCCGTGTTCAATGTTCCCACCAGGTCCACCACACGCCGCACCCCGGCCTCGGCCAGCGCCGCTGGCAACGCCGCCACCAGCCGCTGCGAGACCGTCGGGTCATAGTAGTTGGCCGTGCCGATCTGCACCGCCGACGCGCCGGCCACCAGGAACTCCAGGACGTCGTCGATCGTCGCAATGCCCCCAATGCCCACCACCGGGACAGCGACCGCCTGAGCCACCTGGTACACGCAGCGCAGCGCTACCGGCTTGATCGCTGGACCGCTCAGCCCGCCCAGGACATTGCCCAGCACCGGCCGGCGACGACGCCAGTCCACCGCCATCCCCAGCAACGTGTTAATCACGCTCACCGCATCCGCCCCCCCCTGAGCAGCGGCCTGAGCGACGACCGCAATGCGGGTCACGTTGGGCGTCAGCTTGGCCAGAAGCGGTAGTGAACAGGCGCGGCGCACCGCCGCCACGAGCTTCCCACACTGATCGGGATCGGTGCCGAAATCTATCCCACCTGCAACATTGGGGCACGAGACGTTCAGTTCCAGGCCGTCCACTCCGCCAGCCGACTCGAGCCGTGCTGCCAGCTGCACGTACTCCTCCGGATTGCGCCCCGCGATGCTCACAATCACGCGCGTGCCCGTCTCTCGCAGGTAGGGCAAGTGGTGCGCCACGAACGCCTCGATGCCGTCGTTGTCCAGCCCGATCGAATTGAGCAGGCCCGACGCCGTCTCCACCGTCCGCCACGGCGGGTTGCCGCAACGCGGCTCGGCAGTGACCGTCTTGGGAATGACCGCTCCCAGACTACGGAGATCCACCAGATGCTCCATCTCGCGCGCGTACCCAAACGTGCCGCTGGCGACCAGGATTGGGTTGGCCAGTTCCAGTCGGCCGAGCCGCACGCGGAGATCGAGATCGGAGTTCTGGGCAGGCAGGTTCGTCATGGGCTTCGCAGCCGGGGCCACCACACGTCAGTCAATCACAAGTGCTGATATGGTAGGCCAGTCTAGCGGCTGGGCAGATCTGATGACAGGGCCGCCAGGACGCGCGCGAGAAGCCGCTCAGGCCAGCGCCAGCCCTCCAGGCAGACAGCCATCCAGCCCAAGTCGGGCCGGATGCCTGACCCCGCCACGCCGCGACGGGAGAGTCCCTGCCACAAGTGGCTCGCGGCGAATGCGGCGGTCCGCATAGCGCGTGCGATTCCGGCCGGGAGTCGGCTCCGCGCCTCCTGTATCTGGCACCTGCGACCGGCTGTCGCAAGCGGCATGCTACCGGAAACGCTGAATCGTAGCCGCGCTGCGGACCAGGACGGCTAGATCACGCCACCGTGGACCCGTTCCGGGTTCATGTGATCAGGCTGATCCAGGAACCAGAACCGCTCCCACTGGTTGAGCGCCTGCCGCATGTCCTCGGACGTGAAGATCAACTGCCGTGTGCGACGCGCCCGATCCGCTGAGTAGATCGGAATGAAACAGCCCACAGTTGTGCTCAACAGCGTGCAGAGCAGAGCCGCGTAGAAGATTCGACGCATCGAATCAATCCTCCCTGAACAGAATGCATCGCTCCCGGCGAGACTCGTTCGCGCCGAAAGAATCCTTTAACTCTGAGGCGTACCCATACTGGGCGTCGTGGACGCTGGTGCTGGCGCTCCAGGGGCCAGGTCGGACGCCGGTTCTAACTGCTCCAGTACGGCCCTGGGTCGCGTGGCTGCCTCCGCCACCTCGCGTCCCAAATGCCGCACCCGCTCTTCCATTTCTTTGCCCGGCTTGAACGTGACAACGAACTTCTGCGGCACGTCGACGCGTTGCCCGGTCCGCGGGTTTCGCGCTTTACGGGCAGCGCGTTTCTTCACTTCAAACACGCCGAAATTCCGCAGCTCGATGCGTTTCTCTTCCACCAGTGCCTTCACAATCGCATCGAACGTCTTCTGCACGATTTCCTTGGTCTTTAGTTGGGTCAAACCGATCTCTTCCGAAATCGTTTTGACGATTTCTTTCTTCGTCACGACTCAACTCCCTCACTGGGCACTCAAAAGGTCGAGAAATGTCGGTCCTTCGACCCGCCTCTTGTTGCTCCAAGTGTAAATGCCACAAGCACTAGAGTCAAGCTCATTCACACTTGCCCCACCCCTGGCCGCGTGCCCGAACCGTGCTGAATAACGCCGGTTTTCGAAACATCGCATTCCCACAGGATAAGTCGCAAGTCTCATGACTACAAGCACTTAAGGACACTCACCTCCACTGAGTCGACGACGTTTTTCGTAAGCCTTGAATTAATCAGTATTTCCGGCAATTCACACAGGCCGCGCCAGACGCCAGCGCGTACTCGACAGATGGCATTATCGACCGTCCAATCCCCCAACTTCAACCAAACCGTAAAGTCCGCTCAACACGACTGGCCACACCCCCAATTCCGCGCCACAAACCACCCCAGGGAGGGCAAGAGGCAACCCAGCCCAGGTAGTTTCGCACATCCGGCCACACGAGCAGTTCACTGAGCCTGGCGAGCAGTTCACTGAGCCTGGCGAGCAGATCGAGCCCCCGTAACGGGGTGGCCGAAGGCCCAGACCAGCAGTCCTATCACACGCGAATCACCTGCCGTTGCGATTCGATTTCGGCCAGCTGGTAGAGACGCCCCTGGCCACTACCGGGACATACTTGACAGGTTCGCTCCCAGGATTCAGGAGTCTCGACATTCGAGTCCCAGAATGGCCACGTCCGGCATTGCCGCGGACGCACCGCGTAGACTCGGCATTGTCGCGTGTCGGGATCCAACAGGATGCAGTCGTAGTTGCTGCGTTCTCTGAGGCTGTGCCGGTTGCCTACCGGCACGACGTACAGCCGCTCGAATTCAGCTACATCGGCGCATTGCATGGCCACCGCCAGCTGCTGGATCTCCTCCTTATTGACCCACACAAAGCCAGGCCCACCGGTACAGCAGTCACCGCATCCGGTGCATGAAAAACGCAGCCCATCCTGATACCACAGTTGCCGATGCATCTGATGTCCTTCCGCCCTGATTCAGGCCTGAGTGTGTGAACAGGAACCGCAAGGGGCGGAGCACCATAATATAACATAATAATGGTCCACCACGCTCGCGATAACGTGGTCGCCCGGCCCGTCGGTCGCCCGGCCGCAGGATACCGCGGAGCGGCAGCTCATTCCAGGAAATCCACTACGTCAACGCCCCCCTGCAGGGGAGACAAGGCGCGCGAAGTGACAACGCGGGACGGACTCCAGCGGGGTCAAATCGGTTCATTCCGATCGGGGATCTGCCCCTCGCTGTCATCCAGCACGTCGTAACGTTCAGTGATATCCTGGTCTGCAATCGGTCCGCCGACAATTTCATCGAGTTCGTCAAAGCGTTCAACCGCCGGTCGGCGACGAGACAACCCAGCGCGATCGAGCAGCGAACGGCTGAGAATCTCAGAGATTTCCTCTTCGTCGGGCGGCGGTGGCCCAGCGGCCCCCAAGTCGACCGGCGAATAGTTGACCGTGTACTTGTGTTTGGCGACGCTCAGCGTGTCACCCGGATCGATGCGTTTTCTGGTCACGCGTGTCCCGTTGACCTTGGTGCCATTGCGGCTCTTCAGGTCCTTGACAAACCAGTAACCCTGTTCGAGCGACAGTTGGCAATGATGTGCTGACACGTTGGCAAAGCGGAGCGTGATATCGCATCCTTCACGCCGCCCGACAAGCAGTTTCTTCTTGCGCAGCGGGATTGGATCGCCGCCGCCTACAGGGGTCAGTTCACCGAACATAGAGGGGTTTCCCTTGTCGCGGGCGAACCAGTGTCCCAGGATGCCCAATACCCCAGGATGCCTGGCACGGCCCGGTCCCAACTCCGCTTCGTCACTGTATTTGAATGTAGTAGAGCACCCCCTTGTCGTCAACGTACTCACCGCCCCTACTCACTGGCCCCGCCTAGTCCCGGCGAGCCACCCGCCGGTTTGACGCGGGTCTGCAATCGTTGTATCGTGGTTTTGTGCATCGCACCTGCCCTACAACCGTGCCCACCGGAGAACCATCATGAGACGCTGCTTCACGCTTGTGGCTATCCTGCTGTCGCTCGGCCTGTCGTCGTTCGCTGTGGCAGAAGAACGGGCAGCGCCCCTGTCGCTCTTCGACGGCAAGACACTCGACGGCTGGGATGGCGATCCTCGGTTCTGGAGCGTGAAGGAGGGGGTCATCTGCGGCCAGACCACGGCCGACAATCCAACCGAACACAACACGTTCCTGGTGTGGCGCAAGGGAGAGGTCAGTGACTTCCAGCTCGACCTGGACTTCCGGCTCGTCGGTGGCAACTCGGGCATTCAGTACCGCAGCCAGGAAGCCGACAAGTGGGTGATCGGCGGCTACCAGGCCGACTTCGATGCGGCGGCCACCTATTCGGGCATCCTGTACGAAGAACGCGGACGCGGCATCATCAGCGAACGGGGCAAGCAGGTCGTGGTCGACGAGCAGGGCAACTGGAAAGCTGTCGGCACAACCGCCGATAACGACGCCATCGTCAAGGCGATCAAGAAGGAAGACTGGAACCACTACACGATCATCGCGCAGGGCAATCGCCTGATCCACAAGATCAACGGGCTGGTGACCGTCGATCTGACCGACAACCAGGCGGAGAAACGCAGTATGTCGGGGCTGCTGGCCCTCCAGCTGCACGCCGGCCCCCCGATGCTCGTGCAGTTCCGGAACATCCAGCTTCAACCGTTGAACGACGCCGCCAGCCCCGGCGCAGCGCGGACGATCCAGCTGTTCAACGGTGTGGACCTGGCTGGCTGGTCGGTGCAGCCCGCCGATAACCCCGACACGGCCCACACCTGGTCCGTCCAGGACGGGCTGCTGCTGTGCACGGGCAAGCCAGTCGGCTATCTGCGGACGGACCGGGACGACTTCGAGAATTACGTGCTGTCACTCGAGTGGCGGTGGCCGGGCGCTGGAGGCAACAACGGCGTGCTGGTACATGCCTCCACACCAGGTGCTCTGGGGGTGTGGCCGAAGTCCATCGAAGTGCAGCTGGGAGCAGGCGACGCCGGTGACTTCTGGATCATCGGCACCGATCTGGACGTCACTGACAAGGCCAGCCGGAAACACGATCGCCGCCACGTCAACCTGACCGACGATGCCGAAAAGCCGCTGGGCGAATGGAACGCACTGGAAGTGACCTGCCGCGGTGACGAGATAATCGTGAAGGTGAACGGCCAGTTGGTCAACCACGCAACAAACTGCAGCGTCACGAAAGGGGCCGTCTGCCTGCAATCGGAAGGCACGCCGATCGAGTTCCGGAACGTCGAGCTCGCGCCGCTGGACTGATGCCACATACAAGCGCTGCCGGCCGGCGACTGTTGTCTCGGTCGCCTGTCGGTATAGGGTGCACTCTGCCGTTTATCGGAAGTTCCGCTCGTCGCCTGCCGATGACGGGCCCCCTATTCTGACTCCTGTCGCGCAGGGAGACCACCGTGGAAGACTTGTTCATTGGCCTGGTGTCGTTTGCGGTCGTTGTCACCCTGTTCGCCGCCGTCGGTCACGCGCTGTGGATGGCCGGGGCAGCCATCCTGCGCAAGGTCTTCCGGATCGGCAAGAAAGGGCGGTTGCCCACCTGCCGGTGCACACGCTGCGGGCAGCCGGGCGTGTTGGAGCCGAGCATCTGTCGAGAGTGCGGTCATGAGTCCCAGACCGCCAGGCGCCGCAGCCTGACCTCGGCGATCCGCCAGATCAAGCAGTACCACACCCGGTACGGTCTTGATCCCACCGTCTTCGATCACGCCCTGCAGGCGCTCACGGCGGCTGAACAGCACCTGCTTGGAGCCGTCGCCTCGGACGTCGCCTCGGACGTCCAGCAACGTCAGGTCGCGCCCACTGCGGCAGCTGATGGTGTGCCGCGGCCGCCACAGGAGGTGGTTCACACACGGCCTCGGCCAGCCTGCGATCCGGCCGTGCTCGAAATGCCCGCGGCGGCGGCTGGCGCGACGGCGCCGGCGGTACCCGACTTCGCCCGGGACACACCTCCGGCCCCCGCGGCATTCTCACCGCGCCGGACCTTGGCCGACATGCTCCAGTCGTTTCTCGACGAGAAGAACATCCGCTGGGGAGAGCTGGCCAGCGGCATGCTGATCCTGGGCAGCGTCATCGGACTGGTCATCAGTCTGCGGGCCACGCTCGTCGAGATCAGCGAGCGGATCCGCTATTTTCCTGCCCTCCTGTTCCTGCTCGGCATCATCGCGATCCACGGCGCCGGGCTATATACGCTGCGGCGATGGCGGCTGCGTGCCACGAGCCGCGGCGTGCTGATCATCGCCCTGCTCCTCGTGCCGCTGGGTTTCGTAGCCGGCATTCTGCTCTCGGGGCCCGATGCGGAGCAGCGTGCGGTGACCGATCCGCTGTACCTCGCGGCGGTGACGGTAGGCCTGGTGAGTTACGGCACTCTGACTGCCGTATCGGCCCGGGCGCTGTTTGCAGAAGGCTGGTGGCGCTTCGTGGTGGCGATCATGGGTACGGCAGCCGGCCAGCTGCTCATCAACCGGCTGGCAGATGCCGATCTCACCAGCACTTCGCTGCTCCGTACTACAGCACTGTTCCTGGTGCCGCTGGCGAGTTTTCTGGCTGCTACGCTGACGCAGTTGTTCCTCATCGCGCAGCGCGCACGGCTGAGTCGCGCACGTGCCGCGCAGACATTCACACTGCTGGGCACAGCCGGCTTCGCGCTGGCGGTCGCTGTGGGGCTGTTGCTGTATCGCGCGGGCACGGTCCAGGCGACGCTGGCGGCGCTGAGTCCGTCCTTGAGTCTGGCCGCGGCGGTGGTGCTGGGGATCGGCATGTCGGTCCACACGCGATGTGCAGCGCGCACGGCGGCCGAGACACGCACCGTCGGCACGGCGTTGGCCGTCCTGGGCGGTCTGCTCATGGCGGGCACAATGTTCCTGGCTTGGCCACTCCCCCCGGTGCTGATCGCCGTCGCGGCGGTCACGGCCGGGGCGTTCCTGTGCCTGGCCTGCCTCGGCAATGTGCCGGTGCTGCACGCCGGCGCAGCGGCGGCCGCCACCTGGGCCGGCCTGCTGACGTTTCTGCGACAGACCGTCCCGCTGGCGGAGTCCGCTGCGGCCGGCACGGAACTCGTCCGAGCGCTGGTCATGGGGCGCTCCGCATTGGCGCTGGCCGTAGCCGCAGTCGCGCTGGGGGCGATCGGCTGCTGGTGTCGGCGCCGGCAGCTGGCGGCCGTCGCGCGGGGGTACCTGAGCACTGCGGGCGCCGTGGCGGCGATCTCGGCCGCCATCGGCCTGTACGCGGGCTTCTGGACGGGCGTCGACGCCGCGTGGACCACGCTGCTGTTCGCCTGCCTCGCCACCGCAGGGCTGACAGCGTCCTGGTGCTGGCCGATCCAGCCGATGGCCAAGCCCCAGCGCGGGCCGTTCGGCTGGTGGCGCACGCAGCGTGCGATCACATTGTTCGGTGCGGCCGCGTCACTCGTGACACTGGTGCATCTGCTGGGCTGGAACACGTGGGTCGCTGCGCAGCTGGCGGCCTGGCAGTGGACGATAGCTCGTCCGGTATTGTGGGCCTTGATCGGTCACGGAGTATTCATGGAGTTACTCGCGCTGAGTGCCCGCCGGTGGCACCGCACGGCGTGGGCAGTCGGCGGTGGCACGGTTGAGGGGCGGGAGGCGCTGAGTCGCGAGCTGATCGTGCCCCTGGCGACCTGCGGGGTATTGTCGGCAGTTCTGGCAGTCCCCGGTGCATTGTCGTTCGGCCGCAGCACCCTGGGCGCCCAGGCCGCCTACGTCGGCATGATCGCCGCGGTCTGGACCATGGCCGGCGTGGCGATGCGGGTACCGCGTCTGATCAGCGGCGCGTACGTCGCCACGACGGTGGCGCTAGGGTTGGCGGTGGCGGCGGGGGCCGCAGCGCAGCCGTGGCCCGAGCCCGTGCTCGGTAACCTGCAACACGTGCAATGGCAGGCGCTAGCGCTGGGACTGTGGTGTGCCGCGGTCTTCGCCGCATGCTCCGCTGTACCGCAACGCCGGGTCGCCCACTTCCTGTTGACTGAAGTCTCCGGAGGCCTCAACCGCGGGCTGCTCGTTGGTCTGATTGCGCTGATGGCAGGACTGGGTCTGGTCGGCTGCCAGCCCGGCGCGCTGGTCGAGCTGGGATACATCGCCCCCGATCATGCCTGGGCCACGGACGCATGGCACACCCAGGCGTATCAGGTGTTCGGTCTGCTGGCGTGGCTGAGTGTGGCGTTAGCTCTGGGCGCGGCAATCGTACCGCACGGTTCACAATTCGGTTCTCTGGCCGCGATCGCGCTGACGGCCAGCCTGCCGCTGTTGGTTGCCGGGCGTTGGGAGTCCGGGTGGGCGGTCGCCTCCGCCTGCCGATGGGCATTTGCGCTGTACACCGCCTGCTGGACGCTGCTGCTCACCGCGCCCCGGCAGCTAATGCAGACTCTGCGCCGATGGCTGCCCGCAGCGCGTGGTTACAGCGCCGGACTGACTGACCTGACGCGCGATACGGCGTTCGCAGTGGGCACCTTGCCCCTGCTCGGTCTGACCTTGCTGGCCACCGCGCAGCTGGCTTGCGGCACGGCCTGGAACGGCCCGCTGACAGACACATGGTTCGCCCGTATCACGCCGGCCGTGTCTTACGCCGTACCGGTGGCCGTCCTGGCCGTCACCGCGCTGATGCACGCCGCGCGGGAGGGCAGGGCAGTCTACGCGCTGTTCGGGGCCGTCATGTGCGAGTGCGCGCTCGCCCTGGCGGTCGTCCTGGATCAAGCGGTGCCACGTGCCGGCTGGACGGTGGCCCAATCGGTGACGCTGGTTCAGACCTTGACGGCCGGACTCGCCGGGTATGGGTTGATCTGGCTGGCGCTGTCACGGTGGATCGAACGCGACGCTGCCCGCCTGCGGCGCCCCCTGTTAAAAGTGCAGATTGCCGGTACCGGTCTGGCGGCCGCCGGTTTGGCGGCTTGGGCTGTGGCCTGCCTGTTCGTTGATGTGCACGATGCGGCACCGGCGCTGGAATACCTGGGACGGTGGCCGAGTTACCTGGCGGTCGGATTGGCGGTCGCCGCGGTCGCCTGGTTCACGCACCGCGATGCACGGTACCTGGCCGGCCTTGCGGTGGGCGCACCGGTGGTTCTGGCACCGATCGTGGCAGCAAGCATCTGCCCGGCAACTGTCGCCAGGCCGTGCGACGGGTATCAGCTGTTGATCAGCATCTGGCTGGGCATCGGCCTGAGCGCGGCAGTGGCGGTCTGCTGGCAGCGTCTTCTGGGGCAAGATCAGCCGTGGTTGGCGGTGGTGCGGCGTGCCAGCGCAGCACTGGGCCTGGCAGTCTTCGTGCTGAACTTGGGTGCCGAATGGCCGGCAACGTGGTGGACCATCGGAGTCTACGGTGGGCTCGCCGCGCTGTGGACCGTGTTGGGGATTGGCTGCCGGTCGCAGTGGTGCGCTTGCGCATCGGTCGTCAGTCTGCTGTGCGGCGCGTGGTTGCTGTGGGAGCACGTGGCGGTCCGCGCCGGACTGAGTGGGATCGCTGGCTGCTACTACGTGACCATCCTGACCGGCACGGTGGCGGCACTGATCTGGCTGCTGGTGGAGATCTGGTATCAGCACGCGCGGCACGAGTCGTTCGACCCGCGTCCGGGGCGGTTCCGGGTGCACGCCGTTCTGGTATGGGGGCTGACGGCTCTCCTGGGCGCGCAGGTGGCGGAGGATGCGATGGCCACCATCGTTGCCGGTCGCAACGCGGGGGGGATGAGTCTGACGATCACCGATTTCCTGGGAATCACGGCGCTCGTAGCGATGGGCATCCTGCTGGTCGCCACGCTGTGGGACCAGCGCCTGCGCGCGTCTCTGCTCGCGCTGTATCTTTGGGGCCTGACGACCCTCGGCATGGCGGTGCGGCTGTTGGATCAACTGACGGATCAGGGCGCCGCGTTGACGGTGATGGCGGCCTGCCTGGCCGGCGCGGGCTATATCGCCTTGACCGGGCACTTGTGGAAATCGGGAGTTCGGCTCGCGCAGTGGGGTGCGCGGCTGCACATCCCGCACCCTGTCGCCAGGCTGGAGCACGCCGGGCGCTGGCTCCCGGCCCTGTCCGTGCTGGGCACCGTGTTGCTCTGCCTGCTCGGTTTCGTCACGGTGTTCGTGGCGGACGATCGTGCCATGCGCATGGGGGCAGCCTTCGCGCCGGGGCTGCTGGCCTATGGCATCGGCTGCCTCGCGCAGGGCGCGCGGCGCGGTGCGATGCAGTGCCTCGCGCTGCTCGTGCTGAGCCTGGCCGCGGTCTACATCGGCTGGGCCGACGTCGGCGTGGCAGCGGAGCAGGCCCGGATGCTGGCATACGCTGCGCGGCTGTTGATCAGCGTGGCCGGCATGACGCTGCTGTATGCCTTCGTGGTTGCCCGCTGGATCGGACCGCAGAGCGGCTGGTACGAGGCGGTGCGCAAGGCCTCCCTGATCCTGGCGGCCATTACGATCAGCACGCTGGCCGCGGTCCTCGCGCTGGAAGTCGCCTGCTTCACACCGCATGTGCCGGCCCCGATTACGACACTCGAAGTACTGGCCATCAGCGTGATGCTGGGCGGGTTTGTCGTAGCGCTGCTGTCCATGGCCCTGTGGCCCGGCAAAGACCCACTGCATCTGAGCGAGCGGGGGCGCACCGCCTACGTGTACGCAGCGCAGTGCGTGGCCGGGTTGCTCTTCGCCCATGTGTACCTGGCCCAGAACCAGCTGTTCCACGGGCGTTTCCGCGACTTCTGGCCGTATATCATCATGGCCCTGGCGTTTGGCAGCGTCGCGTTCGGCGAACTGTGCCTGCGCCGCAACTGGCGCGTCATCGCTGACCCACTGCTCCGCACCGGCGGTTTCCTGCCGCTGGTGCCCGCCCTGACCACCTGGACATTCTCTTCCACCAGCCCCTCACTCGTGCTGTTCTGCGGCGGTCTGGTGTATGTGTTCCTGGCCGTGACGCGCCGGTCGTTCGGCGCGGGCATCGTGGCCGCCGTGATGGGCAACGGTGCGTTGTGGGCCCTGCTGTCCGAACAAGGGCTGCACCTGTGCGCGCAACCGCAGTTCTGGCTGATTCCGCCCGCCCTCTCTATGCTGGTGGCCGCGCACATCAACCGCGACCGGCTCAGTGACGCGTCCCTGACCACCATTCGTTACGTCTGCATGGCGATCATCTACGTCAGCTCGGCCGGTGAGATGTTCATGAAGCTCGTCGTACCGGAGACGCCGGAAGACTGGCTGCGCCCGATCATCCTGGCCAGCCTGGCGGTCGGCGGGGTGTTCGCCGGCATCCTGCTGCGCGTCCGCGCGTTTCTGTATCTGGGATCCAGTTTCCTGCTGCTGGCGATTGTGGCCATGGTGTGGAACGCCGGTCGACTGGTCGACCACACGTGGCCCTGGTGGGTCTTCGGCATTTCCGCCGGCCTGGCCAGCCTGGTGGTCTTCGGCGTGTTCGAGAAACACCGGCCGGAAGTCAAATCGCTGGTCGCTCGCCTGCGGCAATGGGATGCGTAGCGCCGCTACCTGTTCAGGTCTGGCATCAGAGCGTCACGGTCGTACCGGGGACGGGGATGGGATAGTCACCATCCTGGTCAGGGCAGGTGGGAGCATGGTCGGCGAGCGACGTGAGGACTGAGGTGTTGGCCAGGGTGACGTGGGACGCGAGCGCTTCGTCCCACCGGATGCGCTGGCCGGAGTAGGCAGCGAGCCGCCCGAGGATGGCGGTCAACGTGCTGTGAGCTCCGTACTGCCCTTCGTTGGGCACGCGTCCGGCACGCAGGTCGGCCAGCAGATCGTGCTGTTCCTGCTGGTGCCCGTCCCGCGTCGCCTGGGTGCGCCAGACGATGGTCCCCGACCGGTCGTAGATCTTCCCGCCGCTGATGTCAGCCGAGCCGCTCGTCCCGTCCACATGTTCAGAGACGCGATTCCAGCAGTTCCGGATATGACGGCTCTGGCTGAACACGCGAACGCCGTTCGGATACGTGAACTCGCAGAAGAAATGGTCGTAGATCTGACCGAAGTCCCGGCCTTCGTTGCCGCGGCGTTTGCGGACCTCCCGCCCCCCTTGGGCGTTGACTTCGACGGGCAGGTCCTGGATCAGCCAGTTGGCCACATCCAGGTTCTGCACGTGTTGCTCGACGATATGGTCGCCGCTGAGCCAGGTGAAGTAGTACCAGTTGCGCAACTGGTACTCCAACTCGCTCTGGGTGGGCTGGCGGGGGCACGTTCCGACGCCGCCACCGTTCCAGTACACGCGGAGGGTGACGAAGTCGCCGACCTGGCCGCTGTGCAGCTGTGCGATGGTTTCGCGATAGGCCGGTTCGTGCCGTCGTTGCAGACCGACGGCGACGGCCAGATTCTTGCGCTCGGCTTCGGCCGATGCGTCGAGCACGCGGCGCACGCCGGGCACATCGACAGCCACCGGCTTCTCGAGGAACACGTGCTTCCCGGCCGCCACGGCAGCCTCGAACTGCTGCGGGCGAAACCCGGGCGGGGTGGCCAGAATGACCAGCTCGACATCTGTCTCGAGCAGCTGCCGGTACGCCTCCAGGCCGGTGAAGCGGCGTTCGGGCGGCAGGTCGAGTTGGTCGCCATGCCGGCTGCGGAGCTGGCGGTACGCAGCCTGTAGACGATCGGGAAACACATCGGCCAGCGCCACCAGGCGCACGGGCCCGCTGGTGGTGTTGAGCATCTGTATGGCGGCCGCCGTGCCGCGCGATCCGCAGCCGATCAGGCCGATCCGTATCACGTCCGTGCCGCGCGCGTGGGCAGTCCGCCCAATGCCCAGTCCTCCCGCGACCAGGATCGAGGAGGTGCGGATGAAATCACGCCGTGACGGCTGGTTCCCCGGCGTGGAATCGGGCACGTTGGTCACATTGGTCACAGATGCTCCACCGCCGCTGCCACGGCTGAAGGATACGAACGCCTGCTGGTCGGCCTGTTCTCCCTGCCAGGACCACCTTTCGCTCCGCGCCGGGGGAAGCGTCTCTCGCGATCCGCTTCGCCCCGGATCCCGGCGCGGTGCAGGTTCGTGGCCCGCGCTGCTTCCTGTTAACTTTCCCGTTAACTCTCGAAGCCGGTTGACTCGGGCCGGGTGGCGAACCCAGCGTGCCGCCTTACCGGCCGCGATGACGGTCCAGCTTCGGCTCCATCTTGTCCCACTTGGCCTCCTTCTCCTCTGCGGTCGGCTCGACCAGCGGGCGAATGATGCGGAATCCCACGTGCTTCGCGTCGGTGTTGTACCACATGCTTTTGGGAATCTGCGGATCCTGCGCCTGCCACGAAGGATCGGATGCACCCCGCGCCGCACTGCGGCACTCTTCGGGATCAGCATCCCACGATCCGCCGCGAATCACGGTCGGGAAGATCTTCGTCGGCGTGATCAGCGGGCTGGTCACGCCGTTCTTGAACTGGCTGTAAGCGTCCTCGACGTACCCGTCGAGCACGAACTCCGCCACGTTGCCGTGCATGTCGTACAGGCCCCACGGATTCGGCTTCTTCTGCCCGACCTTATGGTACGCCTCCTCGCTGTTGTCGTAGAACCAGCCGTAGTCTTCCAGGTCAGCCGGGTCATCGCCAAACGAGTAGGCCGTGTCGGTGCCGGCGCGGCACGCATATTCCCACTCCGCTTCGCTCGGCAGCCGGTAGTAGCGGCCGGTCTTCTCGGTCAGCCACTGGCAGAAGGTGCGGGCGGCGAACTGGGTCATGCAGATGGCCGGGCAGTCCTTCTTCCCCATGCTGAACGTCATGTCGGTGTAGGGTTCGGTCGGCTGCGACAGCTGGTACTCGGCCGAGGCCTTGTCACGTTCGGTCTCCGGCGCGTTCTTCAGCTTGCGGCGCTGAATGTCCAGGTCGAACATCCAGACTTCGAACGCATCCCACCGAATCTCGTATTTCCCCATCCAGAAAGCGGGGATCTTCACCTTGCACTGCGGCCCCTCGTCATCCCCGCGCCCTTCTTCACTGTCCGGACTGCCCAGCAAGAACTCGCCACCCTTGATCGGCACCATTTCGATTTTCGCATCCGTATGCTCGATCAGCTCCGTATACTCTTTCATATCGTCTTCGGTCTTCGCGTCCGCATCCGGCACAGGCAACGGCACCCGCTGGACGTCCGCCGCATTGCCAAGCGAGACGATACCCAAAAGGCACGCGACCGCGATGAACGGAATGATTCGCCGAGAACCGAGTTGTAACGGGTGCGGCAGCCGATTTACGCTAGACATAGACTTCGACTTCATGGACCTTTTCCTGTAAGAGATACAACCATTCCTGTGAGAGATTCAACTAACCACCGATCAGCCGATCGGTGAGCCCAGCGCGAGACATCAACGATATGATACCCAACGCATGGCTTCTAGGGGTAGGAGTGGCATGGGCCACCTGTAATGCGGGGGAACTCGAAAAATTCGAGTCCGTACAAGTACACATGGGATCCGATTTCGCCATTACATTGTACGCTGCGGACGAGGCGGCCGCAAACCGGGCATTCCACGCGGCGTTCGCTCGGATCGCAGAGCTCGATGCCTGTCTGAGCGACTATCTGAGCGACAGCGAGCTGGTCAAGCTCAGCGCCGCGGCCCCCACCGCAGAGCCAGTCCAGGTGAGCGACGAGTTATTCCCGGTCCTGTGGCAGGCGCAGCAGTGGGCGGAGCGAACGCAGGGAGCATTTGACATCACGGTGGGCCCCTTTACCAAGCTCTGGCGGCGGGCGCGCCGGGTGCGGAAGCTGCCCGACGACGACCGGTTGCAGCAGGCGCGGGACGCGACCGGCCACCAGTTGCTGGTGCTCGACCCGGCAACCCGGACGGCCCGGCTGCTGGCGCCGCACATGCGGCTCGACCTGGGAGGCATCGGCCAGGGGTACGCAGTGGACCAGGCCATGCAGGAACTCGAGAAACAGGGCATCCGCCAGGCGATCATCAACGCCAGCGGCGACCTGGCGGCCAGCGGCCCGCCGCCGGGCGAGCCGGGTTGGCTGGTCGGGATCGCGCCGCTGGAAGCGAACGCTCCGCCGAGTGTCTTCGGTTACCTCTGCCATCAGGCCCTGTCCACCTCGGGGGACGCCTTCCAGTTCGTCGAAATCGCGGGGGTGCGTTACTCGCACATCGTCGATCCGCAGACCGGCCTGGGGCTCACCGAGCGCAGCAGCGTATCGGTCCTGGCCCCGACCTGCACCGACGCCGACGCGTACGCGACCGCCGCCAGCGTGCTGGGGGTCCGCGCCGGGATGGAACTCACCGAGAGATTGCCCGACGTCGAGGCGCTGTTTGTCGTCGCGGAGGACGACCAGGTGGTGACGCGTCAGACGCAGGGCTTCCAGCGTTGGGCGCTTCCGGCCCGGCCGAAGACAGCCACCAGGACGACGTCACCGCCCGTCCCCGACAGCCCTGCCGCGCCGCCGTGATCTGACGCCAGGTCGATAATGTTCCGCGCCACGTTCGATGACTTGCGGGATCGGCCACGACGTCCGGGAACAGCGGCCCGGTTCGTCCAGCCTGCCAGCAGGATCCCGGCGGACAGGTGAGCGGCAGCGGGGGATGGGAGGACTTGTATCGTTGCGAGAACACCATACGATAGACGGCGCCGGTGCGCGGTTGGGATCGGCTGATGCATTGAGGATCGCCTGCAGACCGGCCAACCGGCCAGAGAATCATCTACGCGAGGAACCCGCGATGCGACGTTCGCTTGGCGCAAAAACGTTAATTGTCCCCACACCGATGTGGCTCGTGGGAACCTATGACAAACAGGGCAAGCCCAACGCCATGGTGGCGGCCTGGGGCGGTATCTGCTGTTCCGACCCGCCGTGCGTAGCAGTCTCGCTGCGTAAAGCCACCTACAGCTATGGCAACCTGCTCGAGCGGCGTGCGTTTACGCTCAGCGTGCCCGCCCAGACTCAGATGAAGCAGGCCGACTTCTTTGGGCTGACCAGCGGCCGGGATCTCGACAAGTTCGCCGCCACCGGGCTGACTGCCGCGCGCAGCGAACTGGTCGATGCGCCCTACGTCGAGGAGTTTCCACTGGTGCTGGAGTGCAACGTCGTGCAGGTCCTGGAACTGGGCCTGCACACGCAGTTTGTCGGCGAGGTGTTGGATGTGAAGGCGGACGAGGCCGTGCTCGACGAGTCCGGCATGCCGGACATCCAGAAGGTGCTGCCGATCATCTTCTCGCCCGGTACTCGGACCTATCACGGTGTCGGCCCGTTGCTGGGTCAGGCCTTCGCCGTGGGCAAGGAGATCTGAGATCGGAGAGATCCGAGATCCGACCGGCCGTCACGTCGGGAGCGGGCCGGCGGCGGTGGCCCCCGTTCGCGCGGCGGCCATCGGCGGCCGCGTGGAGCGAACGGGAGTCAGCCGCGCCGCTGTTCACCACTTCAACACGGCCCCGGTATCGGCGCTGGTCGCCAGTGCGGCGTACTTCGACAGGTAGCCGCTCTTGAAACGCGGTGCGGGCGCCTTCCAGGCCTGCGCCCGCCGCTGTAGTTCCTCCGCCGACAGTCGCACGGCGAGCTTGCGCGCGGGCATGTCGATCTCGATGATGTCCCCCGACTGCAACAACCCGATCGGCCCGCCCGCGGCCGCCTCGGGACTGATGTGCCCAATGCAGGCTCCTGCCGTGCCACCGGAGAACCGCCCGTCAGTGATCAGCGCCACCTTGTCGTCGAGCCCCACCCCTTTGATGGCAGACGTGGGGGCCAGCATTTCCTGCATGCCCGGCCCGCCGCGCGGCCCCTCGTTGCGGATCACCACCACGTCGCCCGCCTTGACCTGGCCGTTGACAATCCCCGCATACGCGTCGGTCTCCGACTCAAAGATCACCGCGGGGCCCGTGTGCCGCAACATCTCCGGCAGCACGCCGGCGGTCTTCACCACCGCACCCTGCGGAGCCAGATTGCCGCGGAGGATCGTCAGCCCTCCCTCCGGACTGTACGCGTGCTCGACTTCGCGGATGCAGTCGCAAGGATCGAAGCCCAGCTGTTCGGCGGACAAGTCACGGATCGACGCGGCCTGCCGCTGGACGCTCATGCCTTCCACAGTGTGTTGGCCCCCCGCCGTGACCGCGGCGATTTCCAGCGCCTCCTGGCTGACCTGCTCAGAGCGCACGTCATACGCGGCGATGTTCTCGCCCAATGTCTGGCCGGTCACCGTCGGGCAGTCGAGATGCAGCAGACCGGGGCACCCTCGATTGATGCTGCCGAGGATCGTCGCCACGCCACCGGAGTTGTGCACGTCTTCGACATGATAGTGGCTGCTCGGCGCGACCCGGCAGACGTTGGCGGTACGACTACTCAGCACGTTGATCCGTTCCAGATCGTACTCTACGCCGGCTTCATGCGCGATGGCCAGCATGTGCAGCACCGTGTTGGTACTCCCCCCCATCGCCATATCCAGGATCATCGAGTTGTCAATCGATTCAAGGGTGACAATCTCGCGTGGCAGCAGGCCGTGCCCAGCTCCGAGCTTGTCGAACTGGTAGACCATTTCCACGACGCGTTTCGCAGCCTGGCGAAACAGCCGTTTGCGTTCGGCACTGGTCGCCAGCAGCGTTCCGTTGCAAGGCAGCGCCATCCCCAACGCTTCGCACAGGCAGTTCATGCTGTTGGCGGTGAAGAGTCCGGAACAGGAGCCGCACGTCGGGCAGCCGGCTCGTTCCAGCGCCAGCAGCTCGTCGGCCGTGAGTTTGCCCTGCTGTTTGGCTGCGGCCCCCGCGAACACGTCAATCAGGTCGATCTTCTTGCCGTCCGCCGTCGTGCCCGCCTCCATCGGCCCGCCGCTGACAAACACCGTGGGAATGTTACACCGCACGGCTCCCATCAACATCCCGGGGACGATCTTGTCGCAGTTGGGGATGCAGATCATGCCGTCAAAGCAGTGTGCCTGCACCACCGTCTCCACACAGTCGGCGATCAGCTCGCGACTGGCCAGCGAGTACTTCATGCCGCTGTGCCCCATCGCGATCCCGTCATCCACGCCGATGGTGTTGAACACAAACGGCACGGCACCCGCCTCGCGGACACACTGCTTGACGAACTCGCCCACGCGGTTCAGATGCACGTGGCCCGGAACGATATCGGTGTAGCTGTTGCAGACCGCGATGAACGGCTTGCTGAAATCATCGTCACTCACCCCGGTGGCACGCAGCAGGCTCCGGTGCGGAGCGCGGGCGTCACCCAACTTGACCAGATCCGATCGCATCGACGGTATCCTTTTCTGTAGGCTGAAGACTGAAGATGGAGGCTGGAGACCGTACTTTCTGAGAGCGCGGCCCCCTTTCGGACGCGCCAGCGCTGCCGGCGTCTGTAGCCAGCGGCGCGCCGGCAACGGGCAGCACCGCCCGCTAATCGACACGTTATCGACATCGGGGGGCAGGCCGCAAGTAGACGCGTCGCGCGGCGGCACGCCGGTCGATGCGTGTTATGCGGGTCACCCAGGGGGTACGTCAAGTGTCTCCTCTCACGCCTCCTCGATGAACTTGAACTGCAAGGCCGCGGCCAGCTCCCGCACAGGCTCGCGCAGGTCCCCGTAGAACGTGACGCGGTGCCAGCCGTACTGATCCCAGTAGGTGAAGAGTTTCTCCATGTCGCCGACAACCTGGCCAGCCAGCTTGGTCCGGCAGGCGCGGTCGATCACGACATTCTCGACGGCCCGGGCCTGGTGCAGGAGGATCTCCTGCCGGGCCGCATGGATCTCCAGGGTCGTGGTCAGGTAGCCCAGCGGGAGAAATGACCGCACGGCCGCCCCCTTGCGATCCTCCGAGTGCGTCAGGATCTCGTACGCGTTGGGAGCGCTCTCCGGACCGAGCATCCGGGTCGCCGCCACGCAGTGCGCGTAGATGATCTGTCGCTTGGAGGTGTCGAGCACCGGGTCGGAGATGAAGCCGGGCCGACCGGCCAGATGTTTGATGACGAGCATGGTGGAGGTCGACAACAGGTCGGCCTCGCAGGCACCGACCAGACCGGCGTCCAGGAGTTCCACGAAGCCCAGACACGGGTAGGCCGGCAGGTGGCCGCCATAGAAGCCCCCCAGGCAGTTGATCGTGATCGCCTCGGCCTGGTATTTCGCCAGCACCGCCTGCTGGGCCAGATACAGCCGCGCCGACTTTTCAAGTTCTGCGTCCGGATCGGCGATCTGCACGCTGCGCGCCGCCCCCTTCCACCGCGCCGCGATCTGCCGCGCCTGCTCTGTGTCGGCCTGCTCACATGCCGCGGACAACTCCTCGAATCCGACCTCGATCACGCTGATCCCCAGCCGCTGTTCGATCTCCCGAGCAATGTTCTGCATGCTGCCCCCGATCGTCACCAGCCGCGACTTCTTGAGGGTTTCCAGGCACTGGCCCACATCGGCCAGCTGCAGCGGATCGTCCTGGCACGGTGCAGAATCGCCGCGGCCCGTGCGTTCCTGGCGCACCCGGTCGCAGGCGGCTACGAACTCCGTCACCCCACCACCTGTCTTCAGGAGTTCGAAGCACCGGGCGGCCGCGGCCAGGTCGGCGAGGTCCGAGGAAGCGACGACCGAGAAGTTCTGGTGAGCACGGCGCAGCGCGGCCGTGAAGACCAGAAAACCGCCGCTGCCCGCATAGAGGAAATCGGCCACGATGGTCGGCTTGCCGGAGGCCACAATCGTCTGCATCACCTGCACCCAGTTGTTCATCTGGTACACGATGTAACCGTCGATGCGATCGGCATCCCCGGCAGCCAGCAGCTGCTGCGCATCCTCCGGGCCGTGAGCCAGCGCCGGCAGGAACTCCACCTCCGGACAGCGCTGCGCCAACACATCCTGCACCTGCTGCACATCACCGGCAAAGTCATATCCGATGTGCGGCCAGGTCGGCCGGTCCTGCTGGAGCGCCCAGCAGGCGAAGATCAGCCGCACGCGCGGCCGGGTGCCCTGCGCAGTGTGCGCGGCGCGCGCCGAGTGGGGCCGCAGCCCCTGCGTCATGACAGCCGCACATGTGCTGCAACCCGCGGCTAGAAAACGACGCCGGCTGAGACAACACGCACAACCGGACTGCAACGGTGAATGGGCTTTCATGGTCAGCTCCCTGTGCAAACGGGTGCGAATCGAATTCCCGCTCGGATCCCCCCTGGGCTCCATCCCCCCGGGCGGTGTGCCAATCTGGTATTGTATCGATATCGCCGGCACCGTGGGATACGCCCCAGATGGCCGGGCCAGAGGCCCGCAGCGCGTCGCGCCCGGCCGGCACCCCGCGCGAGCGTGCACCCCGTGACTTGGCTGAAAGTCCATTTGACTCTGAGAGGAACGCCCTGACCATGGTTACCCGTTCATCCGCCACACGCGCCGCGATCGTGGCCCTGCTCGTCGCCGCCTCCATCGCGCGGGCTGAAGGAACCTTCCCGCACGTAGGCAGTATCTCCCCGGCCACCATGGAGGTGCTCGAAGAACCCGATCAGCAGGCACCCATGCGCGACGGCGCGCGGCTCAGGGTCGATGTGTTTCGCCCTCAGGCCGCGGGGCGTTATCCGGCCATCCTCTACCAGACGCCATACGACAAGCGGGGTGCCGCCCCGCGCGCTCGCGCGTTCGCCGCGCGAGGCTACGTCGTGGTCACCGCCGACTCCCGCGGCCGGTTCGAGTCCGAAGGGGAGTGGGATCCCTTCTCACCGCTGCACAAACAGGATGGCTATGACCTGGTCGAGTGGATCGCCGCCCAGCCATGGTGCAGTGGCGCCGTCGGCATGTTCGGCCCATCCTACGTGGGCTGGCAGCAATGGTGGACGGCATCGCAGTCGCCACCATCACTCAAGGCCATCGTGCCCGAGGTCGCTCCGCCCGACCATTTCTATAACTGCCCCTATCAGAACGGCATCTTCGTCTGCTGGATGCTCGACTGGGCCGGCCTGATGTCGGGACGTTTGCCGCACAGCGCGGGACCGGGACCGTACGGTGGATTCGCCGTCAACCGCGAAGCCGCCTATCGCCAGCTCCCTTACATCGACTTCGATACAACACGCAACTACTTGCCCACCTCCTGGTGGCGCACATGGATGCTCCAGAACACGGCCGCCGGCGATTACTGGCGCGGCATCGCCTATCAGACGCCGGAGAGCTACGCCGGCGTGCAGGTCCCCACACTGGCCGCCACCGGCTGGTTCGATGCCAACTTCCCCGGTACGCCAATGAACTTCACAGCCATGAAACAATACGGCGGTACACCTGCCGCGCGCCAGCCGCGGATGGTCATCGGCCCGTGGGAACATGCCATCAACAACCGCCTGAGCGCCCCGGATGCCGACTTCGGACCGGAGGCTGTCGTGGACTGGGATGGCTACGTCTGCCGCTGGTTCGACTGCCACCTGAAGGGTATCGACAACGGCATCCTGTCCGACCCGCCCGTCCACGTATTCGTGCTCGGACGCAACGCGTGGCGCGCGGCTGACGATTGGCCACTGCCCGAAGCCGTGCCGACACGGTACTACCTGCACAGTGGCGGACACGCTAACTCGTCTGCCGGTGACGGAACACTCAGCACCACGCCGCCCGGCACGCAGCCCCCCGACCACTACACCTACGACCCGGACGACCCCACACCGTCGCCACCCTACGGCAACGGCCATATTGACGGGCCGCGCGACGTGAGTGAGTCCGCCAGGCGCGCCGATGTGCTCGTCTACACCTCGCCCGTGCTGGAACAAGACGTGGAAGTGATCGGTCCCATCACGGCCCAGCTGTACGCAGCGACCAGCGCCCGCGATACCGACTGGATGATGCGCCTGGTCGATGTCTACCCCGATGGTCGCGCCGTCTTCCTGGCAGAGGGAGTCATGCGCGCGCGGCATCGCGATGAGCGGCACCACGGCGCCTTCCGCCCCGATGCGCTCGGCACGCTCGAACCCGATCGCTGCTACCAGTACACCATCGACTTCTGGCGCCCAACCGGGAATCTGTTCGCTCAGGGACATCGCATCCGCGTCGAGATCTCCAGCAGCTACTACCCCTACTACCTGCGGAACCTCAATTCGGGCGACGACAACCTGGCACTGGCCACCCAACCGGTCGTCGCACAGCAAACCGTCTACCACGATTCCAGCCGCCCTTCCTGGGTCATGCTGTCTGTAATACCGTAGATCGTACTCCGCGATGGTCCCGTGCCGCGCGACGCGAGCGCCGGGCGCACGTCCGCAAACTGACCGCACGGAACAGACCACGGCGGATCCCAGGGGTAAACAGCGCACACCACGCGACAGGTGCGCGCGACGGGCGTGAAGCGCCCCACCGCTCCCCCTCCCTTAAGAAAACACCCCGGGGCACCTGCGATACACGCTCCCACACGCTTGCAGCCATCGCGACACAACAGCCATGCACTATATGCAGGTTTAGCTATCGACCGGCCGACTCCGTCGCCGGCACTGGCTGCGCAAAAAAACTACCCTCCTTCAAAAAATTACCCGACTGACCCCAGTTGCCCCTTGCCCCCAACCCGGATAAGTTAACAGGCGCGTGGGACGGAGGAAAACGTCAGGTTGCTCGTACGTTCACGTCAACAACTTCAGTTCTCACGGACAGCGCACTTGTAGCTTTTACATCCTGGGAGAGTCATCCGATGAAACGCACTATCTGGCAGTTGCTTGTGGTGGTGTTTGTGTTGAGCTTCGTCGCGTCCGTACAGGCGGAGATGCTACAGATCTCGCTTGGCATTCGAGAAACCGGAAGTGACCCCAATTCCTTCCCAGGGATCGGTGCTAACGGAGGTAGCAGTGGTGGCATCGAATGGGTCAATCTCGATGGCCAGACTCTCGTCGCCGATAATCAATGGCACACCTTCACGTTTACACCGTCCACAGATACGCTCACGGGTTTTGCCGGCGGCTCGGCGAACGCCATTTTGGACACGGTCTGGGGAACCATCGAGCACATTCGTTTTAAGAGCACCGGCAGCAATCAGAAACCTTGGGTGGTCTACATTGACGACATCACGCAGACGTGGTCGGGCGGCACGCACGTGATTGCGGACTTCGAAGACGACGCGGTTGGTAGTGCCGTGCTGTTCCGGGCGCCCAGCTTTTCCGGTTCGACGTCTGCGAACATCGTTGGCACCAACAGTGCGTTAGTCACCGACGAGACGGCGCTCAGCGGCAGCCAGTCGTGCCGCGTTGAGTTCGATTTTGTCGACGACGCGGATACGAAGTGGTTGCGACTGACCACTTTCGGTGCTGCCAACTTGCCCAATCCCGCGGTGTGGTTCGTTGAAGACGGTTTCAACCCGACGATCAGCTTCTCGCTCAAGGCGGTGCCGGAACCCTCGACGTTGGTGCTGTTCGGCCTGGCTATTGGGGGCGCGCTGCTGCTGTGGCGGCGTCAGCGGTAGCGGACGGCAGCCGAATCAACTCCAGCGTCGCATACCTCTCCAGTTGCATTAATTGCGCCACATGCACGAGAAAAGCAACTGGTATCGTGGCAGCAATCGCGTTTTGTTCGTGTGTCGATAGAAGTCATGTTTCGTGACCTATGCGCGCCACGCGAACTGTCGTCTTGAGCCGTAGCGCTGCGCCTATCACAGCCCGGGGTAAGCCGCGCCTCGCGGCGCCACCCGTGGGTACACGTGCCCGAGAACATGCCGGTCGAGCCAAAGACGCCGCGCTGAACCGGCGGCCGCCGAGACCGAAACCGAAAACAACCGCGGCTGGGCTTCCGGGGGCTAGGCCGGCAATGGGCGGCTCGCGGCGGGCAGACTGGAGTCAGAGTGTCTGTTTCAGATTGGCGATTGGAGTGAGACCGCTGGTTCAGCGCGGCGTCCGTAGCTCAACCGACATGTTCTCGGGCATGCTTGTCGTTGTCGTTTCGTGCGTGGTTCAGCGGGAAAACGAGCGTGCCACTGGCGGGTCGAGTGGCACGCGGCACTGAGTTCTGAATCGGTGACGATCCTGGAACGCCGGATCGCATCTCAGGCTTCCACGATGCCCAGCGGGGCCTGGTGCTGCCAGTCGCCGCGCGTGAAATCGGGCACGGCCAGCGGCGCGCTCCCCTGGGCGACCGACGCGATGCTCAGCGGGAACACGCTGCTCCAGGCGGCGGCGTCGTAGACCGTCATGTCGAGCGGCAGACCTTCGCGCAGACACTGGATCAGGCGCCAGTTCATGATGAAATCCGTGCCGCCGTGGCCGCCTGTCTGCAGCGCCACTTCGCTGAGTTTCTTCCACAGCGGATGGCCGTACTGGGCGTGGTACGGCGCCATATCGGTCTCCCAGTCGGCGCCGCGGCCATCAAGGAAGATGCGGGGCGGGTAATCGCAGAACGCGCCGGCAGTGCCGCAGATCATATTGATCCGGCTGTACGGCCGAACCTGAGCGAACGAGCACTGGACCATGATCGTGCGTCCCCGCGCTGTCTTGATCACCGATGTATTGATGTCGCCCAGCGCGAACCGTTCCTGGCGGCGCGGATCGTCGGCGGGAAGTGCGTCGCGCTGCTTGCTCATGGCCAGTTCGAGCGAACTCATCGATACCAGCAGGTCGAACTTGTCACCTCCGTGGATGCCCATGTACTGCGCCACCGGCCCCAGCCCGTGAGTAGGGTAGAGATTGCCATCGAGCGTGCGGACGAACTTGCGGCGCCAGTTCGTGGCGCTGTCGTCTTGCAGGACGAAGCCCCGTCCTTCGTGCAGGTATCCCGCCTCGCCATGCGTCAGCTCGCCGAAGACGCCCTGCCGGACCATGTTGAGCACCAGCAGTTCAGTTTCTCCGTAGCAGCAGTTTTCCAGCATCATGCAATGGCGCTGCGTCTGTTCGGAAGTGTCCACCAGTTGCCAGCACTCTTCGAGCGTAATGGCAGCCGGGACTTCGAGTGCCGCGTGCTTGCCGTTCTGCATCGCGCTGACGGCCATCCGGGCGTGCCAGTCCCACGGCGTGGCGATATACACCAAGTCGATGTCGTCGCGCCGGCAGAGGTTTTCATAGTCGTGCTCGCCCTGCGCGTATCCGGCCGGTTCGCCCCAACCCTTGTCCGTGACCAGTTTCTGGGCCGCCGCCACGCGTGCCGGCACCGTGTCGCACACCGCCTTGATCTCGACCCCTTCGATGCCCAGCAGGTTCCCCAGCAGATAGGTTCCGCGACCTCCTATCCCCACGCAGCCAATGCGCACCTTCGGCAGCGGATCGGCCTGCAACCCAAAAGCACTTTTCTGTCCCGCGGGACGCTCCGGAGGAGTCGCAGAGTGTGCCGATGCGCAGGCCAGTCCTGCCAGACTCAAGCTGCCACCGGCTGCCGAAACCGTCAGGAATTCACGTCGTGACAGTGCATGCTCGTTCATATTCTCACTCCTGTTTCCCTTGTTCGACCGTGCGCCAGTGTAGTCCTCGGCAGGAACAAATCAACTCTCCAGTTGCGTTATTTACGCCACATGCACGAGAAAAGCAACTGGTATCGTGGCAGCAATCGCGTTTTGTTCGTGTGTTGATGGAAGTCACGTTTCGTGACCTATGCGCGCCACGCGAACTGTCGTCTTGAGCCGTAGCGCGGCGCCCCTATCACAGCCC
>JAAYDI010000144.1 GCA_012729315.1 Planctomycetaceae bacterium
AGGATCATGGGATGGCGGGCGAGTTCGATGTCAATCTGCCGGTGCAGACCTATGCCAACGCGGGCGTCGAGTGTCGAGCTGGCGGGCCGACGCAGGTTGTATTGACCTTCAGCGGGCCGGTCGACGGGGTCGATGTACAGACTTCGGCGGGCTCTGTGGACGCGATCCTGGTGGAAGGCTCGCAGGCCACGGTCGAGTTGAGCAGCGTTCCGAACGGCATCTGCCTGACGCTGGGCGTGTCGGGTGTTACCGGCATGGAGAGCATGACCTGGGTGCGCATCCGTGTCCTGGCCGGCGACACCAACGGCGACGGGGCGGTAAACATCTTTGATCTGGTCCAGGTCCGCAACCAGTTGAACCAGCCGGTGACGGCCGGCAACTTCCGCGCGGATGTCAACGCCGACGGCAGCATCAACATCTTCGACCTGGTGACCGTGCGGAACAACCTGAACACGGCGGCGGTCTGTCTGCCCCCCGGCATGGTCCTGATCCCCGCCGGCGAGTTCCAGATGGGCGATACGTTCAACGAGGGGGCGCCCGTTGAGCGGCCTGTTCACGCGGTCTACGTCGATGCCTTCTACATGGATCAGTACGAGGTGACCAACCAGCAGTACGCCGACGTGCTCAACTGGGCGTACGGACAGGGCGGGCAGATCACCGTAACCAACAACATTGTCTACAAGGCAGGCAGCGGCACGAGCTTTCCTTACTGTGACACGACGACAAGCAGCTCGTCGAGCCGGATTACCTGGAACGGCAGCACGTTCGGCGTCGTCGCGGGTAAAGAGCAACACCCGATGGTCATGGTGAGCTGGTACGGGGCTGCGGCCTACTGCAACTGGCGCAGCGCGATGGAGGGGCGGCCGCTGTGCTACGACCTGTCCACTTGGGCCTGCAACTATGCCGTGGGCAGTTACCGGCTGCCCACGGAGGCGGAATGGGAGAAGGCGGCCCGGGGCGGTGTGTCGGGACAACGCTTCCCGCATGGCAACACGATCAATCATGATCACGTCAATTACCGTGCGAACGGCAGCGCCTACACGTACGATACGAGCCCGTATACCACGTGGACGTATCACCCGACGTTCGCGGTAGGCAGTACGCCCTACACCAGCCCGGCGGGTTACTTCGCCCCGAACGGCTACGGCCTGTACGACATGGCCGGCAACGTCTGGGAGTGGTGCAATGATTGGTACAGCAGTACGTACTACAGCAGCAGCCCCTACAGCAATCCGCGCGGCCCGGCGAGCGGGAGTAGCCGTGTTCTTCGCGGCGGCGGTTGGACCCACTATGCCCGCTGGTGCCGCGTCGCGGCTCGCGCCTGGAGCTCGCCCGTCGACCGCTACTACAACAGCGGATTCCGTTGTGCTGCGGGGACTTGACCCTTTGCCCTGTTGCCCTTTTACCCTTTTCATTCCGAGCGAAGCGAGGAATCGACGGGAATTAGGCAGTAGGCAGTAGGCAGTGGGCAGTGGGCAGTAGCACCGCGTCATCAAGGACGTTTCACGATCTTCGCAAAGCTCCATCGCCTGACTGATGGACTCGCGGAGACCGGGACCGCAACCAAGAGGCATCAGAGGGCAAGGAGAGCGCCTCTGCTGCCTCGGTTGCTTCTTCGTTCAAACAAACCGGTGGCCCGATCAGAACCGCTTCCTCACCCTTGACATCCCTGCACGACGTAAAAGGCAGGCGGCCGCGGTTCTGCTGGTTTGGGCCGGCGATAGCTGACGGCCGCGACTACGCCTGATATGCCCACATCTCATCGGGGCGCGCTTGCCCTGCGCGAACTTCATTCCAACCCCTCACCGGGGCCGCTTTCCGAGCGGCCTGATCTGGACTGAACTGAATCTCAATCTCTCACCACAAGGAGGAACCTGCACATGGTCACAGCCAACAATGCTACGTTGCTGCTGCATCGCGGCAGCAGGAAGGTGACGCCGGAGGAGTTGCTCGAGATTTCGGCGCCCCAACCGACGCGGAGCTGGCATCCGATTCCGCACTATCGCGTCCTGGACTCGGCCCGCTCGGCGATTGAGCAGACCGGCTTCAAGGTCACGCGCATGGAACTGGGCGTCAGCCGCGACGATCACAAGTTCTTCGGCGTACTCGACCTGGCCAGCACGATCGTGGAAGGGGTCATGCTGGCGGTCGGGGTACGCAACTCGACGGACAAGTCGTTGCCGGCAGGCATCGCGGCGGGGGAAAGAGTCCTGGTCTGCGACAATCTGGCGTTTTCCGCTCAGATCGTGGTCATGCGCAAGCACACCACCTACATCGAGCGGGAACTCGACCAGCGGATCCTCGACGGCATCACCCGCCTGCCGGCCTTCCAGGAGAACGCGGCCGGGCGGATCAGACGGCTGCAGGAAACGCCGATGGACAACCCCGGGGCGCATGACCTGATCGTCCGGGCGGTGGATGAGCGCTGCATCGGCCTGCGGGATCTGCCCAAGGTGCTCGAGCGCTGGCGGTCGCCGGGCTACGAGGCTTTCGGGCCGCGTACCGCCTGGTCGCTGTACAACGCGTTCACCGAGGTGGCCAAGGACCGCTTTGAGCGCCAGCCGACGACCACTGCCGCTCAGTCCATTCGGCTCAACCGGCTGTTTGGCACCGTGCTCAACTGAACGAGATAACAGGGAGGAGAATGTCGTATGGCACATCTTACGGGGCGCTGTACGTGTGGACGAAGAATTCATCTGCCGAAAGGAGCGTCGATGGGTAGCGGCTGGAAGTGTCATGCCTGCGGAAAAGCCTGGCAGGTCTCGAAGCATGGTCAGCCGCTGCACTCGAAAGCTTCTCGCAGGCCGATGGTGAATCTGGCGGCCCCTCAGTCGACGAATTCGGGGCTGGGAAGCGAGGATTGGATCGTGTGGGTCGGCGGGGGATTGCTGTTGCTGCTGCTCTTACGCGGTTGCTGAAAAGGAGGCATCGATATGACGACGGATCTCTCAACGTGCGTGATGATCGAACGGAAAGCCCTGGTCAAGGCCCTGGAGCGGATTGTGAAGCTGATTCCCCAGCGTAGCCTGAAGCCGGTGCTGCAGGGCGTGCGCATCGAGGCGAGCCAAGGAAGGCTGTGGCTGGCGGCGACGGACCTGGAGACCAGCCTGCTGATGCACCTGGGGGCAGACGGGGAGCTGGCTCGCTGTGTGGTGCCGGCCCGGGAGCTACTGAATCGGGTCAAGGCCTCGCGGGCGCCGTTCTGCGAGCTGCACGGTGACAAGAACGTGCTGGTGGTCAACGGCGGCGGAGTGGAGCATCGGCTGAATACCCTGCCGGTCGCGGAGTTCCCGCTGATCCCGCAACGGGCGGAGGGGCAGGTGATCTGTGTGTCCGCCGGCCCGTTTCGCGAGGCCCTGGGCACGGCGCTGGCGGGCGTGGCGGAGACGTCGACGCGCTACGCGATCCACGGCGTGCTGCTTGAGGTGGCAGATGGCGTACGGCTGGTGGCCACGGACGGGCGGCGGATGGTGGGCGTCGAGCTGCGCGGGGATGCCGGCGAGGCCGGCTCTTGCCAGGCGATTCTGCCGCCGAAGCTATGCAAGCTGGTGCGGCAAGTCGTGGACAAGAACGACGAAAGCACGCTGAACCTGTACGTGAAGGCGGCCGTGGATACCCAGGATCCCGAGCCGCCGGAGCTGTACCTGGCCGGTGCGGGGTGGTTGGCGCATTGCCGGGGTGCGGAGGGCAATTTCCCGATGTGGCGCGATATCGTTCCGCGAGGGGGCTCGCGATTTATGGTCAGCCGGTCGGAGCTGCTGGGGGTGTTGCGGGAGATCGCGCCGGCCGGCAGTGGTGGCCGGGGCGTTCGGCTGCGGCTGGCCGGCGAATCGAGCACAGTGACGTACCGCGGCCCGGAGACAGGCGAATCGACCGGCCGGGTGCGGACGCGGTTCATGGGTGGCGGGGATAGCCTGATCGTGACCGGCTTCAATGCCGCGTTTGTGATCGAGGCTTTGGCGACACTGCCCGGCGACCAGGTGGTGATCGAGGTGCAGCAGAACAAGCCTTCGACGCACGACTCGGTGTCCCATCTGCCTGCCCTGCTCTACGATTGGCCGAGCCGCAAGGTCTCCTGGGTCATTATGCCCATCTCGCTCGGCCTGCCCGCCAGCCCGGAATCCCTGGGCAGCAACTACAAGGCCACGGCGTAAGCGCTTGCCCATCCGCCGCGCCGCTTACCCGGTCCCGGCCACCGCCCGCCGTTCACAGCATCATGGCCGCCCGTGTTCACAAGCACGAAAGAGGCAGCGCATAATCGCGTTGCCTCTTTCTTTTAGCTATCAGCGATGGGGAAGGGCATTCTTCGCCTTCTCATCGGTGGTTCTTTCTTGAGGTTCAGTTCAGCGTCTACGCGATCGCAGCCCCCCAGTACGCCAGAGGCGATTTCGAGCGGATAAGCCGGACGACCAAGCAGAGTGGGGGGACAGGTGCTGCATGCGACTGGCGACAAAACCCGCCCTGACGATAGCGCCAGACAGGGTAATGTCGCCAGTTGGTAGTGCCTGAGCTTCGCCGAGGTCGAGCAGCCTATTTACCGTGATGGCCGCCCACGCTGGTGAAGGCGTGGAAACCTGCTGTTGGCCTCGATCAGGGCGGTGCAGTCCCGATGCTTCAATGGGGCCACGCCGGTGAAGGCGTGGAAACTTGTATCCACCGACTCCATCCGGACACGATAACAGAGCTTCAATGGGGCCACGCCGGTGAAGGCGTGGAAACTCAGGTTGAGCTGGCGGGTCGCCTCGTCCGCGTCCCAGCTTCAATGGGGCCACGCCGGTGAAGGCGTGGAAACCCCGACCCGCACCCCACCCCACGCAACCGTACTCTCGCTTCAATGGGGCCACGCCGGTGAAGGCGTGGAAACACTGGACCAGCGAGGGAGTCTGGTCG
>JAAYDI010000145.1 GCA_012729315.1 Planctomycetaceae bacterium
CGGTTTACTTCTCACTGCGAACCCTGTGTCAGGTTGGCGACCCTGCACCAGGGGTACGGTACCGGGATAGCTGTCGTCTGGCCGAAGGTCAGTTCTCACCGTAGCCTGGGGCAACGCCCCAGGAATGGGAGCACAACGAGGTGTTTGGCCGAAGGCCATGTTCACACATGGGAGACCATGCCGTAGGTGAGTTTGGCCTTCAGCCAAACGTGTGCTATGGCTTCGATTTCCTGTCACCCGGCCGACTCAGGCGAATGGCCAACGCCGCCCCAACGCTCCACGCTGGATCTCGGTCAGACGCCGGATACCCTGCCGCGCCAGCTGCAGCATGCGCTCCAGATCGTCATCCGCGAATGTCGATTCCTCGCCCGTCCCCTGAATTTCGATGAAACGCCCGCGGCCAGTCATCACTACATTCATGTCTACACTGGCTGCCGCGTCCTGCTGGTAGTCGAGATCCAGGACCGTCGCGCCAGCGACCTGCCCCACACTCACTGCCGCCACACTGTCACAGAGAGGAAACCGGCCGGGATCCGGCAGCGCGCGTTCGATGGAATGCAACGCATCGATCAGCGCCAGGAAGCCCCCCGTGATGCTCGCCGTCCGCGTGCCTCCGTCCGCTTCCAGCACGTCACAGTCCACTGTAATGAGCCGCTCACCCAACGCCGCCAGGTCGGCCACCGCGCGCAGACTGCGCCCAATCAACCGCTGAATCTCCGTCGTGCGGCCGTCGAGCCGGCCATCCCGCTCGCGGCTCTTGCGCGGAGCCGTGCTGCCAGGCAACATGCTGTATTCCGCCGTAATCCAGCCCCGCCCCTGACCAGCAAGCCACGATGGTACCTGGTCCGAGACACTCGCCGTACACAATACGGTCGTACGGCCCGCCTGGTACAGCACGCTGCCGGCCGCCGCTCGCGTGAAACGACGCCGAATCCTAACCGGCCGTAACTCGTTCGGCCGCCGTGGTTTTTGCTCTGCAGACGGCATGCGTATATGTCCTCATTGTCACAATCAAATAGTTGTCACAATTAAAAAGGCCACAAAGCTTATGTCGGTTTGAAATGCTATGCTTCTATAGGGGATTTTCGTGATGAAGGGGACTGTCTTCTGAGGGGCGGACCAATGCGCCACATCTTCAATTTCCTGCTCGACCTGCCAGACGCCTGCAGCCACATGACATTCCAGCAGCTGCTGATGCTGGCCACGTTGATGACCCTGTTGGTGTCGGTCATTCTCATGATTTCCGGCCGCAAGCTGGCGTAGAAGCGGGCGCGTCCGCATTTCGAATGTGGCGCTGGACTGCAGCGTCCGGGGGTGGGGAGCGCCTGCGGGCCACCGCGTCTGCCGTCCCGCCTGGTGCTTCCCGGTGTCTTCCGGATCGGTGTGTTTGCCGTTTATTCGTCGCCGGCCAGCGCCCGGAACTGCGATTCGGTCAGCACGCGGACGCCGAGCTGCTGGGCCTTGGCCAGTTTGCTACCGGCCTTCTCGCCGGCCACCAGGAAATCAGTTTTGGCGGAGACACTTGAGGCGGGGCGTCCTCCGAGCCGGCTGATGAGCGTTTCGATCTGTTCGCGCGTGTAGTGTGTGAGGGTTCCCGTGATGACGAAGGTCTTGCCGGCCAGTGGTTGGGCCGTGCCGGACTGGGCGCCCCGTTCCGATTCCATCGACACGCCGGCGTCGCGCAGGCCGGCGATTGCTTCCTGGCCTTCGTCGCTGTGCAGGTACTGGTACACGCTTTCGGCGATGATCGGCCCGATTTCGCGGATGCTGCTGAGCGTTTCGATGGAGGCCTGTTCCAGTTCGTTCATATCGTCGAAGTGTTCGGCCAGCACGGTAGCGACCCGGGAGCCGACATGGCGGACGGACAGCGCGTTGAGCAGGCGGGCGAGTCCGCGCGATCTGCTTTCGTCGATGTTCCGCAGCAGGTTGGCCGCCGATTTCTGGCCCATGCGTTCCAGGGGCACCAGTTGTACTTCCTGCAGGTTGTACAGGTCGGCGTAGTCGGCCACGAGTCCTGTGTCGACCAGCTGATCGACCAGTTTGTCGCCGAGTCCTTCGATGTCCATGGCGTTGCGGCTGGCGAAGTAGCGGATGCGTTCCTTCACCTGGGCGGGGCAGCGGTAGTTCGGGCAGCGGATGTAGACGCCGCCGGAGTCCTTGAGCAACGCGGTGGCGCATTCCGGGCAGTTGGTCGGGAAGGCATAGGGCGCCAGCTGACTCTGGCGGAGGTGCTTTTCGACGCGTACGACGTGGGGGATGATCTTGCCGGCCTTCTCGACCACCACGATATCGCCGATGCGGATATCTTTGCGCGCGATTTCTTCCGCGTTGTGGAGACTGGCCCGGCTCACCGTGGTTCCCGCCAGCTCGACCGGTTCCAGGTCGGCCACGGGGGTGATAGTGCCGGCCTTGCCGACCTGCACGACGATGTTGTTCACGCGCGTGGCGGCTTCGTATTTCTCGAACTTGTACGCGATCACCCAGCGCGGGCTCTTGGAGGTGGATCCGAGCCGTGCGCGCTGGTCAAACCGGTTGACCTTCAGGACCAGGCCGTCCACTTCGAAGTCCAGCTCGTACAGGCGTTCGGCCAGCTGCTCGCAGTGCGCGACCGCCGCGTCGAAGGTAGGGAGGCAGGCGACGTGCGGAGTGGCTGGCAGGCCGAACTGCCGCAGTTCGGCCAGGAACTCCATGTGGTTGGCGGCCGCCAGTCCCTGGCAGTAGCCGACGCCATGGCAGAACATCCGCAGCGGCCGCTCGGCGCAGATGCGGGGGTCCAGCAACTGGGCGGCTCCGGCGGCGCCGTTACGCGTGTTGGCGAACGGTTTCTCCCCCCGCGCGCGCTGCCGTTCGTTGAGCGCGGCCAGATCCGAATTGGTCATGTAGATCTCGCCCCGCACTTCCAGCACAGGGGGAACGCCGGTGCCGAGCAGCCGCAGCGGCACATCGCCGATGGTCTTCACGTTGTGGGTGATATCATTGCCCACCCGGCCATTGCCCCGCGTCACGCCGCGCACCAGCAGTCCCTGTTCGTACAGGAGCGACACCGCCACGCCATCCACCTTCAGTTCGACCACCCACTCGGTCGGCTCGTCGCCAAGCGCCTTCAAGGTGCGCTGGCCGTACTGCCGCAGCTCCCCCAGGCTGTAGGTGTTGTCGATCGACAGCATCGGCACGCGGTGCGGCACGTTCTCGAGCGCCGCAATCGGCGCATCGCCGATCCGCTGTGTCGGACTGTCCGGCGTGATCCATTCGGGATGATCCGACTCGAGAGTCTGGAGCTCCTGCATCAGCCGGTCATATTCCAGGTCGCTGATCTCCGGCTGCGCGTCGACATAGTACTTGCGATCGTGGTAGCGGATCAGCGCGCGCAGGTCCTCCAGGCGTTGGGGGGCGAGGCGGCTCATGATCAGGAATCACACTCGGGGGCCACGGCCACCTGTTTCTCCAACGCGACGTTGGGCACCAGGCAGAGGAACTTGAACGGGGTGTCGCCCGTGTTGCGGAACTGGTGTACCTCGTTCGGTGCCACGTACACCACATCGCCGCCTCGCAACGGCTGTTCGGCGTCGCCGGAGCGGGCAACGCCGCGTCCTTCCAGCACATACACCTCGTGTTCGTAGGGGTGGGTGTGCTGGGGAGTGTGGCCGCCGACCGACACTTCGAACTGGCGCATGGCGAAATTGGGTGCGCCTTGATCCGGCCCCACCAGCCAGCGGATGGCGCAGCCCTGCGCTCCCGGCATGTTCACGGGGTTCTGGGGCACGCGTTCGTAATGCTGAACCTGCATCGCTGTCTTCTCCTCGAGTGGCGATTGGCTTGTCTGGCATTGGCTTGTCTGACAACTGTAACCGCTATTGAATCCGATGCGAACCCTGTCTGTCAAAGACTGTTAAAGACGCTCTGCTATCTTGGCACCTCGCAGCCGCCCCGGCTATGATAGCGGGTTCGTGGCAGCTGTCTGATCCCGGTTCTCAGGGGCATCGCATGCGTGTGCGAAACATCGAACTCCGCGGGGTTCGAGTGCACAATCTGAAGGGCATCGATCTGGATGTTCCGCACCACCAGCTGATAGCGATTTGCGGGGTCAGTGGCAGTGGCAAGACCAGCCTGGCGCTGGACACGTTATACGCGGAGGGTCAGCGCCGGTACATCGAGAGCTTCTCGGCCTACACCCGCCAGTTCCTCGACCAGTTCGAGAAGCCGGTGGCGGACCGCATTGACGGCATGCCCCCGGCGATTGCCGTCACGCGCGCTCCTGTATCGCGCTCCAGCCGCTCGACGGTCGGCACTGCCACGGAGATTGCCGACTATCTGCGGCTGCTCTACGCGAAGATCGGCCAGCTGCGCTGTTATCAGTGCGGTCGGCCGGTGCAGGCCGAGACTCCGGAATCGGTGGTCAGTCGCTTTGCGGACGCGGCGGACGGCCGGCGGTTGATGATTGCCTTCCCCTACGTGCTGTCGGAGTCCCCGCCTGGCGCCAACTGGGCGGCTGAGCTGCGGGAGGACGGGTTCGTGCGGGTGGTCGTCGCTGGCCAGATGCTGTCGCTCAGCGCCGGTGACACCGCCGCGGCGCTCGGCGGCCCGCGGCCGGACGGCACGGAAGTGCTGGTGGTGGTGGATCGCCTGGTGGCCGGACCGGGGAATCGCCAGCGGGCGCACGATTCGGTGGAGACGGCGTTCAGCAAAGGGCGCGGGCGCTGCGCGGTACTGCGGGAAGCGGCACCGGCCGACGCGTCGGGGGCGGCCGCGGAGTATCGGGTGATTGACGCCCAGCGGTGGGAGTTGTGGCGGTGCAGCGATGCGTGGCGCTGCGAGACGTGTGGCATCGACTATCCGCCGCTGGAGCCGCGCAGCCTGAGTTTCAACAGCCCGCTGGGTGCCTGCCCCGTCTGTGAAGGGTTCGGCAACATCCTGGACGTCGACATGGACCTGGTGGTGCCGGACACGAGCAAGAGTCTGCGGGAAGGAGCGATCGCCCCCTGGACCACGCCGGCGTATGCGCACGAGCTGAACGAGCTGCTGGCGCTGGCCGACGACTACGGGATTCCGACCGACGTGCCGTTTCGCGAGCTCTCGGCCGCCCACGTGCAGCTCATTCGCGAGGGGGTACCGGAACGGGACTTTGGCGGGCTCAACGGGTTCTTCGCGTGGCTTGAACGGCGCAAGTACAAGATGCACCTGCGCGTGTTTTTGAGTCGTTGGCGGAGCTATAACGTGTGTCCGGCGTGCCACGGAGATCGGCTGCGGCCGGCCGCGCTGGCGGTGGAAGTGGGCGGGCAGAACCTGGGGCAGGTTTCACGCCTGGAGATCCGCGCCGCGCGGCGGTTCCTGCAGCAGCTGCCCCTCAACGACTGGCAGCAGCGCGTGGCCCGCCTGATGCTCCAGCAGATCGACGCCCGGCTCGGGTACCTGGAGGCGGTGGGGCTCGACTACCTGACCCTGGACCGCACGCTCCGCACACTCAGCGGCGGCGAAGCCCAGCGGGTGGCACTCACCTCCGCACTGGGATCAAGTCTGGTCAATATGCTGTACGTGCTGGACGAACCGTCGGTCGGCCTGCACCCGAAGGATGTCGGGCGGTTGATTCACGCCATCCAGGACCTGCACCGGCGGCACAACACCGTCGTGGTGGTGGAACACGAAAGTGCCCTGTTGCGGGCCGCTGACCAGCTGATCGAAATCGGTCCGGCGGCGGGCGAACGCGGCGGCGAGGTGGTGTTCCAGGGCACCCTTGCCGAGATGCAGGCCTCGCAGCGCAGCCTGACGGGCGAGTACCTGTTCGGGCGGCTGGGGGTCGCGCCACCCGGCCAGCGGCGCGGGACGAACCACGGCTGGATCCGCCTGCACGGTGCACGCGGCAACAACCTGAAGAATATCACGGTGGCGTTTCCGCTGGGAGTGTTGTGCGTCGTCACTGGGGTGAGCGGTTCGGGCAAGAGCACGCTGGTGCAGGACACGCTCTACGGCGCCATTTGCCGCCGCAAACGCAAGAACGGCGGGAAGCCCTATCCCTACGACGAGCTGATCGGCGACGGGCAGATCGATGATGTCGTGCTGGTCGACCAGAGCCCGATCGGGCGGTCCCCACGCTCCAATCCGGTGACGTATATCAAGGCGTTTGACGAAATCCGCGCCGTGTTCGCGTCGACCATTGAAGCGCGCACGCACAATTACGGCGCGAGGCACTTCAGCTTCAATGTGGAAGGAGGACGCTGCACGGCCTGCGAAGGGGACGGCTACAAGGAAATCGACATGCAGTTCCTGGCCGACATCTACATGAAGTGCGAACAGTGCGATGGGAAACGGTATCGCAAGGAGATCCTGGACGTCACGTATCGCGGACGTAACATTGCAGACGTGCTGGAGATGACGGTGCGCGAGGCCTTCACGTTCTTCCGCGGACAGACGAAGGTGCAGGCGAAACTGAAACGGCTGCTTGATGTCGGGCTGGAATACCTCCGCCTCGGTCAGGGCGCTAACACCCTGTCGACCGGCGAAGCACAGCGTCTGAAGCTGGCCAGCTACATGTCGGGTGCCAAACGCAACCGGACCTTGTTCATTCTGGACGAACCGACGACGGGGCTGCATTTCTCGGACGTCGTACGCCTGCTGGACTGTTTTGACACGTTGCTGAGCGTCGGGCATTCGCTGGTGGTCGTGGAGCACAATTTGCAGCTGATCAAGGCTGCGGACTACCTCATCGATCTGGGACCTGGTGCGGCTGGCGAAGGGGGGGAGGTGGTGGCTGCGGGGACGCCGGAGGAGGTGGCACACGCGGGCCGCTCGGCCACCGCCGAGTTCCTGACGGACCTGTTGACGGAACAGACGTAGCGGTGGCCCGGTGGCGGGCTGCCCGAAGTGTGGATCCTTGCACCATGTCCGAAAGCCACGACATTCCGCCCGATCTTGCCCGCTATGCGCGCCAGATGCGTTATCCCGCCATCGGTGTCGATGGCCAGCGGCGTCTGTTGAACTCGCGCGTGCTGGTTGTCGGTTGCGGCGCGTTGGGCTCCGTGCTGGCCAACACGCTCGTGCGCGCCGGGGTCGGGATGCTGCGCATCGTCGACCGCGATTTCCTGGAGATGAACAACCTGCAGCGGCAGATGCTCTACGACGAGCAGGACGTGCGGTCAGGGCTTCCGAAAGCGATCGTGGCGAAGACGCATCTGGAGCGGATCAACGCCCAGGTACGGGTCGAGGCGGTGGTCGCGGACGTCGCACAGCACAACATCGGCCAGTTGGTCGAGGGTGTCGACCTGATTGTCGATGGCACGGACAACTTCGAGACGCGCTATCTGCTCAACGACGCCGCCATCCGCTGGCAGGTGCCGTGGGTCTATGGCGGCTGTATGGGTGCCGAGGGACAGTCGATGACGATTCTGCCCGGGGTGACCCCCTGCTTCCGCTGCCTGCACCCCGATCCGCCGCCGCCAGGCGCGCTCGAGACGTGCGACTCTGCCGGCATTCTGGCGCCGATCGTGAACGTGATTGCCTCGCTCGAGGCCTGCGAGGCGCTGAAGATACTCACCGGGCACCTGGAGGCGGTGAACCGCGAGTTGCAGGTGTTCGAATTGTGGGACAACCGCGTGCGGCAGGTCCGGCTGGATGCGCTGCGCGAACACAGCCAGTGCCCGGCCTGCGTGCAGCGCCGGTTCGAGTGGCTCACGGGCGAACGCGGCGGCGACACGGCGGTCCTCTGCGGCCGCAATGCCGTGCAGCTGAGCTTCCCCGAGCAAGCGGCCGTTTCACTCGCGATGCTGGAGGCCCGGCTCGAAGGGATCGGTCCCGTCACACGCAATGCGTACCTGCTGCGACTGACACTCCCAGCGCATCAGATTACGGTCTTCCCCGACGGACGCGCGATCATCGCGGGCACGGAGGACCTCGCCGAGGCGCGAACGCTCTACGCGCGCTACGTCAATGTCTGACTCCCGGAAGCCCCGGGGTGCGCCACGGTGGCTGCCCGCTGTCCGAAACAAAACCGCAGATCGGCGGAAACGCAGGAAGCCGCGTGCGACTTCGCTGGACTTCCGCCGACTGCGGTTCGTGAGTCACCTGGCACGACTCGCCGCCGGAGCCGGGTGAAGCCAGGTAAAGGCCTCCCCGCGGCCTGGACGGCAGGTCGATAGGGTTCCTATTCGGCGGTGGTGTTGGACGTCGGGGCAGGACCCGCGTCACCGGTCTTCGGCTTATCGGCAGAGCCTTGGCAGCCCACCATGGGCAGCACAACAGCCGCCAGAACAACACACACCAGCAGCATCTTACGGATGGTCATGACGATCTCCTCTAAGAAGTTACATCTCCAAGAGTTGCGATTTTAAACGCGCTGTGCTGCCGGGGCAAGTACCGACCGGCGCCAATTGGCGGCCGAGCGGCTGGGGAGGATGGTCTGGGCCGTACAGTCCGCAAAGTCGGTCGATCCCGCTTAACTTCACATGTCGGCAAGCCGATGGATGAAGGTGGGGCGGTCTGCCCGCTGGTTCCTGTTTTCTGGATCGTTCGCGAGCAGCACAGCGCGGTAGCGATGGACCTGACGAATCCCGTACAGTTCGAGACAGCGCGGCGTTCGACCGTGCGCCGACACACTACACAGCTGGGCGCCTGGGAACTCCTGGAGCCCATCGGTGCCGGTGAGTGGTCGACTGTATTCCAGGCGCGCCCATGCGGCTGTCCGACCGACTGGCCGGCCGACTATGCCGTGAAAGTGGCCCGCCTGGACGGGCCCGCGGACGCGTGCGCCCAGACGCTCATCATGCGTGAAGCGACGGTCGGTCGGAGGGTGGTCCATCCGCATCTGATCGCGGTCTTGGCGGCCCAGCTGGACACAACCCCCTGCTACCTGGTCATGCCGCTTCTGCACGGTGCCACGCTGCAGACGGTCCTGGCGGCGTGCGGACTGCTGCCCGCACCCCAGGCACTGTGGATCGTGCGGCAGATTGCCGAAGCGCTCGAGACGCTCCATGAGGCCGGTTGGGTCCACGCCGACATCAAGCCGGGGAACATTCACGTGTCGCCGTCGGGGCATGCCACACTGATCGACCTGGGGTTTGCGCTGCGGCGGGGCAGTCCGGAATGCGCGCCAGGAGGCGCTCTGCGTGGCACCCTGCGGTACACGGCGCCCGAGATGATCAGTTCGGCGGTGCCGGTGGACGAACGCAGCGACATCTACAGTCTGGGGATCACGCTCTACGAGCTGCTCACCGGCGAGCCGCCGTTTATCGATGAAGATCCGGGACGTCTGATGTTGGCGCATCTGCAGCGTCCGGTACCCAATCCCCGCCGCCGACTGCCGGGGCTCCACCACGGCGTGTATGCGCTGTTGCGCGGCATGTTGGCCAAGGAGCCGCTCCGCCGCCCGTCCGCGGCGGAACTCATCCGGCAGCTCGTCACGCTCGAGATCGCCACGCTGGCCGAACGCGGAGCGGCACCCGGTGTGGGCGGCTCAATCGAGTATGCCGACCAGTCGGTCGACAATCA
>JAAYDI010000146.1 GCA_012729315.1 Planctomycetaceae bacterium
CGTAAGCTCCCCCGTCAAGCGGACACCGCAAAAGTAGACTTTCTGGTGGTGTGGGAGCGGTACTCGGCAGGCGTCATGCCGCCGAGGGACGTATGGGGGCGTTGCTCGTTGTAGTCGATCAGGAACCGCCAAGTGGCCTCGCGCACGTCATCGAGGCGGGCGAAGAGGTAGCGGTCCAGCACTTCTTCCCGATAGGTACGGTTGAAGCGCTCGATGTAGGCGTTCTGGTTGGGCTTGCCCGGCTGGGTGTACTGGATGGCCATGCCGTGTGCCTTGGCCCACTGCACGAACGCCTCACCTAGGAACTCCGGGCCATTGTCCGTTCGTAACACCTGCGGTAACGGGCGCTCCTGGGCGATACGCTCGAAGATGCGGACCAGCCGGGCCGAAGTGATGCTGGTATCGATCTCGATGTGCACGCCCTCGCGGTTGAAGTCGTCGATGAGATTGAAGGTGCGGAACGGCCGGCCACACGCCAGCGCATCGAGCATGAAGTCGGCCGACCACACCACGTCCGGGTGTTCGGGCACGTACAGCGGCACCCGCTCGCGCTTGGGGAGCCGTTGCTTGGCCGCACGCCGCAGATTGAGCTTCATCTGGCAGTACACCCGATAAATGCGCTTGTGGTTCCACTGCGGATGGGTCTTTTCCAGCGCCTGGCAGCACTTGTCGAAGCCCCGGCTGGGCGCCGCCTCGACCAGGCGGGCCAGCGCCGCGATGAGCTCGGCGTCACGCACCGTCCAGTCCAGCGGCGGCGCATACCAGGCCGAGCGGGACAACCCCACGCAATCGCAAGACCGGCGCAGGGGGCGGGCATGAACCTCGACGAGGAACCGCACCGCCTCGCGCTTCTGCACCGGCCCTACAGTTTTTTTGCGATCAGGTCCTTCATCGCCGCGTTGTCCAGCGCCAGCTCCGCATACATCCGCTTGAGCTTGGCGTTCTCCGATTCCAAGTCCTTGACCCGTCTCAGGTCCGACGCCTCCATCCCGCCGTACTTCGACTTCCACTGGTAGTACGTCGCCGTACTGATCCCCGCCTGCCGGCAGAGATCCTTCACAGGAATCCCGGCATCACCCTGCTTGAGGATCGAGACGATCTGAGCCTCGCTGAACTTCGACTTCTTCATGGAACCTCCTGGCTGAAAAGATGCCAGAAAGTTCTACTCGTGGGGTGTTCGGGATCAGGGGGAGCTTACGGAACATCCGTTCCGGGTGGTGAAGCGCCAGTTCGGCTACGTCAAAGTGCGTTACCGCGGGCTGGCAAAGAACACCGCGCAGGTGCTGACGTTGTTTGCGCTGTCGAATCTGTGGATGGCGCGGCGAGATTTACTGGCGGCTGCGGGATAGTTGCGCCTGAAAGGCGGGAAAACCCGCCGAAATAGGCGGAAAATGGTCGAAATCGGCCCGAAGTCGGGAAAAATCATAATCTGGCGTCAAGCTGGCGCCGCAGAGACGACAGTTGCAGCCTCAGGGCCCGTTATTCAGATGATCCCCAGCAGCTGTTGCCGCACACGCAATGGCGCCCAACACTCACTCTAATGGCGGGGTCAGGTGTACATTTTATAGTCCCTGAAGATCGCGCCCGACGCATGACGTATCGGATTGGCTCTCCGTGCGCACTCGCAGCAATGATGGGAGGCCGTGACAGGCGCAGCTGCTGGAGTTCGTCCCGCGTTCTTGCGTGCGTGTAACGCAAGTTTGGAAACGCCTCATCTGTTCCTCTTGTCACGCTCGCACAGTGCTCTCCCTCGTATGTGCGGTCTGTGCCACTATCCGCCCAGGGGCGGCAGGAAGGGCCTTCTGACGGGGGGTGAGGTATGGGGCTGGGGAGCCGGGTACGACGGGCGCGTGGGTTGAAGCGTTATTCACAGAAGGAACTGGCAGCGAGGCTCGATGTGGGCCGCAGCGCTGTCGCGAACTGGGAATGCGGCGCCAAGGTGCCCAGCAGCCAGCGGCTGCTGCATCTGGCTCTGGTGACGGGTGTGTCCTACGAATGGCTGGCGACCGGGCGCGGCTGTGCCGAGCTGGGTGACCAGTGGATCCCGGCGGTTCAGGGCGAGGTGGTGGACGATCCGAACGAACTCATGTTGCTGCAGGCATTTCGCGCCTGTGGCACGACAGGCAGGCGTGCGGTGCTCGAGCTGCTGGCGGGTCTGACCGGAGCAGCGCGCCCGCATATGTATGTTTCCGAAGGTTCGGTGCAGCGGCTCAGGTTGCGTGCGAGGGTAAGAGCACTTGGAACGGACGCCTCGGCGGTCGACGCAGGCCAAGGCTAGTTCGTCGGCACGGCCGATCCCCTGAACCCCTGCACCAGCAACGTGTTTTCGACTGCCCTGGAGAACAGGTAACCCTGCGCCCGCTCCACGCCGCACTTGCGCAGGATGTTCGCCTGCGCCTGCGTCTCCACGCCCTCGGCCACCACGTCCAGGCCGGTGCTGCGGGCCAGGCCGGCGATGGCCTGGACGATGGCCAGGTCGTGCGGGTCGTCGGGCAGGCCGGCGATGAAGCTGCGGTCGAGCTTGAGCACGTCGATCGGCAGGCGCTTGAGGTAGGACAGCGAGGAGTAGCCGGTGCCGAAGTCGTCGAGGGCGATCGAGATCCCGAGCTCGCGCAGGCGCTTGAGGGTGTCCACGGCGGTGTCGATGTCCGGCAGCAGCGCGCTCTCGGTCAGCTCCACGCACAGCCGCGACG
>JAAYDI010000147.1 GCA_012729315.1 Planctomycetaceae bacterium
CATTCCTGGGGCGTTGCCCCAGGCTACGGTGAGAACTGACCTTCGGCCAGACGACAGCTATCCCGGTACCGCACCCCTGGTGCAGGGTCGCCAACCTGACACAGGGTTCGCAGTGAGAAGTAAACCGTCAATGCGAAGTGGCTCACCGGTGGAACAAATGTCAAAACCGGCACCAGGGCCGTTTCTTCGGGCCTTTCACCACGCCACGCTCGAGCCGGGAGGCGGGTTCGTATTCCAGCAGGTGCACAACATCCTGGCCAACGTGCCCCCGGAGAACATCGTGGCCATGTTTGAAGCTGCCTATGCGCACGCGCCCTACGGGAGCTGAATTCCCCGCCTGACTGCGGGGTCGGACGTGTCGCCAGCCAGTCCGCCTGCCCGGCTTGCCGCGTCTCACTTCTTGATCGTCGTGATCCACAGGAAAGGTCGGTCCGCGTCGTCCACACGGAGCTCGCTGCGCAGCATCGCCTGCAGCAGCAGATTGTCCAGAATGCTCTTGTAGAACGTCCTCTTGGGCGCGAAGCTGACCACCGTCTGAAGATCCACGCCGTGTTTGGCCAAGGCATTGTGGTCCCACAGTACGGGAAGCGCCACGCGCTGCTGGATCGCATCGAGCGCCTCGGTCAACGGGCGCTCGTGAATCTCGACGTTGACGAATTTGAACAGTGCCGGGGCGAGATCGCCGGGCGGCAGTTTGACACCCGGCTTGACCCCCACAGGCCAGGCGGCGTCCTGGGCGGCGGGCGGGGCGATGCGCAGCCCGCCGGCACGCTTCCCCTGGCCCGTCACCGTCACGATCAGTCCGAGCGGCCGCACGGCGGCCGCCAGCGCCGTGCCGCGGCTGAGCCCCCGCAGGTCGTCCGGCACCTTGTCGTTGCCGGCCAGTGCCGCCTGCGCTGCGGTGTCGATGGCGATCTCAACAGGCGTGCTGTCGACAATCTGCCGCACCACATCACGCACCAGTTTTTCCCGCGTCTCAAACTCGATCGCCGGTTTCAACGCGTCGTACAGCGCAACGAACTGCTTGGCGGTCAGGCCGAACGCCCCTTGCGCGCCGGTCACGGCATCCTCACCCCCTTCACGCAGACGGGTCAGCCAGTCGATCAGCTGCTGGCGCTGGCCCATCCGGATCGTCAAGCCCGGGAGGTGCAACCGGTTGTCGCTCGATAGGACACCGATCACCGTGTAACGCGGATTCTCGTCGGTCCCGCGGTTGGTGATCAGGGGGGCCTCGTTCCCTTGAGCGCTCCGCATCCGCACGCTGGTGAAGCCGACCGTTTTGAGCGCTTCAAGCCATTGCGGCTGCCGCTCCAAGGGGAGGCTGCCGTCGGTGATCAGCTCCAGCGCCACCGGCGCCTCCGCGGCCACCGGAGCAGCCGGCGCGTGCTCCAGGCACACCAGGGCAGCGCACAATCCCAGACAGCAAGTCAGCCGGACAGGCATGGCTATTCCTCTCGCCCGCCGCGGGCGGGCATGGCACGGCATCGATCGAACAGAACCTGGAAAATTATAGCACTGAGGCCGGGCGGCGCAGGCGGCACAACCGGCACGTCTGCCGCACACAGGCGCCGGCTCACCGCCCGCCGGCCCCGGCAGCCGTTGCGGATACTCGGGTGTTTCGCGACAATGACGCGTCACCAACGCCCGTCCTCCGACGCCGCGGAGCACGGGTTTCGTCAGGGGTTCTCGTCCAGCACCGCTTTCTTTCTGGAAGGAGCACAAGATGGCACGTCCGGTTACGCTCTTCACAGGTCAATGGGCCGATCTGCCACTGGCGGAAATGGCGCGCAAGGCGGCCGAATTCGGCTACGAAGGGCTTGAACTCGCCTGTTGGGGCGACCACTTCGAGGTCGATAAGGCGCTGGCCGACGATACCTACTGCCGCCAGAAACGGGACCTGCTCGAACAGCATAATCTGCAGTGCCTGGCGATCAGCAATCACCTGGTAGGGCAGGCGGTGCTGGACATCATTGACGAGCGGCACAAGGGGATCCTGCCGCCGTATGTGTGGGGCAATGGAGATCCGGCGGGGGTCAACAAGCGGGCTGCCGACGAGCTGATGAACACGGCGCGGGCGGCACAGAAGTTCGGTGTCGAGATCGTCAACGGCTTCACCGGCTCGAGCGTCTGGCCGCTGCTGTACTCCTTCCCACCGGTGCCGGAGAAGATGATCGACGCCGGCTTCGCACTGCTGGCCGAACGCTTCAATCCGATCCTGGATGTGTTTGGCGAGTGCGGTGTGAAATTCGCGCTGGAGGTGCACCCGACGGAAATCGCCTTCGACGTGTATACGGCGCAGCGCGCGCTCGAGGCGCTGGACTACCGCGAAGAGTTCGGGTTCAACTTCGATCCGAGCCACCTCTACTGGCAGGGGGTCGATCCGGTCGAGTTCATTCGTGCGTTTCCTGACCGCATCTTTCACGTCCACGTGAAAGACGCCGTGACCACGCTCAACGGCAAGTCCGGGATCCTGGCCAGTCACCTGAACTTTGGCGACGATCGCCGCGGCTGGGATTTCCGCAGCCCGGGGCGGGGCCAGGTCAACTTCGAGGAAATCATCCGCGCTCTGAACAAGATCAACTACGACGGCCCGCTCTCGGTGGAATGGGAAGACACGGGGATGGATCGCGAATTCGGTGCGCGCGAAGCGTGCGAGTTCACGAAACGGACCAACTTCGCACCGAGCAGCCGTGCCTTTGACGCCGCCTTTGAAGAGGGGCAGGCGTAGCCGCCGTCCAGCCCCGCCACCAACCGGTCGCGGCCTGAATCTGATCCCCCCGCGGCCCCGGCGTGGTACACTAACAGCTGACGTTGCCCCGACTGCTCCACCGAGTCTCCCATGCCGGAGTCCGATCCCTTGCTGTCCGAAACGCCGGTATCCCCTCCCGGACCTGCGCCGTGGGTGCGCGTCATCGTGTGCTGCCTCGGGTGGCTCCCCGCCTGCGCCGCCGCACAGGAGTTGCTGGAGGATCGGGCGGCCGGTGACGCGCGTTTTCGCGGCGAGCTGGCGGCGCTGGCCGCGCGGTGCGACGAGCTGGGGTTGGACGAACAGGCGGCGGTGACCCGGGCCTGGATGGTGCCCCGCGATCCGCGGCGCCACTACCTGTTCCTGCCGCCGGCTGCCGATCCTGCGCTCCCCTCCGGCTCTGTGGTTCCGCGTGTGGCACAGTGGTACGAGCGGTTCGTGGACGTGCGGCGCCAGCAGGCGGAGCGGCTGTTTGCACTGGCCCGCCGGCAGGCGGAGGCGGGGGACGAAGGGGCCGCCTTCCGACTCCTGCACGAGACGCTCCGCGAAGACCCGAACCATGCGGCCACCCGCCGCGTGCTCGGGTTTTCTGGTGACGCACGTGACTGGCGGCGCCCGGTCCGCCGGCCGAAGCTGCAGCGCAACCGGTCAGTGCATCCGCTGTTGGGCTGGCCAGGCCACGAGTACTGGGTCGTGGACAGCGAGCACTTTGAAGTATCGACCAATCTCCATGTGCGCGCGGCGCGGCAGGTGGCCGACCACCTGGAGTCGGTGCATGCGGCCTGGCAGCAGCTGTTCTACGAGTACTGGACGGTTTCCGGACGCCTGGCGGCGCGCTTCCGCGGCGAAGATGTCGCGCTGGGGCCGCCGCATACGTTCGACGTGGTGCTGTTCAAAGACCGCCGCGACTACGTGACCCAACTTGGCCGCACCGAACCGCAGATTGAGCTGAGCGTGGGGTATTTCTCGCAGCGCCACAAGACGGCGTTCTTCTATGCGGGGGACGATTCCGCACGCACCACCTGGGTGCACGAAGCGACACACCAGTTCTTTCAGCAGTGCGGCGACGTGGCGCCGGGGGTCGGCGAACGCGCGAATTGCTGGGTGGTGGAAGGCGCGGCGCTCTACATGGAATCGCTCGCGGATCACGGCGGCTATGTGACTGTCGGCGGCGTGGATGCCGACCGCCTTCAGTATGCGCGGTACCGGCGGCTGAGCGAGAACTACTACGTGCCGCTGGAAATACTGGTGACCTATGGGCGGCCACAGCTGCAGGAAGATCCCGATCTGCCCCGGCTGTACAGCCAGTGCGCCGGACTGGCGCACCTCTTCATGGACGCCGAGCAGGGGCGTTTGCGGCGACCCTTTGTGGAATATCTGCGTACTGTGTATCGTGGAGTGGGGACGCGGGAGACGCTGAGCGAGGTGAGCGGTGTGAGTTACCGGGAACTGGACGAGCTGTACCACCGGTCGCTCGACGTGAGCGACGATGATCTGGAGCACATCGACCGGCGCACGCGCAATCTCTGCTTGTGCCGCACCCGTGTCACCGACGAGGGACTGCGCCACCTGCAGGGACTCGACCAGCTGGAGTGGGTCGACCTGTCGTTCACCCATACGGGCGATGCCGGGCTCGCACATTTCGCGGCGGCCCGGCAGCTGCGTCACCTGCGCCTCGAGCAGACGCACACCACCGCCGCGGGGCTGGATGTGGTCGGAACCTTCCGGCAACTGGAAGAATTGGACCTGTCGCAGACGGCCGTGCGGGATGACGACCTGCCGAAACTCGCGCGACTCACCCGCCTCAAGGTGCTCTGGCTCACCGGCACGCATGTGACCGACGCCGGTCTGGCCGCACTCGTGCCCCTGCGCAACCTCGAACAGCTGGATGTGGACCAGACCGCCGTCACGCCGGCCGGCCTCGCCGCCCTCAAGAAACGACTGTCCCGACTCAAGTGATCATTCACACTGGAGATGACCATGCGCCCCTGGATGCTTGCCGAAACGAACTACACGCACACGAAAAACCATCGCTACGAAGTGGCCGTACTCCCGCTGGGCGCGACCGAGCCACATAACCTGCACCTGCCGTACAGCACCGATCTGCTGGAGGCGAGCATCGTGAGCGAGAAGATCTGCGAAGAGGCCTATGCGCGGGGGGCGAATGTCGTCCTGTTGCCCGCCATCCCGTATGGCACGCAGACCAATATGCGCGAGATGCCGCTGGCGATGAACCTCAGCCCGACAACACTCAACCTGGTGATCACGGACCTGGTCGAGTCACTTGAGCGGAGCGGCATCCGCAAGATCCTGCTGCTGAACAGCCACGGCGGAAACGAGATAAAGATGGTGCTGCGCGAACTGTACGGGAAGACGCAGGCGCACCTGTTCCTGTGCAACTGGTTCCAGATCCTCAACGACCAGTACGCGAATATCTTCACGCATCGCGACGATCATGCGGGGGAGATGGAAACGTCGTTTGCGCTGGCGTTCTTCCCGCAACTGGTTCAACGCCGGCCGGACGGGACGCTCGCCGCTGATGACGGCCAGCCCGCCGAGCCGCAGTTCGAGGCGCTCAAACGCGGCTGGGTCTCCATCACGCGCCCCTGGCACCTGGTGACGACCAATACCGGAGTCGGCTACCCGCATGAAGCCACCGCCGAAAAAGGACACCGCCTGATGGAGCTGCTCGTCGACCGCCTGGCCGCGTTCCTCGTCGAACTCTCCGCCGCGCCGATCGATGCGTCGTTCCCGTTCCGGAAATGACCGCCCCCCGATAATCGTGTATCGCCCCCTCAGCGCCCTGTGCGCGGCCTGCCCGACTCCTGGATCGGAGCCGTGCCCAGGGCTGGGGCCGGGCCGTACTCCCCTCGGGCTGCCGGAATTACCCGAGTGTCCGAGTGTCCCTTCGGCGGGCCTGTCCGTTGACCGGATTTCGCCGCGCGACTACACTTTCCTCTTGTCCGTCTGGTGGATGTAGCTCAGCTGGTTAGAGCACTGGATTGTGGATCCAGGTGTCGGGGGTTCGAATCCCCTCATCCACCCCTCATAAGGCCGTAAATGGCAAGGGCTTACGAAGACACGCTCGGGAAGCAACTCGAGAACTGGTGGATCTGGAAACACTAGTTGAGAGGAGAACGAGGTGGCCTTTGTCTTCTTTGCCCTCGTTTCTCCTGCTCTATTCGCGGTTCTTTTCCGCGAAGCGGTTACACTCCGCAGCCCAGGGTCGCTGCGCAGCGGCGCACCCTGGGTTCCGTTGGACTCACCATGCCCGCGTGATACCATGGTTTCAGACGTTACTGGGGGCCGATGTCCAGGCTCTCCAATCGCCGAATCCAATCTCCAAAGTGGGGACATCTCTGGCGCAGTACATCGAGGCCGATGTACTTAGCAATATCCGGTCCGGCGGTCGGCTTCAATCCCTCGTAGGCTTCACCAGTGGCGACAGCGGGTTGAGTTGCGCCGTCACGGCCAACGGCACGTCGAATGTGCCGTGTCGTCGAGCCATGCGGTGGTGAACCGTTCTTCGTCCTTCGATCTGCTGGCGGCTCTTGAGATGATACGTGTTGATCTTGGATTGGATTTCCCTCACACATTGCCGGCCGGGTGCCGGAAGTCCAACCGCGGCTGTTTTCGGTCTCACTCCAATCGCCAATCTGAAACAGACACTCTGACTCCGGCCGTCCTGCGGTACATGCCACGCAGTACGCCACGCGCGGTTTGTTGCGGCCTCGGCGGCCGCCGGTTAGTTGGCTACCTTACGGATCGGCCGCCCCATCGTGTACGGTTCCCTACCCAGGGTGTGCCGCGAAGCGCGGCGACCCCTGGGCTTTGGAGTGTAACGCCTTCGGCGTATTCAGAAGGTCGGCATGACTCCAACGTTGCATACAATTTCAGGCAGCGCTGTCCGAGCCCGCCACGAGCCGCACATTGCCGGCCGGGCCCGCGGAAGTGCGGCTGCGGCTGTTTTCGGTTTCGGAGACCGCCGGTTCAGCGCGGCGCCTGTGGCTCGACCGACATGTTCTCGGGCACGCACACCCGGGGTGGCGCCGCGAGGCGCGGCTTACCCCGGGCTGTCTCCTTTCCTGCTTCCGGTGGCAACTCGCGTCCAGTGAAAATGCTGCGAGACTCGAAACCGTCATCGCTTGGGCTGCTACCCGTTGTCCAATGCCGCCAGTAGGTGCAGCCCGCCGCACAAGGGACGATCGACGTGACTAGGAATACGCCTTGCCATAGCCACAGCCACAGCGGCTTTTCGCCTGGTCGCACTGACTGGTGCATCGCACGAGCCTGTTGCATTACTGCCTTGTCCTTTCTGGCCTAACGTAGCGTTTAGCCGCGGGGCAGGCTGGCGCGGTGCTCTGCACAGACCGTGACAGACTGAACCGTCGGCTACAACGCCTGGTTATGCCGTCATTCCTCATCTTCGATGTGCTCGGTCCTATCCAAAGCCAGTTCGCAGCAGGTCGCCAAACATGCCTGTGAACCGTGCGACTGCTGCAACTGAAGACCATCGTCCGCGAGGAACCGGATCGTCCCGCGCGAACGGTGGTACCGGTGTTGTGGCTCCAGATGCTCAAGGCCGCTCGCAAGAACCTCCACCGTGTGCATGATCTGTCAGTCCATCAGTTCTACCGCGCGTTGGCCAAGCTCGGAGGGTTCCTCGGCCGCCGAAGCGACGGCGAGCCGGGATGGATCACGATCTGGCGCGGCTGGGAGAAATTGAATACACTTGTGCAAGGGGCGACTCTCGCTTCCAAGCTCAAC
>JAAYDI010000148.1 GCA_012729315.1 Planctomycetaceae bacterium
ACAGCAAGGCGTTCAACGCCGTGGCCGAGGGCTTCCTCGCCCAGTGCCTGGGCGGCCGCGCGCAGCCGATCGGCGACGACTTCAAGGGCTCGAGCATCACCGTCCCCACCGGCGCCGACGGCGTCCCGGGCCTGGCCGAGGCGCTGCAGTCGCATACGCAGGACGTGCGCAGGTAGCGCGCGGCGTCGGAGTCCTTGGGGAACAAGTGCCCTCTCCCGCGTGGGGAGGGCAGCTGGGACAGCGCGCCGCTAGCGCACGGCTGCCGCGCACCGGCCCGCCAGCGCGTCCAGTTCCGCGAACAGGGCCGCGTCCGGCGCCGTGAAGTTGAAGCACGACTTGCCCTGCATGCGCTTGCGCAAGCCGGGCGAGATCCCGTGCAGCAGTCCAGGTCCTCGTACACGGGCATCAGGTGGAGCGCCTTCAATCGTGGCGTTCGATGCCCTCGGGCAGCTGCAGCCAGCGATGCATGCGTTCCTCGTACACCGACACGAAGGGCGGCGAAAATTCCGGATCAGCGAAGGCGCCGATCGGGATCGCCACCAGCTCCGGCTGGGCCTCGATCACGTAGTACACCGTATCGCCGCAGACCGGACAGAAGTGGAACCGCGCCCGTCCGCCGGTGTCGCCCACCCGCACGAACGTCGTACTCGGGCCGGAGATCGTCACCGAATCCGCCGGAAATCGGGCCTGCGCACTGAATACGCTGCCGGTGCGCCACTGGCAGGCCAGGCAATGGCAGATGGAGATGCGCCCGGGCTCGGTCGCGGTGGTGGCGGTGAGCTGGCCGCAGGTGCAGGCGGCTTGTCGCAGGGGCATGGCGTCGCCTCACAGGTATGGGCTGGTGCCGAACCAGGTGTTTAACAGACACACCCCTGCACAGTTGCCGGCGAGGTTCGCCTGCGCGCCACATCTCCTCCAGAGGAGCCATATGTTTCATGCCTACCTCAATGTCACCAATAGTGACGCAGCTTGTCGTCTATTGGTGGCACGCTACATAAGCCGCTGATGCACAAGGGGCCTTACCGTGCTTCAGCGCCGAGCTCGGCGCGAAGTACGGGCGAGGTGGCTTGCAACCGTCGTTCAACCATGGAGGAATTGGGCCCCGGGGAGACTTCGGTCGCGGGGACGCACGGCTGATCGGATCTCCAGGATGGGCGCGACGGCCCAGGTTGGGCGACGGATCGGTGACGGGCAGTTCCGACGCAGTGAACTCTCGTCGGTGCACAGGGGACGGGCGTGCTTCGGACTATGCCAACCGCTAATCCGCCCCGTGCCACGTCCTGCATTTTAATCGGGGCTGGATTGCCAGCCGCATGGAGCGAGGGTTGAGAGCCATGGAAACGACGCAAGACAGAGGCCGTAAATCGCTCGCGCGGGCACTGTTCCTGTGTTGCGCGGGCATAGCAGCGGTGGCCGTAGCAGCACCTTGCCTTGCACAATCGAGTCCACAAGGGTTGGATCTCCGATACGACACCCTGCTGAAACGCCAGGAACGGAACAGGACTACTCCCGGAAACGAGTTCGGCGATCAGCACGGGATCGAGAGCGGCTCGCTGACGTTCAACATCGTGGACGTCGACATTCCAGGCAACAACAAGCTCGCCGTCGAGTTCCGACGCAGCCTGACGATCACTGATCCGAAAAAGAACCTCAACGCCTATGCGTACGGGTATCCAAGCACGCGCCTTGGCGACTGGGCGTTCGGCCTGCCGAAAATAGAGGCGACGTACGATGCCGCCGAAGGCTGGATCACATCTGATCCAGGCAGGCGCACGAAGAACTGCTCGCTCGCGCAGCCGTCGTACATGGAACCACCGGATCACCGCCAGTATCCGGAGGCATTCCGGGCCCACATGTTCTGGAATCCGCCGACGATCACTTTTCCCGATGGAGGGTCCGGTCTTCTGGTCTACAGATCCACCTACCCCGTTCCCACAAGTGGCGGCCCGTACTACTGGGTGACGACTTCAAACGACGCGGTGTCCTGCATCGCGACCATCAAGAATCGACCGTCGTCCTCGTCCGCCCCGGCGAAGGAGCGCCTTTACAGCCAAGGGGAGGGGTACCTCGTCACGAGGCAGGACGGTACACGGTACTGGTTCGACTGGATGGCGCTCGAAAGCGAGATTCCCACGGTGTCGAGCGCGTTCAGTTCGTATGGTCCGCCAATGGAAGTACAGATGTATCAAGCTACGTTGGCTCTCTATCCGACGCGGGTCGAGGACCGGTTTGGCAACTCGGTGACATACACGTATTCGAACAAAGCTAACGAGGCGGTAAAGCTTGACCGGATCGAGTCGAGCGACGGGCGCATCATTACCTTGGCGTACACAAACGGCGAGCTGACATCTGTCTCCGCGCATGGGCGTACGTGGACATACATCTACGCCGCGCCTGCGGGCAGTGGTATTGGCACGTTCCTGCCCAATCGACTGGCCGAGGTGCGGCTTCCGGACTCCACGAGCTGGCGCTACGCCGGCGACTCGCATCCATTCCCGGCGCCACGCGTGACGCGACCGTGCGACAACCTGTCGTGGACGCAGACTGTCAACTCCGACGCCACGACCGTTGGCGATACGGACTTCACCGGTTTCACAGTCGATTCGCCCTCCGGGGCCCGCGCGGTGTTTCGCATTGGCACCGCCATGCTCGGGCGCTCGGCAGTGACTGACGGCTGCTATGCGCCCGGGGTGCAGCCTGCGGGCCAGACACCCAACCGCGTGCCGCGACGATTCCTCGGCGGCTACAGGCATGTCTTGACTGGAAAGAAGGTGACTGGTCCTGGCCTGTCGCCCGCGATCTGGAAGTACAGCTATCAGTCGAACATCGGCTTCGCGCCGATGGCCAACGGGACCACCCGGACAAAAATCCTCGGTCCGGACGGCGCCCTGGATACCTACACCTTCGGCAACACGTACGGCGTGGACGAGGGCCTGCTGCTGTCGCATACCCGCGCCAACGGAACCCAGGCGCCGCTGATGAGCGAAGTCCACACCTACGCCACGGGCACGCCGGCGCCGGTCTTTCCGATGATCATCGGATTCCATCCGGATGCGCGTGACCGCACGCCGGCGGTTTTCCTGCGGCCGAAGTTGAGTACCACAAAGGTCATGCAGGGCACGCGGTTCATGTGGGAGGTCGAAAAGGGGTGCGACGCCTCCGGTGTGCCGTGCCTGGATACCTTTGGCAGACCAACCCGAATCAAGAGAAGCAGCTCAGCGGCGCCTTGAGGCGCGCTGACATGGGCAACGATGGTGGTCGGCGGGACGGGCGCGACCTGAACGCGCGAGGCAGGAGCTCCTGACCCGCACCAGGTGGAAGTCGGGAAGGACCGGGGGCGTCCCCGAGCCTAGTACTGAGACGAGCTAAGGAATGGTCATGGTCGTGTCGAGATTCTCGAGAAGTGCCGTTACCGCGTGTCTGGTCGTCGCATCGGTCATTCCGATGGCACAGGCGCAGAACGTGAGTCGGACTGAGGTTATCCAGTATCACGATGAT
>JAAYDI010000149.1 GCA_012729315.1 Planctomycetaceae bacterium
ATCGAATATCTGAACTCGGTCACCGAAGGCAGCGTCGAGATGCCGGTCAGCATCATCCGGGCGATGAACGGCGTCGAGCGCATCGCCCATATCGAAGAGACCGCGCTCCCCCCTGAAAAACAGGACCTGTTCCGCCACTGCATCCTCCAGATTGCCCGACTGGCGGGCGACAACGGCTAATTCCCCCGCGCCCCCGGCAACTGCGCGCCCGATCTGACCCTCCCATCGTGGCTTAGCGCGTCGGTGCGCCGCAAGCTGTGCCGATTTTCACAAGAATCACGCGGCTTCTTCACTGTTTCCACACAATCTAGCCTTATCATGTGGGCTATTCGTTATCCAACAAAGGATCGGTTGATCATGCGCTCGACACTCTCACGCAAAACTCGGCTGAACTGGCTGATCGACGCCGGGCTGTTTCTGGCCGCGATTATCGTGAGCCTGTCGGGCATTTACTTTCTGTACTTCCCAAACGGCTACCAGGGCGGTCGCAACCCGTGGTACGACGTGCGGATTGTGTTTGACCGGGCCGCCTGGAGCGATATCCACACCTGGGGCGGCGTGCTGATGATCGCGGCGGTGGCGATCCACCTGGCCATTCACACCCTATGGATCAAGACGATGAGCAAGCGCGCCCTCAACATGCGCCGCCAAGGCAGGGCACCCATGTCCAGGGGTGCGAAAGTCAACATCGCGGTAAATGCTGCCATCGCGGCGACGTTCCTGCTCACGGCGATCAGCGGCATTTACTTTCTGTTCGTGCCGGGCGGCTCCGGCCGGCCGACGGTCGTATTCAGCCCCACGACCTGGGACCTGATCCACACCTGGGCGGGGGTCGCCATGATCGCGGCCGCGCCGGTGCATTTCTGTAATCACTGGGGCTGGGTCACTAAGGTGACAACCAAGTTCTTCGCGGCGCCGGTCCCCCAGCCTGGATCCAGCCGTTCCACGATGACAACGCAGTGAGGCTGCTTTCCATCTGAGGAGATGTGACGATGTTAAAGAAGATCGTGCTTGGAATCGCGTTCGTCGGGTTGACTGGAGTTCTGATCTACGGGGCTGTCCTGCGCACCAATGCGAAAACCTCATCTGGTGACGGTCAAGAGCACGGTTCGGGAGCCGGGCTGGGCCGTGGCCGGGCCAACACAGTAGAGGGAGCTGAGGTCGCCGCCAGCGCCCCGGGACGCGGCAACGGCGGCAGCGGGCAAGGTAATGCGGCTGGGCGACAAGCAAGCGCTGAGGGCCAACCGGCGGACTGGTTGAGGTATGAAGGCGTTGCCATCAGAGTGAACGACAGCGAACTGCTGATCGAAGTCAGCGCAAGCGAGCTGGTGCTGGTCGGCGGGCGCGCCTGGTCCTATGCGCTCCAGCAAGGGGCAGACGTGCAAGCCGGCCACGCCGTGGTCGCCACCGGATTTGTCGAAGACGGCGAGTTCAAGGTGGGGTCACTCCACAATCTGGTGACCGGTCAGCAGATCGCAGTGCACGACGCGAACGGTCGCCCGCTGTGGTCTGGCGGGAGGCGCGGCAGCCAATAGCGCGCCTCGTGCGCGCACGCGTGCCCTCTCATAGCGGAAGGTGGCCCCAACCGCGTTCCGCTATGACGTATCTTCCCCGCCCCGGCAAATACCGGCCCGCTTCTCGACCGCAACTGCGCGCCCCACCTGCCGCCAATCGCGCGCGACCTCAGCGTTTCACGCCGCTGCTGCGCACATCCTGGACGAACCACTTCTCGAACAGCAGGGACGTGAACAATACCGGGATCGCTACCAGCGGCCCGGCTCTGCCGGACACAGGAGGCTAGGCTAGCGGCGTCCGGCGAACGAAAGCCCGGTATAGCCCAACAGCCGCCAGGACAGCCCCGACGACCACGCCGATGATTTGCAGCGTGCCGAAGCCTTCCGTACCAATGCCCACCGCATCGACCAACAGCGCGGCGAGCACCACCACGACGCCGACCAGGATCAGACCGTAAGTGAGCTGTGTTCCGGACATGTGCGACTCCCCTTTCCGGCTCAACCGCCGGATAGATGACGTTCGGGTCACTCAATAGCGTACCACAAAGTCAGTCCGGTGTGTGATAGTGGTATCCCGCTCCACTCCGCCCATGGCCCCCGATACGGCTTAGATCGTCATGATCCGGTCCGGAGCGTAAACCGCTGGGTGCGGGTCGGCTATAATAGTGCTATGAACACATTACAGTCCTGTCCCGAGTGTGGCGCCGCCTGGCACGACGGGCGAACATGCCAGGATGACTTTCACCGGATGCTGTTCTGGGAAGCGGAGTCTCCCGAGTACGGCGTCGTGCATCATTTCCTGGTGCTGTGCTATCACATGCAGCACCCAAGCCTGTATTCGCCGGAGACGCTGGACATGGGCAAGCGGATGCTGGCGGACTTTCTGGCTGGCACGCCA
>JAAYDI010000150.1 GCA_012729315.1 Planctomycetaceae bacterium
CCGGTGTCGGCCACGTACACGTTGCCGTCCGGACCGAGCGCGATATCGCGCGGCCCCCAGAAGGCGTCCGGCGATGGATCCTGCGCGGGGATGCCCTCGTGGCCCCAGGCCCGCAGCAGTTCGCCCCCCGCATTGAAGACAGCCACCCGGTTGTTCCACGTATCGGCCACGTACAGTGTGCCGTCCGGCCCCACGTCGATGCCCCACGGCTGGCGCAGCAGGGCGGCAGCGTCGACGCTGTCGGACCCATCGCCGATCGTCCGCACGAGCGTGCCGTCCGAGTCCATCACTACGATCCGGTTGAGATCGGCGTCGGTGACATAGACCAGCCCGTCCGGCCCGACGTCAATGCCGCGCGGCCCGCTCAGCCCCACCGTCTGGCCGATCACGGATTCGGCCTGCGTGTCCTGGTAGACCTTGTCTTCCGGATACTCCGGCTCGCGGATGTTCACCGTCGCTGCGCCGATACCGGCGTCCCACACCTGGGCGGCAATCTGCTTGTCCACGAAGAAGTACATCCGGTCCGAGACCGGCCAGTTGTTGACCGCAAACCGGTTATCGGAGCGGCATTCGGCCACGACGGCGCGCTCGCAGGCCGCCCGGTAGTTCTCCTGCTCGCTCTCAGTCTGTCCCCAGGCCGCTTCATCCTCGCAGCGCGCCTGCTTGCCCTCGATGCACATCGCCTGCCCGTAGGTGGTGTAATCGCGATTCCACCAGATGTCGAACATACCCTGGCGGTAATACTTGGACGCGATGTTATCCGCATCCAGGCTGAAGACGTTCGCCACCCGGTCGTACGTCAGGTTGAAGTATTCCTGCATTGGCCACCACAGCCGGATATAACCGAACTCGTAATAGCGGTCGCCGAGGATGCGCCGCACGTCGCCGGCTTTCTTGCTGCCGACGACGACCGTCTTGGCGCCGTCCAGCGAGGATGGCTCGACGCTGCCCGCCTCGCCGCGCAGGAATCCGTAGTTGGGATAGTCCCGGAAGTACCACGTATACGGCCAGGAGGACTCGTCATCGAACACGATCCGCATGTTCGAGTCTTCGTTGGTGATCTCCGCGATGTGATTGATCTCGTTTAGCACGGTCTTGATCGCCGGGCCAGCGTGGGCATACACCAGGAATTCAGTCGCGTAGTCGTAGTTGATGAAGCTCGCCATGTACGCCGTGCGTGCGGTCAGGATGCTCAGTAGCACCGCGCCGGACACGATCGCCATCCGGCCGAGCTGCCCCAGGCCCATCCGCCGCCCGAAGCGTCCCACCAGGTACAGCACGCCCAGCAGGATCAACAGCGCCGCCAGCCAGCTCCCGCTGGCGACCAGATCCTCAATCTCCCGGCCCCGGAACGGTCCATCCGTCCCCCAGATCGCCGTGACGACCTGTGCCAGCGCGAGGAACGCCAGCGGAAACGCCGCCACCAGGATCAGCCAGTCGCCGGTCGTCATCGCGCGCCAGTGGATGCCGGTCACCACCTTACCCAACCACCAGCCGGTAGCCAGGATTAGCGGCACCGTCAGGTGCGTGGTCAGCCACGGCATTTTTTCGCCCGCCAGCGTCAGGCTCAGCAGAATCGCCAC
>JAAYDI010000151.1 GCA_012729315.1 Planctomycetaceae bacterium
GGAGGTAGGCAGTCCATGCGAATGGGCCCATCCATGGCATGGATTTGTCCACTACAACCGGCTCAGAATGACCGAGCCTTTCACCGTCCCAGCTCTGGACGAGGAGCTGGCGCATCAGCACGCAGTTCATTTCCAAGGTTCGGCGTCTTGCCCCGGCTGTCCGCTTGCCCGCTGTTCTTTACCGCGAAGCGGTTACACTCCGCAGCCCATAGGTTGCTGCGCAGCAGCGCACCCTGGGTTCCGTACGAATTTCGCAAGATACGCCGAAGGCGTTTCACAAAGGGAGCACACGGAACAGACCGGACGGTTGCCAGGTCGCACGGCTAACAAGTAAGCCACACGCCCACTGACCGCTCGAGCACCGTGCGCCGAGGTGACTGGCGTCCCTGGCCGGCCGCCCCGGCGGTCCTCTACTGCTTCCTGCCTGTTCCGGCCATTAGCCAGCCAGTGAACTGCAGAATGGCGAGGAGCAACATGATGGGTCCCAGGATGATTGCGGTGCGGGGACGGACGAGGATGATCAGGCCGATGCCGACCATCAGCAACACGAAGCGGGACGAGGTGTGGGAGGCGAAGGTCACAAGTTGGGGATAGGCCAGCCACATGGCACCCAACACCAGCCCGATACGCTGGCAGGTAGTGTAGAATACGGCCTCGTCCCCGTGCCCCAGGCCGGTGATCAGCCAGCCGTACAGGAACACGATCAGCAGCAGTGCTGCCAGCGCCAGCAGGGCGTGTCGTCGCATGTCAGATCCGGTCCAAGGCGTCGATCCAGCGAACGAGTTCCAGGAGTTCCTGTTTGTTCAAATACCGTTCGTCACCGGCCAGCACTCGGGTGAGGATCGGGAAAGCCTGCTCCGCGAGCAGCTTTTCCCCGGCACCGATACGGATGGCGACTTCCGACTTCTCTGAAGATACACTATACACCGCCAACGGTTGAACCGGGTCAGTGGCCGGTTTGCCGAGTCGCAGGGGCAGCGGCGCGGCGACCGGCACGAGGCCGCGCACGATGTCGCGGTGCAGGAATGCGACGTAGTACGCCATCACCCCACCCGCCTGGTAGCCGTGCACCACCACTCGCGTCGGATCGATTGCATACCGGCGCATGGTCTCGTCGATGGCTTTCCGCACGAATTCGATTTCCGTGGCGAGCCACTGTTGCTCGTTCGCCGATTGGGGTGCTAACACGATCAGGTCGTAATCCGCGCACAGTTGCTTCCAGCGGTTGATCAGCTCTTCTGGCGCGAATTTGCCGGGCGGGTGCAGCCACACCACCAGCGCGTACGGGTGCAGCGGGTTGTAGTTGTCCGGCACCAGCGCCAGGCACTTATTGGCGACTTCGGGGATCTTGATCTCCACGCTGCCCGTGGCCGGTCGGGCCGCGGCAGGCTGCTCCCACGCCTCGTGCGCCGCGGGCAGTGCGTCCGGAACGGACGCGTCCTGCCGGGCCAGGGTGAGTTGGATAGTCGAGGTCTGGTCCCCCCGCTGAAACGTCACCTGTACCTGCTGGCCCGGGTCGCAGGTGATCACCTGTTCGCGCAAGGCGGCGGCCGTAGCGACGGTCTGGTCGCCCAGGGCGACGATGCGGTCGCCCGGCTGCAGCCCCGCCGCCGCTGCCGGGCTGCCGGGAAAGACGTGCCGCACTACGATCCCCGCAGGCCCGCCAGCCGGATGGGCCGGATCGGTCGGCACACGCACGGGGAGCACACCCAGGTAGGGACGCACGTACGGTTCGATTTCCGCTACCAGCGTGACGTCGACCTCGATGCGCTGCGCCTCGGTGCCCCGCGTGAGTGCCACGCGGACCGTGTCACCCGCCACACGCGGTCCGAGCGCATGCCGCAGTTCGCTCTGGCGCCGGACGGGCACGCCATCGATCGCGACGATCGTGTCGCCCGGCAGCAGGCCGGCGCTCCGCGCCGGTGATTTGGCGGAGCAGGCGGCGATAGTGGCTGCCTGCGCGTAGATGTCGGTTCCCTTGAGCGACACGCCCAGCAGCCCGGGCCGCAGATCCTGTCCCTGCTTCATCACGTCAAGATGGGGCTGGAGATCGGCCAGCGGGACGGCGAACCCGATTCCAGAGTCGTACCATTCCGTACCTGCAAACTCGCCTTCCTGCTGCGGAGACAAGGGGACCAGGATCCCGATCACGCGGCCCTGAATGTCAATCAGCGGGCCCCCGTAGTTGCTCGGTGAGACCTTGGCGTCCGTCTGGACGGCTTTGCCCCACACGCGATTGATGGCGCTGAGGATCCCCACCGACACGTGGGGCGCCGCCGCCGGGACGGAACGGCCGACCGCGATCGTCCACTGGCCCACCGCCAGCTCCTCGCGCGGTACCCACGTGGGCACGGGCAACGGCACCGCGGAGGCTGCCTTGAGCAGCACGAGCATGCGGCTCTCGTCCCGGGCCACGATCGTGGCCGCCACCCGCTGGCCCGTGGGGAGCTGCACCAGAATCGACGTCGGCTGGCCCACGAAGGCGAATGCACTGGAGAGAATGTAGCCGTCGGACCCGACGATCAATCCGGTCGTCGGTCCCGCGCCCAACAGCTGCCCGTCCAGCTGCTCGAGTCCTCCCAGCGTCTCGATGCGCACCACGCATGGCGCCACCCGCTCGACCGCTGCCCGCATCGCGCGCTCCTCCAAGGTGGCGAGATCTTCCTGCGCCCCGCCCCGCGCCCCCCACACGCTCGCCAGACCAACCATGATCGCCGGGAACCAGCGACGGACGAATATGGACTTCACGACTCGTTGCCCCTCCTCTGGGAAAGGACCTTGTGTCACGGGTGTTGCGACTGCCAGTGGCTCGCCACTCACGAGCCGTATGGGCGCGGCTGCGGGTATCGGTACTGCGGGCATCGGTACTGCGGGCATCGGTACTGTCCGGTTGTCACGAGGCATCAGCGCGGTTTGAGCTCCACATCAATCAGTTCCGAACCACGCTGCACCGTCAGGCGGACCGCGTCAATGTGGTCGATGAACGAGAGTTCCTCCACCAGCTCCTTGCACGACGACACCATGCGATCATTGACGAACAGGATCAGGTCGTCCGGCTGCAGGCCGGCGGACTGTGCGGGGGAGTCTGCCCGCAGTTGATCGACAAACGGCGGTGTTTTGGGCAGCACGTCGGGCACCAGCACCAGGCCGAGTGCGGCGGGAGTATGAGCCGTGGCCGGTTTCCTGGCCGTCGCGTCCGCGCGTCGCGGCAGCTGGCGACCTGCCCGCATGGCCTCGATCGAACTCCGCAGTTCGGCGATCGGGATGGCGAAGTTCAGCCAGGTATTATCCAGTGCGTGGCGGAGTTCTTTGCCGATCAGCCCGGCCAGGCGACCCTGCCGATCGGTCACCGCGCCTCCGGCCGCTCCGGGATTGTTGGTCGGCACGTCGAGCACGTACACGGGTCCGCTATAGAGTGACGTGAACGCGCCGCGCCGCGCCGTCAGCGGGCTCACTGCCGCGACGGTGCCGTACAGCGCGCTGGCCGCCTCATCCCCCACCGCAATGCCGAACAGGTTGCTCAAGGCCAGCACGCGGTCGCCGGGCTGCAGGGACACCGCTTCGTCCAGGTTGAAACAGGGCAGATTCGTCGCCTCGATTTTCAGGATGGCGACGTCGAGTCGCGGGTCGTGATTGACCAGCGTGGCGCCGTAGCGCGCGCCGTCATCCAGGACCGCCGTGATGTATTCCTCCGCGTCCAGCACGTAACTCCACGCGGTCAAAACGTGGCCGTCGGCCGAGATAAGCACGCCGCTCTGGTAGGCTTCCAGGCCATGCAAACCACCGGACCCGTAGATCTTGACGATCTTCGGCTGGATGGTCTCGATCACGTCCGCGAGCGAGGGGGACTGGGCCGTGGCGGGACGAGCCCACCCGGCAGCTGCCAGCAGGGCGCAGGCGACCAGTGCGTGCACGCGTGGGAGTGGTTGCTGTCGCTTGATCAACACCGTTTCGCCTCGTGTCAGGGGGCCAGTTCGTAGCGCTCGATCACCAGCGCGGCATACACCGTGTCGCCGGCCTGCACGGTCATGCGATGCGGCAGCCAGCGGTCTTCGACCGGCCGGTAATCGTCGAAGTAGATTTCGCACGGGTCCGTGTTGGCCGCCGGATACATCTCGAGTGCCGCGAGGCGGCCTGTCTGCGGGTCGAACATGAAGTGGGTCTCGACGACGTTGTGGGTGCCGACCAGCACATCGAACAGTCCGTCGCGACCTGGCAGCGGGACGGTGCCCAGGTAGTACATCTCGCCGAAATCCTGCGGGCCGAGCTGCAGCAGGCGGCGCCACAGGTGCAGGGCGGGGAGCAGCCCGCCGCTGCCGTGCGGCAGCAGTTGCTGGTCGAGATCAATGCGCGGATCCACCCGGTCGCGGCTGGCAGGAAACTGACCAGCCAGCACATCGTTGCCCAGCTGAATCTCGAACGGCGCGGCGTTGCTGAATTGCCCGGCCAGGATCCAGGTCCCGGTCAACGAATGGAAATCCCCCTGCTGCCGGCAGGCCGTCCAGACGCGGTCCCGGTTGAGCGTATTGAAGTAATAGTTCGCGTATCCCGGCCGCGCCTCGATCAGTTGGGCCACCTCGGCCGGCGGCGGCTCGTTCCGGCCCGGCGCGCCAAGCGGCGGTGGCCCGGGCAGCTCCGGTACCGGTGGCGGGTCGCTCGGATCGCGGTCGCCACCGGGAGGGGCGTCAGCCGGACGGGGGCGAGGCGGCGGCACTGGGGGCGTGGCAGGCGTCTGCTCCACCTGCGTCAGCAGTTCCTCCCAAGCGTGCACGCCGGCCAGCCGCACGTACACGTTGTGGACCTCCGTGTCGCGGCGGAACGTCACGGGCACGCGCCAGCCGCGGGGGAAGATCCCCAGCGTGTTCTTGAAACTGTTGACCGTCGTGACCGCCCGACCGCCAAAGGACAACAACTGGTCTCCGTACCGCAACCCGCGCCGGTAGGCGTCTGAGGTGTCCAGGATGTCCGTCACGATCACTCGACCGCGTTCGTCCGTGGCCACCGTGGCGCCCAGCGTCGCGTGGTCCACGATGCGCCCGCCGCGCAGGTGACCGAGAAACTGCTTGATCTGGTTGATGGAAATGGCATAGCCCACGCCCACATTCACCCGCCCCCGTTTCTCGAAGGAACAGCGGCCGTTGATGCCGATCAGTCGACCGTCCGCATCGAACAGCGGGCCACCGGAGTTGCCGGGATTGATGGCCGCGTCGGTCTGCAGGCAGTCGGTGTACTCCAGCAGGGTGCCCGCCGGCGGCTGATACCGGTGAACGCCCGAGACGATGCCATACGAGACCGACGGCTGAAAATCAGTTGCCAACAGGAACGGGTTGCCGACCGCAAAGCACCAGTCCCCCACACGCACCCGGTCACTATCGCCCATCTCCGCCACGGGAAAATCGTCGCGCCCCAGCAACTTGATCAGCGCCACATCTCCTGTCGGATCGATACCCACCAGTACCGCATCGTAGAGGTTGCCGTCGGCCATGCCGCACCGCATGTAGGTTCCCGCGGGTTTGACCACATGGTAGTTCGACAGCGCATATCCGTCCGGCGTGATCACCACGCCCGACCCGCCGCCGTTGCCGCCCGACTCGAACACGGCAACAGCGGTCCGCGCGGCGCGCGCCATCGTGTCGATACGAGCCTGCTGGGCCTGCTGCACAGGTGCCGGCAGCTCCTGAGCCAGGCCGTGGAGCGCCTGGCAGGACAGTGTCAGGCTGACGGCCAGCCCGGCGAGACCCGGCGGCAGTGAGAGGGCGTTCATTTGATGATCCTGGCATTACAGAGGTTCAGGTGGTCGGCCACATCCAGGGTCTCGCCGAAATCGACCAGGATTTCCAGGCGGCGGACCCCCTCGATGTTCAGATCCAGGGCCAGCGGCGGGTCTGTGCCTGCAACCGATCGGCGCAGGAGTTCCTTGTCGTCCCCTTTGATGATCAGCACGACATTGCCACGCCCCTGCACGCGGCTGTCGATCCCGACGTCCGCCGTCAGCTTGCGATACGCATCCTGCAGGCGGTACACCAGCACGGAGCGGCTGTGGATCGACAGCCCCTTTTCGTACTGCCGGATATCGTTCCCGGCTCCCAACCACAGCCCGCTCCCTTCAAAACTCGCGTCGGTGTGCGGCGCGTAGAGCTGCAAGATGCGTTTGTCGGGCAGACGCGTACCGATGAACGGAAGGCACTCTACCAGTTCGTACTCCAGGTCGCTGAGATACGTGACGTTGCCGGCGGAGAAATCGCAGCGCAGCAGCTGGGGTATGGGAATGTCGCAGCGTGTGCCGCTCGTCGTGGTCACCCGCAGCAGTTCGCCGGCCAGCTCCAGCGACCGGGCCTGCCAGACGCTCCCGTTGGTCTCCTGCACTCGGCATATGGTGCCGGGCAGTTCGCGCGGCGCGGCATGGAAGTAGACGATTCCTTCGAGCTTCTCGCGTTTCACCGCGATCCGCTGTTCGTCAAATTCGAAGTCCACCACCTCCTCCGTCACGTCGTGAAAGACCCCTTCGAGCTGGTCCAGGGAGGTCTTGCTGCGCCGCAGCACGACGATGTCGCCGCTGGCCCGGCCGCGGAGGAGCTCCTGCCACTGGAGGTCCAGATCGGGCGAGGGGGGATGAAACCGCACGCTCAGAATGTTGTGGGTCTCCACCGGGACAGTCCGGTCTCCGATGCGAATCGCCGCCACACGATTGGTCACGGTGTAGCTGGTGGCCTCCAGCCGCGAGCCGTCGATCAGTTCGATCCAGACGCTGGCCGGTGCCGGTTCAGTGCGCGGGGCACGGGTGAAGGTCAGCGCCAGCAGATCGCGCAGGTCGAGCGTCTCGCGCGTGGAGTCCACGTCCACGACCACCTGCTGATCGTCGAGCGCCACCAACATGCCGCTCCGCGTCGGGCCGCTCAACGCTTCCAGCGACACGTCCATGGTCGGCGTGGCTTGCAGCCACAACAGGATTGTCATCCACATCATGCTCGTCATGTTGCTGATCCCAGCAGCCCTATGGGCCGCTTCCCTCCCGGGCGAGTCTGCGAAAGTACTCCTCGATCACTTCCCGATAGTGCGACGGCAGATCCTTGCCGATCTGCTGCAGCGCTTCCTGGCGTTCCGCCGGTGGCAGATTGCCCCACCCGGACTTGCTGCCGATCTGCCGCGGGTCGATGTTCCCCGGCCCCTTGCCGCCGAGCGGCATGCTGTCCCGCGCCGGATCGCCGGGCTGCAGCTTCTGGGCCGCAGCCGCCTGCTGCTGCTGTTGTTGCTGCTCTTCGATCTGCTTGATCAGCTTGTCCAGCTTGGCAATGACGTCCTGCTCCTGCTGCCGCACCTGGGTGCCCGCGCGCTCCAGTGCGAGGCGGCGGCGCACTTCGTCCATCAGACGGGATACCTCGTCCAGCGAGTCGGTCTCCAGCGGTTCGATATCGGCCTGGACCAGTCGCGCGACCGTCACGTAGCGGCGTGGAAGGTGTTCCTGTTGCTCGAGCAGTCGGGCCACCAGCGGCAGGCACTGCTGTTTGTCGGGCATGCGGTGGTAGGCGATGCTCTGGTAGAACAACAGTGCGGCGGGATCGACGACGTCGGTGGTCGTCAGCCCCTGCAGCTGGTCGATGGTTTCATCATAGAAGTGGTGCTGTGCAAGCCACCGAGCGTAGTACAGCCGCAGGTTGTGGCGCAGAAACGCCGGCTGCTGCTCGTCCGACAGAACCGGAAAATCCGGCAGCGCCCCGCCGTCCGGCGCTGTCCGGCAGAAATCGACCAACTGCCGGGCCCGCTCGTCCACCAGGGCCAACGTCGCGGCGATCGGGTCGAGCCAGTCTGCGGGCGAGCCGGTCGCGGTGGCCAGGCTGGACCGGATGGCGGCGACCTGTGTCCGCGCGGGCTCGTCGAGTGGTCGGGTCTGCAGGAAGGCATCCAGCCGTGCCAGGACCTGTGCGGCGTCGGGCAGCGTCCAGCTCGCCTTCTGCTTCAACTCTTCGTCACCCCACGCCGGACCCTGGGGGACCGACAGGGCGATCGCCAGCGCCAGCCACGTGAGCGGCCGTACCGCCGTTGCGAAGCGGCTCGGCAGATGCGCCGCGGCGGGAAGGCCCCGCCGGGCAGCGCCCCCGACGCCCGCGCCCGCGACCCCGCGCCGGATCGGCCACCAGTGATGGGACAGCTCGCTGATCATAACGCGTAGTTCCGAAGGTTCCGATTGTGCAGCGTACCGGCTCGCACCGGACGCTCGGTTGGGGCTTGCCCCGGCTATCTGTTCTTTCCCAATACGATATCGCGCGTAATCTGCTGGATGCTTGCCTGCCGGGCGCTCAACGCGCCGAGCGCCTGGCGCAAGTCGTCGGTCACAGCCTGCCCGACCGGGTCGTCGGTGTCGTCCAGCAGTGCCGCATAACGCTCGGTGCGCTGGTTCACGCGCATCTGCAGCGCACGGATCATCTTCAATTCGGCCAGCATGTCGACCAGCGGGCGCTCGCCCGGCTCGCCGGCCTGGCTGGGCTGCGGCGGGCGCGGTTCGTCCAATTGCTGCTGGGCCCGCTGGAAGGCGGCAATCATCTCCTCGAGACTCGTGATGATCTCCTGCTGCATGTCCTGGGTGACCGTGCCGACCTTGGTCTCCGCCAGCCGGTTGCTGACCGTCTCCATGTCGTCGCGGATCTGCTCGACAACCTCCGGGAAGGCGACGGACGAGCCCTCTTCGCGCAGCAGGGTCAAGCAGCGGTCTGCCTGGCCGGCGACTTTGCGCTGATCGAAGGCGAGCTTGCCGGCGCGAATATCCAGGGCCCGGCCGCGCTGATCCTCCGGCAACTGATCCAGTCGCCGCGTCGCTTCGTAGATCTTGAGTTCTTCCTCCAGCATCTGGCGGAAGCGGCCTTCGAGCAGTGCCAGGACGCGTTCCATTTCCTCTTCCCGCAACTGGCGCAGCACGGCTTCCAGTTCCGCAATGGCTTCCTGCAGCTTCTGCAGCGCGGCGTTCTGCTTCTCCACCGACTCGGACCGCCGGGCCTCCTCCAGGTGCTGCTGTGCTTCCCGCATCTTCTGCTCCGCCTCGCGCACACGCTGCGCGGCGGGGGACGGGGTTCCCGGCTCCGGCGCGGGCGCGTTGGACGCCTGCGCGTCGCCCGGCGCCTCGCTGTCGGGGGCTGCGGCCTCGGGGGACTCGGCTGCCTCTTCCTCCGGTTCCTCCGGCGCGAGGCCGTCGTCCGGCTGGCTGTCCTGCGGCGGGTCCCCCTCCCCGGCCGGCTGCTGTTCGGTACCGGGCGGCGGGGCCGCTCCACCCTCCTGCTCGGCCGCCGTGGCCTTTTCGTCCGTCAGTTGTTTGGCCAACTCGCCGGTGCGGTCCGCGATCTGGGCCTGCTTCTGGGTCAGTGCCTGGGGATTCTCGCTCCCCTCGGTCTGTCCGCGGAGGCCGCGCTGCAGCCGCTCCAGACGCTGCAGCTCCCGGATGTGGTCCTGCGTCCGCTGCGCTTCCGTCTTGAGCCGATCCGCCCGGTCTTCGCTCAGCAGCAGCTGCAGCAGTTCCTGGAGATCCTTGCGGGCAATTTCCTGACCGTCGAGAGCCCGCTTGTACTGTTTCTGGGAGAGCAGGGCGACAATCGCGGCCAGTTGAGACTGGGTCAGACGATCTTTCGACTGCTTGTATGCCTGCCGCAGCAGCGCGGCCCGGCGCGGATTGGATGTAGCCTCGAAATCGGCCATCTTGAAGATCAGGTCTTCCAGGCGGCGGTACTTCTCGGCCACCTGCCCCTGCTCCTCCGGCAACGCGTCAGTGGCGGCCGCTCGAGCGGGCTCGTCCGCGGGCTGAGCCGGTACCGCGCCGTCTTGAGCCCCCCGGGCGTGCGCGGCGAACAGCGCGAGATACAATAGCGCGGGGCACATCAGCGCACGGCAGAATCGGTTCATGGTTCGTTCCTCTTGTTCGTCTGCTACTGCAGCAGCTCGAGCGCTTCGCTGGAGCGGGCTTTCTTGGTCTTGTCGATCAGCTGTTCCTGATCCTCGAGCAACGAACGTACGATATTCATCAACTCATTGAAGGTTTCCAGTTCGAGCATCTTCTGCAGGACTTTGTCCAGTTCCAGCAGGATGTCATCCGTTTCCTGGGTCGCTGCATCGGCCGCCTGGTCGCTGGCCGGCGGGTCGGCCAGTTTCTGTTCGAGATCCTTCAGCCGCTGGGCAAGTACGGGGAACCTCGTTTCACCGACCCGCCGCAGGGGATCGGCAATCTGTTCCTGGAGCCGCACTTTGCGGTCCTCCGAGTCGACGCGGTTGTTGATCAATTCTTCGCGGATATCATCAAAAGAGGCAGCGACTCCCAGAACTTCCTGCGCGGATTTCTCCGCCTGCACGGTGGCCCGCTGTATCCGGAGCGACCGCAACGACTGTTCGCGCTCTTCGGCTGTGAGGGCTGATGCGCCGGCCGGCCCTTCCCCGTCCGGTGCGGCCTGCGCAGGCTCCAGGCGGTCTTCGGGCGCTGTGTTGGCCGGCACGGCCGCCGCCCGCCGGACGCGGCTGAGCGAATCCCGCATTTCCCCCAGCTCGTCCATGATCTGCTCCAGCCGGCGGCGGAGACCCAGCTCGCGGCGTTCCAGCATGGCCAGCAGCTCCTCGGGCGTCACCACGTCCAGCTGATAGCGATCGCCACTGCCGACATTCGGAGCGGCCGACAGATCGCAGCGGTCGCACGCCATCAGGGTGACCGCCAGTTTGTCTTTGGGCTGCAGCGCCAGGCCTCCCTCGGCCGCCCGCAGCGCACGAAAGTCCAGCGTGGCGTCGAGCTGGCCCGTGTCCGGCACTTCGAACGGGAACTGCCGCGGCTCGCTGTCATTGATGGCGACGTCGAACCAGGATCGGTCGACGTCGTAGTCGTCGGTGATCTTGCCTCGGGCCGGGATGATCGCGTCAGGTGTGATGGCCGTGCCAATTCCCCGCAAGGTTGCCGCCACCGCAGGCGCCCGGTCCTCGATGCCGCCGATCGACAGCCGGATGGGTGGATCGCTCACCACGCCGTCCGTGTCATGCAGCGTAAGCTCCAGTGCCACGTTGCCGGTCAGGCGGGGGATGGAGTACTCGATCTGGCGGGGATCACCGCCGGCCTGTGCCACGTCGTAAGTCGTCGTTTCCTGGGTCTGCACGTCGTGAATATCGACTCTCGTAAGGTCCTTGTTGGCCCGGGCGCGGATCGTGATCTGGGTGCCGTGGGGCAACTGCGTGCCGCTGGCCAGGTCAATGGTCCGCGGCAGCCACACGGACAACTCTTCGTCCACCATATATGGCGGGAAGACGCAGTCGAGTTTCGTCTCGACAATCGACGGGCTGGGGACGACCCGCAGGCGATAGCCGCGCACGCGGTGATCGTGCCCCCGCACGTCGAACGTGATGCTCGAGAGAATCCCACGGAACGGCTTGGAGTCGGATGCGAACGCCTGGTAGTTGTCACGGATGCGTCCCAGCTTCTGCAGGTTGACACTGCCGCGATCGCCTTCCTCGGTCTGATAGTACGCCGTACAGTACTCCGGCACGATCTTGGTCGCGTCGGCCCGCACACGCAGCAGCACGCTGGTTCCCTTGGCGACCCGGATCTCGCGATCGGCATCGAACGGGATCAGCGGGGACAGCGTGACGGCGCCGTCGGCCGTGGCGGTGTGTTCGATCTGGATCCCCGCCACCGAGATCTCGGTGCCGCGCGGCCAGGGGCGATCATGGAGCAGATAAAGACGCTGCGTTCCGATCTGGATGGCCTGGGGATTGAACGCATAAAGCACTCCGATCGGGGCGAGCACGGCCAGGGCCAGCGCCAGCTTGGAGATCAGCGGTCTCAGGCGGAGCACTTCGCCGACACGCACGCCGTGTGCCGCAGCCCGCGCCTGCAGATCGGTGCGGCGCAGCAGTTCCCGATTGAACTCCCGCGCGTGTTCCGGATGCTCGGCCATCTCCACGATCGTCACCAGCCCGTCGCGGAACTGGCGGAAACGCCGTTCCAGTAGGACTGCGAGGCTGGGGTTGGACAGGCGGGTGAAGGCCCGCCGGAAGACCCAGTGGTAGAGCAACCAGGCCAGGACAGCGGCGATGCCGGCCAGCATGACCAGCCGCGGCGCACGCGGCACCTCGCTGGCGCCCATGAGCACGGGCAGGTAATCGATCGCCAGGCCGATCCAGAAGGTGGCGCCGAGCCACAGGCAGGCCAGGGCCAGCCCTTCCACCCAGACGTACAGCCGGATGCGCCGGCGCAGACGGGCCAACAGTCCGACCAGGTCGGTGTCGAGTTGTAGAGGGTCAGTCTGAGTCGCCATCAACACAAACGTTCACCAGACAGCGCTGAACGTCTCCTTGGTTCTTTCTCTTCTCTCTCCATCGTATGCCGGTGCAGTCACGTTGCCACGCCTGCTCACGCCAGCTTGTGCAGGCGGCGGAGCAGCCATTCCAGACAGAGCGATCCGGCGATCAACGCGAGAAGCCATCCCATGAGCCGCTCGTCAAACAGCTTGTCCATAGTCTCTGGCAGGTAGATCACCTGATCGTTCGGCTGTAACGCAGATGCCAGCGATGCGCGGGTGGTGCCACCCCGATTCATCGCCGCATCGAGTCCCACGTAATACTCCCCTCCGGTCGTCTGGGTGAGGGCCTTCAGCAGTGCGTCATTGCGTTGCGGGCGCTCGATCTCCAGGGCGGGCACGCGTACCCGCACTTCCGCGGACAGCAGTTCATCGTCGGTGCTGTCCGGCGGGGCCAGTTCGATGCGGTAGTCGCCCGACAGCAGCGCGGTGAACTGGGCCTCGTACGTCCCCTCGCGCGCCGTGTCCTGGATCTTGCGCAGCGAGATCCCCACGCGCTGGCCGTCCGGCTGCCACAGCATCGCGGCGACGGAGTCCACGGTCAGCGCCTGGTGCTGGGCGTCGTTCAGGACGGCACGCACGGTGACCGTGTCGCCCAGCAGGCAGCGGTCCTTGTCGACCAGCAGCACGCCGCGGCTGGAGTCCCGCAACAAGCGGCCTTGCGACACCCAGCGGATCAGCTTGGTGTAGTAGGTCTCGAAGTACCGCGGCTCCAACGCACGCAGACGCCACATCTCGCCGCTGGCCTGGAAGAAGACCCGCCCCGATCCGTAGAAGTGGGCTGCGGCGTAAATCGGCAGCTCGCCGTCAATCGCCGTCTCGGGGTTGGAGAACCGCGCGTAGACCCGCGCGCCCGGCTTGGGGTCCTTGACCGAGTAGTAACCGAAGACGCCCTCGAACGACTGCCATGCCGCTTCGCTTGCCAGAGCGTCGTCCTCCAGCCAGAGGAACTCGGCGTCCAGCCCGTCGCGCGTGAAGTTCAGCGGCCAGGCGGACTCGCCGCCGAAACGCCCCAGACTGAGATTGGGCGAGCCCTGGCTGAAGAAGACCACCGGGTAGAGCGTCTTGATCGTATCGACGCGCGGATCGCGGCCGCGTCGCAGACCGGCCCATTCCGGAGTGAATACCGGGCCCGCGACCACGATCAGCCCCCCAGCCTGCTCCGCCACCCAGCGGTCAAGCAGTTCCAGTTGCAGTTCGTTCAGCGCGAACCAGTCGGGGTCGAACGCGACGATGCAGTCATACTGAAACAGGTCGTCGGCCAGCTCCGGGAACTCCGTCAGGATGTTCGTCGCTTCCTGGGAGGCCCCTGCTCCGCTGGTTTGCAGCAGGACGTCCACGGTGGCATCCCGGTCGCGGAACAGCTGGTTCCTCAGGAACTGGTACTCGCGGTTCGGACCGCCCGCGATCAGCAGCACGCGCGATTTCCGCTCCACAACACGCACGCGGGCCGTCTTCTGGTTGTCGCGCGGTTCCAGGTCCTCGCCGGGCGGCACCACCCGGAGAATGAACTGCCGCGCCCCGACTTCACTGGGCGTGACTTCGAATTTGAGTGTCACCATCTGGCCGTCCGCGGCGAGCCGCACGGAACGTTCCTCCTCCACCGTCACCTGGTCGCTGCGTTCCGTTCCGTCGTCGAGCTGCATGTCGCCGGGAGCGGACAGCAGCTGCGCACTGACCAGCCGCGCGGCGAGTCCGTAGGCCTGCAGGTAGCCGGTCAAGGTGAACTTGTCGCCCGGGTAGACACGTTTGGGAGCCTCCAGGTCCACGACCCGCGCGTTGACCGGCTGCCGGTCGCTGCCGAGTCCCACGGCGAACACCGGGATACCCGCTCCATGCGCTATCTGTGCCGCCACGTCGCCATCGATGCCCGCATTGTTGCCTCCGTCGGTGGCGACGATGATGCCGGCCAAGGGCCCACCCCGTTCAGCGTTGACGATCGTCCGGAGGGCGTCTCCCAACCTGGTCGCGGTGCCGCGCGGCAGGAGCGCTGTGTCCCATGGAATATCGGCCGGCTCGCTCGCGTCCGTGGCCGCGCGATCCGCGTCCTGAGCCGCCTTGCGCTCGGCCAGCTCGGCCAGCTCGGCCTGCACCTCGGCTGCGAAGTCGGGCTCGACGAGTCCGGCGACGGCGCGCCAGGACAGGTCGGGTGCGCTCAGCCTGGCGGTGGCCAGCAGAACGCCGGCCGCGGCCAGCGCCACGACGCTCAGCGGCGGTGCGAACGCGCCGGCCGGGCGGAGCGGGGTGCGGCGTCCCAGCCCCAGATAGACGAGCAGCGCTGCCGCGGCCAGGCCGAGCAGCCCGGCGGCCAGCAGCGTGATCGTCCGCGCCGTTTGGTGCGTGGCCTGCCGTGCCGCCGCCAGTTCCTCCGCCGTGCCGCGATCGATGGTCTGCTTCCCGGTGCGGCGGAAGAACGCCACCTGCGCCGGTTCCGGCTGGTCCCCGAACTGGTAGACCGCCAGGTCATGCCGGGCACGCAGTTGCTCGAGCAGCTCGCCGCTGTGCAACTCGCGGATCACCTCATCCAGGCGGCTGGCCGTTGCGGCGCCACCGGCCGCCGGCGTGTCCCGCAGCCCCATGCTCTGACTGGTATCCACCAGCAGCACCGCGCGCGACGGTTTGATCTCGCGGTCCTCCGTGCGCTTCTCCAGGTCGAGGAAGAAGAACAGAATGCCGGTGAAGGCCAGCAGCCGCAGGAAGGTCAGCGACCAGCCCACACCGCGACTCAAATCCACTCTGTCACGCCAGTACATCGCGATGACGTAGGCGGCCACCGCCACGCATACGGCGATCAGCAGCAGCCCGTGCCACCATTCGGACATCGCTTGCAGGCGTGCGAATCGGTAGTAAGTGCGGCTGGCGCTCTCGGCCAGCAGGCACCAGTCGGGTGTCACTGTGGCACTCCTTGAGCGAAGGGATCCTGGGGATCGGCACCGGACGCCGCGGATCGCGCGGCGACCGTGTACGGGTCGGCATCGCGCAACGCGTGCGCAGCCCGCGCCTCCGCCTCGTTCTCCTCCCGAAGCCGCTGGATGCTGGCCCGATGTCCGGGGCGACCGAGATGGTGCAACTGCGTGCCGCGGTGCGCGTGAAAACTGTTGGCGTAGGCTAGCCACTGCTCCCCCACGAGCAGGAATACCAGCAGCGCCATCAACAGCATGCTCTGATTGAATCCCGACTGTTCGATCACGGCCGCTTCATACTGGTCGGCGTAGCCGATGTCGACGGGGACCGGATCCAGATGGGCGATGATGTCGGAGGTAGCTGTCTGAGCCAGGTTCCCTTCGCGGGGTTCCACATTGACGGCGAAGCGGTGGGCATGGGTTGAGCCGTCGATGCGGCGGAGCCAGATCTCGTAGATGCCCGACCGCTCCGTCTCCTGCGGTTCGATGGTCGCTACGAGTTGGCGCGCATCGGTCTCCAACGCTTCCGCCGTGCGATCGATCACCAGTGGCGCTGCCGGGTCGTCCGACGGCAGGAACATCCGCACGTCCGACCGGTACCGCTCGCCGCTGAAGGGTACCTGAATCGCGCCGCTCACGGTGCGTACGTCGGTGATGCGGCGGGCGGAACCGAGGTAGGACTGCAGTCGCAACGCGACAATCACGTTCGGCCCCAACACCAGATCGTTCCAGTAGGGTGCGTAGGTGGTCAGGAAGGCGATCACGCGCCCCTGGCCATACCGCTTCTCGACCGCCAGCGGCGCGTGATTGCGCAGCCGCGCCAGGATCCGGACACCGCTGGCCGGATCGGGCGTCCAATCGGCGGCGGGGCGCAGATAGCGCTCCACGTGCATCGTGCGCACCAGCGGATTCTGGCCCTGGACCAGTTCCTGGAACACCGGGTGATCCGTCGCGTCGATCTCGACGTCCGGCACCCCTTCCCCCTCCTCGGCGATCAACAGGTCGTCGCGCGCCAAGGGGAGCGGAAACAGGCCGGTACCGTCGCGGTAGAGTTCCTGCTGGTAATACTCGAGGTGGACCTGAGGACCCGCGAAGATGGCCAGTCCGCCACCGCTGCGGACGTACGCCTCGATGTTCTCCCGCGCGCGATCGTCGAGGCGATCGACGTCGAACAGGTAGATCGCGCTGTACTTGTTGAGCGACTCCGCACTCACGTCGCGGAGGAACGCCCCGTTCTGGACTTCGGGGCGGATGCCGGTCCGCGCCCGCTGCCCCGGTTCGAAGATCGCCTGGACGTAGAATGCGTTGCGCTGGGCTGGATCGCCGTCGACGACCAGCACGGTCTCTTCGGCCGGGAAATCAATGACGCACCAGCGGCGGTTGTCGGCCTGCACGGCGTCGTCGGGCAGTACCGCTTCCACCACATGCTGGCCCGCCTCCGGAAAGTAGACCTGGACACGTTGGGTGACCGTCTCGCCCGGTTCCAGCCGTTCAAGCTCCATCATCGGGGATTTGTCGACCTTCGCCACCGGACGTTCGGACGCGGCGCCCACCGCGGCGGCGTAGAACCACGTGCGAACCTGCAGCGGCACCTTCTCGACCGCCTGGTCACTGTAGTTCGTGACGCTGACGTTGACGAACAGCGGCACGCCGGACGCGCGCGTCTCGTCAGACGGCGCCAGCGCGGTGATCGCCAGGTTGGTGTGCCGGGCACGCACACAGTTGACCAGCCGGATCTGTACCCCCGCGCTGTCCAGCTCACTGAGCAGCTCCCGGATCTCGCGCGGGTTGTCCCAGTCCTGGGCGCGGAAGTCCGAGACCAGGTAGAGTATCCGATGCTCGTTGTCGTTCTGCGAGACCAGGCGGCGGACCACCTGGAGTGCGGCCGCCGGTCCCACCGGCAGCTCGGTCGGCTGCAGCGCCGCGCGGATCGTTTCGAGCCGCAGCGGGAACCGTGCATCCACATCCTCGGCGTTCAGGTCGGTGATGACCACGGCCAGTCCGGAGTCGGGGTCGGTCTGGCTCGCGGACTGGGCTTTCGAGAACCGGATCAGGGTGAAACGCTGCCGCAGCTCCTGCCGGGCCGCCTCGGCGCCCAGGTCGCAGGCGAATGCGAGTGCCTGTTCCAACGCATTCATGCCCCCGGCCCGATCGGACATCGACATGCTGTCGTCGATGACCACGTAGTGATGGGTCAGCGTGCTGCCGAAGAGCCCTTCATAGCGCTGCTGTGTCACCAGCTGAGCGAGCATGGCGACGAGCACCGCGACGGCAGCCATCCGCAGCAGCAGCAGCAGGAGCTGCCGCAGCCAGATCCAGCGCCGGTGTTTCTTGTAACTCTGGAGCAGAAACTCCATCGCGGCCCACTGGACCCGCCGGTGCCGCATCATGTTGATCAGATGGATCAACAGGGGCAGCAGCACCAGGAGGAAGCCGGTCGTCAGTGCGGGATAGAGGAACTGCATGGAAACTCTTGCGGGTACGTAAGGTCAGTTGCGGTGGTGCATCCCCAGCCGGTTGCTCAGGTAGGTGGCCAGCGCGGCATCCAGCGGCTCGCTGGTGCGCAACAGAGCGTAGTCGATCATCTGCCGCGCGCAGCCGAGGCGGACATCGTCCAGGAACAGGCGGACCGCTGCCAGGTACCCCTCGCGCAGCGCGCGCGGATTGCAGTGCAGGTAGTCCGGGGATTCGAGTCCTTCGAACCGTGTGGGGCCGGCGAAGGGGAAGTCCAGTTCGTCGTCGTCCATGACGTGGAAGACCAGCAGGTCATGGCCGCGCTGGCGGAGCAGCTTCAGGCCGCGCAGCGTGCCGGCCTGGTCGGCCAGCAGGTCGGAAAACAGGATCACCATGCCCCGCCGCGGCGTCCCCTCCGCCACCGTGCGGAAGATGTGGTACATGTCGGTCTTGTCCCGGGGGCGACTGACCTCCAACGCGTCGATCACCGACAGCAGATGATTCCGCTTGCTGCGGATCGGCACCTGCGTGCGCACCCGCTCGTCGAACGTGCAACAGCCGACGGCGTCGTTCTGTTTGAGCACCAGGTAGGCCAGGCTGGCCGCCAGCGTGCAGGCGTATTCGTACTTGGTCAGCGCGCCGCTGCCGTAGGCCATGCTGTGGGACACGTCGACCAGCAGCGTGCACCGCACGTTCGTGTCCTCTTCGAACTGCTTGACGTAGATGCGGTCCTGCCGTGCCCAGACCTTCCAGTCCACATGGCGCAGATCGTCCCCCGGCACATACTCGCGGTGCTGCCGGAACTCCACCGACTGGCCGAAGTACGGGCTGCGATGCATGCCCGCCAGGAACCCTTCGACGATGTGGCGTGCACGCAGCTCCAGCCGCGCAATACGCTTGATCGCTTCAGGATGCAAATATCTTCTTGAATCGGGCATCGCTCGTCAGCTCGTCTTCCTTGGTGGGAGTAATGGCAACCAGTCGCTGGACGATCTCGTCGGCCGTCACGCCGTCGCTCTCCGCCGCGAAGTTCACGACCAGCCGGTGCCGCAGGACCGGTTTGGCCAGCGTCGCGATGTCGTCAGTCGACACATGCGTCCGGCCGTGTAGCAGCGCGCGGGCCTTGCCGCCGAGTATCAAAAACTGCACGGCACGCGGCCCGGCGCCCCAAGAGACCATGTCCTGCACGAAATCGGGAGTGCCGGGAGCGCCCACACGCGTCTGACGCACCAGCGCCAGGGCATAGCGGATCACGTGGTCCGTGACCGGGACCTGACGCACCGTCCGCTGCAGATCCAGAATCTCCTCCGCCGTGAGCACCGGCTGCACCTGGTCGGTCTCGAGCGCCGTCGTCCGGCGGGCCACTTCGAATTCCTCGTCGAAACTCGGGTAGTCAACGTACACCTTGAACATGAAGCGGTCCTGCTGGGCCTCGGGCAACGGGTAAGTGCCCTCCTGCTCGATCGGATTCTGTGTGGCCAGCACGAAGAACGGGTCGGCCAGCGGGTGCCGCACCCGACCGACCGTCACCTGCCGCTCCTGCATCGCCTCGAGCAGCGCCGCCTGCGTCTTGGGAGGTGTGCGGTTGATCTCGTCTGCCAGGATCGTGTGGGAGAACAGGGGGCCCTCCAGAAAACGCCGCTCGCGCGCGCCGGTCGCGCGGTTCTCCTCGATGATCTCCGTGCCCGTGATGTCCGCCGGCATGAGGTCGGGGGTGAACTGGATGCGGCTGAACGTCAGATTGAGGGTCCGCGACAAGGTGCTGATCATGAGGGTCTTGGCCAGCCCTGGCACCCCTTCCAGCAGGCAATGCCCCCGGCTGAAGAGCGTAATGAGCAGCTCGTCAATCACCTGCTGCTGGCCGACAATCACGTGGGCCAGTTGACCCAGGATCCGCGCACGCGCCTCTCCCAGTTTCTGGATGGCCGTGGTGTCCAAATCTCCTCCTGCGGAAGCGTGGCTCGTCATGAAGCATTCCTCTGCTGATGATTCCCGGACGGTTGGTGGCTCGTTTGCATGCGGGGGACTCGGCCGGCTGCGCGGGGCACGCCGACGGGAGCGGCGGGGCGGAGACCCGTGTCTCCACGGTACAAGGATAGGTTTACCGCGGCTGCTTGCCCAGTATTCTGACCCGGCGGCGGTCGATCCGGATGCACGGCTGCACAGTCTGGATCCCCGCTACGATCGCTACTCCTTCTGGTCTTCGGCCTGCGACTCGATGTCCTCTTCGGTGTCTTCTTCGATGTCTCCCTGGGCCTCTTCTTGGACGCCCTCCTCGCCCGGCTCCTTGGGGCGGGCGATGGCCTGCAGGATCCCCCGGGCGATCTTGCCGACCTGCTGGAGCGCGTCGGGTTTGGGTGGAGCAGGCTTGAACTGGAGCGGTGGTTGCTGCGCCACGGGCTCGTCGGTGAAGGCCAGGACATGCTGTTTCGCGCCGGCACTGATCAGCATCTTGTGCTCCTGCGGGAGCAGGGAGATGGAATAGGAGCGGACCATGGGCAGGTCGTTGTCGTAGAGCAGCTGGCGTCCATCGCGTTTGTCCATGCACAGCAGCGAGCCCCGGATGGCGGCGCGCGGTGCCGAATCGGGCGACGGTGGCTGGATGTTCTGGAAGAAGGCGACGGCCGGCGATTCCGGGGGCTGGTCCAGCGGGCAGCAGAGCCGGGCCACTTCGGCGGCGGCCGGCCAGAGCGGCTTGCCGGTGTGCATATCGAGCGCGTAGATGCGGCCATTGATTTCCGGGCACAGATCGGACCCGAGCGGCGACCACGAGCGGACGCGCGCCATGCTGGCGTCCTCCTGCGGCTCCAGGCGGCTGGCCAGCACCAGACAGGTGTCCCGGCTGGGAATAATGTGCAGCCGGGCGAGCTGCGGTTCGGCGTCCAGTTGGGCCGTGAACCGCTCCGCGCCGTCGGCGAGCGTCAGGAGGGTGAACTGCCCGGAGGTTTCCAGCACCGCCAGCGCTTCCCGGCCCACCAGCGCACACTGCGCCCCGGCGGAGAATTTGCGCTGCCAGACGTCCTGCTCCGCCCAGGCGTCGAACCAGCGCACGATCAGCTGCTGGTCGACCAGCTGGCAGTGCAGCACGCAGCGCCCGGAGGTGATCCAGCGGTCCCGGCGCGTCCCGACAAAGCGGCGCTCCAGCATCGTGCCGTCCGCCGCATTCAGCACGATGGCCTCGTCGTGGTCCGGGGGGGCGAGGAACAGGTACTCGTCGTCGCCGAACAGATCCGACCCGGCCGGCATCCCGCCGCGTGCCCAGATGGTTTCGCCCGTCAATGGATCGGCGCAGATCAGCTCCTGCAGCTTCTGATAGAAGAACCCTGCTGCGGTGATCGGTCCGATCGAGCCCATGGGACGCAGGTTTTCTGAGAACACGTAGCGGGTCGGTCCCCACGGTCGCACGATCGCATTGGCCGACGCCTGCATCGTGCCGCTCGAGGCCAGCCCGCTCGAGACGTCCTGGCGCCACAGCACCACATCATCGCGCGCGCTCGCGTCGTAGAGCGCGTCGATCGCCATGACGTCGCCGCCCACGCACAGGATCACCAGGTGCCCCTCCGCCGCTGCCGCACCCGCCGGCACGTTGACGTTGGGCAGAATCAGCTGGTTGCCGTCCCCGACCTGCACCTGCGTGGTCGGGTTGCCAAAGCCGTCGCGGAAGACCACCAGATTCTGCTGGCGGTTGTAGACCAGCGAGACGTCGGCGGGAAACGGGCCGCCGACGTCGGTCAGCTCGATGCCAAACATGCTGGCATACGCGGGGAACATGTTGCGCTCCGCCTCCGCGGCCGTCACCTTGCCATACGGCCAGCGCAGGCTGGGTGAAAGCGCCTCCTGGAGGGCGGGATCGGCCAGGGCCTCGGCCGCGACCTGCTGGCCGGTCTGCCCGTCACGCACCGGCACATCCGCCCACTGGCGCGCCAGCCGCTTGTAGCAGTCGCCCGCCTCCGGCAGCCGCAGGTGGGCGCGCAGCAGTTCCGCCAGCCAGGCGGTGGCCTGCGCGGCGATCGCCGGATCGCGCGATTCCTGCAACGGAATCAGGCAGAGTTCCGCGTTGAGCGGCTGTTCCTGGTCGAGCAGCAGGCGGGCCAACTGCAGCTGCGCGTGTTCCCCCAGCGGATGGCGGCCGAAGTAATTGACGAACTGCCGGAGCTCCCGGACCGATGACCGTTGGCTCAACTCCGCGAATCGCGTCGTTACCACCGCGTCGATCCGCTGCTTCACCGCTGCGTCCGCGTGGGCCAGCATCTCACCCACATTGACAGCAATCCAGCGATCGCGCCGCACCCGCAGGTCGGCATCGACACGCACCATGTCGGGGCGATCCGAATCGTCGGCCAGCCCTGACCCGGTTCCGTCGAGCGACGCCAGCTTGAGGAAGAATTCCGCCGATTCGTCCAGCGCGCCGGCGGCGCGCAGTCCGACGGCCATCAGCCGGTAGAACTCGGCTCGCTGCGCCGGCTGATCGATGAGCGTTTCCAGTTCGGCCGCCAGTTGGCGGTTGGCCTGAAAGCCGCTGCGCATCGCGGACATGAGCGCCTGCACCAGCGATGCGCGGATCGCATCGTCCTGCGGCGCCAGCCGGTAGGCGTGCCGCAACACCTCCACCGCCTCGCCATGGACGCCGTCGTACAGCAGCAGCTCGGCCCGCCGCGTCAGGGCCCAGATGTCGTCCGGGTCGGCCTCGAGGCGGCGCGCGACGTCGGCCCGCAGCGGCTCGGTCTGATAGTAGGCCGCCAGCCAATCGACGTTCTGCGACACGAGCTGGTCTTTGTAGGCTACCAGGTTCCCCAGCGGTAGACTGGTTTCCACCTCCGACACGATGTTTCCGGTGGCCAGCTCGAATCGGAGCAGCTGGCTGGCTGTCGTCGGCAGGTAATAGGCGTCTCCCGTCCGGATGCCGCGGCCGCTGGGCAACCCCTGCGGCAGCGGCTGAGTCCACGTGACGGAACCGTCTGCCAGGGCGATTGCCTGCACGCGGTCGGCACCCACCATCACCGCCTGGCCGTCGACGACACAGGCCGTGTAGAGCAGACCGTTGCGGGGCTGCGGATCCCACACCGGCTTGCCCGTGACCAGATCCAGGCAGTGCAGCTGGTCGGATTCCACGGGGGTCACGAGCACGCGGCCGTCCGCAATGGTGACCGTGGCGTCGAGCCAGCGCTTGCCGAACTCCCGGACCGGGGTCGGATAGATGCTGAAGCCGGTGCGCCGGACCGTCGCCGCATGCGCGTATTGATAACCCCACAGCAGAGACCGGGTCGCGATGTCCACGGCCACGACGGCGCCGGCTGACGTGGGACAGACCAGCACGCCGTCCGAAAACGACGGAGAGGCACCGGCTGCCCGCCGCGTGGGATCGTTCATGATTTCGCGCTGATCCACATGCGCCAGCTGCTGAGCCCACTGCAGCTGGCCAGTGGCCGCGTCCAGCACCACGAGCCGAATCTCGCTGTTGATCTCGGCCAGCACGTACAGCTGCCCCATCAGCGGCAGCGGGGCGCCGAGGAAGAACGCGCCGGCCAGTTGCGGTTCGTCGGTGCCATCGACGTCGCCCACGATCCAACGCAACTTGCCCTGCGCACCCAGGTCCAACGCCACCAGCTGGTTCGTTTCGCCCAGTCCGTCCGGGCTCTGCCGCCCCAGCGCCAGCACGCGGGTAGATAGCTCCTGAAGATTGGACGTCAGTCGCCACAGCAGGAACACCTGCTGCCCGTCACTGCTGATCTGCCCGTAGGGGGCGTCGTCCCAGACACGCTGCGTCAGCTCCAGCGCATACGGGTCCGGCACCCGACCGTCGGGGCGAAACTGGTCGGATGGCAGCGGATCTTCTTCCGTCTCCTCGAACCAGGGGAAATGCCAGATGCGTTTGCCGGACTGCATGTCGACCGCCATCAGCTGCCGTGGCGTGCGGATGACGACCACATCCGACACCACCAGCGGCTGCAGCGTCGGGATGGCGGGGATCCCCTGGTCCCGGAAACTGTTGCGCTGCTGCTCGATCGTCTCCTCGTCCGTCGGATGATTGGCGGCCCGCACGCGCCACCGCGCTGTGAGCAGGGGGAAACCGCCCCGGCTCTCCGCGTTGCGCGCCGCGTTGCCGCGGAACAGCACCCACTCGGTCGCCTCCTCCCGCTCGGAGTTCAACAGCGGACCGACCAGCTGCTCCAGCCAGGTCAACGCCTGCTCCTCGTCCTGGAAAAGTGACACTTGTGTGTCACCAATTCGGAAAGCCGCCTGCGGAGCGCTCGATTTCAGCTCGACCAATGTTGCGCGGGCACGGTCCGGCATGCCGGACATCAGCCAGCAGGTGGCCAGCAACACCGACAGCTCCGGCTCGTACTGCTGCACCGCCTGCCGGCTGCCCACCAGACGCTCGAACCGCAGCGCGGCGGCCAGTGGCCGCCCCTGATCGAGATAGTACCGCCCGATCAGCATCGTGGCTTCGTACCCGGCGCTGGTGTGGAAGTACCGCCGCGTCACCTCCACCAGCTGCGTAAAATCACGCGTCTCCAACGCCCGCTCCAGCATCTGCCGCGCGTCGGCGCCAAACTTGAGCTCGTACAGCTCCCGCCCTTTGTCCGGCATCGTACCGAGCATCCGCTGCGCTTCCGATTTCAGACTCGTCTGCGTGCCGCCCGCTTCCGATTCGGAAAGAAAATAGTCCTGCTCAGCACCCGGATCGGCGCCCTGGGGGTCCGTACCCGCAGAAGCCAGCAGCTGGCCCAACAGATCCACCGCCTCACTCAGTTGCCCCTCCTCCAACGCCTTGGCGGCACGGCTCAACTGCTGACGCAAATTGCGCGGCGCCGGCAGGAAGATGTCCATCGCCTCCTCGCCCGCCCGGCCCTGCCGCGCCACGATCTGACCCCAGACACTCTCACTCGGCAGCGATACGAGCAGGCAGGCAAACGCTGACGCGCAGGCAAGTGAGCGAAGATAACGAATCATGCCGCAATCCCAGTATCCGGTCCTGTCACTCCAGCTCGGCGCGCCTGGCCAGACGGCCGCCCTTCCCGGAAGCCCACTGCGCCAGCCCGCACCATTGCCACCTGCACCTGTCCTCGGCGATGCAACATACCACCGCCGACACCCCTGCAAAACGCCTCGTACAGACTCCCGCGGGACGTGCCTGTACAGCCCGGGACACGGCTGCCAGAGAGCCCTTCAGAATAACGTAACTTCAAATTCGTAAATATCTTATAGAACTGATGCCAGACAGGCAACTTTACCGCGCCCCGCAACGCCTGGCAGCGGCTGTGACGAGCGTGCCAGAGACCACTGCCCGGGCACTCCGGAGCCGTTTCACGCCGGAATACCCGAGGAAAACCGAGACGCAATGGGTGAAATCTGCTGTTTTTGCGGGGTTTTCTGCCGACTTAGGGTTGAAATTCTGGGGCGACAGTATCTAATCATCGCGTTCCGCATTGCGGAAAGGTGTACAACGTAGGCAACGGGTTACCTCACAAGGAGGGTAATGAGCCATGGCGAAAGCTTCAGCCAAGCCGCCGACAAAGACCGAGATCATCAGCAACATCGCCCAGGCAACTGACTTGTCCAAGAAGGAAGTCGCGGCCGTGTTCACGGCACTGGCTGCCGAGATCAAGCGGGCGATCGGCAAGCGCGGTGGCCCGGGACAGTTCACCGTCCCCGGTCTGTGCAAGATCACGGTGGTGCGTAAGCCGGCCACGAGAGAGCGCAAGGGAATCAATCCGTTCACGGGTGAAGCGACGGTGTTTGCCGCCAAGCCCGCGCGCAACGTCATCAAGATCCGGGCGCTCAAGGCGCTCAAGGATATGGTCTGATCCCGCCGACTGTTCATCCTGCTTCTGTGCGCACTCGTCAACCGCCGATCGGGCGTCGCAAGACACCGGGCGGTTGACGGGTGTGCTGTTTTTTGCCGTCAGTTCTCGGCCAGGTGGCGGGGTGGTTTCACGACACTGGCGACGACGGCTGCGGATACCAGAAGCCCGGCGGCGAGGTAGCACGAGACCGCGCAGTCCTGGTAGACGTCGTTCTGGTAGACGTTAGTTCTGGTAGACGTTAGTTCTGGTAGACGTTGTAGAGCTTGCGGGCCGACCCGAACCGCTCAGCGCAACGCCCAACTGTCGAGCAACTCGTCGAGCACAGCGTCCAGCAGCCGGTGCGCGGGAAGACCTGCGGCCGCGGCGTCGCGGTCATACGCCCGCACCGCCCGTACCGGATGTCCCATGCCTGCCGGTTGCCCCATGAGCGGCGGTGCCGCCGGAGCCAGATCCTCGACCACCGGACGCTCCATTTCCTGCGCCGGCGTGGAACGAGGCCGCCATCCAGCCTGAGCGACTGTGGCCATGATGGACGCGGTCGCGGTGGTGGTCGCAACCGGCCGCCTCCCTGTCCTGGCCAGCAGCTCGACCGGCAGAAGTGACTCGGGCCAGTCCGCCCACAGGTCGCTGCTCCCCTCCCCCGCTCCATTCTGCGCACCGGCACCGCCGGCCCCTGCCATCCCCACAGGCTCCATGGGGGGCGCGATCAGCAACAGCGACGTGAAGGGACTGGTCCGGTTGTTGCGCGCGATGATCTGATCGGCGGCATTGACCAACCGGTCGCGGTTGTAGTCGTACCGGTCGTCGAGCGTTGCCGGATTAAAGGGCCCGTGCGGGTTGTTGCGGGCGGCGATCTCATCGGTCGCGTTGACCACGGCGTCGCGTGTGGAGTTGCCCGCTTCGCCGATAGCGTTGCCCACGTAGAACACATCGTTTTCCACCAGTCCGGTCGCGTCCGTGGCCAGCACGGTCACCTGCAGCCAGCATTTGCGGATGGCACCGTTGGCCCAGATCAGCGTGACGCGGTCCGTCCCGTCCTGGCCTGCGCCGGGACGCACGGCGATGGCGACGGGTGCCGGTGCCCAGGTCCAATCGTCGGCCGGATCGGTCAGCGCCGTGCCATACGGGTGATTGTCGTTTCCGATCCGGAACAGGAAGTCGTCGACCGTGGGCGCAGCCGGCAGATGACGCACGTCGATCATCAGGCCGTTGATGCCCTTGTCGTAGCTGGTGTAGTTGCTGAACGTGGCTTTCTGGCCGGGCCTCAACGCTCGCTTGTCGATCGCGATCGCCGCATCGTCCTGGGCGTTCGCGGCCGCGTTCCTGCCGTCGTACGCCGAACCGTTGTAGAAGACCATGCGGCTGACGATTTCAGCCGCCACCTGGGGCGCGGATGATTGTACCGCCAGCACATAGGCGCCTGACGTACCCGCTTCGCCGGTCACGCGGATCAGGTAGGTGGCCCCCGGCGTCAGGTCCTCCGCCACCAGTCTCTCGTTGCGGCCATCGGGCAACGTGGTACCCGCGGCGATGCGCGTTGTGCCTGCGGCATCATAGAGCTCGATCCGCGCATCGAACGGATCGAGCCATCCACCCGGGCCATCGGCCGGAGTGTGAGTCTCGACCTGCAGGACCGCATGGGACTCGCGCAGCGCGATCCGGTACCAGTCCTCAGGTTCGGTCTCCGCCAGTTGCGGAAAGGCGATGTCGTCAATGAAGGCCGTATCCAGACCATCCGAGACGATGTAGTCCTTCCGGTAGCTCCAGTCGAACGTATGCATGCCGGCCGTGATCGGGTACGACACCAGGGCGAACGGGAGGTCGCCTGACCATGCGTCCATCAGCATCCCGTCGATGTAGAATTCGAGGTGATCGTAGTGGGCCTCCGACGCGACGCGGCGGGCAAAACGGATGTCGCCTGCCTGTGTGGCGAGCGTGACCGAGAGGGTCGAAACCTGACCGTCGGCGATGTCACCCGCGCGCGCGCTATAGGTGCCTGACGCGGCGTCTTCCGCCGTGACAAACCAGGCCGCGGCACCCGCCGATACCCAGGGCAGGCCGCTCAAGTCGCCCGTCTCGAAGCCCTCCGTGAACGAAGTCACTTCCGGGCCCAGGCTGCCCAACACGCGCGCGGCGTCCCCCAGCGGCTGTGCCGTGTCCGGCGTACTGTTCGATTCGGTTTCGAAGTCCAGGTTCTTCGTCACGACCAGGTGGTACTTCGTGTTGGCGTCGACGACGACGTGATAGGTGTTCGTGCCAGCCGTCGGCGCGGTGAAATGTGCGAGCAACTGGTCGACATTGGCTGGCCCTGCCACGCTGTGGGCCAGCGTGTGCCCCGCCGCGTCGCGCAGCTCCACGCCGCGCGCGATGCCCGCCAGCCCCTCGAGCGCCAGGGTCACGGTTTCACCCTGCGCGAGTTGGATGGCGTAGTAGTCCGTATCGGCAAGCGGGAACTCAACGTCGTCAATGAACGCAGTGTCCAGACCGCCCGACATCATGACGTCCTTCCGGTAGTCCCACTGGAAGGTGTGCGCGCCGGCCGTCACCGGGAACGATACCGTGCTGAACGGCACGTCGCCGGACCAGGATCCGAGCAGCTGGTTGTCGATGTAGAAATCCAGGTAGTCCCAGCCCGATTCCGACGAGACGCGGCGGGCAAAGCTGACGGTGCCGGCGCCGGTCGTGAGCGCGACGGCGAGTGTCGAGACCTCCCAGTTATCGAGGTGGCCGGCCCGGACGCTGAAACTGCCGCTGGCCGCGTCTTCCGTCGTGACAAACCAGGCCGCGTCGCCCGACGTCACCCAGGGCAGATGCAGCAGATTGCCGGTCTCGAAACCATCGTTCAGCGTCGCACCGGCGCCGAGCACCGCGCCGCGGCTGGCCGACTCGCCCAGCCGGATCAGGCTGGCATCGAGGTTCTGGGCCTTGGCCGCTGTGTTGTTCGGTTCGGTCTCCAACGCGGCATTGAGTATCACCCGCGCGGTGTAGCCACCGGCGGACCCCCCCTCCGCCCCCGCCACAACGACCTGATACACCCCCGCGCCCGGTTCCGCCGGCACCGACTGCAACACGGCCGCAGCCCCCGCGCTGTCGGCGGCGGCCCATACGGAGGCACCAGACGGCGCGACCAGCGTCACCTGGGGCCGCAGACCACTGCCAAGGACCGGCCGGATCGCCACGGTGATCGTCTGGTCAGGGACCGCGGTGAACGTGAAGCTGTCGGTGTCGTCTCCAGACGCGATCGATGCGCTCACCGATGTCTCGTGCACCAGGGAACCGGCCGGGTCCACCGCCTGCCAGCGGGCCGGCAGCGGGACCGTGCCGATGTCCAACGCATAGCTCCCGTAAAATGCCGCACTCGGTCGGTCCAACGTGTCCGTGATGACGCCGGTCTGCGTGGTCAATGTAAGCGTGCCCTCCACATCCACGCCGCTCAAGGTCAGACGGACCGTGTCCGGTGCGATCAGCACGGCGTCCACCACTCGCCCCTGATTCACTTCGAAATCGCTCACCTGCACCGAACTCGCCTGGACCGCATTCCCGAACTGGACATCGAGCGTGGTGAACGGCAAGGTGATCGTGCTACCCACCGCCGGCAGCGTGCGCGTTACACACAACGCGTCAGACTCGGTCGCCGTGAGGATGTACGCGCCGGTCGACTCCTCCTCCTGCGCCACCTTGATCGTGTACGTCGCACCAGGAACCAGGCCGCTGGCCAGCAGCCAGTCATTGCGGCCATCGGGCCGCGGCACGCTGGTGGCCAACAGCGTCGAGCCCGTGCTGTCGTACAGCTCGATCTGCATGTCGAGCACGTTGGCCGGCTCCTCCGAATCGTCTCCCGGCGTGTGCGTCTCCAGCCGCAGCGCCGTCTGGGTCCCCAGAAACGTCACCGCGTACCAGTCCTCCTGTTGGATCGGCGGCGGGAACACCACGTCATCCAGCAGGGCCGTGTCCAGGCCGGTGCTGATGGAGTAGTCCTTCCAATAGGTCCAGCTGAATGTGTGCGTGCCGGCCTCGACCGGAAACGACACGGTCGTGAACGGCACGTCCCCCGACCAGAAGTCGACCAGCGTCCCGTCAATGAAGAAGTCCAGGTAATCGTAATAGGGCTCCGAAGAGACCCGCCGCGCAAATGAAACGTCCCCCGACCCGGTTGTGAGCGTCACGGACAGGGTCGATGCCTGGTTGTCCCTGATCTGGCCGGCGCGGGCGCTGTACTTTCCCGAGACGGCATCCTCGGTGGTTACATACCAGTCGGCATCCCCCGTGGTCACCCACGGCACGCTGCCCCAGTTGCCCATCTCGAAATCGGTGGTGAACGCCTTGTAATCGGGGCCCAAGTAACCGAGCACAGACAGGGCACCACTCAGAGGCTGAGCTGTCGCCGCCGTGTTGTTCGGCTCCCGGTCGAAGCTCAGGTTCTTCGTCACTACCAGCGAGTAGTCGCCCGTGGTCGCCACGACCACATAGTACGGATTGGTCCCCGCAGCCGTGGCGGTGAAATCCGCAATCACCTGGTCGACGTTGGTCGAGCCGGCTGAACTGGTCGCGAGCGTGACGCCTGCTGCATCGCGCAGCTGGAAACTGCTGGCCGGTTTCGACAGCCCGGTGAGGGCCACTGTCACCGTTTCGTTGTGGGCCAGCTCGAGAACATAGCAGTCGAGATCGGCGCTGGGAAAGAAGACGTCGTCCCGACTGCCCGGACCGCCCGCATCAAACCCCTTGCTTGTGACGCTGCCGGATCCGAGCACCGTGCCCCGACTGCCCGTGGTGCCACCCAGACTGATGAAGCTGGAAGCCAGGTCCTGAGCGCTGGACAACGTGTCGTTCGACTCCTGTTCCAGCGCGGCGTTGAGCGTGACCTGCACCACATAGCTCCCCACAGTGGTCCCACCGACCCCGGCGACGATCACCTGGTAGAGCCCCGTGCCCGACTCACTCGGGACCGCCTGCACCGTGGCAGGTGCGCCGGGGACCGCGGCCGCGGCCGACACCGTGGCTCCTGACGGGGCCACGAGCGACACGTGGGGCTGCAACGTGCTGCCCACCTCCGGCGTGACCGCCAACGCAATCGTCTGCCCAGGCGCGACACGCAGCGTGAAAATGTCCTCATCCCCTTCCTGGCCAATCGACGCGGCGACGCTCGCCGTGTGCACCAGAGAGCCCAGTGGCGCCACGCTGTGCCAGCGTCCGGGGAACGGCACCACGTCGATGTCGAGCACATAGCTGGCGCTATAGGCCGTGCCCGGGTTCCCCCAGGTGTCCGTTAATGCACCGGCCGGGATGCTGAGCGTCAGCAACTCCTCGCGGTCCACATCCGCCAATGTCAGACGCACGGTGTCGGCGTCCAGCAGTCCGGCAGCGACCACCCGTCCCAGACTCACCGCGAAATCACTGGCCTGCACCGAACTGGCCTGCACCGCTTCGTTGAAGTCAATGTCCAGCGTGGTGCACGGCAACTGAATTGTTGACCCGGCCGCGGGAGTCGTGCCGGTGGCCGCCAGCGGCAGCGCGTCATAGCGGAAGCTGCCCGCGTAGGCGCCCACCAGATCGCCATCACTCGCACGCTTCACCGTCCCGGCGTCGAGCGTCAACGTCTGCAGGCCCTCCGACGTGACCGGCTGGACCGAGAAGACGAACTCGAGCGTGTCCGCGTCCACAATGGCGTAGCCGCTGGCGGGAATCCCGTTGACCTTGACCCCGCTGGCCGTGATGTCCGCGGGCAGCTGGCTGAAGGGATCCGAGAAGTCAATCCGGTAGCCGCCGCCGAGCTGCGGTGGCGTGCCCACGGTCCCCCGATTGGCTGGCACCGTGTTCACTACGTTCATGCCCAGCTGTTGCAGCGCGGCCAGCGCGTTGAGCCGGCCGTAGCCGTACTCCACGTTGAAACCGTTGCTGTCATACTCCAGGTGCCCGACCTTGTCTGCGGTGCTGCGCAGCAACTGCTTCACCTGCGCGGCCGTCAGTGTCGGGTCGACCGACAGGAGCAAACTGCCAATGCCGGCGGCAAGAGGAGATGCGGACGACGTGCCGCCAAACCCGTGCGCCACGGTGTTGTCGGTGTAGTCTCCGTCGTGGTAGCCAGCCGAACCGGTCCGGTCGGTTGTGGTGATGCCGACCACGTACGGGGAGTCGATATCGCTGCTGGGTGCCACGAAATCCAGCTCGGGTCCGTAGTTGCTGTACTCGGCGCGGAGATCCCGCTGGTTGCTGGCTCCCACCGCCATCACGCCCGCGAGCGAACTGGACAGGGAGGCCGGGTAGCTGACCGGGCCGTAACCGTTGCCGGCAGAAATAAACGTGGCCACCCCCCGCCCGGCGCGGGCCGAGTTGCTTGCCCAGGTCAGCGCCGTGGTCACAGCCGGGCTGGGCGACCCACCACCCCAGGAGCAGTTGATCACCTGCGCGGCGTTCCAGGTGCCCAGCCCGTTGGCCGTCCGCCCGGCCGCATAGTAGATGGCCTGCGCCGTGGCCGCGTCACTCACATACGAATCGCCCTGGAAGATCTGCACCGGCAGGATCCGGGCATTGAAGGCGGCACCGGTCACCCCCAGGCCATTGTTGCCCCGGCCCGCCGCCACACCGGCCACGGACGTGCCGTGCCGATCGTCGGCCGTGACGCTCGGGTTCGGACTGTTGGCAGCGAAACTCCACCCACTGACGTCATCGATCCAGCCATTGCCGTCGTCGTCGATGCCGTTACCGGCCACTTCACCGGGATTCACGAAGATGTTTTCCCACAAGTCGGGGTGCGTGCGCTCGATGCCGTCGTCCACCACGGCGATCGTCACCCCCGTGCCTGTACCGATGTCCCAGGCCGCCACCGCGCTGACGTCCGCACCCGCCACCGCTTCCGGGACTTGGGTCCCCGTGTTGTGCAGATGCCACTGAGTGGAGAACAGCGGATCGTCGGGTACGAACATCCGCTCCACCTGCTGATAGAAGTTGGGCACAGCCCACGCCACCCGCGGGTCCGCCCTGACCTTGTTGGCGTAGTCCAGCGTGGCCTGCCCGGCGGCACCGAGCGTGACCACGTACTGGTCCGGCGTGCCCAGCAGCGAACGATACCCAGTAACGCGCGCATCGCAGTCGAAAATGTCCCCCGGACTGCTGCCGGGCACCAGCGCCACGATCGCTTCGTCGAGCACGAACAGTTGGTTGCCCGACGCCTGTGACGTGAACGCCGTCGTTGCCCAGGCCACGTCCTCGCGCTGGAATTCCGGCAGTGAGACACCTCCGCCGCCCACCATGAAGATGCTGTCGGTCAGCGCCGCAGCGATCTCGAGTCCCGCCGGCAATTCCAGTGCCCGAGTCATCTCCGACAGACGCGCGTCCGAGTCGGCCCGATTGATTTTCAAGGCGATGGCCGACTTGTCTATGTCCAATCCGATGCGCTGGCCGTCGGCCAGGTAATACGCAGCCGCATCACCCAGCGCGGGCAGCGGACCGGCTTGTGACAGCACGACACGGTCCTCGAGTCGCTCCAAGAAGAGTCGCCGCCGGGTACCGGCTCTGCACCCTGGCAGACGGCTTCGACTACGTGCACCTCTGATCCCAAAACGGCCGAACGAGCGAGCGACGTCCATGATCTTTCCTCCTGCAAACACGCGATGTGCGACGTGTTCAGCCCCGAAAAGGAAAATCGGCGATGAGATCCTATGCTGATTTCACTGCCGCGACACGCCATTGTCAATCTGGCAAGGGCTCACAATCGCTACGACGCACACTCTGCGCATCGGCCCGGCGCGGCGCTTCTGTCGATTTTCCAGCGGTCGACCCGGTAGGCGCTTGTGTCGATTTTCGATCGACGGAGCCGGTAGACGCTGGTGTCGCTTTTGCATGCTCGCGGATGTGTCGGGCGACCGTCTGGCGGTGGAACCCCAATTCGCGCGCAATACGCACCAAGGACCTGGCGTGGTGAAAGGCCCGAAGAAACGGGCCCTGGTGCCGGTTTTGACATTTGTTCCACGGTGAGCCACTTCGCATTAACGGTTTGCTTCTCACTGCGAACCCTGTGTCAGGTTGGCGACCCAGCACCAGGGGTGCGGTACCGGGATAGCTGTCGTCTGGCCGAAGGTCGGTTCTCACCGTAGCCTGGGGCAACGCCCCAGAAATGGGAGCACAACGAGGTGTTTGGCCGAAGGCCATATTCACACATGGGAGACCATGCCGTAGGTGAGTTTGGCCTTCAGCCAAACGTGTGCTATGGCTTCGATTTCCTGGGCGTTGCCCCAGGCTACGTTGTTAGTGGCCTTCGGCCAATTGCGGGATGGAACCGCTGCACGGTGAGGAGGTAGGCAGTCCATGCGAATGGGCCCATCCATGGCATGGATTTGTCCACTACAACCGGCCCAGAATGACCGAGCCTTTCA
>JAAYDI010000152.1 GCA_012729315.1 Planctomycetaceae bacterium
GGCAACGCCCCAGGAAATCGAAGCCATAGCACACGTTTGGCTGAAGGCCAAACTCACCTACGGCATGGTCTCCCATGTGTGAATATGGCCTTCGGCCAAACACCTCGTTGTGCTCCCATTCCTGCAGCGTTGCCCCAGGCTACGGTGAGAACTGACCTTCGGCCAGACGACAGCTATCCCGGTACCGCACCCCTGGTGCAGGGTCGCCAACCTGACACAGGGTTCGCAGTGAGAAGTAAACCGGTAATACGAAGCAGCTCACCGGTGGAACAAATGTCAAAACCGGCACCAGGGCCGTTTCTTCGGGCCTTTCACCACGCCACCCGTAACCAGTTTGTGTCCGAGTTTCATCATAGGTTTGCAGTCAACACGAATGATCGTGCGCACCGGCCAGAACAACTGCAGCGTGCCTTGACAGCGAGATCCGTAGTGCGTCGACTTGCGACTGTAAACCTTGACACCTGGGTCGTCTCCCTATAGCCTGCTTTTACAGGATCTGATCCGGCACGTCGAATCGCATGGATGTCGACTCGTTCACGAGGGCGGCAAGCACAGCGTGTACTACAATCCCGAGAACAACCAGTGTCAGGCATGCGTCGCGGGGGGGGTGGCATGATCGCGGAGAGTCGTGGCCTCTGTAGAAGGGGGGCAGCTCGACGTGTGTGGACGTGCGGAGTGTGTGGTGTGGCCTGCATGATCCTGGCGGCCTCCGCCGGTGCTGTTGATGCACCCGGGCGGCAGCCGGCGACGCTGTACGTTGCCAAGACCGGTGACAACAGCGATGGCCGCTCGTGGCAGAAGGCGTTCCATACGATCCAGGCGGCGCTCGACGCGGTCCCCGACCAGCTGGGTGGACACCGCATCATCGTGCGGCCCGACACGTATGTGGAAGCGAACCTGGCCCCCGCCCACCCTGGGGCCGCCGGTGCTTATAACACACTCGTCGGGGATTGCGACGGCCGCCTCGGTTCGGGAGCACAAGGCTGGGTGCTCGTCGACAGCGGTGATCCCGAGCTGGGATTCAAGAGTTGGGACTGGTGGGGCACCCTGCGCGCCTCTGACAGACTCTGGCCGGGAGGCAACAATCGGGAGACGTTTTCGTGCATCGTGTGGGACCGGTGGCAGATCCAGAATCTTTACGTCGCCGGTGGCGACGGCGGACTGTTCTTCGATCTGACCGACAAGAGCGGCAAAGGATTTACGGTGGTGGTGGAGGACTGTGTGGGCACGGGCCGCGCGTTTGGTGGAGGCGTGGTGTATCCCACGGCGCGGCCGGGTGAGCCGAGTGTGTTCCGGCGCTGCTACTTCCTCGCGCTCGACTGGGTGGGGGACACCGCCGCCGTGCTCGTCGGCGGCTGGGAGAAGTCGATGCCCGAGCATCCGCATGCCGTGTTTGAAGACTGTACCCTCGTTCATCCCGACAACGCGGTGGCCATCTCCTACGCCAGCCACTGTGCACGCGCCCGCTTCGTCGATTGCCGAATGATCGTGCTCAACTTCACCCAGCCCGAGATGGGTGGCCACTCGACCGGCATCATCTGCACCCAGGGGCACGCGGCGACTGGCCGGTTGCATGTGGATCTGGAAGATTGCATCCTGGCAGGTTACAGCGTGCTGACTCCCGGTGCCGATGCGGAAGCCGTCAGTTACACTACCCAGGGCACCGTGCAGGCGTATGTGCAGTTCAAGCAGCCGGTACCGGACGGGTTTCAGCGCCTGGGGCTCTGGCCCACCGAGTTGTTCTCGCGGATCGCCCCTCCCCGCGATCCGGCGGAGTTGAAGCAGAAGGTTCCGGGCGTGACATGCGATTGAGAGGACGACAATGCAACGTACACTGTTGCGCGAACTGGGGGCCGAGTTCCTGGGAACGTTCGTGCTGATCGTCTTCGGCTGCGGATCGGTGGCCCAGGTATTGTTGAGCGGCCAGCAAAACGGCGAGTATCTGTCGATCAACCTCGGCTGGGGCCTGGGCGTGGTCCTGGGTATGTACATGGCCTTCGGCGTGAGCGGCGCGCACCTGAATCCGGCCGTCACGCTGACCCTGGCCGTGCATCGTCGATTCTCATGGGGCAAGCTGTTACCTTACTGCCTCGCGCAGACCGCCGGTGCCTTCGTCGCCGCCGCGGTGGTCTACGTGACCTATTGGGATGCCCTGGCCAGCTTCGACGGAGGGGTGCGGCAAGTGCTGGGCGATCAGGGTACGGCTCGCATCTTTGCGACGTACCCCCAGCCGTTTCTCACGCCCGTCATCGGCGGACTGGTCGACCAGATTGTCGGCACCGCGCTGCTGATGTTGTGCGTCTTTGCGCTGACCGACCACCGGAACTGCGCGCCGGTCGCGTATATCACTCCGGTCCTGGTGGGCGCGGTCATCTTGACGATCGGCATCGCCTTCGGTTTCAACAGTGGCTACGCGATCAACCCCGCGCGCGACTTTGGCCCACGCCTGTTCACGTTCGTCGCCGGCTGGGGCACCGAAGTGTTCCGGGCCGGACACTGCTGGTGGTGGATCCCCATCGTCGGCCCGCTGATCGGCGGCGTGCTGGGCGGCTGGGTCTACGACGTACTGATTACCCGCAGGCATCCACCGGAGGCCGATCTGAAACAGGCACTCTGACTCCAGCCTCTGACTCCAGTCTGCCCGCCGCGAGCCGCCCATTGCCGGCCTAGCCCCCGGAAGCCCGGCCGCGGTTGTTTTCGGTCTCGGTCTCGGAGGCCGCCGGTTCAGCGCGGCGTCTGTGGCTCGGCCGGCATGTTCTCGGGCACGTGTACCCACGGGTGGCGCCGCGAGGCGCGGCTTACCCCGGGCTGTGATAGGGGCGCCGCGCTGCGGCTCAAGACGACAGTTCGCGTGGCGCGAATAGGTCACGAAACGTGACTTCCATCGACACACGAACAACACGCGATTGCTGCCACGATACCAGTTGCTTTTCTCGTGCATGTGGCGTAAACAATGCAACTGGAGAGTGAATTGAATAGGGGATCGTTTGATGAAGATGCGCACAATCCTGCTGGGGCTGGTCATCGGCGTGACGGCTGCCGGTTCCTGTCTCGATGCGGCGGACTATCTGCGGCTGTCGGTCCAGGAATACCGCGACAAGATGAAAGGTGGATGGATCGGCCAGATTGCCGGAGTCTCCTGGGGCGCCCCGACCGAGTTCAAATGGCAGGACCAGATCATTCCGGGCGATCAGATGCCGGTGTGGCGGCCCGAGATGATCAACGACGCGTTTGGCCAGGACGATCTGTATGTCGAGATGACGTTCCTGCGCACGCTGGAGCAGTACGGCTACGATGTGTCCATCCGGCAGGCCGGAATCGATTTCGCCAACAGCGCCTACGGGCTGGCGTGCGCCAACAATGCGGGCCGGACGAATCTCCGCAAGGGCATTGCTCCGCCCGATTCGGGCCATCCGCAGTTCAATCGGTGCCCGAACGATATCGATTACCAGATCGAGGCCGACTATTCAGGTCTGATTGCGCCCGGCATGCCCCAGGTGGCAGTGGAACTGGGCGAGCGGTTCGGCCGTCTGATGAACTACGGAGACGGGCTGTATGCGGGGCAGTTCATAGGGGCGCTGTATGCGGCGGCGTTCTTCGAGGAGGATCCGGTGACGCTGGCCGAGACGGCCGTGCAGGCGATTCCTCAGGACAGCCAATACGCCGAAATGGTGCGCGATCTGATCGCCTGGTACCGGGCCGACCCGTGCAACTGGGAAGCGGTGTGGGAGAAGTGCCAGGAGAAGTACCGCCGCAATCCTGCCTATCAGAAAGCCTCCAACGGCGGGATCGATTGCAAGATCAACGGCGCTTATGTGTTGATGGGGCTGTTGTTCGGCCAGCGGGATCCAGACCAGACGATCCTCATCTCCTGCCGGTGCGGCATGGACTCGGACTGCAATCCGTCGAGTGCGGCGGGGGTGCTGTTCACCACCATCGGCTTCTCGCAACTGCCCCCGCGGTTCACCACCGGCCTGGACGAAACGCGTGAGTTCAGCCACACCGCCTACAATTTCCCGCGCCTGCTGGACGTGTGCGAAAAGCTGGCCCGCCAGATCCTCGCGCGGCACGGGGGACGCGTGGAACGGGACGCCAACGGCGACGAGTTCTTCGCCATTCCCGTGGTACCGGCTGTACCGAGCAAGCTGGAACTGAGCTGGGCACCTGGCCCGATCGCCAACAGCCGCTTCACCCCGGAAGAAATGGCCGAGATCAAGTTCGACAGTCTGCCGCATGGGATCAAGGAGGCGGTAGCACAGGTGTTTCCGGGTTGGGAGATTAAAGACTGCGGTCCGGACATGAATCCCGGGCTGCGGGCCGAATGGCAAGGCCGCCAGCAGGTCGTCTGCGTCCACCCGCTCGACCAGCAGACCGGATGCACACTGACCCGCGTCGTATCTGTCCCGGCCGGCCGGAAGACCACCTTGCGCCTGACTGTCGGCCACGATCCGAAGGGTGACTTTGACCTGGTCGTGCGCGCCGATGACAAGGAACTGCTGCGGCAGCCTGTCGGCCCGTCTACGTGCACTGCCGGGCACTGGCTCGAACTGAGCGTCGACCTGTCGGCGTTCGCCGGGCGCGACGTCCGGCTGGACCTGGTGAATCAGCCCAGCGGCTGGTCGTTCGAGGCCGCCTACTGGGCCGCGATCGCTGTTGTGAGCGAATAGGCCAGGCGGCGGGGGCCGATGCCTGCGCCAGGAAGACGATCCCACCCTACGTTACGCGAGGAACGCGCACGATGGCACACCACGCTGCAAACACCTGATCTCCGGACGGAGTTCACTCGACGCGGCTGCCCGGAAGAACCCGCCCACGGTGTCCCGCGGGCACGTGAGCTATCTCCACAAGGAGCTCGAGGGCCGCCACGTTCTGGTTCTTCGCCAACTCGTCGGACACGCCGATCGACACGCGGGTGGCCCTGCGAGGTGAATTTGCTCCAGCGTTGCATACGATTTCAAGCGGCGCTGTCCGAGCCCGCCGCGAGTCGCACCTTGCCGGCCGGGCCCCGGAAGCCCGGCCGCGGCTGCATTTGATCTCGGTCTCGGAGGCCGCCGGTTCAGCGCGGCGTCCGCGGCTCGACCGACATGTTCACGGGCACGCGTACCCACGGGTAGCGCCGCGAGGGGCGGCTTACCGGCTGTGTTGCGATCGCCGCGCTGCGGCTCAAGACGACAGTTCGCGTGGTGCGAATAGGTCACGAAACGTGACTTCTATCGACACACGAACAAAACGTGATTGCTGCCACGACACCAGTTGCTTTTCACATGCATGTGGCGCAAGTATTGCAACCGGAGGGCTAACAAGTAAGGCGTGCCACACGGTTTGCTTCGCGGTGGCAGTCGCTGGCCCGTGGCAAGGCGGCTCAGCTCAATGTATGTTGGGGGCAAGGAGGCATCGCATGCACATATCTACAGCGCGCCGGTGGCAGGTTCGTGGGTTTCGGTTCGGGTGGTTGGGGTTCGCGACGGTTGTGGTGATGTGGAGCTGGGGCGCTCCGGCAGGCCGACTGCTGGTTGGGGCGGAGGGGGACTGGCCGCCGACGCTCACAGCTCAACCGATCGTGTACGTGGTGCGGCAGCAGTATGCGCCGGACCATCACAACACCGAGACGATGTTCCAGACGGGGGAGATCAACACCGCCAGCTTCCGGGGAGGCGGTGCGATTCGCACGATCGATCTGGCTCGCGGCGGCGAGATCCGGACGTTGCTTGAGCTGCCGCAGGGGGTGGCGCGCGACATCGACGTGCATTTCAGTGGTCAGCGTCTGGTCTTCGCGATGCGGCGGGATGCGGCGGACGACTTCCACATCTACGAGTTGAACGCCGACGGCAGCGGGCTGCGCCAACTGACCTTCGGATCGGGCGTGTCAGACATTGATCCGATGTACCTGCCGGACGACCGCATCCTGTTCAGTTCGTCGCGGGAACCGAAATACTGTATGTGCAATCGGCACATCATGTGCAACCTGTACACGATGGACGCGGACGGTGCGAACATCCAGCAGATCGGGCACAGCACGTTATTTGAAGGGCATCCGTCGTTGCTGCCCGACGGGCGGATCCTCTACGATCGGTGGGAGTATGTCGATCGCAACTTCGGCGACGCGCAAGGGGTCTGGACCTGCAACCCCGACGGCACGAATCACGCCGTGTACTGGGGCAACAACACGAACTCGCCCGGCGGGGTATTGGACAGCCGTGCGATACCGGGCAGCGGGCACTTCATCTGCACATTCGCTTCCTGCCACGATCGGCCGTGGGGCGCGCTGGCGATTGTCGACCGGCAGCGCGGGCTGGACCTGCGCGCTCCGGTGCTGCGTACCTGGCCGGCGGAGGCGATCGAACTGGTGGGGCAGGGTGACTATGACACGTTTCTCCAGGTGAGCCCCAAGTATGAAGACCCGTACCCGTTGTCCGACCACGAGTTCCTCTGTTCGCGCGCGGTGGACGGCGAGCAGATGGGGATCTACCTGATCGATCTGGCGGGCCGGGAGGAGCTGGTGCACACGGAGATGCCCGGCTGTTTCGATCCGATGCCGTTGGCTCCCCGGGCGCGTCCCCCCGTGATTCCGTCTCGGATTGACCTGGCCAGCAGCGAAGGGACTTTCTACGTTGCGGACGTCTACGTGGGGGCGGGCATGGACCGGGTGGAGCGGGGGACAGTCAAGGCGCTGCGCGTGGTGGAATCGCCCGAGAAGCGGTTCTGGACACATTCTGCGTGGGACGGGGGCACGGGCCAGCAGGCGCCGGCGATGGCCTGGGACGATTTCAACAACAAACGCATCCTGGGCACGGTGCCGGTGGAGGCGGACGGCAGCGCCTACTTCACGGTGCCTGCCGACCGCTGGGTGTATTTCCAGCTGCTCGACGACCAGGGGATGATGATCCAGTCGATGCGCAGTGGCATCATTGTCCGTCCCGGTGAATCGCTCGGCTGTGTCGGTTGCCACGAAAGCCGCTTGTCGGCCGGCGCTGCGCCGCGCGCTGTGGCGGCGATGCAGCGACTGCCCAGCCGGCTGGCGGAGTGGCACGGGCCCGAACGCAACTTCGGCTATCTGGCGGAAGTCCAGCCGGTGTTTGACCAGCACTGTGTCAGCTGTCACGACTATGGCCAGGCGGCGGGCCAGACGCTCAATCTGGCGGGCGACCTGGGGCTGCCCTTCAACACGTCGTACGTCGAGTTGCGCAAGAAGAAGTACGTGCAGGTACCCGGCGCCGGCCCCTTCCAGACGTTGCCGCCCCGGAGCTGGGGTGCGCATGCCAGCCGGCTGGTGGAAGTCCTGCAGCGCGGGCACGGTGATCCGGCCATTGATGCCCAGGTGCAGCTGGATCGTGAGAGTTTCGACCGGATCGTGACCTGGATCGACATCAATGCGCCGTACTACCCGGAGTATGCCAGTGCCTATCCCGACACCCGGTTCGGCCGCTCGCCGTTGACCGACGTCCAGCTGGCGGAGCTGCTGCGGCTGACGGGGTCGGACGAGGTGAACCTGACGCGACCGGCGTGGAGTCCGTGCCTGGCGAAATTCACCAGCGAATCGGATCCGGACCGGCTGGCGGCGCTGGCCATCATCGATCAGGGGCGGCTCAATCTGGCCGCTCGACCGCGCGCCGACATGCCCGGTTTCCAGCTGGTGGCCGAGACCGAGATCCGACAGCAGGCGAAGTACGATCAGCTGCGCGAGTCGGAGGCCCGCTCGCGCGCCGCGATCGTGCACGGCGAGAAGTACTACCCCGGGCAATGACCAGCGCGCAGGCCGCCCTGACCACTACAGCCCACTACAGCGCATCGAGGACGCCACGGATGTAGCCGACCGATTCGGCCAGTCCGGGGAGTGGATCATCCGGCTGTTCTTCGTATTCGAACGCGAGGAACCCGGTGTAGCCGATGTCGAGGAAGGTCCGCAGCAGTTTGGGCAGGTCCATGACACCGCGCCCGCACGGCGTGGAAACTCCTTCGGCGCTGGCTGCCGTCACATCCTTGATGTGCACGTCCAGCAGCCGGTCGGCGCACTGTTGCGACAGCGCGGCGGGGTCCTTGCCGACTCGCACGGTATGCCCCACGTCATGGCACAGGCCGATCCGTTTGTCGAGCGTCTTGATCCGCTCGTACGCCACATCCGGCGTGGGGTACACGTCGTCTCCCGGGCCGTGGTTATGGATACAGACCTGGATGTCGTACTGCTGGACCTGGTCGTTGACCAGGGGCAGCATCTCGGGCGCGGGCACGCCGATGATTCGTGACATGCCGGCCGCCTGGGCGTACGCAAACGCCTGATGCACCTGCTGCGCGGTGTTCATCGTGATGACGCCGCCACCGTAGAGCTCGATTCCGGCCGCTGTCACCTGCGCGGTTGCCGCCTGGATCTGTTCCGCGGTCGCGTCGAGCGGCAGGTGGAACGACTTGAGGCAGACGGCGTCCAGCCCGACGCGGGCGGTCATGGCCAGTGTCTGATCGAGGCTGAATTTGCGGGTGGTATAGGAGGCGAGTGCCAGCCGCAGCGGCCGCGGTCGCGGGCCGGCTGCGCCGGCTGCCACCGCCGTCCGGCCAGGTGCCAGCGCGGTGTGCAGGCCGAGCATGGTGGAGGTGGCGCCGAGAGTAGCGCACTGCAGGAACTGGCGGCGGGTCGATTCGTGGTGGCGGGTCATGGTGGCACAGACTCCATGCAAGAGACCGGGGAAGAACACACGGAACGGGCCGATCAGGAACGCGCCCATCAGGAAGGCGCCAATTGGCAAGGCGGTGATCCGGCCGCGGCTCGCTCCAGCCTAACGCGCCCGCAGTGCGCGTCAAGAAGCGGTGGGGAGGTGGCAGGCCCGCGCGTGCGAGAGGCCGGCTGCGGAGCCGTCCCCCTCTCGTGGCGCGAGCAGGCTGGGCGGATTTTCGTGTTATCGGCCGGCCGGGATTCCGGTTCAGTCGGTAGGTGGAGTGAGAAACACAAAGGAGAAGCCATGCGACCTGCCGCTACTATATCCAATATATCCAAGCCGACCAAACGCCGTCAGCCTGCCACGGACCGTCTCGTGCGAGACCGCATCATTCGTCTGCTCCGCACCGAGATCGAATTCATCAGCAACAAGACGTTCGGGACGACCGATTACGCGCTGGAGCAGCAGGTCCTCGCCGGGCATTTCGTGGTGGCAGGGACGGTGTCCTCCGTGCCGCGGAGCCTGCCGGCGCATCTGGCCCGGTTGTGCGAGTCGGAGATGCTCACGGCGGACCAGGAGCAGAAGCTGTTTCGCGACATGAACTATCTGAAGTATCGTGCCAACGTGCTGCGGTCGCGGCTCAATCCGCACGAGCCGGACGTGGCGATGCTGGAGAAGATCGAACGGTTTCTGGCGGCGGCCAAAGCGATCCGGGATCAGATTATCAAGGCCAACATGCGGCTGGCCATCTCGGTCGTGAAGAAGTTCGTGACGCCTCGGCATTCGTTCGACGACATGCTGAGCGACGGCATCTACTCGTTGATGCAGGCGGTCGACAAGTTCGACTTCGATCGTGGTTTCCGGTTCAGCACGTATGCGTACCGGGCGATCGCTCGCAATGCGTACCGCTCGATCGTGCGGCAGCAGCGGGATGTGGTGCGGCTGGCCAGTGACCTGGATGATCTGAATCTCGACTCCAGTGCGGCGCACGCCGAGTCGTCGCTGGACGTGAAGACCTGGACGCGTCTGCGAGGGGTGCTGAGCCAGGTCATGGAGCATCTCGATCGTCGTGAGCGGCTGATCATCCGGTGCCGTTATGCCCTGGGCGGGCATCGCAAGGTGAAGACGTTCCAGGCGATTGCCGAGCGGCTGGGGGTCTCGAAGGAGCGTGTGCGGCAATTGGAGCAGCGGGCGATGGCCAAGCTCCGCGCGACGGCGTCCGAGTTGGACATGGACGAATTACTGGAGCCCTCGTACGCGACGACTCCATGACGTGTCGTGGACGGCGCGGGCGCTGGTTCGGCGTGAATCACCGGTCTAGCGGGCCAGGTCGCCGAACAGCGGCGTGGAGAGATACCGCTCGCCCAGGCTGCACATGATGGTCACGATCCGCTTGCCGCGGAACTCGGGGCGTGCTGCGACCTGCGCGGCTGCCCACATGTTGGCGCCGCTGCTGATCCCCGCGACGATGCCTTCGTGCTGGGCCAGCTTCCGGCCCCACTCGAACGCGTCTTCGTCGTCGACCGTGACGACCTCGTCCAGCAAGGACGTGTCCAACGTTTTCGGAATGAATCCGGCTCCAATGCCCTGGATGCGATGCTTGCCGGGCTTCCCGCCGCTGATCACCGGCGAGTTCTTCGGTTCGACGGCGATGGCCCGGAACCGCGGGTTCCGGGCCTTGAGGAAGCGCGCCACTCCGGTGATCGTACCGCCGGTTCCCACGCCGGCAACCAGCGCGTCGATGTCGTGCCCGCTGTCTTCCCAGATTTCCGGGCCGGTTGTCGACTCGTGAATGGCCGGATTGGCCGGATTCTCAAACTGCTGTGGTATCCAGGCGTTGTCCTCCTGGGCCACGAGTTCCGTGGCGCGGCGGATCGCGCCGGGCATGCCTTCCGCGGCCGGCGTCAATTCCAGCTGTGCGCCCATCGACAGCAGCAGTACCCGCCGCTCGACCGACATCGACTCCGGCATCGTCAGGGTCAGTCTGTAGCCGCGGGCAGCGCACACGAAGGCCAGGGCGATGCCCGTGTTGCCACTCGTCGGCTCGATGATGTGCGTGTCCGGGCCGATCCGGCCCGCTTGCTCCGCTGCCTGAATCATCGCCACGCCGACCCGGTCCTTGACGCTGTTGAGCGGCTGAAAGAACTCGCACTTGGCGAATACTGTGGCATGCTCCGGCGGGACGAGCCGGTTGATCCGGATCATGGGGGTGTCGCCGATAGCTGCCAGCGCGTCTGCGTATGTCTTTCCGCGGGGCATGTTCGGACCTTTCTGGAACGTCGCTGCCGCCTGATGGCTCACATCCCGCATGGTAGCAGACGGTGGGTCCGCCAAAAAGGTCCAACTTGCGGGTGTACTTCGTGCACTGGATTTGACACAATCGTGGTGTGCATCAATGATGCGATCAGTCGCCGCGACCTGCGAATGATGGGTCGGGTCGGCGCGATCGTGGGCGGACGCTGCAGGGAATTCTTTGCTGCACGCTGACTGGAGGCCGACCGGCTGTGAAGACCTTTCTCTCGCGGTTCCTGATGTTGCTGGTGTGGATCGCTACCCTGACTGGTCCCGGCTGTCGCGAACGGGACGTGGCGGATGCGAAAGTGGACCCTGCACCGGCGCGCGGGGTGGCGGTTGACGATGTGCCGGAAGCGGCCGTCCCGCCCGACCGGCTGACCGAGGTTCAGCGGGCAGTCTGCGACCGTGTCGTGTCTGCGGGGGGCAGCATCGAGTGGGACGCGGACGGGTATGTGCTGGGGATCGATCTGGCCAGCGATCGGGTGCAGGCGGACGATGCCCTGGTGCGCGATGTGCTGCAGTTCCCGCATCTGCTCCGGCTGCATCTGACGATCAGCGATGTCATGCCGGAGACGCTCGAGGGGCTGGCAGGGCTGGTCGGTCTCGAGGATCTGCTGCTGCAGGCGGCGCCGATCGACGACGCTGGATTGACCAGCGTCCTGCGTTCCATGCCTGTCCTGCGGCGACTGACCCTGCGTCGTCTGAGCCGTGTGACAAACGCCGGGCTCGCGGCCTTGCCCGCCTGCCCGCAACTGGAAGTCGTTGCGCTGATCGAGATGAGCGGCATCACGGGTGCCGCGGTGGAGAGCCTGCGCGGCGTGGAGCGGATGCGGTCGCTCGACGTGCGCAGCTGCGGGCAATTGACGACGGCTGATTTCGCTCAGCTGGTGTCGCTGCCTGGACTGGCGGAACTGAAAGTGGGCGGGCCGGCCGTCACCGACCAGGTGCTGGCGATCCTGGCTCAGCATCCGGCGTTGACGTCGCTTTCTGTGGACGATGCTCAGATCACCCCCGCCTGCCTGCAGCAGCTATCCGGTTCGCCGGAACTGGCCGGCCGCCTCCGGTCGCTTTCGTTCGCGCGCTGCTTCGGAGTGACCGACGAGTCGCTCACGGCGTTGCGCCGCTTCCCGGCGCTGGAAACGCTGGCCCTGCGCGAGATCATGCTCGCCGGCTCGTTCCTGCAGTTCCTGCTGGACGATGCCGACCAGCCGCTGCCGCTCCGGACGCTGACGGTCACCAATGCGTTCTTCACCGATGAATCGCTTGTGCCGCTGCCAAGCCTCTGCCCCGAGCTGACATGTCTGGATCTGAGCGGCAACCAAGGGGTCACCAACGCCGCGCTGGATGTCCTGCGACAATTGCCGTCGCTGCGCGAAGTGAAGCTCGACAATACGGGGGTCACCCAGGCCTGGACTCCCCAGACCGAGTAGTCCTGGCCACGTCCCCGCGCGGCGCGCCAGTTCCTGCCACTGAACACCGAACACTGAACACCGAACACTTCCCAAACCCCAGAGGAACTTCTCCCATGTCATCCAACCGAAAACTGAGTCGGCGTAATGTGCTCAAGGGTATGGCGGCCGGTGCGTTCTCCGCACCACTGTTCGTGTCCGGGCGGGCGCTCGGGTTAGAGGACAAGGCACCGGCCAGCGAGCGGGTCACAGTCGGGCACATCGGGGTGGGTGGTCGGGGGACCAGCATCTTCCAGTACTCTCAGCCGCTGGCGGACTTCCAGAGTGTGGCGGCGGCCGACTGTTATCAGAACCGCCGGGACGCGGTGGCGGCTGTCTGTAAGGGAAAGGCCTATCGGGACTTTCGCGAACTGCTGGCCCGCGATGACATCGACGCCGTGATCATCGCCACTCCTGATCATTGGCATGTGCCGATCGGGATTATGGCGGCGCGCGCCGGCAAGCATATCTACATCGAGAAGCCGCTGGGGGTGACTCTGGAACAGGATCTCGCCCTGCAGCAAGTAGTGGAAGAGAAGGGGGTGATCTTCCAGTATGGCACGCAGCAACGCAGCATGCCGCATTGCTGGGTCGGCTGCGAGCTGGTGCGGCGGGGGGGCGTCGGGAAGATCCACACGATCGAAGTCGATGCGCCGGACGGCGCTGCCGGCGGCGCGACCGCAGCAGCACCCGTCCCGGAGGGATTCGACTTCGACATGTGGTGCGGGCCGTCGCCGCTGCGCACATACACCAATGATCTGTGCGTTCCGCCCGGGACGTATTTCGTTTACAGCCAGTCGATCGGCTACCTGGGCGGCTGGGGGGCGCACCCGCTGGACATCATGATCTGGGGGAGCGATGCTGACCTGTCCGGAATGATGACGGTTGAAGGCCATGGTGTGATCCCGACCGAGGGGCTCTACGACTGCGTCTACAACTGGGACATGACCATCACGATGGGCGACGTCAAGCTGATCTTCCGGCCCGGCACCGACCGCACCAAGTTCATCGGCGACAAGGGCTGGCTCCAGGTCTCGCGGGGGCTCGAGCTCAACGGCGCCAGCGATCCTGCATTCGATCCGAAGAACCCGGCCCAGCCGGTGGAGCCGACCGGCACGAGTCTGCAGGTGAGCACGAACCACTCGGCGAATTTCATTCAGGCCATCAAGTCGGGCAAGCCCCCGGTTTCGAACATCCAGGATGCGGTCCGCAGCGATATCATCAGTCTGCTGTGCGATATCGCGGTGCGCACCGGCGAGAAGATCACGTGGGATCCTCAGAAACGTGAACTGGTCAACCCCAGTCCGGCCGCCAAGACGCTGGCCTCGCGCCCCATGCGCGCTCCGTGGACGCTCTGATGCCAAGCCCCCGCCCGCCGGCAAGGGCCTATCGCAGAGCGTTGAGCAGCTGTGGGTCGGGCGTCAGCCGGTCGGCTGGGCCAAACGGTGTGCGATCGGGTGTCATGAGAGTAAACGTCTCGTTGTACGACCAGTAGGCCCAGCCGATGCCGCTGGTTTCCAGCGCGGTCCGCACGTCCTGGAGGTAGCGGATCCGGTCTTCGGCCCTGACGGTCCCCTGGTAACAGCCAAACTCGGCACACCAGATCCGGAGTTGACCGCCGTGGGTCTGGTTCCAGGCATCCAGCGGTTGGAGCCGCGCGGCAATGGTCTGCGCATTCCAGCGCTGTGTGCCATAGTCGGTCAGGTGCTGCGCCACCGTGGTGCGCCACGCGGCAGGTTCTGCCGGAATCCGGCTCAACAGATCGGGCAGCTGCGATTCGATTTGCTCCGGACTCGACGGATAGGGCACCAGACCCAAGTGGGACCACCATGCCGGCGTGAGCCAGGGAGCGCCCTGGAGAGTGAAGAGGAACGGATCGTAGAAGGTGAAGCTGTACAGGACGTTCGTGTCAGCGACCGGCCTGGTCGCCACAAGACCCTCGATTCTGCCGACTTGGTCACCGGCGAGAATCAGCGTGTGGCCTGGCATCGCGCGACGCGCAACCTGCCACATCTGCGGCTGGAGTTCGTTCCACGGGATCGTCGAAGTGACCGGCTCAGTCATCAGCTGGACCGCCAACTGACCAGGTGACCAACGCGCCGCGAGGAATTCGCAGAAATCCTGCAGGAACACCAGGAACCGGGCAAACTCGCCACGCTCACTCAGGATCTTCTGCTTGAACTCCCATTCCGGGTGAATGCAGACAACGGCCGGCAAGCCCTCCGTCACCACCCGGGATACCATCTGTTGCACGTACTGCCGCTTCTCCACATCCAGACGCTGCTGGTCTGACAGTAAGGGCTCTGGATTGACGATCAGCTTGACGAACTCAAAACCCAGCGACTTGATCAGACGGATATCGTCGCGGGTGAAACACATGATGGGTTCCGGAGGGATCGTTCGAAACTGCCGGTCGATGCAGACGCCCCGGTTCAGTTCCAGCGCCAGAGGTGCCGGTGGTGCCGCAGGGTGCCCGCCCGCCGCCTGTTCCGCCGCACACGCGGGTGGCAGGTTCCAGGACATCGCCACGGTGGCCAGTGCCACCGCGGCCAGCGAACAGTTGCGAGGGTTCATGTTCTGTCATCCCCATGGGTCACTTATTGTCGGTTGCGGCACCAGTTGTTGTGTCGGTTGTTTTATTAGTGTATCATCATTACATGAATCAAAAAACGCCCACCTACGATGTGCCGGGATTGCGAGCCGGACTGGACGTGCTGACCGCGCTCTGTGAATCATCCGTGGAAATGGGCGTCGCCGAGTTGGCGGAACGGACCGGCGTCAACAAGCATATGGTCTTTCGCTGTGTGAAGACGCTCGCCGCCAGAGGCTGGGTGGTTGAAGCAGGAGAGGGCCCCAAGTACGTGGCGACTCTTGTGCCATTCTGCATCGCGTCCGGGCCGGTGTCGCGGATGGACGTCACCGTGGCAGCGCAGGAACCGCTGCGGAGCCTGTGGAAGCAGACCGGCGAGAGTACATATCTTGGGGTGTTGCACGATCATATGCTTGTGTATCTGATCCATCACGACGGTACACGCGATGTTCGTCTAGGTGGACGCGTGGGTGAGCATTATTGGCCCCACGCGGCCGCGGCGGGCAAAGTGCTGGTCGCCTACGCCGACCCGGAACTCCTCGAGCAGATCCTGGATCGGGGTCTCAAGAAGTTGACGCGCGCTACGATCACCAGTCGCAGGCGATTTCTTGCGGAGATGAACAAGGTGCGCCGGCAAGGCTATGCACTGGATGAGGAGGAGTACATGGCCGGCGGCCTCTGCTATGCGGCGCCGGTATTCGACCGGGCGGGTAAAGTGGTGGCGGCCATTGGTACCACTGTCCTCACCGTACACTATCCGCAGCGCGATATTGTCTCGGTACTTGGGCCCGAGATTCAAAGTGCTGCCCAACGAATTTCCACGAACCTCGGATGGACAGGCTGATGATGCGAAAGACATATTCCGTTCCGGGCAACGGCGAATTGGCTGATCGACGAAGAGGGCTTGTGTATTACCTGGTGACCGCCGCCATGTGGCTGCCCTGCTGCGTTCCGGCGGTATGCGATGATGCCGCATCGGCATGGTGCCAGGCCTGGGACGACGACTTGGCGGCTATCACTGAGCAAGAGTATCTCGAGCGGGGACTCAACAAGACCCAGCCGTTTCCCATGGCACGTCTGCATCAGGACTGGATTTATCAGGACCACGGCGCCGACTGGGAGTCCTGTTTCACAGACCCGGCGTCCGCAGACCGCGAAATCCGACTGGTCGAGCGTGTCTTGACAGAGCTTGAGCAAGGCACGGACAAGTCAACTCGCCTGCGCGAGATATTCGCGGAGCTGGTCAGCGGTGGCGCCGCGGGCGCGGATCCGCGGTGGCGTGCCCTCTATCTCGATGCCTGCCGACTCCGTCGATCGGAGCGGCTGGCCGTGCTCCGGTCGCACACTCAGCAGATTGTATTCACCAAGCACTATTTCCTGAGCGGAGTTGTGCATTACTCCTGGACTGACCACATCACGGACGAGCAGTACTCAGAGCGGAACGTCGACTATCGCATGGGGGCAAGCCTTCATCTGCTCAGAGTGGGTGCCCACGGCGACGTTTCGCTGGAAACCCTGTTGAATGCTCCGACAGGGGTCATCCGCGATCCGAATGTGTCCTATGACGACACGCGGATCGTCTTTGCGATGCGTCACAACGACACAGACGACGATTATCACCTTTACGTGATGGACGTGACCACTCGCAGGGTCAGGCAAATCACATCCGGTCTGGGAGTCTCCGACACCGAACCCTGCTTCCTGCCCAATGGCGACATCGTGTTCGTCTCCTCGCGCTGCATCCAGCTTACCGACTGTTGGCGGCAGGCGGTCTCGAACCTCTACACGTGCGACGGCGACGGTCGGTATTTGCGCCGGCTGGGGTACGACCAGGTGCATACCAATTACCCGCAGGTATTGGATGACGGGCGGGTGATCTACACGCGCTGGGAATACAACGACCGAGGACAGATTTTTCCGCAGCCCCTGTTCGTCATGCATGCCGACGGGACCGGTCAGGGGGAATTCTATGGAGGCAACTCGTGGTTCCCGACTTCGATCCTTCACGCGCGGGGGATCCCCGGCACACAAAAGGTGATTGGCATTGCCTCGGGGCACCACACGACGCAGCGCGGCAAGCTGATTGCGGTGGATCGGAGCCGGGGTACGCAGGAAGCCACCGGCATCGAGTATCTGGCGCCACGTCGGGAGGCCGAACCCGTGCAAGTGGACCAGTTCGGCTGGGAAGGTGAACAGTTTCAGTATCCCTACGCGCTGGACGAACGCAATTACCTGGTGACCTATTGTCCGGAGGGATCGCCACACCCGCAGAACGGCCCGTTCCCGGTGCCGTACGCCGTCTATTTCATGACCGAGGACGGTCGTCGCGAGCTGCTGGCTTATGACCCCACGATCCACTGCAACCAGTCAGTGCCGCTCTCATCACGCCCCGTCCCACCGCAACGGCGGTCGCAGGTGGACCATGCGCAGACAATGGGCACATACTATGTCCAAGACGTGTATGTGGGCGCGGGGATGGCTGGCGTCCCGCGCGGCACCGTCAAGACGCTGCGCGTCGTCGCCCTGGAATTCCGCGCGGCGGACGCCTATTACAATTCCAACGTCGGTGAAGCCGGCGGTTCGCATGCGCGCACCCCCCCCTCGATCAACAATGGCAGCTGGGACGTCAAGCACGTGCTCGGCACCGTACCTGTCGAGCTGGATGGTTCGGCGTGCTTTCAGGTGCCCGCGCGAACGCCAGTCTACTTCCAGCTGCTCGACGAACGCGGTTACACCGTGCAGACGATGCGCAGCTGGTCAACACTCCAGCCCGGCGAGACTCAGACGTGCGTCGGCTGCCACGAAAACAAACACCAGACACCAGCCGCGTCACCTGTGCCGTCGCGGGGTTTCCTGGCGCGCCGGTTGACTCCGTTCGATCAGTTCGCCGCGCAGCACGGACTGCGTAACCCGGTCACCGACACGACACTGACGACTCACGAGGCGGTCCAGGCGTTACTGACGGTCAACAGCCCGCGTGGATTTGGCGTACCGCAAGGTTTCAGCTACAGGCGGGAGATCCAACCAATCCTGGACAGGCACTGCGTGCGTTGCCACGGAGGGGAACCGGGCCCCGACGGCCAGCCGGTCCCGATGAATCTCACCAGCGAGGTGCTGCGATACGCGTACACGCAGTGTCCGAACAATGGAGACGCCACCCAGGACCCGCGGCGCGCCTTCACGGCTTCTTATCTGAACCTGACACGATTCGGACACGGTGACGGTCCGGTCAATTGGATCAGTGCGCAAAGTCGCCCGACACCGCTGCCGGCATATTCCGCCGGCGCGGCTACGAGCAAGTTGATGGATTACCTGGAACCATCCCACTATGACGTACATGTGTCACAGGCTGAGAAAGAGCGTGTCGCCTGCTGGATCGATCTGTGCGTTCCCTTCTGCGGTTCCTATACCGAAGCCAACGAGTGGGAGCCGCATGTGCGGGCAACCTACCTCTATTTCGAGGCGAAGCGGGCTCGGCTGGCGGAGATCGAGATCGACAACCTCCGCCGGATGTGGGCAGCCCAAACGCGCGGTGAACCTGGCGCAGCGGACGATGCGCCGGTCTTCGATCAGGGTGGGCCGGAGTACCGGCGCCGCTTCGAACAGTCATGGCTGGAACTGCACGGTGACTGAACTCCAGCGTTGCATGCGATTGCAGGCGACGCTGTCCGAGCCCGCCGCGAGCCGCCCATTGCCGGCTGGGACCCCGGAAGCCCGGCCGCGGCTGTTTTCGGTCTCGGAGGCCGCCGGTTCAGCGTGGCGCCTGTGACTCGACCGACATGTTCTTGGGCACGCGTACCCACGGGTGGCGCCGCGAGGCGCGGCTTACCCCGGGCTGTGTTAGAACCGCCGCGTTGCGGCTCAAGACGTCAGTTCGCGTGGCGCGAATCATGCACCGGATCTCAGGTGATAATCCTAGCGATACTTCTGTTCGGTCAGTTCCAGCACCCGGTCAACTTCCTCGGCCGTGATGATCGCAGCGCCCGAATCCATGCTTCCGGGCACGATGCCGTAGCGCAGGTAGAGGGTCAGTTGGATGACGGGCAGGAACCCCTGGATGTACGGCTGCTGGTCGACGGTGCAGCGGATATGTTGGGCCTTGATCAGGCGCAGCGTCGTGGGGGACAGGTCGAAGCCCGCGGCCCAATACCCCTGGCCGGCGAAGGCTGCTTCAATCGCGCGCCCCGCGGCCTCCGTGTCCGCCTGGCCGGTGCTCAGTACGATTCGGATGTCCGGCTCTTTGCGCAGTTCGGCGGCGATGATCTCGGCCCCGGCGGCTGAGTCGTTGCCGGAGATGCAGACGGTCCACCGCACGTTCTTCTCCTGCAGCACGTCCTGCAGTCCCCGCAGACGATCTTGCAGCGAGGAGACGCCTTCGTCGTGCATGGTCATCAGCACGTGAGCGCCGTCGGGGATATCGGCCGCCACGTGTGTGGCCAGCGCCCGCCCCGCTTCGTACAGCCGCTGGCTCACGCCGCTGAGTCGTGCGTTGGGGGTGGCGTGGTCATCGGTATTGAAGCCGACGACCGGTATGCCCGCCTGCACGGCCTCGTCGACCACCGCATCGAACGCTTCCGGATCCACCAGGTTCAACGCGATGCCGTCGTACCGGTCCCGGATGGCCTGCCGCACCACCTCCGCCTGGGCCTGCATATCCACCCCGTCGATGCCCATCCACACACAGTCGACCCCCATTTTCGCGGCGGCGTCCTGCATACCCTTTCTGACCGGCTCGAAGAACGGCGCATGCTGGCAGCAGGTGACGAAGGCCAGCCGCAGCGGCCGGTCGGTCTGGGGAGCGGCCGGCGGGCTGCCTGCCAACGCGCGGATGGCCGCCATCTGTTCGCACAGCTGGCAGGCCACCGCCTCGTAATCGGCCGGCTGGCCGTGGTGCAGCGCCTCGTCGATACTGCCGTACGCCGCGAACATTATGTCGACCGACGCCTGCAGCTTCTCCGCAATGTCCGCCGGCAGTTCGGCGGCCTGGGCCAGTTCGGGCAGCGCTTCGAGCACGCCTCCCACGGCGTGCAGCGGCCCGTGGGCATCGTCGGTGTCATGACGCATGAAGGCCTCCCTGATCGCGCGATAGTGCTGGTCGAGGGCGGCGACTCCCGATGACAGGTCTGAGGGTCGGGTCGGGGCGTGGTCATGTCCCGTGTGCGCATCGGCATGCGCGTGTGCGGCCGCCGGATGCCCATCCGACTTGGCGGGGGTCGCCTGCTGCGCCTCGCGGCAACCGGACAGGCAGAATACCACGGACAGACAAACGGTGGCGGTCAAGGCCGTGCGTAGCTGTATCATCGTGCAAGCTCCATCGCAATTTGATTGAGGGCGGTCAGACGCCCGATGTGAAACGGCGAACCAAGCGGGCTCCCAAGCCCGCAGAACCGGCTGGCCCACTCCGCTCCGCAGGCGCGTGCCCGTGAACGTCTGCTCGTGGCGACCTGCCGACCACACGGACCGTACGCGGATGGCCGGCAACCGGTTCGGCGGCCGACGCGGGCAACGTCCGGCCGAACCAGCCATTGTATCGCTGCGTAGTCCTATAGGGCTGGTGGTTGCCAGGCACGGTTTCTCCATCTCGGTCGATCGGATATTCTGGGCAGGGAAGGCCACTCCAGGTGGCGCACCCGGTCAGATGTTGTGATCTGACAGGTCGTTCTATCCCCAACGCAGGAGACACTCGAACATGACCCGAGTTTACCGGATTGCGGCCGGACTTGTAGGCGCCGCCATCCTGCTGCCGCTGATTGGCAGCGGCTGTCAGCAGTCGGCCGGGCGGAGCGCCGGCGCGGGCAGCCCCACGGGGGCTGAGTACCTGCTGGACGCCGAGCCCGAGGGAGCTCAATCGATAGTGGACGCGCGTGCGGTGCTTGATATGCGGCAAGAGCCGACCGACATCGTGATTGTCGGGTGCGTCAGCGGGCTGAGCCAGCCGACCTGGGATCCTGACCGGGCGGCCTTCATGGTTGCCGACCTGACCCTGGCCAACGCATCGGAGGCGGCGCAGGCGGAGCACGACGAGACGCCGAAACACGATGCCGACAACTGCCCCTTCTGTCGCGTCAAGAAGAAGAAGGAGCTTTCCGGACTGGCGCTGGTGCAGGTGGTCGAGCCGGATGGTTCCATCCCGCCGGTCGATGCCCGCCAGTTGCTGGGCCTGCAGGAAGGGCGGACGATTGTGGTTCGCGGGAAAGGCGAGATTGACAAGCTGGGCACGTTTGTTGTGCGCACCAATGGCATCTATGTGAGACCGTGAGAAGCCGACTATGAGCATATGGAGGATTGCCTGGCGCAGCATCCAGCAGCGGGGACTGGCATCGTCATTGACCGCGTTCTCCATGGCCCTGGGGGTCATGCTGGTGGTGGCCGTACTGTCCATTCACGGTGTTATTCAGTCGTCGTTCCGCAACAACGCCAATCTGGGCTACAACGTGATTGTGGGCGCGAAGGGGGGCAAGCTGCAGCTGACGCTCAATTCGGTCTACTATCTGAGCCAGCCGATCGAGAACATCGCATACGATTTCTATCTGGAGTTTCTGGACCAGGCAGCCCGCGAGGTGGAACTTGCCAATGCGCTGCGTCCGCACGGGCCACCGCGTGAGGGAGGATTCGCGCCGAGCGTGGAGGTCGCCATCCCGCTCTGTCTGGGTGACTACTTCGGGCGTTTCCGGGTGGTGGGCACGACCCCCGACATGTTCGAGAAGCTCCATTTCGGACCGGATGGCGACAGGAGCTACGAGTTCGCCCAGGGGCGCAACATGCAGCGCCACAGCCGGGAAAACGGCTTCTTTGAGGCGGTGTTGGGATCGACGGTGGCGGCTGAGATGGGGGTTAAGCTGGGCGACCGCATCTCCACGACGCACGGGGACCCGGAAGGGGAGGGACACGGGCGGAAGTTCGTCGTGGTCGGGATCTTGGCTCCTTCCGGCACGCCGAACGATCGGGCCGCGTTCGTGAACATGGAAGGGTTCTATCTCATGAAGGGGCACGCCAAGCCGCTCAAGCCGGACGACGATGCGGCCGCGCCGGCCACCGGCCTGGACGCCATGGCGGCCGATGCATCGCTGCTGCAGGATGCGCTGGTCGGCATGGACGAGCACACGGCGACGTTCGAGGATCAGTTGGCCCTGCCGGCGTTGCCTGTCGAACAGCGCGAGGTGACCGCCATTCTGGTCCGCACGTCCAGCGTGCTGGTCGTGCCGCAACTGCAGAACGTGATCAACGAGGGCAACCAGGCTCAGGCGGTGCTGCCGATCCTCGAGATCTACACCCTCTTCGAGGTGTTTGTGAAGCCCGTGCAGCTGGTGCTGCTGGTGCTGACCGCGATGATCTGCGTCGTCTCGGGAGTGAGCATTCTGGTGAGCATCTATAACTCGATGGCCGGACGCCGGCACGAAATTGCCGTGATGCGCGCCTTGGGTGCCTCGCGCTCCACGGTACTGACCATCGTGCTGGTGGAGTCGATCATTCTCGCGGTGGGGGGAGGGGCCGTGGGCTGGTTGCTCGGCCATACGCTCAACTGGCTGGCCAACCCGATCATCGAACGGCGTACGGGGGTCTCGATCGGGTTCTTTGATTTCGCGCCGAGCGTCAATCTGTACGAACTGCTCGGCGGTACCGGAAACGTCCAGTGGATGGCGGTCTCCTCGGAGATCCTGTTGATTCCGTCCCTGCTGATTTTGGCCGTGATCGTGGGCTTCCTGCCTGCCCTGGCGGCCTACCGCACGGATGTGGCCGCGTCGCTGGGCAAGTAGGTTACGACTGGGTTACGACGCGGTATGGGCCCAGGCGTCGGTCACCTGATCCGGGCGGTCTGCCAGGACCGGCGCGTCCAACGTGGTCGCACGCGGCAGGCAGGCCACCGGCGGGCCGGCCAGCTCGACCGCCGGCTGGCTCTTGGACTGGGAGCGGGCCAGCAGGGGGAGTGCCAGGAGGCGCCCCAGGCTCGACAGCCCGAAGAGCCACAAGTACCCGGCATAGCTGGTTCCGCAGGCAAACAGAATCAGCCCGCCGACCAGCGAGCCGGCCACCCACGCCGTGCTGTGGAGCAGGTTGTAGGCCGTCAGTACGCTGGTGCGTTCCTCTTCCGCGATGGACTCGAAGAACAGCAGAAAGAACGCCAGCTCATACGCGGCCCACATGATGCCGCTGACCACCTGCAGCAGCAGCAGGTAGGTGAGATTCTGGGACAGAATCCAGCCGGCGCTGATCGGCATGATGCCGATGCCGCCGATCCACAGCAGCCGCTGCGCGCCGATGCGTTGGGAGAGCCGTCCCCACAGGGGCAGCGTGATCACCTTGGCCAGGTAGGCGATGGAAATGAGCGCCACGTACGCCGCGTACGAGAAGTGCAGTTTCTCCAGCATGAATGGCGCGAAGTAGGGGCCGGACATCTGCACGGCCGCCTGCACCACGACCAGATAGACGACCAACTGCCCACCGCTGCACGCCGCCATGTGCCGCCGCATCTGCCGCCACGGGATCGCCCGCATCTTCGCCGGAATCGGCGTCGGCTCGCTGTGCCGCGTGAGCATCCACACGGAGACCAGCCGGCTGAGCCCCGCGACGGCGAACAGACCGGCAAACGCGCTGAGCACGCGACCGTTGGCGGAAGTCCACTGCAGCGCGATGCCGCCCAGCAGAAAGCCCAGGAAGATCGCTCCCTGTGAGGCACGCGTGCGGGAGGCGAAGAAACCCGCCCGCAGCGTGCGCGGCACGAGCGTCCCGATCCAGGTGTTCCAGGCCGGACCCGTGCTGAGGCCAGCTGCCCAGTAGATGCCCACGATCCACAGCAGCGCCACCCCGCTCAGGCGGCCCCAGCACGCTGCCAGGACCAGCGGCAGAAACGTCAACGCCTGGATCGTGGCACAGCACACGACCCACCGCTTGTGCGATCCACACCGGCGAATGGCCAGCGGCGAGACCGTCTGCATGATGCCGCCCGCCAGCAGAGGCAGGCTGGCCACCAGGCCCGCCATCAGCTCGCCCAGCCCGATGGCCAAGGCAAACGCCGGAAAATACGTCTCGCCCAGACCAACCATCGCGCCCCAGCCGGCTCCATCTGCCAGGCTGGCACGCAAGTCGCGACGCAGAACCAGCGGACGGCCCGGCGCACGGCCAGCCGCCCGCAATGTGCCCCCGGGGATACCCGCCACGGGGTTGTGGATTATCATGCCGGACACATATTACTCCTGCCCGTCCCTTTGCGGACAGGTCACTATCATAGACTACGACCGCAGGCCGTAGGTTCGCTGCAGGCTCTGCATTATGGGGCGACTTCTACTGGTTTCACAGCAAATCGGTCAAGGCCGGAATTGTCAGTGTCGCTCGACAGGGATACCCCCGATCCCTTCGGTATCAGGGTGGAAGCCGCCCGGTGTCGCCGTGCCGGCGGCGATCAACGCTTGGCCCTTGGACACCTGATGGCCCCCCCAGTTGCCCCGCTCCCTCAGCGGCTCCGGGGCTACTTCAGGTAGGAATCAAACACCCGCACCTTGGCCCAATTGTCCTCGAACTGCTCGATGAACTTCATGTGGCGGGGGTGCGTTGAGTATTCGTCGTGAGCCGCCTTGTTGCGAAACACCAGGTTCAACGCCACCTCGAATACCTGGTCGTTCACGTCACGCTGGAATTCTTCCCCCCGCACACCGACCGAGAAATACACCATGCCGTCGTGATCCGACAGGTACTCCTTGCAGCCCGCCACCAGCTTGTCCACCGCGGCGCTCGAGTTGTCTTTCAATGTGAAGTAGACCATGTGACACATCTGAGGGTCGGCAGCAACTGTGGAGACAACCGGACAGAGAACGAACAGAGCGGCCAGCAGGGTCAGGTAGCGACTCATGGGAGCTCCTTAATCGTAAATGGCGATAGAGATAGAGATAGTGGTTTCCAATCCGATGATGCAACTGGCAGGCTATTCTCTTCCTCACCGCTGCATTTTTCAACCGCCCAGACCAGCGGGGGGCCAGGGAGTCCATCGTATCAGCGGCCGTGGATGGGTGGTCGCTCGTCTCCAGTCTCGGTGCGTATTCGATCGGGCGGCTGGCCGACGGGTGTGAATCTGTAACGGAAAAGATGATTAAATCTTTTGCGGTGAGTTTGCCGATGGAAGGGGCGGGCCAATTTCTCTATGGGAGCCATTGCGCATGAGAATCAACTTCTTCGACTGGATTCGTGAAGGGGTTCGTCAGTCTATTCTGCTGGGGCTGTCTGACGCGGCGGTTGAAATCGGCTCGGAGAAGGACGTGGAGGTGCTCAATCAGCAACTCCTGGCGTCGCTCGATCAGGGCCGGATCGTCGACGAATCGGCCAAGGCAAATCGGGGACGCCGCAAGGCCTTAGGACGTTCGCTCAGCCAGATCGTGGAAGCTCCGTAGCGGCTGCGCATGCAGTGCCGGCTGGTCGGTCCTTGCGGCTGCCGGTGCCCGCCGTCAGCCTGGTCGGATGAGCATCTGCCTGTGCAGCCGTGTCACCGCGTCACGCGCTGCCGGGGGTCGAACTACCGGCATGATCCGGGTACTCTAAAAGTGCCCCTCATTCCGTTCCCCAAGAAGCAGGCAGGTAAGACAGGACGATGGAGTATCGCACCCTCGGTAAGACTGGCATACGCGTCTCGGTGCTCGGTTTCGGCGCGATGCGACTGCCGGTCACCGGCCAACCGCACGAGGTGGATGAAGACGCGACGATCGACATGCTGCGGTACGCGATCGACCAGGGCGTCAATTACATTGATTCGGCGTACGTGTACCACGATGGGCACAGCGAGATCGTCATAGGCAAGGCGCTCCAGGACGGCTACCGAGCGAAAACGTATGTGGCCACGAAGTGCCCTGTCTGGATGGTCGACCAGACGGCCGACTTCGACCGATTGCTCAACGAGCAGTTAGCCAGACTCCAGACGGACCATATCGACTTCTATCTGTTGCACTGTCTCCAGCAGGGGAACTGGCCACGCATGCAGCAGATGGACGTTGCCAGCTGGGCTGAACGGGCTCAACGCGATGGGCGGATCGGGCAGTTCGGCTTTTCGTTCCACGACAGCTTCTCCGTGTTTCAGGATATCGTGGATGCCTATGACTGGGGCTTCTGCCAGATCCAATACAACCTGGTCAACGAGAACGTGCAGGCGGGGACGGCCGGTCTGAAATACGCGGCAGCGAAAGGGTTGGGCGTGGTGATCATGGAGCCGCTTTTTGGCGGCACGCTGGCCAACCCGCCGGACGCGGTGCGCCAGCTCTGGGAAGAAGCCGGGTACCAGCCCGTCCCCGTTGCGCTGCGCTGGGTGTGGGACCGGCCCGAAGTGTCGCTGGTCCTGAGCGGCATGTCGACCAGAGCGCAGGTGGAGCAGAACATCGAGACGGCGCGCGAGGCCGGAGTGGGACGCCTGACCGACGGCGAACGGGCTGTGATCCGGCGGGTCCAGGAGAAGTACGAGGAGCTGTCACCCATTCCGTGCACGAAGTGCGGTTACTGCCTGCCCTGCCCGCATGGAGTCGACATTCCGGTGAACTTCGAACTCTATAACGAGGCCACGGTCTTTCAGGGCAGCAGCGTGGTGCTGTGCCGGAACCTGTACCACGGCCTCCCAGAGTCACAGCGCGCAGCGGCCTGCGCAGCGTGCCACACCTGTGAGGATCGGTGCCCTCAGAAGATCGAAATCAGCCGGCTCATGGGTGAAGTCGGAAAGCACTTCGCCTGAGGGCAGGTCGCACGTCATCCCGCTGCCAACGCTCGCCGCACCCACCGCGATTGCCGGTCCGAGATGTGCGGTCCGGCGCTAGCGGTCCCGGGGGTCTCCGACCGTTTACCAGCGGTCGCGGTGGCGCCCGCCGCCACCACCACCACCACCACGCGGTCGGTCTTCGCGCGGCTTGGCTTCGGTCACCTTCACGGATCGGCCGTCGATTTCCGTTTCATTCAGAGCCTGGATGGCGGCCTGAGCGGCTGCGTCACTGCCCATCTCCACAAACCCGAACCCTCGGCTGCGGCCCGAGTCGCGATCGACAACCACCTCCGCACTGACCACTTCACCGTACTGGGCAAACAGCTCTTCCAGATCTGAGCTGGTCGTGTTGAAGCTTAGGTTTCCGCAATACAGTTTTCGTCCCATTGTTCAGACTCCGGAAGGATACGATGGAGGTACGCATGCCGTGGCACGGCTCAGTGGACCGATCCCCACAGCGTAGCCGGGGATCGAAGGTGACGACGCTCTTGATCGTGGGAGAATTACAGCAGACTATTCAAACAGCCGAGTTTCAGAAGCAGTAGCTATCTACCAGGACAGTCGGCAAAAGGAAAAGCAGCAGGACAGCCCACTAAGTGTCCCCACGCGTCGTCTCCTTGTAGACCTTCCAAAGCGGAGAGTCGCTACTAGTTGTTCCCGAATTTTAGACGGCATCCTATGCTGCGCTCTGGCGGAAGTCAATCACCGTTGCCGGGGGCGCGTCGGGCGGAAACATACCTGGCGGGTAGCCGTTCACATGCCGGCCGCGGCCGCCGCTGTCCGCCCGCGCGGCGATATCTCATTCCGGGGCGTGCCGGTGCGACCCTGCGGCCGGCCGCGGCGCTGTGGATCCGCACGACTCCGAGAGTGTGGGAATGGCGGCCAGCACATGCCGCACGGCGGCCACCGACAGGCTGTTGCCCACGTACCGCCACGCCTGCTGCACGGTCAGTCCATCGGGAAGTTGGAAGGATGGTGGAAAGCCGAGCAGGCGGAGGATTTCGCGCGGTGCAAAGCGGCGGAGTCCCGTCATGGTCTGCAGGTACGAACCGCTCCGGACGTGCGATCGGCCGTAGGCGGACGTGAAACAGCTGGTGGAGGCTTGGGCATCGCCGGCATCCACCACGTCGATTGCCGTCGCGTAGCGCTGTGCAATGGAGGCCGGCAGGGCAAGCGCCGCGTCCGGCGCGTCGTCCAGTGTGTCGTCCAGGAAATCTGCCAGCGGCACGGGATGCGGGTGTGGCAGGGGGATGTCCTGCAACGCGCCTCGTGCGGCAACCAGGTAGAACCGCGCTCGGCGATTGGGGATCCCCAACTCGGTCGGGCACAGCACGCGTGTGCGCACCTGGTAGTGGCACCGCCGCAGCGTTTCGAGCAGCCGGCGGCAGGCCTGCGAAGTCCGGAAGGGCGGCACGTTCTCCACCGCGACATACGCCGGCAGCAACTCGGCTATCCGCTCGATCACGGCCAGCAGGCCGGCGGCGCGCGGGTCGGCCAGGTCACGCTGGTTTCCTCGCCGCGTGTACGGCTGGCAGGGCGGTGACAGCCACCACAGATCAGCGCCCCAGGCACGATACTCGGCACACGAGATCGACTCGATCGTCCGCACCGCCGTCGTGTGCGGGAAATTGTGCGCGTAGATGGCGAGCGCCGTGCGGTCAATGTCGATGGCGGCTGCGATCTGAGCTCGCGGGCCCAGGGCTGCCGCGCATCCGCCGATACCACAGAACAACTCAAGTATGCGCACCGGTACGCTCACGACATCTTGGATCTGGATACTCAGCCGTATAAACTACCGTGTGAAATACCGTGTTAATTCGTCCAATGAAGGAAAGACTGACCATGACAATTCGTATTCTAACAGCGTGCCGCCCGGTTCCGACTGCGGCCCGTTCCATTCAGATGTGGGCCTGCCTGCTGGCCGTCTGTGTCTGCGCCTGCAGCGCAGCGGCGGAGGAGATGCGGACACTCTCGCGCGAGGTGTTGCGGGACAAAATCCGTGGCGGGTGGGCTGGCCAGATGATTGGCGTGGCCTACGGTGCGCCCACGGAATTCCGTTCCAACGGGCGGATCCTGGAGGGGGAACTCAGTTGGAAAGCGGGCATGCTGGAGAACACGCTTCACCAGGACGATCTGTACGTCGAGATGACCTTCTCGAAGGTGATGGACGACCTGGGGCTGGACGCGACCTGCCAGCAGTTCGGCGAAGCGTTCAAGGATTCCCAGTATCACCTGTGGCATGCCAATGCCGGCGCGCGCCGGGCCTTGAATCGGGGGATCGAAGCGCCGTGGTCAGGGCACCCTAAATACAACTTCCACGCCAACGACATCGATTTCCAGATCGAAGCCGACTTCATCGGTCTGATGTGCCCCGGCCTGCCGCGCGAATCCAATAAGTACTGTGACCGTGTGGGCCGGGTGATGAATTACGGTGACGGGCTGTACGGCGGCATGTTTGTCTGTGGGATGTACGCCGCGGCCTATCTGCAAGATGACCCGCGCGAGGTCGTCGCAGCCGGACTGGCCTGCATCCCGCCTGACAGCCAGTACGGGCGATTGATCCAGGATCTGCTGGACTGGTCGGCCCAGTTTCCGGACGACTGGCGCAAGGTGTGGCACCTGGTCCAGGACAAGTGGGACGTCAACGATGCGTGCCCCGACGGTTTCCAGGCGGATTTCAACATCGATGCGAAGCTCAACGGCGGCTACGTCGCCTTCGGGCTGCTGTTCGGCGGTGGGGACTTCGAGAAGACCATGGAAATCTCCACACGGTGCGGACAGGACTCGGACTGCAACCCGTCGAGTGCTGCGGGGGTGTTGGGCGTGATGCTCGGCTTCGACCGCATTCCGAAGCAGTTCGTCGAAGAGTTGCCGGCGCTGGCGGACTGCAAGTTCGATTTCACCGACTACTCGTTCAACGACATCGTCGAGTCGACCGAGAAGCGGGCGCTGCAGGTCATCGCGGCGACCGGCGGCCAGGTGACCGACACCGAGGTCTCGATCCGGGTCCAGACGCCGCAGGCACCGGAGCTGGAGCAGTGGACACCGGGTATTCCCGACCGCCGTATCGGGGTCGACGAAGCGGCCTGGAAGTGGTCTGGACCGTGGGCTCAGAGTGGCCAGCTCAAGGTCGCCCGGGAAAGCGGATGTGAGGCCACGCTGCGGTTCTCCGGCGTTGCCGTGGCCGTCCTCGGACAGCTCAATCAGGCGGGCGGCCGCGCCGACGTGTATCTGGACGGCGAGAAGCAGGAACTGGCGCTGGACGCCTATATCGTCCCCAACACGCATGACAACGTGCTGTGGCATGCGTATGGCCTGCCGTCGGGCGACCATGTGTTGCGCATCGTGACAACGGGTACGGCCGATCCGCGATCCGAGGGGCATGAGATCGCCATCTCGCAGGCTGTTGTGTACCGGGAGGACAAGACGCAGGCACATCCCGATTCGACGCAATGGGACCGGCTGTTCTCGGAGGATTTTTCCGACGCTCAGGCCCCGGAGGGAATCTGGTCGTGGCAGGACGGTGTGCTCACGGCCACGGAAGACCAGTGCATCTGGACCGTCCAGGAATACGAAAACTTCCAACTGGACCTGGAGTTCAAGACCGACCATGGCACGAACAGTGGTGTGATTGTGTACTGCTCGGATCTGGAGAACTGGATCCCCAACTCCGTGGAGATCCAGATTGCGGACGACTTCGCGTCCCAATGGGCCGATAGCCCGAAGAGCTGGCAATGTGCGGCGATCTTCGGCCATCTGGCGGCGTCGGAGAGTGTGGTGAAGAAGCCGGGCGAGTGGAATCGCATGACCATCACCTGCCGCGGACCGGCGATCTCGGTGCTGCTCAACGAACGCCTGGTGACGGAAATCGACCTGCGGAAATGGACGTCGGCCACGCGGAATCCGGACGGCAGTGAGATCCCCGCGTGGCTCAACAAGCCGCTGGCCGATATCGCCACGCGCGGCCATATCGGGCTGCAGGGTAAACACGCCGGCGCCCCCATCTACTTCCGCAACCTCAGGATCACCTCGCTCCCGGCGAACTAGGCCCGGCACGCGGTGGACTCTTCGCGGCACGCACGTGTTTAGGGTGCGTGCCGCGGTTCCGCCGCGTCGACCTTCCACATCTTGCGCATCAGTCTGCTGCAGGTCCACTGCAACCGTGGAGATACAGTCACTACAATCCAGGCGGACATTTTCCAGCAAGGGGGTTGACCCATGACGCTGCAGAACGGGACCGTCCTGGTGTTAGGGGCGGGCATAAACGGTGTCGCGATTGCGCGCGAACTGGTACTCAATGGCATGTCTGTCTGCCTGGTGGATCAGGCGGATATTGCGGGGGGCACGACGGCGTATTCGTCGCGGCTGATTCATGGCGGCCTGCGGTATCTGGAATTTGGCGAGTTTCACCTGGTGCGCAAGTCGCTGGAGGAGCGAGAGCGACTGCTTCAGCTGGCTCCGCACTGTGTCCGGCCGCTGCACCTGTTCATTCCGGTCCAGCGGCGGGCGAGCGGTTTCTTTGCTGCAGCGCGCAAGTTCCTGGGCTGGCCGGCCACTGGCCGGGAACGGTATGTCCCACGCGGCCTGTGGCTGATACGCATGGGGCTCTGTCTCTATGACTGGTGTGCACGTAGCTCGTCGCTGCCGCGCCATCGGCAACACCGGATTGACGATCCGGCAGTGCCACCGGTGGATTCTGACCAGTTCCACTGGCTGGTGTCGTACTACGATGCCCAGATCGATTATCCGGAGCGATTCGTACTGGCGATGCTTGAGGACGCGCGCCGTCTGGCCGTGGAGCAGGGTGTGCGGTTGGACGTCTTCACCTACCACCGCGCCAGCAGGCAAGGTGGTTCGATCACAGTGCAGCCCACTGGATCGGAGACCGGCGGGAGTTCCAGCTCCGCGGCATCGGCGGGCGACACAGCGCACACGTTTGAGCCGGCGGCGATCGTCAACGCGACGGGCGCATGGGTCGACCGGACTTTGGCTCAGCTGCAGGTTGCCTCGCCGCAACTGGTGGGCGGTACGAAGGGCAGTCACTTCCTCACACGCCACGAGCGGCTGCGCGCCGCGCTGGATGACAAAGGTGTCTACGCTGAAGCGCAAGACGGCCGGCCCGTGTTCCTGCTCCCGTACGGTCCGTATACACTGGTCGGGACGACCGATCTGCCGGTCGACATTGATCCGGCGTTAGTGGTCGCGGAAGACGAGGAATTAGAGTACCTGCTGCAGGCCGTTCGCGAGGTGTTTCCGCAGTTGGAGCTGAGTCGCAGCGACGTTGACATGCACTACTGTGGTGTACGGCCGCTGCCCAAGACCTCCGCTGCACAGACCGCTGCGATTACCCGCCGGCACCTGCTGCATGTGAGCGACAATTCGGACGTGCCGATCGTATCCGTCATCGGCGGCAAGCTCACAACCTGCCGCGCGCTGGCAGAAGAAGTGGTCCAGCTGGTGTTGCGGCGGCTCCAGCTGCCGGTCGAGCGGAACTCGCGCGATCGCGTGATTCCGGGGGGGGAACGGTTTCCCGACTCAGCCGCGCAGGTGGCTGCGGAGCAGACGAGTCTGGCCGAGCAGTTGGAGTTCACGGCGGCCCAGGTGGCGGCCGTATGGCGACTGTGCGGCAAGCGCGCCGCGTACTTGCTGACGCCCCCTCCGCCCGACGCCGCGGAAACGAATGGGCGCGACAACCTCCGCGGCACCGAGCTGCCGCTGCGGTTCGTGCGCCGCGTCATGCACGACGAGTGGTGCTGCCAGCTGGAAGATCTGGTCGAACGCCGCCTCATGCTGCTCTATCAGCCCGATCTGTCGCGCGAGTGCCTGCAGCATCTGGCAGAGGTGATGGCAGCCGAGGGGCTGCTCGCGGCAGAGCAGGTGGATGCCGCAGTCGCCCGCTGCGTCGAACGGCTGCGGACCCATTATGGTAAAGCCGTGTGAATGGCAGATCGGCGTGACACACGAGCTGGCCACTCACGCCGCCCGGTGGTCTCTTTCACGGAAGACTGATCGATAATCAGGGCTGACCGATACAGACCAGCTGTTTCACCGTACGCACGAGAAGACGCCGACCGGCAATCGCCGGTGTGGCCATGACCGTTTCCTGCATCGCATTCTCGGCTGCGATCGCGAACTCCCGACCTGTCTTGACGACGTGGACCGAGCCCGCTTCATCCGCGAAATACAGGTGCGTGTCGGTTCCCACCGCGGATGCGGAATACGTGGCGCCGCCACCGACCCGCTCCTGGTAGACGAGACTGCCGTCCCGGACGTCGGTGACCGTCAAGCGGCCGTTGTCATTGCAGGTGTACAGGAGATCGCCCACGACGATCGGTGTGGGAATGTAAGAGCCGTTACGCGGCTGATGCCAGACCAGGCCATCAGGCAGTTGCCCGGCCGCACCCGCGTATGCCTCAGGCTCTTCTGCTCCTGTTTCTGCCTCTGCTTCGTCTTCCAGGCGTGCATCGCCGTCAGGAGTGATGTCGCCGCGCGCAGCGGGCGCAATGGCATAGACGGGACTGCGTCCATGGCCGTTGGTCAGCACCACCAGGCCGTGGGCAAACAGAGGCGTGGGGACCGGGATGTCACCGCCGCCGTAGAGGAACCAGAGTCTCTCGCCCGTGTCAAAGTCGTAGCCGGCCATCTCGCGGTAGCCGTTGCAGACCAGCTGCGTCTGATCGCCGGCCTGGATCACCAGCGGCGTCGACCAGGTCGGCACATCGCTGCGCGCAATCCTGCGCACTTCCGTTCCGTCCTCCAGCCGCAGCACCGCCGCGAACGAAGTGTTCAGACAGTCGCACTGGACAACCACATACTGGTCGTGAATGATCGGCGAGCTGGCGAATCCCCATTCATAATCGGTGAAGCCGTATGGCCCGGAGTGCAGACTGCCAAAGCCGGTCTTCCAGACAAGCTGGCCGCTGGCATCGTAACAGTACAGCCCTTCGGCACCGAAGAACGCCACGATGTACTCGCCGTTGGTGGCCGGCGTACAGTTGGCGTGGGTTGCCTTGAGATGCCTCCTGCGCAGCGGTTGACCGGTTGTGACTTCCTGTTTCCACGCCAGCTGACCGCTGGCCAGATCGTACGCGTGCAGTTGCCACGACCACGCGCCGCCATCGGTGGCAGACTTTCCCGTTCCACCCAACCAGCCGGTGCCGAGCGACGGGTCGGCCGACTCCGCGCTCACCGCCGTCGTCACATACACGCGATCGCCCCATACGATTGGAGAGGAGTGGGCAAGTCCCGCGATCGGTGTCCGCCACAGGATGTTCTCCCCCGTCTCGACATTCCACACGATCGGTGGCTGGCCGGATCCGATCCCGGTGGCCTGGCGACCGCGGAACTGCGGCCAGTTGTCGTCGGCAGACAACGGCAGGGCGGACAGCAGGATGACCAGCGGCAACAGTAACCGCCGGGCTGGTGGGGTGTCAGTCATGGGGCATGCACCTCTGTTGGGGCTACCGGTCGCTGTTACAATCTGCCCGGCCACGCGTTGGTGGCTGGATGTGCCAGCCGCGTCTCCGGCACGCATCCCGCACGTTCCAGTGTATCCGATCAGACGCCGCGGGTGGGGGTGCTTTTCGAACGATTCCAATCTGCAGAGGACCAGACCATAATGCAATGCCCACGTTGCGGCGACCGGACGCATCACGGCGGACGCGGTCGCAGTGCCGTCCGGTGAGTGCATCAAACTGCTCCAGCCGAAAATCAGTAAGGAGTTGAAATAATGTCTGATCGAGAACCTGTGAACCGTCGCAATTTCATTCAACGGACACTCACCGTGATGGGGGGCGCTGGGATCGCCGGCGCTGTGGGCAGTCATCCGGCCGGGACGGCGCGAGCTGAGGACCAGACACCCGACGACACCGCACCGCGCGGGGCGGACGCCGGGATGACTTACGGCACAATCGGGAACGTCAAGCTGAGCCGGATGCTGTTGGGGGGTAATCTGATCGGTGGCTTTATGCACGCCCGGGACTTGAAGTACGTCGGCGCGCTGTTCCGAGCCTACGTCACGGAGGCCAAAATCATGGAGACCCTCCGTATCGCGGAAGAGAACGGGATCAATACCGTGTTTGAAACGGGCGGGGAGTTCGTGGCGCGGCACAATCAGGAAACTGGCGGCAAGATGCAGTTTATCCCGCACATCGAAGTCAACGCCGGCGACAGCGATCAAGTGCTCAGCGACCACATCAAGAGGCAAGTTGATACCGGGGCTGTCGCCCTGTACATCTGGGGCATCTCCGGCGACCGGATGACGATGGATGGACACGTCGACATGCTGGCCAAAGCCGTGGAGATGGGGAAGAAGCACAATCTGCCGGTCGGGGTCGGTGGGCATTCGCTCCAGGTCCCCATCCAGTGCGAGAAGCAGGGGGTGCCGTGCGATTTCTACGTCAAGACGCTCCACCGGGACGATTACCCGTCGGCGATTCCCCAACATCTGCGCAAGGAGTTCATCTGGTACACTGACAGTCCCGGCTACTACGACAACATGTGGTGTCTGGATCCCGAAGAGACGATCGCGTTCATGCAGACCGTGACCAAGCCCTGGATCGCGTTCAAAGTTCTGGCGGCAGGGGCCTACCTGCCGCAAGATGGTTTCCAGTTTGCATTCCGGAACGGAGCGGATTTCATCGCCGTCGGGATGCTTGACTTCCAGATCCAGGGCAACTGTGAGATCGCTCAGCGCGTGATTCGCCGCAACCAGGTGCGGGCACGGCCATGGTGTGCCTGAGCCGGCGAATTCTGGCGCGCACGGGTACGAGTGCTGTAAGCTCTTGTTGACAATCTTTAGGAGTTGCACCATGAAGACCAGGTGTTGGGTATTATGGGTATTGAACGCCGCCACGTGTCTTGTGTTCCTTGCGTCGCAGGGGGTCACGCAGGAACCGCAGGCCCCCAAGGGGCTGGACGCCGAACAGTCGCTGCCGAGCCGCTACGAATACGTCGTGCAGGACATGCTAAAATACTGCCAGCCCCGGAAAGGCTGCTGGGTCGATCTCGGGGCCGGCCAGGGCCAGGTTGCGCTGGAACTGATCGCGGCCACCGGCAATCCGGTCGTGATGGTGGACCCGGACACCGAGGCCATGGCCAAAGGCCTGGCCGCCGCGCGCGAGAAGCATGTCGAGGATCGGCTGTTTGCCGTGACTGGTTGTGCCGAGTCCTTGCCGTTTCCAGACAACTCGGTGGACTTCGTGGCCAGCCGCGGCTCGATCTTTTTCTGGGATGACCCGGTCAAAGGGCTGCAGGAGGTTCGTCGTGTTCTGCGCCCGGGGGGCAAAGCATATATTGGGGGCGGTGCGGGCAGCGGCTATCCCGCGTCCGCCGTGGCGGAACTGATACGCACTCGCCAGGCGCGTCTGCAGGGGGACGAGGCGGAGCGCTGGCAGCGGTTTGTCGCGCTGCGGGAACCAGGACAAATGCAGCAGTGGGCCGCCGACGCGGGGCTGGAGGAATTCGAAGTTCTGGGCCAGGGCGCGATCTCCGCTGACGATCCGCATGTCGGCCAGGGTGTGTGGCTGATGTTCGAGAAGAAACCGGCCAGGATCCCCGTTATCCTGGACACGGATATCGGCGGCGACATCGACGATACCTGGGCCCTCGCACTGCTGCTCAAGTCGCCCGAGCTCGATGTGAAGCTGGTCGTTTCCGATATGGGGGACACCGTCTATCGTGCCAAGATCATCGCGAAGATGCTCGAGACCGCCAAACGTACGGACATTCCCATCGGTATCGGCGTCCGTCAGACCGAGGACGCTGGCCCGCAGGCTCCGTGGGTGGCGGACTATAACCTGGAGCAGTTCCCCGGCACGGTCCACCAGGACGGCGTGGCAGCGTTGATCGACACGATCATGAACGCCCCCGCGCCGATGACCCTCATCTGCATCGGCCCCATGCCCAACATTAAAGTCGCTCTGGAACGGGAACCGCGGATTGCCCAGCGCGCTAGATTCGTGGGCATGCACGGCAGTGTGCGGCTGGGCTACGGCGGCAAGTCCACACCAGACCCGGAGTGGAACGTCGTGGGCGACGTCGCTGCGGCCCGGAGCGTGTTCACCGCTCAGTGGCCGATGACGATCACTCCGCTGGATACCTGCGGCCTCGTAACGCTCAGCGGCCAGAAGTACCGCCGGATCGCGGACGCGACCGACCCGCTGACCCGGGCCGTTATCGAAAACTACCGCATCTGGCGCAAGGCCGGCGATCCGAATGCCACCGACACCGAAGAGGCCAGCTCTGTCCTCTTCGATACCGTGGCCATCTATCTGGCGTTCGCCCAGGAACTCGTCACCTTGGAAGAACTGCCGCTCGTCGTCACCGACGATGGACACACCCGCATCGATCCTCAGGGTAAACAGGTCACCTGCGCAATGGCATGGAAAGACCTGGCCAGATTCGAGGACTTCCTGGTTGACCGCCTGACCGGTACTCCCTGAGTGGGCACTCCCTGACTGGTACTCCCTGATTGGGCGAGTGCTGCAACAGCCGGCTGCTGATAGACGCCGTGTCCCACGCTGGGGACACGGCACCTACTTGCGAATCTGGGGGGCTTGGGCGATCATTTGCGCTCAGTGGAATCTGTTGGCTTGCCACACCAGGGAGGACCACCATGACTCGCAGTAATGTGTTCTGGGCAGGCGACACGCAGTCCCGTCACGCCCGGCGGACGTATCGGCGCAAGGCACGCGGATCAGTCTCGACTCGCCAGCTGCACCACGAACGTCTGGAGGATCGGCGTGTCCTGTCGTTCGCGACCCTGCTTGCTGCCGCGCCGTTGGTGGAGGCGGGGAGCGATGCGACAGTGAACGAAGGGAGTCTGTTCACGGGGGTGGGGTCGTTCCAGGGTAGCGGTGCGGAGAACTGGACCGCCCGCGTCGACTACGGAGACGGTTCGGGTTCCCAGCCGTTGGCGATCAAAGCCGATCAGACGTTCGAGCTGAGCCACGTGTTTGCGGATGATGGCGTCTACCCGGTGACCGTCAGTGTGACCGGCGACGGAGGCACGTCCGGTGTGGACACCGTCCAGGTAACCGTCAACAACGTGGTGCCGAATCTCTACGTGTGTGGCAAGCGGACCGTGGTCGAAGGCGCCGTCTTGAGTATCCCGGATATCGGCATGTTCACGGATCCCGGCTTCTCCCAGGCGGCGGCTGGCACTGTGGAGAGCTTCACCTATCACATCAATTGGGGGGACGGCTCGCCGGTCGACACGGGCGATGCGACAGTCGACGTGCCAGGCAGCTCAGGCCAGGTCACGCGCGGCACGTTTGACGGCACACACACGTACGCGGATGACGGGAAGTATACGGTGGCGCTGACCGTCCAGGACGATGACAACGGCCAGTCACTGACTCGATGGGTGACCGTACAGGTCACCAACGCGCCGCCGATCATCACTGCGGTGAGTCTCGACAAGAGTACCATTGTGGAATCCGAGTCGGTTATTTTGACCGGGACATTTACTGACGGCGGGAGCAACGATACGCATGTGGCGGTGGTCGATTGGGGAGACGGCCAGACTTCTGAGGCGGTAGTCGATCCCGTGGCTCGCACGTTTTCGGCGGAGCACCAGTATCTGAGCTGCCCGCCGGCCAGCCCGCACCAATTCACTGTCCACGTGAGTGTGGAGGACAACGCCGGCGATTCGGCGGTTGCCAGCCTGCCGGTCACGGTCAAGCCTGCACCGCCCGAAGTGGAGGCGGGTGATGACCAGACGGCTGACGAAGGGCAGGCGATTACGTTCGCCGGATCGTTTACCGACAAGAGTCTGGAGGACACGCATACCATTGTCTGGGATTTCGGCGACGGTACGACAGCGTCCGGGACGCTGACCCCCACGCATACCTATGCGGACAACGGCACGTACACAGTCACGCTCACGGTAACGGACAGCTCGCGGCAGTCGGCCACCGACACGCTGACCGCCACCATTGCCAATGTCGTCCCGACGCTCACCGTCGTGGGTGCCCAGACGATCGCCGAGGGGGCGTTGTTGGAGTTGGCGCAGCTCGGCCAGTTCACCGACCCCGGGTTCACAAACGCGGCCGGTGGGACGAGCGAGACGTTCAGCTATTTCATCAACTGGGGTGACGGCACAGCGGCGACCACGGGCGAGGTCGGCGACGTGCAGCAGGGCAGTGCGGGTGTGCCGACGCAAGGCACCTTCGGCGGCTCGCACGTGTATGCCAGCGAAGGCAGCTACATCGTGACGGTGATTCTGTCCGACGACGACGGCGGCGCGGATACCGGACTGTTTAACGTGACAGTCACGAACGTCGCTCCGACACTCACGGTTGTCGGGAACCAGACCACTGCTGAAGGCACAATGCTCCAGATCACCGACATTGGTCAGTTCACCGATCCAGGTTTTGCCAATCCCCTGCACCCGGGGACGGAGCGGGAAGAGACCTTTACCTACTCGATCGACTGGGGAGACGGCACGGCGGCCAGTACCGGGATCGCCACGATCGACCACGCCGGAGCGGCCGGCACGCCGACCGCCGGGTCGTTTGATGGCAGCCACGTGTACGCTGACAACGGAACCTATGTGGTGACGGTGACGGTGAGCGACGATGACGGAGGGACGGCCAGCGAGAGCTTCCAGGTTACGGTCAGCAACGTGGCGCCCACGCTGGGCGTCATCGGCAATCAGACAGCCACTGCCGGCGTGCCGCTCAACCTGACGGATATCGGCGTATTCACGGATCCCGGCTTCGCGAACCCACTCAATCCCACCGGGGAGGTTGCGGAGACGTTCACCTACACAATCGATTGGGGTGACGATACTCCGCCGTCGAGCGGCGCGGCAACGATCGATCAAGCCGGCTCTGCGGGGGTGTTCACCAGCGGCTCGTTTGACGGCAGCCACACCTATGCTGCCGCCGGAACCTATGTCGTGACCGTGCGCGTGACCGACGACGACGGCGACTACGACGAGCAGCAGTTCGACGTGGTTGTCGTGGCGGCAGCCCAAGGGGAAGCGGACGATAACCGTGTGAAGCGCGCAGCTCTGTCTGCGGCGAGTCCCGTGACAGTGTCGGAAATGCGTATGGCCGTCAGCGATTCGGACAATACCGTTGCCGTTGCCGCTGCGGAAGCGACCGGGAATCAGCCGCCGATCGTGTGGGGGCCCGGGAACCTGACGCTCGACGAAGGGCCGTTTACCGTGCCCGCCCTGGGAGCCTTCATGGATTTCGATAGCAGTGGCCCCTTCCGCTATTCCATCGACTGGGGGGACGGTACGGGGGTTACCACCGGGACTGCCAATATCGAGCTGCCCGGGCCGCCGACCGCCGGGTCCTTTGATGGCGAGCATGTGTATCGCGACGACGGTGTGTTCGAGATGACGCTGTCTGTGACCGACGAGCAGGGTGGCACGCGTTCCGAAGTCTTCGAAGTGACGGTCAACAATGTCCTGCCCCAGTTTGAGGACGTGGTGATCACCACGCCGATCAGTGAGGGGGGGACGGCAACGCTGACTGGCCGCATCGTGGATCCGGGGACGGGCGATCGCCATACGCTGGTTGTCGACTGGGGCGATGGAGAGACCAATACGTATCAGTACGGTGCGGGAACATCGTCGTTTCGCGAAACCCACCGGTACGCCAACAACCGGCCCCAGGATGCGCCCTTCACGGTCCGTCTGGAGTTGACCGACGACGATGAGCCCGACACGCCGACCACGGTCGAGCTGGAGATGCTGGTCAAGAACATGCCTCCCACGGCCGTCGACGACATTTATGTGCACGTCGGTGGTGGGGATCTCGTGGTGGACGCTGCCCTGGGAGTGCTGGCCAATGACACAGATCCGGGCAACGACGCGCTGGCGGTGTGTGAATACGGTGCGCCCTCGGCCGGCACACTCGTCGGTCTGCCGGATGGTTCATTCGTCTACACGCCCCCCAGCGATGATTTCTCGGGCATTGTGCGGTTCACCTACACCGCCATCGACAGCGACGGTGCTGTGTCAGCGAATGAGGCCACGGTGACGATCGACAGTGCGCTGAGCGGCAGTATTTCCGGGATCGTGCACATACCGTTCGTCACCAACAGCTTTGAGATCGCGTCGATCGGTATCCCCGGAGTAACCATTACACTCACTGAAGCCACCAGCCAGGGAGTGATCACGACCACGACGATCACGGGCGACGATGGTTCGTACCGTTTCGGAGGGTTGCGGGTCGGCACGTACACTGTCACCGAAACGCACCCGGCCGCCTTGCGCCCGGGCGGGGTGGACTCGCGGCAGGTCGTGATCGGCAGTGGCGAAGCAGTAACGGGGGTCGATTTCGTAGACGGCTGGCTGAACGCACAGACACTGTCGCTGCGCAACTCCTTCGCTTCCGCGCCGTCGCTGCAGGCGGTCCTCACCCCGCAGAATGTCCGGCTGTTGATCGCCCGGGCGGAAGAGCAGGCCGGCCATACTAAGCGGGCCGCCGCCATTCGTGCCGGGGGATCGCAGACAACGGTGTTCGTGACCGGTACCGAGGGGGACGACACCATTCGTTTCTCGGCTGGTCCGACCCATCACCGGCTGTTTGTAAACAACCACGCGTACATTTTTGTGGCGGCGGAGGTCGAGTCGTTCAGGATCGACGGCGCGGGCGGAAACGACTCAGTGCGACTCACCGGATCGAGTTCCGCGGACGTTGTGACCCTGCGGCCAGCCCCCGCGTTGAGCACGCTGCAGCTGCCGGACTACACGCTCCGCGGGATCGACTACCGCGTGACGCTGGCCAATGCCGAGTACGTGACGGTGGAAGGCGGTGGCGGCTACGACCGCGCCTACCTGTACGACTCGCCCGGCGATGACCTGCTGGAACTGGGCGGGGAGTCGGCGCGGCTGGCATCCTGGGGCACGAACGACTACCTGCTCGAAGCGCTGGATTTCGACTGGATCCGCGTCAGCGGTACGGCCGGTGGCCAGAACGCGAAACAACTCAACAGCGCCATTGACTTCGTGCTGGAAACAGAAGGGCGGTGGCTGGGATGAACAAAGGAAGGTCAGGCCTCTTTCTGAAGCAAAGAGGCCTGACCCCTGTGGCTTTCTTTAAGCTCTCAGATCTCCCGCCAGTCTGTGCCCGGTACGGGCGCGGGATAGCGGCCGTGTTCGTCGCACTGGACCGGCGCGGGGCTGTTCTCGTTCAGGTCGGCAACGTGCGGACAGAACTCGAACGTGGACGCCATCGCCTGTTCCCAGGTCACGATCTGGCCGGTGTGCACTGCGGCCCGGCCCATGATCGCACCGAGGTTCGAGAGCGCCGCGCGGCGCGCCTCGTTGTGCGGCTTGTCATTGCGGATCGCATCGAGCAGCGCGTGCCATTCGGCCTGCCAGGGATTGATCTCTTCCTTCTCGGGCTTCCAGGCCACGTTTTTGGGATCGATACGCTGATCCTTGAAGATTCTGGATGACGGCGCGTGGATATTCCCCGAAAACTCGCCGGCGCACTTCGTGCCATGGATGTAGGTGACGAAATCGTTGAAGCAGTTGGGGATGTAACGCCCGGTCACCAGCGCCTTGGTGCCGTCTGGGAACGTGTATTCGATCGAGTAGCTGTCCAGGTTCTGGCTGCAGTCGGTGCTGCCCGCGTAGCGCCCGCCGACCCCGTGCGCGCTGACCGGCCACGCATCCTTGATCCAGAAACACTCGTCAATCTGATGAATCATCAGTTCGATGAACACGCCGCCGGACGACCACAGGAACTCATAGGGGTGTCCGGGATAGAGCTGCCACATGAGTTCATTCTCACCGATGGGGAACGGAGCCATGTGGTAGCCCGAGTCCATGCGATAGGCGCGAATGAGCTGGATGTCACCCATGGCGCCGTCGCGGATCTGCTGGATCATGGCCTGGCGGGCGGACGAGTGGCGCGCCATGAGCCCGGCCGCAATCTTCAGGTTCTTCTTCTCCGCCGCTTCGCCGGCCCGCAGGATCTTCTGCACGCCGCCCGGATCAGGCGCAAAGTCCTTCTCCATGAAGACGTGAACCCCCTTCTCGACGGCGTAGTCGAGGTGTACGGCCCGGAACCCGGCGTGGGTGGTCAGCATCGCGATGTCGCCCGGGCGCAGACAGTCGATCGCCTTCCGGTAGGCATCGAACCCGATGAACTGCCGGTCCGCCGGCACGTCGATCTTGTCACCCAGGATGTCCGTGAGCGCCTGGCGCGATTGCTCGATACGCGCCGGGATCAGGTCGGCCATGGCCACCAGTTTGACCGGCCCGCCCGCCGCTGGAGTGCCTTCGTTGCCCCCCAGCACCAACCCGCCGGCCGACATGGCGTTGGCTACCGCGCCGCTGCCGCGGCCGCCACAGCCGATCAGGGCCAGGTGGATCGTGTTATCCTCACCGGCAAAGACGCGGGGAATGGCGACGCCCGCCAGGGCAGAGGCGGCGGCCATCCGCGCAGTGCTCTTAATGAACTCGCGCCGCGGTGTAACGTGCTGCGCATCGGTACTCATGGTGACAATCCCTCCCAGGGTCAGTCAGTCGAAAGCTGTGATACAGGGGACCAAACAGCCATCTATTCTAACCTGACTCCCAGGCCGGTTCGACCCAGCATCCGAATTCGCGATGACCGCGGACCCCGGTGTGCCGGTGTTGACGCCCCCACCCGCACGCGGTCTGATACACGGGGCTCGCCGCGGTTGTCGTGCGACTTCCACGGCATTGAGTATATCAATCCGGACGACGGGCAAGACGCATGACGTCACTCGACCGACCGACCGGCCTGCCCGCATGTTGTGCAGCGGCCGGGCCGGGCTGGTCGCGTTCCGTGGAATGACATCCCGCGAGAATCGCCATGTGTTGGCTGTTGGCGGCGTTGCCTGCCGCTTCACTGGTCGCCGAGCCGGGCGATCCACTGCCGCGTCCAGGCGACGGCTTCCAGGTCCACGTCCACGTTGGGCGTGGCCAGGAAGATCAGGCCCTGGATGCGTCCTTGCTGGAGCCATTTGTAGCCCAGCTCCGTCTGCTGCTGCATCAGTTCTACGGGCAAGGGACGCTGGCCGGCGAAATCGTACATGTAACAGCCCAGGAACACCGGCTTGTCTCCGATCAGCTTCTCGAGTTGTGTCAGATTGCCTTCCAGATCCTGCAGGTCGGCCGGCCGCCAGGTCCACAGGCACACCTGGTCCACCTCCGCCACATGTGCCTTCGCCCGCTGCGAGATCTGTCCCGTGTAGACGACGGCCATGATCGGCAGTTTCTCTCCCCGCACTTTCCGTTGGGCCAGAAGACGCAGTTCCTGGGGCGTCAGGGACGCTTCGAACGGCGTGACGTCGCCCGTCTCGGTGTCAGGGTCGGTGCCAGGGCCTGTGACATTCGAGCGGAAGAAGTCGTCCAGTATGAAGCCCACGACATTCTGGTGCTTCTCAGCCAGTTGGAAGACCTGGTCGCGCTCGTCCGCAGACGTCACACCGCTCGCTCCGACCAGCGACCAGTAGACGCGATCGAGCTTCTGGAAAGGCTGGTAGTACGTATCGAACGGCGGTACCGGCTTGCCGTCGTAACGCACGAAGATCATGTTGCGGATCCCCATGTAGTCCGCGGCAGCTACCGGCTCAATCGTGGACTTCTGCGGCAGATTGGCGAGAAAGCTCTCGTTGTACACACCAGCGGGATGCCCCCAGATCCAGATGCGGTCGCGGATCGTGTCCGGACGTGACGTCTGGGCCAGAGCCTGTGTGCAGCACAGCAGAACAACAGCGCTCGCCAGGTGACGCGTGATTCGAGAATTGGGCATCGGATGTCTCCTGTAAGGCTGAGGGGACCACGGGCATTCGCGCGACGGTCCGGACGCTGCGGTCCCACGGATGGCGAGCGTCGGGAGCGTTCTTGGAGCGTTTTCTTTGGCGAGACGAGGTGAGATCGCTTCATGTCCTAATGAGTCACACCTCCGGCTTCGCCGGCACTGCCGGAGGAGGCGGGGCCTGCACCCTGCGCAGCGCTACGCCAAACACGCCGCCAGCCATCCGGCCCGGGTGCGCCTGGAATTTGATCGTGAGTCGCTCCTGCCCCTGTGTCAGCGCCGGGGGCAGCTGGTAGACTTCGTCGTAGAACTCGTCCGGTCTGTTATTGTACTCGTCCGGTCTGTTATTGTCCAGCGTCTGGGTGGCTACCTGCTGGTCGTTGACAAGCACATCAAACTCGCGCCCGCCGCTGTCGCTCCCCCAGTATGTCACGTGAAGCTCCAGTGGCGTGTCGGCCGCGCCCTGCAGGTCCCACGAGAACCAGCCTCCGTCCGTCGCGTGACGCCATTTCCCCTCGCCGGTCGCCGTGTTCTCCCCCTGCATGTTGTGGGCACGCTCACTCTCCTCGTCCCCGGGCAGGACGCGATCGACCGTGACGGCGGCCAGGAACGCTGCGCGCTCTTCTCGCACCTGCCATTCCTCCGGCGTGAACGTGTCCCAATAGACGGCATACGCGCGGTCGTCATGCACACGGTACAACGGTTCAAATGTCACGGCGGCGTCGTGGGACGCGCTGAAAACACGCACCGCCTGTGGCGCGGCCGTGAAAACAGACGGCCGGTTGGACACGGGGGTCAAGACACTGGCAAGCTGACCGGCTTCGGCCACGAGCGCGGGACAGCCGGGGGCACGGGGCAGGTCGTCATCGATAGGGGCGCACAGCACCAGAAGCTGTCTTCGGGAGTCGAGTATTCCTTGCGGCATTTCTGATCGTGACCCAGCGGCAGGAAGTAGCACATCATCCCCGTCGCCGGGTCCTGCGAGGCCAGAATGTGGTTGTACAGCGCTCGCTCATAGTAGTCGGCATACTCCGCACGCGGCTCCCAGCAGAAGAGATGTCGCGTCAGCTTGAGCATGTTGTAGGTATTGCAGGTTTCGCACGTGTTGGAGCCCAGTGCTTGCGACAGGGTCTCTTGCGGCGTGAAATACTCACCCAGACCATGGCCGCCAATCACGTATGATCGCTCCTTGACCACGTTCTCCCAGAAGAACGTGGCCGCCGTCTTGAGCCACTCCTGCCCGTTCAGCTCATACTGGCGCGCCGCGCCGATGAACTTGGGTACCTGTGTGTTTGCGTGCAGGCCAGTGAGCCGGTCGTCGCGATTGGCAGCCGGGCCGAGCACGGCCAGGTGATTGAAACGCATGGCGAGCTGCAGATACTCCGGGTCGCCCGTGATGGCCGCGAGGTTGGCCAGGGCCTCGTTGATGCCGCCATGCTCAATGTCGAGCATCGTCTGCAGCTGGCTGTTGCTCCATTTGTCCGCGCCGGCTTTGGCCCAGTCCGCCAGTTTGCGGGCGACGTCCAACGCCTGCCGGTTGTCACAGTAGACGTACATGTCCAGCAGGCCGGCGAGCACCTTGTGCGTCTGGTACCAGAATGGGAGAGGAGCTTCGCAGCGGGTGGTGAATGTGTCGGGAAGGGTGTGTAGGAAGCCGCTCCCCAGCTGCTCCTGGCAGACGGCGAACCCGGCCACGACCTGGTTCGCCTTGTCGCGGATCCGCTCGTCTCCGGTACTGGCATACACCATTGCGCAGGCGGACAGATAATGCCCGACGAACTCGCCGCGCGACCGATGGTCGGGTGCCATCCAGCCGCCATACGGTGTGGCGCCGGACGGCAGGCCGGCGCCGAGCCGGAACACGTGCAGCAGGCGGTCAGGATCCAATGACAACAGATAGTCACGGTCGAGTTCCATCGCGTGCCGGAGAGGGCCTGGCAGCAGACGGACATCGCTGAGCGCGAACGGCTCCGCCCCAGGTTTTACCACCGGCGTGAGTGGTGTGAGACCGGTTTCCACGCGGCGGACCGGTTCCTCCAGCGCCACGGCGCAGCGCAGCGGTGCCAGGATAATGGCGAGATGTACTGCCAATCGCATGAACATTGATGTGTACCTCGTGTGATTCCGGGGAGGCGGTCCTGTTCCCGCAGGGCCCGGCACCAGTTTCACGCGCTGCCGACTGGTGTGCAAGCCACGTCCCGCTGCCGGCTGACCCTCGCACGGCACCGGCCCGGCACTCGGCACCGGCACTGAGGCGGAGCTGGACGCGGGGCCGTCCGTCGCGCCGCGCGTGAAGTTGCAGAAGAAGCATGGACTCAGGTGATGGCGGCTGGCCGGCCGATGACGTATGCTCAGTGATACCATGGCTACCACACATATCATGCTGATGTTGTTCCTGGGGACGCTGCCGATCGTGTCGCTCCCCTCCGCACCCGGACAGGTCAATCTGGTTGCCAACGGTGACTTTGCGAGCGGCACCGATGGTGTGCCCACCCAGTGGACCGTGTCGGGCTCCGCGGTGAATGTGACACAGGCGTTGACCGTGGAACGGGACACGGATGGCGGCGCGTTTGCGCGCCTGGACTGCACGCGCTGTGAGGGACAGGGTGCCGACAGCCACGCGATGCTCGTTCAGGGGGGCCACATCCGACTGAACGCCGGCCGCCTGTATCAATTCTCCTGCCGCATGCGCGCCGTCGGGCTGGCGAGCCGCACCGTGGGAGTGGCGATCCGGGAGACGAAGGGTTGGCTGCCCGGCGGTCTGTTCACCGAGTTCACAGTCAACCCGTCCTGGCAGTGGTACACGGCGCCGTTCCACGCCACACGCGACATCGGGCCCACCGGCCGCCTGCAGATCTGGTTTGCCGAGCCGGGCAGGCTGGATGTGGCCGACGTGGAGATTGTCGAGATCGCCGAGCAGGAGGTCGTGTTCACTGACACGATCGCGCCGGTTCCGGGCGTGAACCTCGTGCCCAACGGTTCGTTCGAACTGGGCGGCGCCGGTTGGTCGTCGCTGGGAACAGGCACCGGCTGGGGCGACCTGAACCGGCTGCACGGAAGTATCCAGACGGGCGGCACGCAGGGCCACGCGTTTCTCCGCATACCGCTGGGCGCCGACCAGACGCCGGTGCTGTACTTCGACTACTATCTGCCCCTGGTCAAGCGGGAGCTGCGCGTGCTGGCGGCCAGTCTCGGCTGGATCCCGGTCGAACGGGGTGCCACGTATACGATTTCGTGCGACATGCGGGCCAGTGTGGCCGGCGTGCGGGCGCTGCTTGGCGCTCGATCACAGGATCCGGAAGGTCGCGGCTCCGGCCATTGCGGCCCGGGCGTGGAACTCACCACGAGCTGGCGACGCTACACGCACACGTTCCGTCCCGAAGGCGGCTGGGTATTCGTGTTCGTCGGGCCCGACCTGGCGGAGGAGCAGCGGGTGGATGTCGATGTGGACGCCGTCCAGTTGGAGAAGAGCGATCAGGCAACTGTCTATCAGCCGCGGGCGGAACTGGAGTTTGCCATCGAGCCAAGCGCGCCGGCTGGGATCTATGTTGCCGGTGCGCCGGGCAGTCTGTCGGTCCGGCTGTGTAACCACGCGACGACCCCGGTCGACGTGCGTGTTGAATTCCAGGTGTCCGACTACGCCGATCAGCCCGTTGCGCTGCCGCCCGCGTCGGTCACTGTCCCTGCACGCACGGCGATCCAGCACGACGTACCGCTTGTCCCGGATTGGCGAGGCTACTACCGCATCCGTGCCACGGCCCACAGCGGCGCAGTCTCGGAGTCGAAGAACCTGGCGATTGCCATTGTCCCGCCGCGGACGACGGATGATTCTGTGTGTGGGATCAATCACGCGTTTGTCTCGGAGGATCAGATCCGAGCGGCCAGTGCGGCCGGCGTCACGTGGTATCGCGACTGGTCGCTCAAGTGGCAGCACATCGAGCCGGCGCGGGGCGAGTACCAGTGGGCGGTGGGCGACGTGCAGATCGACCGCGTACTGCAGGCAGGGGGCCGTGTCCTGCCGTTGCTGCCCCCGTTCCCGTCGGCGGACTGGAACAGCGAAGCGCCGCAAAGTCTGGTCACCGGCACCCGCTATCCGGCCAACCGCCTGCGCTCGTCCTTCGCCCCCCAGGACCCGAACGACCTGGCCGGTTTTGTGGGGAAGGCGGTGGAGCGGTACCGAGATCGCATCCGGGTGTGGGAGTTTCTCAACGAACCGGTGTATACGTCCTATGCCTTGCCGTCCGATCGGGAAGGCCAACTCGGCGGCAAACGCTACACTCCCGCTGATTATGTGGCACTGTTGGAGGTGGCAGCCCGGGGTATGCGCGCTGCCGATCCCACCTGCCAGGTGATTGGCGGTATCGGCGGCACGCCGGATACGTTGACCCGCGAAGTGCTCGAAGCCGGCTGCTTGAATCATGTCGATATATTCAACTTGCACATGTATCCGGGCAAACGTGCGCCGGAGAGCTATGTCGGCCAGATGCGGAACCTGTTGGCCATGATGGACGCGCAGGGTGGCCGCAAGCCGATCTGGATCACGGAGTTCTCCTATTACGGGGCCGACAACCTGACGCGCCGGCCGTTCATCCCGCGTGCAGGCAGCTGGTCCGAGGAGCGGCTGCTGGACAGTGAGCGGCAATGTGCGGACTATACTGTGCGGTTCTTCCTGACGATGCTCGCGCACGGCGTCGAGAAGGTGTTTATTCACTCCGGCGCGAGCGGCCGGGTGAACGACCCTAACTACGAATGTGCCTTGTTCGACAACGGCAGCGTCCCGCGGAAGCTGTTTGCGGCGCTGGCCGTCCTGACCGACTTGCTCGGCGCGCGGCCAGAGTGCGCGGCTGCGTCGCCACTGGGCAACTTCGCTCATGCCGCCGCCTTCGAGACGCAGGGCCAGGCTCTGGTCGCGCTGTGGAGTGAGAGTGATGCGCTGGAGTCGCGGGTCGTTATCCCCGATGAACAGGGACTGCGCGTCCTGGACGTCGTCGGCCGGCCGCTGCCCGGCGGCACGCAATTGCTGGGAAGCTCACCAATCTATCTGCTCGGCCCGTCAGGCCGAGCAGCCGAACTGTTCCAGAAGCTTCGGAGAGAATAGGACGCACACCGGCCTATTGCGCCGACTCGATCTGATCGCAGATCTTGTTCATCTCTTCGCCGAAGGTCTGGACGCGAGGGAACCTGCCGATCATCTGCCGCAGCGCAGGCACTGCTTCCTTGGCATCGGCACCGACCAGCGCCAGGGCCTGACCCACGGCCAGACACTCCGATGGATTGAGGCAGCTGTCGACGATCTCGATAAGCGTGTCCCGGGCTGCGAGTGCAGCGTCGGGCCCGATCGCGACGATGGCCAACGCGGCCTGCTCACGAGCCAAGTGGTCCTCCTCTGCGATGATCTTCACCAGCACCGGAACGGCTTCCTTCGCCTCGGCCCCAAACGGCACGAGGCCGGCGGCGGCTTCCGTTCGGATGGCTGCATCCTGATCGTCCAGCAACTGCATCAGTACTGGCAGCGGCTGCTTGGCGGTCGCGTCCACACGCTGGATGGCCCGGGCGGCAGCCAGGCGTGCCGCCGGCGAGGGGTCTTCCAGCATTTTGATCAGCGGTTCCATATACTGCTGTTGCTGGTCCTTTTCATCTCCCCATCCGATGGCCGCGGCTGCGCGCGCCCGCACCTCATCTTCCGGGTCCTCGAGCAGCGCCGCGACGGGAGCGATGGATCCCTTGCCGCTGAGGATCAGGCGGTCAATTACCTCAATTGCGGCGAGCCGAACACGCGTGTCGGGGTCCTGGAGCGCCTCGTTGATAGCGGGCAGCGCTGACGCGGCCTGTGTGCCCAGGATCGTCAGCTTTTCCAGGGCTTTCAGCCGGTCCTCGGGCGACTCGGATTTCAACTGGGCCTCCCAGTGCGCGGTCGATCCGGTCGCGGGCGACGACTCGCTGGAAGCGCAGCCGCCCACGATCGCGATGATTCCGAGACAGCACACCAAACGCGAACTCGACATGGTCTGATCCCCTGTTACTGTGGAAGAATATCAAAGCAGCCGTCAGTGTACCGCCGCGCTCACTCCGGCTGCAACCACGTAGCCAGTCGCTCCGCAGATCACAGCAGGTCCTCGAAACGCTCCTTGATGCCCGCGAACTTCTGGGCGTCGTCCAGACAGATCCGTGTCACGACTCGAACCCCCCCATCGGCCTCAACATGTCCAGCCCGATCCCCTGCGTGTCAGCCAGATCCGCAATATCGAGCAGGAACATGTGGCACGTCTGGCTTGCCTTGTCACCTCCGGTGAACAGAATCCAGCGCCGGTCGCTCGTCACCTGCGGGTGGAAGTGCGCCTTCTGGCCACCGAGGCAGGTCGGCCACGAACCGGTCAGTCGCAGCCATTGCGTATCCTCCCCCGCCTGGTCCAGGCGCACCAGGACGTAGATGTCGTGGACATCGAACCGATCCCAGTCAGTCGAGTTCTCGTAGAGGAACAGACGCCCGGCGGGATCCCAGCCAGTATGGATGTACTGGAACTGCTCTGGCATCGGGAACTCAAACGATCGCCGCGCGAGCGGATCCATGAATCCCAGCCGCCGAGCCGCCGGCACTTCATAGGCAATCCCCCGCGTGGTGCAAGGGCAATGGACGACGCCGTCGCGGAGCATGCTGCAGCGGCCGCTGGTCAGGTCGGTCCACAGCATCCCGGGTCCGTGGGACGGATGCGTCACCACGAAATGCTGGTTATCGTAGGCCGTCACGTGGAACACGGCGCTGTCGATCTGGCAAAGCGTCTGCTGGTGGCCGGTGTCGAAGTCGTAGGCCACCACCGCCGCGCCCGTGCAGGGCGTTCCCCACACGGATCCACGCGGTACGTGAATGTAGACGAACCAGCGGCCGTCCGGCGTGCAGCAGTTCTGGCCATACGCTTCGCGATCGGCCGGAATCTCGAACAGTACTGAGTCCTCCAGCGTCCGGACATGTACGGCGTGCGCGATATTGCCGTCAAAGTAGACCACCAGGTCGCGCTCCACATTGAGCGCGCTGCGGTGGTCAAGCACGCCACGGCCGGAGTCGATGCACCAGGGACGCCACTGCGTGTCCTCGCACGTGGCATGCGTCAACTGGACAGACTCGGCCGTCTCCAGATCCAGCCGGTACAGCTGGAGTTGCCTCGCGGCAGACCGGTGGTAGATCAGGAACCGGCCATCCTGCGTAAGCGAGGGGGTGAAGTAGTACAGCGGGTAACACTGTTCGTCCCCCTGAGTCAACTGTACCGCCAGCCGCCCGGTCTCGGGCGCCGCCAGCCGCCGGAAACGTGGACTGAGCGTCAACGGGGCGGGGGACGGTGTTTCCTGGGGAGCAGCACCATGCGCGGACAAATCACTACACCTCATCGGGTCGCTATACCTCATCGGGCAACAGATACGGGGCGCGGTAGGAACCGGCAACCAGGGCGTTCGCCTGGTCGTGGTTCTGGAAACACTCGTTCTGCATGTCAACATCGAGCCACTGACCGAGCGTGATCGTCGGCGCATCCACATCGATTTCGTGGGCCTTGAGATGCGTCACCAAACGATCGAACATCTCCTCCAGCAGCGCCACGCCGGCGATCTGCTCGCGCACCTCAGCTTGCGATGCCAGCCTGCCCACGCGGTACGAGATGTTCCCGAGATGTGTCACGGCCGTGGAACGATGCCCTTCGAAGACGTCTGCATTCAGCTCCTCCCGCCGCCCGCTGCGCACGGCGCGGATGAAGTTCTCGAAGTGATCTTCACCTCCGCCAAACGTCTGAATCTGCTGGCCTTGGTTGTCAAACACCTGGCCTGAACGGACGAAAGCGTAACCGTCCGCGCAGTGGGCACAGACGTCGGTCTGGGATCCGCGGAAATTCGGCACCGCGTTGGACCCCTTGGCGGCACGCAGATTGTGGACCTCGTACAGCACCGGCCGCGACGGAAAATCGTAGTAAATGATCTGCGTGTTCGGTACATCGCCGGCGTCGTCGAACACGAACCGCCCCCCGATGCTGAGCACCCGCCGCGGCAGCTCCGGCTCGTTCAACAGCCAACGCGCCACATCGATCTCGTGCACGCCTTGATTGCAGGATTCACCGTCCCCCTTGTCCCAGGTGAAACTGCAGTCGTACTGCAGACGGTCGCGGTAGATCGGCCCATTGTCCGCCGGACCACACCAGAGGTCGTAGTCCACGGAGTCCGGGATCGGCAGTGGCGTGTCCCGTTTGCCGATAGAGGTGCGCGGCTTGTTGGCGTACGCCGTCAAGTACTGGATCTCCCCCAGGTGCCCCTCTTGAATGTGACGAATCGTGTCGATGGCCGACCGGGTTGAGCGGGCCTGAGTGCCGATCTGGACGAGCCGGTTGTACTTGCGCGCGGCGCGGACCATCGCCTGCCCTTCGCGAATGAAGTGCCCCAGCGGCTTCTCGACGTACACGTCCCTCCCCGTCTGGCAGGCCCAGATGGTGGGCAGCGCGTGCCAGTACTGCATCGTGGCTACGGCGACAACATCGATCTCGGCCTTGTCGATCATCTCCCGCACGTTCACGAACTGGGCCGGCTCGTTGTGGAACGTCTCCTGGATCCGCTTGGCCGATGCAGCCAGCCGCTGCCGATCTGGATCGCACACAGCCGCTACTACCACCCCCTCCTGAGCGCCGAAGCGATCGATGTGGTGATTGCCGCGACCACCGCAACCTACGACGCCCACACGGATCGCGTCATGAGCACCAAGCACGCTGGGGGAGGCCACCTGAGGCAATCCGAACACAGCCGCAACTGCGGCGGATCGATGCAGAAACTGTCGACGTGTCAAGGCCATGGCAAGGCTCCCAAGTTGCGGTGATGCGGCAACATGATGCGGCAATACGCGCCACCGGCCGCAACACGGATTGCTGGTCCGACAAGGAATCACGGGCAGGGGAACAGGCTGCCCCGACTCTTTATGTATCGCGTCCGCCGAACAGATGCAACGGTAGACGCGGGGAATAATGGGAATTCAGGAATACGGAATTAACGAATTCGGCTTGTCAGCCGTGCTTACTTGTTAGCCGCGCTGAAGGAACGGACCGCGGGCCCAGCAGCTGCGCTCGCTCGGAAACGGAACCGGAACCGACTGGACGCTTGCCATGTCGCACGGCCAACAAGTAGGCCGTGCCTGGCGTGGTGAAAGGCCCGAAGAAACGGCCCTGGTGCCGGTTTTGACATTTGTTGCACCGGTGAGCCACTTCGCATTAACGGTTTACTTCTCACTGCGAACCCTGTGTCAGGTTGGCGACC
>JAAYDI010000002.1 GCA_012729315.1 Planctomycetaceae bacterium
TCGCCACCACCAACATTGAAGACTCGCTCGATACCGCGCTGTTCCGCCGCTTCGACGATGTATTCCAGGTGCCGCCACCCGGCGCCGGCGAAATCGAGAAGCTGCTGAAGACGACGCTCTCGGCAGTCCACTGTTCCGAGGCAATTGAATGGTCCAACATCGTGCGGAAGCTGACGGGCCTGTCCGCCGCCCAGGCGGTCAAGGCGGCTCAGGATGCGGCCAAAGCATCGGTGTTGAGCGGCCAGAAGGTGGTGACGGAACAGCATCTGTCGAAGGCCATCGCTGAACTCACCCACACCGAAATGCAAACACAGACGCAGTAAACCATGCCGCCAACCTCGCCGGGCCACCAGTTCGAGCACCTCCCGTTGGTTCTCCGGGAGCATGGCCGGACTCGCGTGCCACGTCGGCCGATTCCTCCCGATCCGACCACCGAGTTCAACAGGGCCAACCGGGTGGCTCACGCCAGCGGGCTGACGAGTCACGCGTCGAGCGTTTCCACGACCTGGAAAGCCAGTCTGCAAGACCGTGTCCAAAACGGCCTCCCACCGACCGCAGCCGGCATTCCGCTGCTGCTCAAGATTGATACGTCACTGGATCTTGATGACCTGCGACGCCAACTCGAATTCGAGATCGTTTCCGAGCAGGAAGATGGCTACGTCATCGTCGCATCCGAGGACGTCGATCTTGCTGACTTTCAGACGAGGCTAACGGACTTCGCAGCTGCAACCGGATCGGCGAACATCGCCAAGATTCACGAGATCAGGGAGGACCTCGCCCAGGACGAGCGGCTGTCGCGGATTCTCTCGCCGGTACTGATGGCCGAGTGGCCCGTGATGCCGGACACCGCAAGCTACGTGTGCGATGTCAGTGTGGCCTGCATCGGCAACTGGGAGGTGCCCGCCAAGCCGAAACGGGACCGTCGCTGGAAGGACGAAACTTGGGCCAGGAAAGAGAACGACTGGTCCAACCGACGGCTTGAAGCCTACGACCGCTGGGAACGGTTGAAAGAAGAGCGTCTCCTGGTGATTCGCCGTATCATCGATTACTACCAAGCTGAGATTTTGCAGGATGTCGACAACCATGATGCCGCGGCCCTGAGCCTTCCGGATAGCTTCACGCTCCGGATCAAGATTTCTGCGAAGGGACTTCGAGACCTGGTGCTGAACTACCCGTACATCTTCGAAGTGGCAGAACCGGACGATATCGAGACACCGCAGCAGATCGCACGGGAACTCAAAGCACTGGAAGCGGCCATTCGGATTCAACCGCCCCCCGAAGACGCGCCGGCCGTGTGCGTGATGGACAGCGGCATTCAGGAACAGCACATCTTGCTTGAACCGGGGATCGATAAATCAACGTCCCGCTGCTTTCTGCCTGCTGTGTCGCCCACAGATGTTGCGGATTACGTTTCGGGTGGCGGGCACGGGACGCGCGTCGCCGGTGCGCTGCTGCACGGTGAACACGTTCCCAAGTCGGGGGCCGTCGCTTTGGAAACCTGGGTACAGAACGCCAGGATTCTGAACGACCAGTGCGAGATGCCGCGCGAAATGATGCCTGCGATGGTCACCCGGCAGGTCGTACGGCACTATCACGAGGGCGAACGGCGAACCCGCATCTTCAACCATTCGGTCAACTCGCGCGTCGCTTCGCGCACCCGACACATGTCAGCATGGGCCGCCGAAATCGACCTGTTGTCCAATGACTTGGACGTTCTCATCGTCCAGAGTGCCGGGAACATCCGCTGCTCCGAGCCCCCGCCGACCAACGGCATCGCCCAGCATCTGGCAGCCGGCCGCATCTATCCGAACTATCTGGATGAACCCAGTTGTCGCGTCGCGAACCCTGCCCA
>JAAYDI010000153.1 GCA_012729315.1 Planctomycetaceae bacterium
CGTAAGCCCCGAACCCACTTGTGCCCGTGCTCGTGGATGTAGGGTCATCATCACGGGAACCAGCCGCGGCGGCCGCCTGTCTGCCACGGCTGAACTCACAGGCTGGTTCCCGGGCGCGCTTCGCACGTCGTGCTGCCCGGGGACGAGATCCAACGGCGGGCTAAGCATGTAGGACCGGGGATGGAGTGCCTTCGGACGGCGGTTCGACTCCGCCCACCTCCACCAATAATGAAACCCCAACCGTTCTCGGTTGGGGTTTTTTCTTGCCCGATCGCGCCGACTCCCGCGTGTTCGCGGGGATTCCTGCGGAAGCCTGCGGACTTCGGCATCCGGCCTATGGCACCGTCCGGGGCCACCTTCCACTCTCTCTCGGCCGTTTTTCTCTCCGGCCTCGCTCCCTGAAACTGGCACGAAGTCCGCAAAGGCCACAACGCGGCACCATACAGATCAATGGGTTACGCGCGGACGAATCAAGCGGTTTGATTGCAGCATCGGCAGGCACAGGAAACCATGATCGTTGTGTTTTGTCGGTAATTATTGACAACTACCGACGTTCCGCAACATTATGGCGGCATGGACAGTTCACACCAGAGCATTCTGAAACTTGCCGCCCAGCGCGGCCTTATTCGTCCACGTGATCTCAATGAGCGCGGGCTGCCCACTGTCGCCCTCACGCGGCTGGTGCGGCAAGGGCTGCTCCAGCGCGTGGGACGGGGCCTGTATGCGATTCCGGACCGGCCCGTCTCGGAGCACGGCGCGCTGGCCGAAGTGGCACGCAAACACCCGCAGGCCATCGTCTGCCTGCTGTCGGCACTGCGCGTGCACGAACTCACCACACAGTCGCCATTCGAGGTCTGGCTGGCGATCCCGAACAAGGCGCGCGCGCCAAAGATGGATTATCCCCCGCTGCGCATCGTGCGCTTCTCTGGCGCAGCGCTGACGGAGGGGATCGAGGAACACTCCGTCGATGGTGTGCCGGTGCGCGTGACCAACGTCGCCCGGACGGTGGCCGACTGCTTCAAATTCCGCAACAAGATCGGCCTTGATGTCGCGCTGGAGGCGCTAAAGGAAGCCTGGCGCGCCAAGCGTGTCAGCATGGATGAGCTGTGGCGCTTTGCTGAGCTGTGCCGAGTGGCCAATGTGATGCGGCCCTACCTGGAGAGTCTGACGTGAGCAAACGGAACACCGCCGCCTCGGTCCGCGCGCGACTGCTCGTCAAGGCCCGCACCGACAAGCAGGACTTCAACCTCGTCCTCACCCGCTACGCCTTGGAGCGGCTCCTGTATCGCCTGAGCGTCTCGGCTCATGCCGACCATTTTCTCCTGAAGGGGGCGTTACTGTTCGACCTGTGGTTCGACATCCCGCATCGTCCGACACGCGACGCCGACCTGCTGGGCTTCGGCTCGGCCGAGATTCCGCATGTCGAGGCGGCGTTTCGGGAGATCTGTGCGGTGGAACTGGACGACGGCATACGCTTCCAAGCCGACTCGGTACACTCGGAGGAGATCCTGAGCCTGCGCCGCACCTACAGCGGGCTGACCGGCACGAGCCAGACCTACACCCTGGCCAATGACGAGGCCGACTCCGGGCTCGGTCGCCCCAACGCGCTGCTGCGCATCGAGCTCGAGGCGAACCGCTCGGGCGTGACGAGCCTGCAGAAACACTCGGTGAGCTTCGAGCGCGCCGGCTATGGACTTCACTACGACAAGTACTACGGTGAATCGCCCCGTGTTTCGTAGACACCTTGCAGCCATAATCCACGGCAGCAGCAGGGGTGTCCATGAGCAGCAAGCGGTACACGGAAGAGTTCAAGGTTGAAGCGGTCAGGCAGGTGACGGACCGCGGCCACTCGGTGGCAGAGGTGGCCGATCAGCTGGGGGTGTCGATCCACAGCCTCTACACGTGGCGGAAGCAGTACGGTCGGTCCGGGCCCGAGCGGGCAGCGACGGCGGACCAGGCGGACGAGTTGCGCCGGCTCAAGTCGGAGCTTCGCCGGGTCACGGAGGAGCGCGACATTCTACAAAAAGCCGCGGCGTACTTTGCCAAGCAGTCCGGGTGAAGTACGCCTTCATGCGCGACCACGAACGGGAGTTCCGGGTGCGCAGCATGTGCCGGGTGTTGGGCGTGCACCCCAGCGGCTACTACGCC
>JAAYDI010000154.1 GCA_012729315.1 Planctomycetaceae bacterium
CGCCCGGCTGATGCGGGTGCAATCGTCTGCCTCATGCCGGCCGCGTCGGCGAAACGTCTGCTCATCGTCCAGGGCCACGCCAGCGTTCTTGCGGATCGCGTCGGCGGGGAACACGGGCCTGAGCGCGGCCAGGTCCAGCGGTCGCAAGGTCGCCGACCAGTCGGTGGTTTCAGTCGTCATCGGAATTTTTCTTTCGCGTCGTCGCCGCCAGCCGGAATCAGCGCGGTGCGTATATGAAAACTACGGAAGGGATGTCCCGCTGGCTGCATGGCGGGGTCGGTCCAAGGACCCTAAGCCCCCCTCCCCCCCTGCTCCCCCGTGCCCGTGTGCGGCCCGCTGCCGGCAGCGTCGCGGGCCTTGTCCAACTGTGGCAAATTTTCCACCATTGCGCCGGCCTGATGTCCCTTGCGCGTCCGCTGCCGTTCCTTGGCCTGCTGGTCGTAGAGCCGTCTGGGCATCTGGCAAATTTTCCACATGCCCGCCAAGCTCCACGCTACGGCCGGACACCCCTACGGCCTTTGCTGCCTGTGCAGACGCCTCTCTCGCGTGACGATCATCGGAAATAGGTTCCCGTAAATTTTCGGTAACCTTTCCCCTGCCGTAATTTCTTCCTGATTCCCGCTTCCGTTCCTTGGCCTGCTGGTCGTAGAGTCGCATCGCCCCGGTTGCGCTCGCCTCCGCTTGCGCCTGCTTGCGCAACGGCCTGCTCCTCGGCCGCGTCGATCGCCAGCAACTCGGCCAGCGGTGGCAACAAGCAAGCCGGGTTGATCTGGCCACGACGTACCGGGCGTGCCGTCCGCTGTTGCTGGCGTGCTGTGAACTCTCTTAGTCTTTGCTCTTGTGCGTCCCTCATCTGCTCACCTTACCCAGCGGCTTCCGGTACGATGGCCAGTTACAGGCAAACGTCGTCGCCCTATCCGCCAATCGATCCACGATGGCCACGCCAAGCCGTTGTTCGAGGTCGTCTCTGCCGCTGGCGTTCACTGTCAAGAACGTAGACACCCCTTGCGACCATCGCTTGTCCACAAGGGCATACATCCTCTCGGACTGGTATTGCGTCAGTGTGCCGCCCGGCTGTACCGGATCGCTGATGCAGAGAATCGAGTCCAATCCGCCGTAACGCCCGGCAAACTGTGAATCTCCTGGGTCCAGCTTCGTGCCGCCGTCGAACTCGTTTCGCCAGCGCTTGAATAGTTCCGGTCCGGTGGTCCACTCGCAACGAAAATCGTGCAATAGGATCGCCTCGCGCACGACGCAGGTTAGAAGATGGTCCTTCCCGGTGCCGCACGGCCCGACGAGAATAAGGTTCTCGCCGTGCTTGATGCGTGTCGGCAGCGTTTCGCACCATACCCGCAAGCCGTTGAAGACGGCCAGTTGCTCGGGGGTGTTCGTCTCGTAGTTTGCCCAGCGGCATCCGAGATACCGTTTGCCCCGTTGCTCCACAATGCGGTCGTAGCGCTCCCATCGCTTCCAATACAAATGACGGAACCATCGGTCGTCTTCTCTGCGGCATTTTTCGATCTGGTCCCGCAGCAGGGCTTCGGGCGTCATACGCTCCCAGTATTCGCGCTCTTGTTCGGGCTTGGCCTGCTCTACCTGCCTCTCGATGAACTCGCCCGCCTTGGCCAGCCACGTATCGTTAAAAGCCGGCCGCTGGATCGGCTGTGGGATTGTGCTTGCAGGCTGCCGACGATAGCGGTTGCCGTTTACTGTTTGAGTTACCATTTGAGTCATACCCCCCTCTCATAAGTTTCACGACTGTCGATTCACCGGTTCGGTTATTTCCGAACAGCCACGCCAACGAGAACCAGTCTTGGGCATGGCAGTAGCTCGCCTTGCGGATAGCTGCCAGCAGCTTTGGAATATTCGAGAACGCCTCTTGCAGCTCTTTGTTCTTTTCAACCTTCCGCCAACCTCGGAGTAGTTCTTTGGACGGCGGGTCTCTCCGGGCGCCGTTGCCGGGCTTCACGATGGAATCTCCTAATCCGTTCCAACCGTCAATCAAGGCGAGCAAGTCAGCGGGTGCCGCCGCTTTTGCGGCTGCTCTCTTCTTGTTCACTGGTACTCGTTCTTTGGTACTCGTTTGGTCCGCATCCGTGCCCATACCCTCTCCGCACGGCTGCCCATACCCTATGGGCAAATTTGCGGATACCCTTTGGCGTATTAGCGTATACTCATTAGAGGTATGGTTTCCATTTTGGTCCTTGCGCTGCTCAGTCGCCAGTAAACCAACGTTTTGAAGTCGCCTACGGGCTCTATCCACCGTGTCTGTTGACACTCCCATATCGGTCGCCAGCGTCGATCTGGACGGATGGCATTTGCCGGTATCCCAGTCCGCATACATCAGCAGAATGCACCACAACTGCACGGCTTGGCTGTCTCCGCGCAGTCGGCGTAACTCAGTCGCCGTCACCTGCACCACATAGTCGGCGGTGGCATCTGAGCTATCCGCTTCCTTGCTTTCCGCGTCGTTCTCTGGTACACTTGGCATGTCGATTACCTTTCGCCTCCGCTGGCGTGCCTGCCTTTGCGGGGGCGTTTTTCTGCGCTTGCTGCGGGTGTCTGTGTCATACGTACTGCGGAATGTCTCGTCTCTCCCGTCTCACTGGCCGCGTCGGCGGTGGTGCTGCGGTGCGACCGTCAAGAAAACTCTCTAGGTCATCGGCCCGGATGCGATACTTCGGGCGCTGGCCTTCCGAGACGTTGAACGCGCGCAACCGTCCTGATTTGATCCACGCCGCGACTTTGGTTTCGGACACCCGCAAGCTGCGGGCGATTTCGGGCGGCGTCAAGAAGGCGGGGCGGGTGTCACTTGGCATCGGCGGCACCCTCCATCTGTGCAACGGCGGTGTTCTCTGCCGCTGATCTCTCACTTAGCGACTTGCTCACGGCTTCGATGTCGAACAAGAACCGTCGCCCAGCGCGCAGACACGGAACACGGTTTGCCTCTGCCTCTCGTTTCAGCCA
>JAAYDI010000155.1 GCA_012729315.1 Planctomycetaceae bacterium
CCCTTCGGCCACCTGCTCCTCAATCATGAGCTCCGCCAATTCCGTCAAAAGTTCCTGCTTCCTGTCCAGGCGAGCTTGTTGTACGGCATCCATGCCTTGGCTCCATCTCGAATGTTTCGTTCCCAGGCCCCCTCCAATCGCCGTAGTTTAACCGAAGAATCCCGAATTCTCCTATTGACGTTTTTCGTTCAGCTTTTGCCCTGCAAAAGCTGAACTGGTCCCGTGCAGGCAAGCGGCAGCAGATTCACGTTGACGGCACGCAGGCCGTCCGCCATAATCCCGCGTCTTGTCCCCCGGGGGTATTGGGCGGCGAAGCGTCTTGCGCGGGAGTGGATGATCCGTGAATCGCTGGACTCGGCTTCCGTGGGCAGTCCTGTTCGGCGCGGCACTGGCCCGCGCGTGCCTGGGCCAGGTCCCGGCGGAACTGGGTGCCGACGGAGCTGTCGTGACACAGCCCGTCGAAACATGGCTCGACCCGCAATGGATCGAGCCCGACGCGCCGTATGCGGAACACACGGGCGTGGAACGCCCCGGTGTACTGGGATGGTTATCCCACAGCCTGCCGCATTACTCGGCACGGCACATCGGGTTGGGAGCACCGCTGATGGGCACCAGCTGGCTGAACCGCCCGATCTACGTGGGGGGATTTCTGGGTGGGTCGTTTGGCAGCACACTGGTATCGGGCGAGCTGGACATGCGGTCAAGCGCCCTGGGCGGGTGCTCTCTGGGCTACGACCTGAACCACTACTGGGGCGGTGAGATTCGTCTGGGGATGAGTTCTGCGGATGTGCAGTACGTGGCGTCCGGAGCCGAATTCGGGAAGTCTCACAATACGTGGTTTGACCTCGACCTGATGTACTACCCTTGGGGTGACTCGGCCTGGCGTCCCTTTGCCACGGTCGGGGTGGGGATCGGCAGCTACGACTGTGCGCGGGACCACGGCGTGGCCATCGACCATACGGGCCTCGGCGTGCCACTGGGGCTGGGTGTGAAGTATCTGTGCGGCAAGCAGTGGGCATTGCGGTTGGACGTGAGGGACAACCTCGTTTTCGGCGGCCACGGGGCAGACGTGCGGCACAGCTGGGCGGTGACCGGTGGATTTGAGTTCCGTTGGGGCTGGCGGTCGGCCGTCGAGTACTCTCCCTGGTGACTCCTGAGGCCGCCGGTCAGCCCCCGTCCTGGTCGTCTTCGGCAGGACCTGTACACACTGACGGCTTCCCGCAGCGGATGGGCCGTCCAACGATTGACAAGCTGTCGGGGCCTGAGTCATGATGGACAGGTGATAGCCGTTTCTCGTGCGTGATGCGCCGAGCCGGAACGTTCGGTTGCGCGCGTGAAAAAGGCCGACAGGGTGGCTCTGGACTCGCGCAGAACGCGTTTGGCAGCCACGTCTTGAGGCAATGGATGCATGTCCCTTCAGTGTCGGGCACGCTGCTCGTCTTGGCCCGGCCTGAGCCGACTCGGCATGGTTCTCCGCGCCGCGAACGGGAGATCAACTGGTCCGCCATCGGCGGTTTCGGCCGCTGGGGCCTGGTTGCGTCTTCTCGCACGGCGGCAGTTCGACAACCGCAACTTCGGCGAGCTGGAACACCAATTATGGCCACATCAAAGGATGATTTCGGGAAGATCCTGATCCGCAAGGGGATCATCAGCCGCGATCAGCTTAACGAAGCTGAGCAGATGTCGCGGGAGCAGAACGCAAATGTGTCCGACTGCCTCGTGAAACTCGGTTATGCCACGGGTGATGAAGTCATGCGGGCGATGGCCGAGTTCCACCACATGGAATTCGTCGACCTGTCCGAGTTCAAGATTCCTGAGGACGTGATTGAGCTGGTGCCGGAGTCGGTCGCCCGCGAAAACGCGGCCCTCCCGCTGGCCAAAGAGGAAGACTCGCTCAGGGTGGCCGTGAGCGACCCGTTTGACATTGAAACCATCGAAAAACTGCGCTTTATTCTGAACCGCAAGGTCGAGACGGCCCTGGCGCCGCGTGAATCCATTCTGGAGGCCATCAACCGGTACTACGGGCAGGTGGAAGGCGAAAGCGCCGACTCCATGCTCCAGGAGTTCACCGATACGGCCATCGATTTCACGGAAACCGAAGATTCCGACACGACGACAAGTGACATCGTGGACGAGAACTCCGCCCCAGTCGTGCGGTTGGTCCACGTGATGATCCAGGAGGCGGTGCAGCTGCGGGCTTCCGACATCCATATCGAGCCGTTTGAAGATCGCATCCGCATCCGGTACCGGATCGACGGAGTGCTGATCGAACGTGATAGCCCCCCGCGGCGGTTACTGGGAGCCATCCTGTCTCGTATTAAGATTCTGGCCAGCCTGGACATTGCAGAACGCCGGCGACCCCAGGACGGGCGGATCAAGGTAACGGTGGGCGAGAAGGAGCTGGACCTGCGGGTGAGTGTGATCCCGACCAACCACGGTCAATCGATCGTCATGCGTCTTCTCGATAAAGACAGTATCAAGGTTGGCATTCGGCAGCTGGGCCTGTCGGAACAGGACTTCAGTTCGTTCCAGGCGCTGATTCGGCGTCCCAACGGCATCATTCTGGTGACCGGCCCCACCGGGTCCGGAAAGACCACTACGCTTTATGCTGCGCTTAACAGCTTGAACCGGCCGGACCGCAAGATCATCACGGCCGAAGACCCGGTGGAGTACTACCTGGCGGGTATCAACCAAGTGGAGGTAAAGCACAGCATCGGGCTCGACTTCGCCCGCATCATTCGCTCCATGCTGCGTCAGGCCCCGAATATCATTCTGGTCGGCGAAATGCGTGATTCAGAGACGGCTTCAATGGGAATCCAGGCATCTCTGACGGGACACTTGGTTTTCAGCACATTGCATACGAACGATGCGCCCAGTGCCGTGACACGCATGGTGGACATGGGTGTGCCCGGATATCTGGTGGCCAGCAGCGTGATTGCGGTGTTGGCTCAGCGTCTGGTGCGGGTGGTCTGCAACCGCTGCAAGCAGTCGTACATGCCGCCGGAGACCATGTTGGCGGATGCGGGGATTACGCCGGAGATGGCCCGCAACGCATCGTTTGCGCGGGGCAAAGGCTGTTCGTACTGTCAGAAGAAGGGATACCGGGGTCGTTTGGCGATTTTCGAGATCATGCTCTGCACGTCCAAGATTCGGGAGTTGATCTTTTCGGGTGCAACGTCGACCGAGATTCGGACGGAGGCGATTCGCCAGGGCATGAGCACACTCTACGTGGATGGAATTCGCAAGGCACTGTCGGGCGTGACCACACTGGAGGAGGTCTATCGGGTGGCCAAGCGGACGGAGCAGGATGTGGTAGTTGTATAGGTGTTGTGTTGCATGGGCTCGGGGTGGTTTAGCAGTTAATGGGCATTAAATGGGCGTCTTGGGGGGTCCAAGGGCGTCTTTGTTTGGTCTTTGACGTGTTACGGCGAATAATCGATTGCTCAGCGCGGGCTCTCCGTGGGGTGCTCGGCTTGCCGGTTGGTTGTTTGCGGCTTTGACTCAACTCCTTTGCAGCATCCGGTGGGCGACCCCGGGGTCGGTTCAGGCCTCTGCGGGCAGCCTGGGAGGCTCGCGCTGGGCCTCCCGCGAGTCGGCTGACGAGGGAACAGAGGACTTATCTTGGCGGGGAGTCGGTCGAGCCGGCCGGCGACCCCAGTCAGGTTGGCGTTTTCACGGGTAGCGGGAAACCAATGGCTCAACAGATCCTTATCGACAAACTCCTGATGGCCTGTGTCAAACAGGGGGCAAGTGACATCCACATTACGGTGGGGCAGCCCCCCGTATTCCGGTTGCACGGCCGGCTCCGGCGGCTGGAGACCAAGGTCTTGGAATCGGAAGACACGGTATCGCTGATGAAGAGCATCTCGCCGGAGCGGTGTCAGCGCGAGTTGCAGGAATCGGGCACGTCGGACTTCGGGTTTGCATTCGGGGACAAGGCCCGTTTCCGCGTGTCGATTTTCAAGCAGCGTGGTGACGTCGCCATGGTCTTGCGGTTGATTCCGACCACCTACTTGGCGCCGGAGCAGTTGGGGCTGGCGGAGGTCGTGACCAAGATGGTGATGCGGCCGCGCGGTCTGTTCCTGGTCACGGGGCCGACCGGGTCGGGCAAGAGCACGACGCTGGCCAGTCTGGTCAACTTCATCAACGAGAACGTCGACCATCACATCATCACGATCGAGGATCCGATCGAGTTCTACCACTATCACAAGAAATCGACGGTCAACCAGCGGGAGATCGGGGTGGACGTGCCGAGCTTCTCGGAGGCGATCCGCCGGTCGCTGCGGCAGGATCCGGATGTGATCCTGGTGGGCGAAATGCGCGACCTGGAGACGATCGAAGCGGCCATCACGGCGGCCGAAACGGGGCACGTGGTGTTCGCCACGCTGCACACCAACAGTGCGCAGGGCACGGTCAACCGGATCATCGACGCGTTCCCGGGCAACCTGCAGGATCAGATCCGCACACAGCTGTCGACCGCCTTGATCTGTATTGTCGCTCAGCAGTTGTTGCCGCGCATCAGTGGCGGCCGGGTCGCCGCGTACGAAACGCTGGTCGTCACCCCCGGCGTGTCCAACCTGATCCGGGAGAACAAGACGTTCCGTATCAACTCGGCAATCCAGACGGGTGGCAAGTTCGGCATGAAGTTGATGGACGACTCGCTGTTTGACCTGTGGCGCGACAACAAGGTCTTGGTCGAGGATGCGCTGGCCCGGGCTCACCGGCCGGACGACCTGGCGCAGCGCATCGTGAACTACAAACGCGGGTTGCTCGAAGAAGGGTCGGGGAACGGTGACGAGGGCGAGGTTCCTCAGTAACGCACAAGGTCACAGCAGGCACAGGTAACACAGGTAGCACAGGCAACACAGAGCAGGCACCGGGATCCAACTTGCAGAGGACAGCATATGGCGATTCGGCGGATTGGGCAAATCTTCGTCGACATGGGGTTCATCGATGACAGCCAGCTGGAGATGCTGCTGGAGGAACAGCAGCAGCAGCCAGGGGAGAAGCTGGGCAGGATCGCCGAGGAGATGGGGCTGATCACCGACGATCAACTGGCGCAGGCGCTGGCCGAGCAGATGAACCTGCAGGTGATCAATCTGGCAGAGGCGAAGATTCCTCAACAGACGCTGGACCTGGTGAGCGACACGATGGCGCAGTTGTATCGGGTCGTGCCGGTACGGTTCGAGAACAACGAGCTGACGGTGGCCACGGCCGAACCTCAGAACCTGGCGGTGCCCGACGAGCTGCGTACATTCCTCGGCTATACCATCCGCTTGGTGGTCACCACGGAGCGGGAGATCAAGCAGGCGATGGACCGCTATTACGGCACGGCCAGCGAGAGTGTGGAGAGCATCATCAGCGAGTTGGAGGAGGACGAGGAGCTGCTCAAGCAGGCGGCGGCCCTGGCGGGCGACGGCCCGATCGATCTGACCGGCGCCGAAGCGCTGGCCGACAGCGCCCCGGTCCGCAAACTGCTCAATATGGTGCTCCTGCTGGCCATCAAGGATCATGCCAGCGACGTGCATTTCGAGCCGTTTGAAGACGAGTTCCGGATCCGCATCAAGGCGGACGGAGTGCTGTACGAAATGGTGCCCCCGCCGCGGCACCTGGCGTTCGCCATCACCACGCGCATCAAGGTCATGGCCAATCTCGACATCGCCGAACGGCGGCTGCCGCAGGACGGCCGTATCGACCTGTCGGTCGGTGGCCACCCGGTCGACCTGCGTGTGAGTGTGTTGCCCACCCTCTTTGGCGAGAGCGTCGTGATGCGGATCCTCGACCGCAGCGTCGTGTCGCTGGATCTGAACAAGGTCGGGATGGATGCCCCGACCATCGCGTCGTTCCGCGAGGTGATCAAGAAGCCCAACGGCATTGTGCTGGTGACCGGCCCCACCGGATCGGGCAAGACCACCACGCTCTACTCCGCGCTGAACGAAATCAACAACGTGGAAGACAAGCTGATGACAACCGAGGATCCGGTCGAGTACGACATGGACGGGATCATCCAGATCCCGATCGATGCGGACATCGGCAACACGTTCGCACATTGCCTGCGGTCGATTCTGCGGCAGGACCCCGACAAGATCCTGGTGGGCGAGATCCGCGATCTGGAGACAGCCGAGATCGCCGTGCAGGCCTCGCTGACCGGCCACCTGGTCTTCAGCACGCTGCATACCAACGACGCCCCGAGCACGATCACGCGTCTGAAGGACATGGGGGTGCCGACGTTCCTGATCACCGCCACGCTCGAAGCCATCCTGGCCCAGCGCCTGGTGCGGCGGATCTGCACGCAGTGCCGGGAAGAGACGACTCCGACCCCGGAACTACTGGCCCAGCTGGGGCTGGCCCCGGAGCAGGAGCCGGATTTGAAGTTCTACCGCGGTGCCGGCTGCGACCTGTGCAACAACACGGGCTACAAGGGGCGCGTCGGCCTGTTCGAACTCATGATCATCACCGACAAGCTGCGGGACATGATCATGGTCAACGCGTCAGTCGACGAGATGCGTACCGAGGCACAGAGCAACGGGATGGTGGGACTGCGTGAATCCGGGATGGCGTTTGTCAGGCAGGGGATCACGACCGCCGAAGAAATACTCCGCGAAACGATTCTTGAAGCGTAATACTGACAAGGACTGCGACGATGCCGACATATCAATTCGAGGCCATGGACGCCACCGGTCAGGAGATCAAGGACGTCATTGAAGCTGCCTCCGAGGATGAAGCCCAGACCACAATCCGCCGGATGGGGTACTTCGTCACGAAGATCTCCGTCAAGAAAGGCGCTGCGCTGGGCGGGGAAGCGGCCGCCAAGAAGAAACGGTCCTTCGCCATCGGGCATGTGAAGAGCAAGCAGCTCACGGCGTTCACGCGGCAGCTCTCGATTCTGCAGGATGCCGGCCTGCCGATTCTACGCAGCCTGCGGATTCTCGAGGGGCAGGCCAAGGCCGGGCGCCTCAAGAACTCGCTAATGGACGTCTGCGAGGAGATTGAAGGCGGTGCCACGCTGTCGGAGGCCTTGTCCAAGTCTCCCAAGACCTTCAACCGGCTCTACGTGAACATGATCAAAGCGGGCGAGGCGGGTGGTGCGCTGGAGGTGATTCTGCAGCGTCTGGCCGATTTCATGGAACGGTCGGAAACACTCAAGCGCAAGGTGCGCAGTGCGATGGTCTACCCGATCATCGTGATCGTCGTGGCCGTCGTCATCGTGACCTTCCTGATTGTCAAGATCGTGCCGACGTTCGAATCGATGTTCACGGAGTTCGGCCTGAAGCTGCCGGTCATGACCCAATTGCTGATCACAATATCCAATGGCATCGCCACCTACTGGTACCTGATCCCGGCGATCCCGATCGGCATCCTCCTGTTCATCAAGCTGGCGCGCAAGTTCCGCCACGGGCGGATGGGCTGGGATATGTTCCTGCTCAAGCTGCCTGTGTTCGGACTGCTTCTCGAGAAGAACGTGATGGCCCGCACGACGCGGACGTTGGGAACGCTGGTGGGCAGCGGTGTGCCGATCCTGGAGGGGTTGAACATCACGCGCGAGACCGCCGGCAACGCCCTGTTCGAACGGCTCTACGGCAAAGTGACCGATGCGATTCGGGAAGGGGAGACGATCGCCAAGCCAATGAAGCAGTACTCGCGGCCCGGGTTTCACCCGGTGGCGCTGTTCTTCTGGTGCGCCCTGGGGGCCGGGCCTATGGTGCCGATCGCTTTCATACGCGACATGTTGACCACTGGGCTGATTGCCATGGGCGCCGGCGCGTTGCTGGCCAGCCTCTGGTACATGATGCGGATGAACGCGCGTGTGGTGGACGATCTGGTGGTGAACATGGTCGACGTGGGGGAGGAAACCGGCGAGCTGGACACGATGCTCTACAAGGTCGCCGATACCTACGACGAAGAAGTGAAGACCATGACGGAAGGCTTGATGTCGTTGCTCGAACCGTTGTTGACCCTCTTCCTCGGCGGTGCGGTCGGTTTCATCGTCATCTCGCTGTTCATGCCGCTGATTGACCTGATTACGAAACTGTCGTGAGCGTGGATGATTCGCACAACACACATATTGAACCAGTCCGACGCCAGCGCGACCGCCGAGTCGTGGGCCGCGTCGCCTGCAACACGAACCGGAGGGACTTGAGATGAGAGCCCATCGACCTTCCCGGTCAGCGGCCTTTACGCTGGTCGAACTGCTGGTCGTCATCGTGATCATCGCGATTCTGGCGGGCCTGCTGGTGCCGGCCATTGGCATGGCGCGCAGCGCGGCGCTGCGGTTCCGCATCGCGGCGGAGATCCAGAACCTGGAAGCCGGATTTGAAGCCTACAAGCTCAAGTTCACCGACTATCCGCCGGATTTCAGCGACCGCGATCTCGTGCGGCGCCACATCTATACGGCCTGGCCGAACATCGACGGCGCCGAGTTGACACGTGTGGAACGGGTGTTCTGGCGCTACCCGAACGCCGCGGCCGGCACTGCCAACTACCATCACTCCAACGTCAACCCGGCCGAAGCGCTGGCCTTCTGGCTCGGCGGGTTCAGCACCAACCCCCAGCGGCCGTTCACCGGCGCGGGAGGACCCTTCGTGGTCAACGCCGGCGGCATCATCATCGGCGCCAACCCCGACCGTGCCACCGGAACCTGCGACCTGGACAAGGCACGTCTGGCCTGGGACGACGGAGATCGCGATTTCTTCGCCGTCTATACTCCCCCCAAGAAAATGGCGCCCTACGTCTACTTCGACTGCCGCACCTACGGCGGGTTGGCAGCGGGCATGGCGCCGGCCGTCAACGGCTACTACACCCTGTTGAACAAGGGCACCGCCAAGCCCTATTTCAGCACGCGCGTGCCGGCGTCCCCCGGCGCCTATCCGTTCGAGTGGGTCAACAAAGACACGTTCCAGATCATCAGCGCCGGGCTGGATGACCACTACGGATCGGATCTGTTCCTGGCCGATCACCTGTCGTACCCCGTCTACCCCACCGGTACCAATTACCTGACACCTGGAGACGGCGACGACGATAACATCACCAATTTCAGCGAAGGCAGCAGACTGCAGGACAAGAAGCCATGACCGCACAGACAGACGAGCGTCGGCTTCAGCGGGATCGCCAGGCGTTTACCTTGGTCGAACTGCTCGTGGTGATCACGATCATCACGATCCTGGCCAGCATCGCCTTGTTCACGCTCTACGGCGTGCGCGAGGATGCGCGTGAGACCCGCACACGCACCGTGATTGCCCGCGTCAACGAGGTGATCATGGAAAAGTGGGAGTCATACCGGATGCGGGCCGTCCCCATTCGGATCCCAGCGGGGACTCCGCCCCGCGTGGCGGCGGCTCACCGGCTCAACGCGATCCGGGAACTGATGCGGATGGAATTGCCCGACCGCATCAGCGATCTGCGAACGGTCGTCAACACACCCAACGGCGCGGTCGCCTCCGACACGCTCGTCGGCCCCGTGGTCCTCAACACGGCCCCGGCGGCCTGGCGTGGCTACCAGCGGCGGATTGCGGCCAACGCATCGCGCGGAAAAGTCTGGACTGTACAGCACGAGCAGTCCGAGTGCCTGTATATGATCCTGGCGGGCATCCGCGAAGGGGACTCCACCGGGCTGGATGCGTTCGAGGAGAGCGAGATCGGCGACACCGATGGCGACGGCATGCCGGAAGTGCTCGATCCGTGGGGGCGGCCGATCTACTTCCTGCGCTGGGCACCCGGTTACGTGTCGGCACTGCAGAATCCCCAGCGCCGCGAGCCCGATCCGTTCGATCCACTGCGCGTCGACCCACGCTGGGAGAATAACGACGACAGCAACCCCAACACGAAACGGGACGACCCCTTCGCGCTCTATCCACTGATTTACTCGGCGGGACGCGATGGGCAGTTCGGTGTGGTGCTCAAAGACTACGACAACGCCGATCCGCCCAACTATATCGATATCACCTATGCCCTCTCGGATACCAGCTTGTACGCCAACGCCGAGTTGAACGCGACGCTGTACCCATCGTATACACCTTACCCCACAGCCCCCTGGTCATCGGGCAGCCCGATCTGGACCAGTCGTCCGAAGAACGATCCATATCTGATCTTGCCCACCAGCGGCGATTACATCGGGCGGATTCTGGGCACCAGCGACTTTGCGAGCACCGGATTGAGCGACGATATCACCAATCACTTGCTGGAGGTGCGGTAAGCCATGGCCTTCGCAAAACGCAAGCAACTGGACCGCCGCGGCCTGACGCTGGTCGAATTGCTGATGGTGATCAGTATCATGACGATTCTGATGGTCGTGGCCGTGCCGCTGTTGCGGCCGGCCTTCCAGGATCGATATGTGCGCGAGGCGGCGCGGATGGTCTCCGCCTACTTCTCCGGCGCGCAGCGGCGCGCCGCCGAGCTGGGGCGTCCTGTCGGAGTGTGGATCGAGCGGTTGGATGGGACGGAGCTCGGAGCACGGCATGCGGTCCGGCTGTACATGGCTGAGGTGCCGCCGAGTTTCTCCGGAACACAACTGGATTCGCTGGTGCGTTTGGCGGTCAGCGGCACGGTCGGCAGGCTGCAGTTCGTCGACTCCGAGGGGAATGCCAACGTGAACGACGCGGTGGTCCTGAACACCGTACTGGCGGTGGGGGATCCGTTCACCATCAAGTTCGACCACAAAGGGTACGAGTACGCGGGCCGTCGGACGGCGTCCGACTTTGAAATCAAGATTCCCTGGGGGGTGCCGCCGGGGGCCGATGCCTCAGGTGGGGGGGTCCCCTACGAGATCACCTTCGCCCCCACGCGGTCGGCCGTCAACCCGCTGGTACTGCCGGCCGATGCGGTCATCGACTTGTCGCTCTCTGGCACGACGTCACGCCGGGAACTGGATCCCGTGACCACCACCGGAGATGCGACGCCAGTGGTGGTCGTATTCGCGCCGAGTGGCGGCGTGGACTGCGTCTATCTCTCTGGCAACCAGGAGCCGCTGCCATCCCCACTGCACCTGCTGATCGGCCGCAAGGCGCGGGTGGTTAATCCGCTGGTGACGACGGTCTGGAGCCCCGAGCTGACCAACCTGGGCGACCCGACCTGCTTGTGGGTCACGGTTTCCAACCGGACTGGTGCGGTGATCACGTCCGACAATCTGGATACGTCTTTCATTGCGCCCGCGACGCTGCCCCCGCGTCTGACTCCCTCGGAGCGGATCAAGGCGGCGCGGGAGTTCGCCCGGTCCTCGGTTCAGAAGGGAGGACGGTGATGCGGTACTGGCTGCCCTCAACATCCGGTCGTCGGCGCGGCAGGCCGCGCTGCGCGCCGAGACGCCTGCGGGCCGGTGTGAGCTTGCTGGAAGTCCTCTTCTCGATCGGTGTGGCATTGGTCGGTCTGGTCGGCATTGCGGCGCTGTTGCCTGTGGCTGGCATCCAGACCAATAGAGGCGCGCTGGCCGACTCAGCCGCCCGCTATGGCGCGGGAGCGGTCCACGAGTTTCACGTGCGGTCGATGGGCAACCCGCTCACCTGGCGATGGTATGACGGGAGCGGGTTCCGCGCGCCGTCGGTCGCAGAGCTGCGGGCCGGTTATTCATTTTGCATCGACCCGCGGTTTGTGGCGCAGGGCATTGTGAGTTCCGACCATGCGGGCCGGGCCTGGTTCCCTTACACGGGCGCCCTGTGTATGCCACGCGTCACGCTGGCGCCGAACGTGACGACGACGGACGGCACCTGCATGGGGATCCTGCAGGCGAGCCAGGTCTTCACGAGCGATGACGCCCTGGTGTTCGACCTGCCTCGGGACCGGACGCTCGGCCCCGTGCAGAACTTCAGTCTCTCGTCGACCAATCAGCCGCTGCGGCGCAGCGCGACCGGAACCCTGTCCTGGATGGCGACGGTGGTCCCGAAGCTCGACCGGGTGGGCAATCTGACCGACGAATACACGCTGTCGGTGGTCGTCTTTGCGCGACGGATCATCGACCCTGTCCTGAACAACGTGGCGGCGGCCAGCGAACGCACGGCATTCGTCCGGGATTTCTACGGTGACGGGATCGGGGGAGGCGACTTGCAGCTGGGGGCGGCGAACAAGAGCGATCTGGAACTGCGCACGGGCGACTGGGTGATGCTCTCGGGCATGAAGCCGCGGCTCGGGGGACTCGGCCCGATCCAAGTTCACAAGTGGTACCGCGTGCTGAATGCGGGCGAAGAAGTCACGCCGGATTCCGGCGAGTGGACGCGCGACGTGACACTCATCGGGCCCGATTGGAACTGGCGACAACTGCTCACGCTGTCCGGTTCGCGGACCACGCAGGTCACGATTGCGCGCGGGGTGGTGGCAGTATTCGAGAAGACGATTCGACTGGAGACCTCCTCGCTGTGGACCTACTAGCCGGAGCACGGCATGGCCGGCGCTCGGGTGGGTTTGGTTCTTTCAGGAGAACAAGAAGATGGCTCGACGACATAGACAACGCCGCGGCATCGTGCTGCTGATCATCCTCACGTTGTTGACCCTGCTGATCGTCGTCGGCTTGACGTTCGCGCTGTTGTCGGGCCAGTTCCGTCGCGGGGCGGACGCGAGCGCTCGGAAGGATCGTTACGGCGATCCGCCGTCAGCCGTACTGGAACGGGCCCTCTATCAGCTGGTGCGTGACACGAACGATGCGACGTCGTCCATTCGCTCCCACAGCCTGCTCCGCGACATGTACGGTGAGTCTGTGCGCGGCAGGCAGACGAGCGCGATGGTAGACTCGGGAGGGGGCCAGTTCCTGGAATTCTCTGCCGAGCTGGCGCTCGACGCCAACGGCGACGGTTCGGTGACGCACGAGGAAGTCGGTCAGGGGCTGCGCACCAACGGTTTCTTCAACGGTTGTGTGCTCACCTTTCTCACCGGCCCCCTGCGCAACGTGAGCACGCGGGTCGTGGGCTACCAGATGGATGTGAGCGTGTTGCCGCCGGTGGCTCAGTTCCGCATCCTGCGGCCGGCCTGTGACAACCTGAGTCTCACCGTTCCATCCTCCGAGTTCAACAATCTGTTCCTGGTCAACGGCCGCGCGTTTGTAGGCACGGGGGCCGGCTACGTGGGCGATGTCACGAATCCAGACTATGGTACGTTGACGCGAGCCATAACGATTGGCAGTGCGACGTGCCCGCATGCGCTGTTGCCCCACCGCTTCAACGAGTCGCCGATTGTCACGTCCAGCAACTACCTCGAGGGAGGCTTGAACGAAGGCTACGACGCGGCTGACTACCAGAACATGGCGCTGGCGGCGCTTGTCCCGGACCCGACGACCGGTCAACTCCAGGTGCTGCCCAGCTTTCACCAGGTGCCGCTGATCAACTATTGGGCGAACCACAGTGCGGGTGTGTGGGATCCGGCCAATCCTGCTTATTCGAATCCGGCCGTGCTTGGCTATCGCGATTTCCGCCGGAGAGTCGTGTTCCGCCCGATGCCCTGGGATCATCCGAACTTCGATGGGGGGAATCCGGCGTTTGCGGCGGCGGGCTGGGACCCCGGTCCGGACGGCACCCTCGGCACGTCTGACGACGTCCTGACCAACGACACGGCCCTGACTGCGGCGCTCATCAACGGGCCCTGGGACGTGGACTGCGATGGCGATGGCGTGCGGGACGCCGTCTGGGTCGACCTGGGCTTTCCGCTGCAGACGGATCCTTCGGGGCGGCGGTACAAGCCGCTGTTTGCCATCCTCTGTACCGATCTGGACGGCAAGCTGAATCTCAATGCGCATGGCAACCTGTCGCATGTAGCGCCGCTGGCCCCGGCACTGCCTGTCACCCTGCCCTCCGCGTCAGGACCGATTCCATCGGAGGGTAACCTGCCGCGTGGCCAGGGTTACGGGCCGCCCGAGATCACCTTGGCGCCGCTGTTCAGCAGTGCGGCCGAGTACCGGGCGTTGCTGCAAGGCAATGCGGCCAACGGGCTCCCGGGCCGCTACGGTCTGAACATGCTGCCGGGTGACGACGGCATTCAGATATTGGCGCAGGTGAAGTTGTTCGAGTATCCGCCGGCGCTGCTGGCGACGTCCCCGGCGAATTACTTCCTGCCCAACACACCGCTGTCGGCCTTCTCCAGTCCGTTTGATTTGCGGGGCGAGTTCGCGCTGGGGCTGGACTATCGCGGCCAGTTGCTCTACGAGCGATCGACGGAGCCGAATCTGGTGATCAATTCGGCGTACGAGGCGGACTTGTCCGGCAAGGCGACGAGCGGTTTCTCCCTGGCGCCGGTGCCCGACCTGCCGTTTTCTGCGGCCGAGTTCGAGCGACTGCTGCGGTCCTACGACGTGGACGTGGCCAGCCTGCCGGATCGGCTCTGGCACCTGGTCGATGTGTTCCGCAATGACCCGGGCGCGCGGCGCGCCGTGACCTTTGCCAGCTACGATCCACCGTCACCCGGCATCCTGGCGTGGCCGGAGTTGCGGGACGAGTTGCGGGATATCGGAATGGATCGGCCGCGGCATATCGTGGATCTGGTCCGCGCACGGATGATTGACGCCCGGTCGCTGCAGTCTCAGCTCGACCAACCGGCCGTCATCGCGCGGCTGAATAAAGACCTCGCTTCGCTGCTGTCTCCCGACATGGTGATGGGGCTGCGGTTCGACGTGAATCGCCCGTTTGGCAACGGCCAGGACGACCCCAGCCCGGTGACGGGCGAACTGAACCAGGTGGTCGATGACCATGGTGTGGGAGCGAACGATTTCCGAGGTGAAGACGCGACGGATGAGCGGTTCTGGGGCGGGATTCCGTTCGATCATGACAACGATGGGATTGTCGGCAACGATGGAGACGCATTTCGCGCGCGCCACCTGTACGCCAAGCGGCTCTACGTCCTGATGATGGCGATCAAGCCGCCCGACCTGCAGATCGATTTCGACGGGGATCCGAGCAACGACTGCCCGGACGAGACGGCGTATGGCATCGCCCAGTGGGCGGTGAACGTGGTTGATTTCCGTGACGCCGACTCCATCATGACGCCGTTCGAATTCGATATCAATCCGTTCAACCAAGGGATCGAGACGGACTATGGCTGGGAGGTCGACGGCATACTCGGGACGGGGGATGACTCGCATCCGGAGCGCGGCCTGGTGTGGGGTTGCGAGCGACCCGAACTGCTCATTACGGAAGCGTTCGCGCTACACGATCGCCGCACGGAGGACCTTGCGGTCGGGGACAAGACAACGGATGGGGACGTTGATTTCGATCAGCGGCTCGCGCCGCGGGGCTCGTTCTTCCTGGAACTCTACAATCCCTGGGCCGGCGATGAGCGGCTGCCGGGCGAGTTCTACTACGATTCGGTCAACGGCGGGTGGGCCTCGGGCGTGATGCTCAATCAGGTGACGCAGGGGCCGACCAACCGGTTTCCGGTGTGGCGGGTCCTGATCGCCAAGGGGGAGAACAAGCACCTGGACCCCGATCACTGGGATGCCGCGCAAAGGATGCCGACCGGCGCGGTCGAACGCACCGTGTACTTCACGCCGTTTCCGGGTCCGGCCGTGGGCACGGCCCTCACATACTACACCGATCTCCCCGTGGCGCCGATTCTGCCCGGCCGCTACGCGGTCGTCGGTTCGGCCGGTCAGACCGTTGACGAGTCGGGCCGTCCGCTGGATCTGGACGGGGACGGCGTGCGTGATTTCATCACGACCATCGGGCGGCGGGTCGACGCCCTGGAAGACGGCATGGGAGGGCTGAACTATGCAGGCACGCGGCGCATCGTCCTGGAACCCAGCCTGAACGTCGGGGAGCACCAGGCGCAGGTGCTGGGCAACCTGGCACCAATCGTGGAACCGGTGCCGCCGGACATCCAGCCGGCTGTCGGGGTGGTCATCAACTTGCCGTCCTCGCTCAACGTATCGGAACCGCTTGTCGGGTATCCGGCCACCGGGCCGAACCTGGAGGTGTGGGATCCGGCCGGGGCAGATTACGAGGGCGCCTACAGCCCGCCACTCACTTCACCGCTCGACGTGGATTCGGACCTGTTGGAAGACAAAACCACGGACGACTACTGTTTCGTGCACCTGCAGCGGCTGGCCAATCCGCTGCTCCCGTACGACGCGGTGCTCAATCCCTATCTGACCATCGACTCGATGTCGTGCGATCTGACGGCCTTCAATGGAGTCACTTCGGACATCGATCCCAACGCCGGTTCGCAGGAACTGCGGATGACCACGCGGGAACGCGGGCGCAGCTTGGACGTGGCCACCATGCCGCGGGCGTTGTGGAAGCACGAGCCGGGCGCGATGGAGCCGGGCGGGATGGCTGTGCCAGCGAGCGTCGCGGAAACCATCCCGATTCACTTCCAGGATCAGGTGCTGGGGCACACCTTGGGCTATCTCAACCGCGCCTACGGCGAGGGGTACACGGCCGCCACGGCGCCCGTCCCGGACTCGTTTCCGGGACCGCTGTTGAACCGCCCGAGCACGTTCTACATTGGCGCACCGGTTGTCAACCCGGCGAGCCCCGATCCACTGTATCAGCATCCGTTCCCCTGGCTCACCTGGCTCAACCGCCCGTTTGTCAGCGAGTATGAGTTGATGCTCGTGCCCAAGTCGCGCTCGTCGCGCCTGGCCTACGACTACAGCCTCATGCCGCCATCGGGTCCCGTCTATGAGCCGGACTCGCCCGGATACTTCGGCCACCTGCTGAACTTCTTCCAGACGAGCGACGAGACGTCAGACAATGAAGACTTCTACCGGTTGTTCGAACTGGTACGGGTGCCCTCGCGGTTCGTGAATACCGATCTGTACCTGAATCCGAACCAGTTTGCCGGCACCAGCACGGCCGGCACCGGCCTGTTCCATCCGCCGTTCAACCGGATCTCCCAGTATCGTGATCCAGGCCGGATCAATTTGAACACGATCTATTACCGCGGGGTCTGGAACGGAGTACTGGCGGGACATGACGGCGGGTCCGGATGGGATTGGGAGGACCTTGTGCGCAGTCGCCGTGGCTACGACGCTGCGGCGGGCGACGTCTTCGAGCTGAATGCAGCCTATCCGTCGTTCTTCACCAATCCGTTCCGGCCGGCGGGTGCGGGACGACTGGTGCCGCCGACGACCTCCGCGGCTCGACTAGATCGGCCGGACATCGAAACCACGTTGCTGCGCAGCCGCGCGATCGGCAACGAGGATCCGGAGATCCCGTTGTGGAGGAACTCGTCAGACCAGGTCTACAATAACACTGATCGCAACCCGTATTTCCGCTACCAGGGCATCGACCGGCTGGGCAACCTGGTTACCACACGGTCGAACGTCTATGCAGTGTGGATCACGATGGGGTATTTCGAGGCGGAACCGAGCCCGACCCCGGTCACGCCGGAAGAACTGCGCGCGCATCCTGACGGGTATCGGTTGGGTAAGGAACTGGGTTCCGATACCGGCAACATAAAACGTCACCGGGCGTTTTATCTGATCGATCGCAGTATCCCGGTGGCCTTTGAACCGGGCGAGAACCACAATGTCGACCGCGCCATCGTGTTGCGGCGGTTCATTGAGTGAGACAGCAGGCGAACGCAAGTGAAGGCGCTCCCCTCGGCACCGCCTGTGCGCTGAGGGGAGCGTCGGGCATTTCTTGCCCGTACTCCTGCTCGTAATCGTGCTCGTGCCCGCAATGTTGCTCGTGCCGGGCACCAGCGTGGCGGTCAGACACGCAGCCGGGTGAGCCATATCATGGCAGTGGCTGAGAACCGGGCAGGTGGCGCGTTCGGTGCAGATGGCGCAACCGGTTTCCAGCACACCAACGGCCTCGGGTTCGTGGAATCGCCGCGGCGGGCCGGCCGGGGGTTCAAGGTGCGCCGGGACCTGCTCCGAAGAAAGAAGAGCGATCCCGGCCGGTCGTTCCCGTGGCTCGGCGCAGATGTGGTGTGAGTGTGAACATGACGTTGCATCCCGCCCTGGCAGGCCCCCGCACGTCGCTGCGGGCCTACGCGGCTGAATCTGCGCGCCCGCTGGTGAGCCTGGTGTTCATCACACCCCTGCTGTGCGTGTACGAACTGGCAGGAGTGATGCTGGGGCCGACCGCCCTGCGCAACGGAGCCGACACCTGGTTGCGCGGGCTGCTGGAATGGCTCGGCTTCGGCCAGTATTTCCTCCTGCCCGTCCTCGCCTGCAGCATCCTCCTGGCCTGGCACCACACGCGACGCGACTCCTGGCAACTGCAGGGTGGCGTGCTGACCACCATGCTGCTCGAGTGTATGCTGTTCGCGTTCGTGCTGTTCGGACTGGCACATCTGCAGCGCGCCTTCTTCGCGCCGATCACGGTGGCCATCACCGGTACGAGCGCTACCGCGGAGATGCTGGTCACCACCAGCCGCCTGATCGGGTATTGCGGTGCCGGTATCTATGAGGAACTGCTCTTCCGGCTGATCCTGCTGCCGTCGATCGCCGCCGCGTTCCGATCGCTCGCGTTCAGCCGGCGCAGCAGCCTGTGCGGTGCGATCATCGTGACCAGTCTGATCTTCTCTGCCGCGCACTACCACGCATTTGCGCAGGGGGGATACGCGTTCGACTGGTACACCTTCTCCTTCCGCTTCGTGGCCGGCCTGTTCTTCGCCGGACTGTTTGTAACCCGCGGATTCGGCATCGCTGTCGGCACGCACTCCCTTTACGACATCTTCGTCGAAATCATCTGAGCGCGCTGGTTGCTAGCGTGCTGCAAAAGCGGCCGGGCGCGTTTGTCAAGCCCTACTTCGACGACCAGAAATTCGTCTGAGAAAGTGGCTTTGTTGCGCCGCCACGATCCGTCTATAATGGCACCATTCATCTGCTTTTCTGCTTCATTATTCGCAACACGTTTGGGGATTCGTCACCGTGTTGTCCGTCAGACCCAAAGTAGCCGAACTCACGTTTCAGCTTTACGGACGTTCCCTGCATCCTGAGTTGTTCCAGATCCACAAGTCTCAGGTTGTGGAGCGCAGCGGTTATTCAGCAAAGATCGATATCACATCGGCCGGTCACGTTGTGACCTGGCGTTATGCCGGCCTCACGTTGACCGAAGTGGCTGCCTCCGCCCAGCACCCGCTGCCGCAACGACGGCGCTTGCTAGCATACAAGTTGCGGGGGGAGCGGACGGATCGCGTCGAGTGTCGCGGCGGCATTGTGTACCAGACCAGTTTCCAGCTGGAGGCCGTAGCGCCCGAAGTGTTCTGGACATTTCAGCAGGAACTGGCGCTGGACTCGCTGCGGCGCGGCTTGCTGCACCGGTTCGATGCCAGCGGTCGCATGGCACTGGGAGCGTTGAGTTACGTCAACGTCGAGACGCGCAATCGCAGCATGTTGGTGCAGGCATTTCACACGTTCCCGGACGACTACGCGATTGTCAAGAGTCAATCGCTTTTCGAATTGCCGCATTGAACGCGGGCGGCGCGGGGAGTGGTCCCCGCCCCGCAGGCAAGTCGGGGTGTCTGCGCGCCGGCCTGGTGCGCTTAGCGAGCGGACAGGAAGCCGCGGATCGCCTTGTTAACATGGATGGGGTCTTCCAGCGGCGCCATGTGCCCGCAGGCCGGAATGACGGCGAACTCTGCCTGAGGAATGGCCTGCGCCAACGCCTCCATCTCGGGCACGCTGGTGATCACATCTTCCTGGCCGCAGACCACCAGCGTGGGCACGCGGATCTCGGGCAGCCAGGGTGTGGCGTCAGCGCGCTGAGCCATGCCGCGCAGCGCGGCGGCGACGCCGACCGGACGTGCGGCACGGATCACCTGTTCGCAGGCGGTCACCACCGCTCGATTCTGTCGGCGCGAGTGGTCCGAGAACAGCTTGGGAATCATGGTATCAACCAGCAGAGATGTGCCCTCGGCCAGAACGCGCTGAGCGGTCGCATGCCGCGCTTGCGCGGCGGCGGGTGAGTCCGGTTCCGCCCGCGTATCACACAGGATCAGGTGCGACAGACGCCGCGGATGCCGCCTCCAGAACTGCCAGGCGACATAACCACCCATTGACAGCCCGCAGAAGGCCACAGGCTCGGTCACCTCCAGTTGCTCGAGCAGCGCGGCAAGGTCATCAGCGAACTGCTCCATCGTCACCGTACCGGCCTGTTCGTCGCTCTGGCCAAAGCCGCACAGGTCCGGCGCCAAGATGCGAAACTCCTGGGACAGTTCCGTGATCTGACCTTGCCACATCTGGTGGTCGAGGGGAAAACCGTGCACCAGCAGCAAGGGGTGCCCCGTGCCCCGTTCCAGCACACTCAGCGATCGACCGGCAACGGACACTTTCTTCATCAGTTTCACCATAGCAGTGTTTCACCATAACAGTGTTGTCAGGCCACAGATCCAATGGGCCAGGAGGATGACGACCACGCCGATCAGCAGTCCGTTGTCGATGGCCGTGAAGTAATGTTCGACCAGACCGCGGCGGATGCGGCAGATCTGGTAGAGGCGATACGGAATCTGGAATGCCACGATGGCAAACAGGACGACGCCCGCCGGATTGAACCGCCAGGCATCTGCCAGCTTACCGTGCGCCGTGCTGATGAACGAGCGGGTCATGCCACAGCCCGGGCAGGGCACTCCGGTGATGCGGCGAAAGGCGCAGGTGCCAGGCAGGGCTCGGTTGACGATCGGCACGACGACATGGTCTTCGCCGCGCACGGAGAAAGCCAGGGATGCGGCCACCACAGCGCTGGCCAGCGCCAGGAAGCACCAGTGGTGCCACAGGCGGGGCGGAGGCCACGGTGCGGGCACAGCCGGCGGCCGATCACCGGACTCCGCGCGCGGAGTGCCGGGTGGGCTGCAAAGCGGCGGCTTGTCGGTATCGGACGTCAGCATCTGGTAGTGCACTCACTTCGGAGGTGCCGCTTCACCGGGTCCCTGCGCGGCCTCCTGTTCCCGTAGCGCTTTCTGGAACAGTTCGAGTTGAGCGACCATGGTGGGGGAATGGGGTTCCTGAGCGACGGCCCGTGATTGGTACTTCACGGCGTTGGCGAAATCCCCTTTGGCATAGTAGCAGCGTCCGAGCGTGTCCAGGAACCCGGATCGATTCTCGAGCAGTCGCAGCGACTCCAGACTGCACTTGATGGCCTCATCCGCATTGCCATCCGTATTAGCGACCAACCAGGCCAGCTGGTTGTTCATCAGGGCCAGCTGCCCCAGGATCAGGGCGCGATCGTCGGCCTGGCGCACTTCCTTGAGACGCTCCTGCAGTTCCGTAATCTGGTGGCGATATTTGTCAGCCGCCGTATTGATGCGCGTGCGCGTCTCCCGCTCCCATGTCTCGTCCGCCTCGGGCACTCGATACATGGCGATCAGCAGGTCCGCATCGCGGGGATCGTGCCGATAGCCTTCCAGCAGCAACTCGCGCTGCCGCGCCGGGTTCCCCTGCCGCACCTCGTGCTCCGCCCAGAAAAAGTACAAACGCGACCTGGTCGATCCGAGATCCTTGCCGAGATCGTTTTCAAGCGTCGCGCGGACCTCCTCGCTGGACTCGACCGCCTCCACGATTTCCTGTAACAGGTTACCGGCTGCCTGGTCCTGGTGCCGGGCGTGCAACAGTTCCGCCAGATAGTACCTGGCCAGCAGCGCGTGCATCGGATTGCTCTCCAGCATCGCTGCCACGTGGCGGTACTCCTGTTCCGCCGACTCGAACAGGCCATCGTGCTCCAGGATGCCGGCCAGTTCCAGGTGCCGGTCGGCATTATCGGCCGTCGCGTTGAGCGCCAGCTGGGCGGTCTCGGCGGCTTTCTGCCGGTCGTCCAGATGACTGTAGGTTTCGGCCAGCCGATAGAGCAGTTGCGGACTGCGCCGAAACGTTTCGGGAAACTGCGACGCGATGTCCACCACGATCGACCAGCTCTCGCGTTCGCGGAACCAATCGACGGCGTCGAGCACTTCCTGCGGCGTGCTGTTGAGCAGGCTGGTCATCTTCCGCATGACGGCCAGCGCTTCCTCAGTCCGGTTGCGTTGGGCCAGCTGGTCGGCGAACCATTTGAGCAGGTCGCGTGTGATCTCGCGGCTGGTCTGTTCCGGCGTATCCACCAGTCGAGATTGTTCCCGATCTACGAGTTCCTGCCACCGGGCGACGGCGGCCGCCTCGCCCCGGAGCAGGAGGGCATAGGTGCGCAGCCAGTCGGCGGCCACGCGTTTGCTCTTCCCCATGCGGGCCTGCAGCGTCTGAGCCAGCTCCTGGCGGCCGGCGGCGTCGGCCGGGACCGCCAGGCCCAGGGCCCGCAGTGCCGCGTGCTTGGAGAGCCGCTCGGACGCCTCGTAGCGCGCCAGGCGGCACAAGGGGCGCAGGGCTGGCGCCGGTCCGAGCAATGCCAGCTGATCGATCAGCGCGCGGCGTTCGTTCTCCGGCCGGTCGCCGTAGCCGCGCAGCTGCTGTTTGACTTCCGGCGCGTCATCATCGCTGGCCCAGTTGACCTGCATGCTGAGCACCAGGTAACGGGCACTCATCGCAATTTCGATGTCGTCGTGAAACTGGGCTTCGTTCAGGGCATCGAACGCATCGAGTCGGAGCCGCTGCAGTTCCGCCTGCGCCCGCTCGCGCGTGGCGTACTCCGGCGCCCCAAGTTGCTGGATCAATTCCGCAATGCGGGCATCCGGTTGTGCGATGGCCGCCGGCTCGACCGGTTCCGCCGGCACATCGTCCCCGGCCAGGCACCGGCCGCACACGGCGGCGGCGACACACACGAGCCGCAAGGTGGCGGGCAGACGCGTGCGGAGGTTGCCGCGGACGCGCTGGGCCATGGAACACCTCCCCCCGTGAACCGTGAACTAAGTTCCGCCGTTGCCGAAGCCTTCTTCCATCTCTTCGATGTAGCGCCGCAGACGCTCGTTCTCGTCTTCGACGTGCTTGAGTCGCAGCATGGTCTGGACCCGCTTGACCAGCTCCACTTTCTGCACCGGCTTGGACAGGAAGTCGTCGGTACCGGCGGCCACCGCCCGCTCGATGTCCCCCCGCTCGTCCAGCGCGGTGACCATCAGGATCATGATGCGGCGGTTCTGCGCGTCCTCTTTGATCTTCTTGCAGACTTCGAACCCGTTGAGTTTGGGCATCATGATATCGAGCAGAATCAGATCGGGCTGGAACGACGCGACCTTATCAAGCGTATCCTGGCCGTCGACCGCCATCTGGACATCGCAGTCGATGTCGGCGAGGTAGGCTTCCAGCAGTTCGCAGTTCGCCACATTGTCGTCGGCGATCAAGATCTTCGGTGCCGCCATGTTTCTCTTCCCTCCTGCCATCACCTCGGTGCTGTTCATCCCTTCTGGAACGCGGCGGCCGGCACAGGAAACTGAGCGCACAGCTCCCGGACTTCGCCGCGAATCCGGCGCTGGACAGCCACATCTTCGGGCGCCCCCAGGGCCTGCAGCATCCAGCGGCCGATCCGCCGCATTTCGTCGGGGCCCATGCCGCGCGTGGTCAGGGCCGGGGTACCGATGCGGATCCCGGAAGGATCCAGCGGCTTCCGCTGGTCAAAAGGTATCATATTTTTGTTGACGGTGATGCCGCATTGCTCCAGCACGGCCTCGGCGGTCTTGCCGGTGACACCCAGCGGTGTGACGTCGGCCAGCATCAGATGGTTGTCGGTGCCGCCGCTGATCAGCTGCAGCCCGCCACGCTGCAGGACGCCGGCCAGGGTCTGGGCATTGTCGACGATAGCCCGCGCGTACGCCTTGAACTTGTCGGACATCGCCTCCCTCAGGCAGACCGCCTTTGCCGCGATGATGTGCATGAGCGGCCCCCCCTGCGTCCCCGGAAAGATGCTCCGGTTGACGTCGGTGCCGTATTCGGATTTGCACAGGATCAGGCCGCCGCGCGGACCACGGAGCGTCTTGTGGGTGGTGGTGGTGACGAAATCCGAAACAGGCACCGGATTGTGATGGAGTCCGGCGGCGACCAGGCCGGCGTAGTGCGCCATGTCGACGAACAACTTGGCCCCCACCTCGCGCGCGATCTCGGCAAACCGGTCGTGCGGAATCTCGCGCGGATAGGCACTGGCACCGGCCACGATCAGCTTCGGCTTGTGCTCGCGCGCCAGACGCGCCACCTGGTCGAAGTCGATCCGGTGCGCGTCGGGTGTCACTCCGTAACTGACGAAGTGGTACAACCGGCCCGAGATGTTCAGCCGCATGCCATGCGTGAGGTGACCGCCATGGGCCAGATCCAGCCCGAGCACCGTGTCATTCGGTTCGAGCACGGTCAGGTAAACGGCCATGTTCGCCTGGGAACCTGAATGCGGCTGCACGTTGGCGAATTCGGCACCGAAGAGCGTTTTGGCGCGCTCACAGGCCAGAACCTCCACCACATCGACATGCTCGCAGCCACCATAATAGCGCCGGCCGGGATAACCCTCCGCGTACTTGTTCGTCAAGACGCTGCCAGCCGCTTGCATCACGGCCAGGCTGGTGTAGTTCTCGCTGGCAATCATCTCCAGACCGTCCTGCTGTCGCTGTTCTTCTCCAGCTATGGCGGCCCAGACTTCCGGATCTTCCCGTTCAATGAAATCCATGGATGACACTTGCAGTTCGCGTGACAGACTCAATGACATCGAATGAGATAGGCGGCCGGCTCGCTGCGATCCGTTCCAGAAACGATCCGTTCCCGGCACCCGACTGGCAGTTCCAGTACGGGGACAGGCGGAATGCCGGTCCCACTGGCGTGCATTGTTGGGGCGCGTGGTACGTTCGTCAATTGGGGACCGTCGCGGTGCGCCGTTCGGGGGGGCACATCTACATCACTCCTGGCGACGGATCCGCACCGTGACAACCCCCTCGTTGTCCGCCAGCTCCGCCGGGGAATCGTTGATCCGCAGGAACAGTGTGCCCGCCTCCACAAAGGTAACCACCGCGCCCAGGCCGATCGGCTCGGGACGCGTGAGCGGCGACAAACCCGCCAGCGGTTGCGACAAATCACTCGTCGCCGCCAGGAGCATCCCCAGAGGCCTGCCTCCATGATAACGTATCGTGACCCCACCCGGCTCACACCACCAGGGCCTCGGTTCGCGCGCCACCTGGTAACGTCCTGACGCGTCGATGACATACGGTATCCCCGCCGCCACGCACACGCCCGCTGACTGCCAACCACGATCGGCACGTACCTGAACCTCCTTCGCCCCGGTCAACGTCTGGCCGGGCGGCTCGTAGACAATCGCTTCTCGCTGCAGGTCGTAACCATAGTCGAGCTGCTGTATGAACAGCTGCCATTGCTCGACCAGCTGCCGACGATCCGCGGCGAACAGCCGCCAGAACCCGGCGGAGAACGTGGCCGCGTCGTCTTGCATGCGTCTGGGGAGACGGCGGAAGCGGGCCGAGAACTGAGGATGCCCATCCAGAAACGCGGCGGCCGCCCAACACCACGCGTACGGTTCGTTCTCCAGGTGGGCCGTCGGCCCGTAAGCGGTGATCGCTTCCAACGTCATGCTGCGTCCCGCCGCGACCGCATCGCGGATCATCTTGATCCGGCCCCACTGCGGCGTGTCCTCGCGATGCCTGGGGAAATAGGCAAGCTGCAGTTGACCGCCGGCCCAGCGGTGTGTGCCCAGCAGCTCGGCCATCCCTTCCATGTACCACGGCGGACCACACCCTCGCAGGTGGAGATCCATGAATGCGTGCGTTCCTTCATGTAACAGCAGATGGCGGCGGTAATAGGTGCTGGGCTGCTCGTAAATCCACATTGTATGTCCGCGCTGGAAGCCGTTGAGAAACGGAGGCAGGTTGTCGGGCAGCAGGCCGGCTTGCTGGAAACGCTCCTTCCGCTCGATGAGGTAGCCGGTCATCTTCCATCGGGCAACCTTGCCCGGCGTGACGTGAAAGTAATCGCACCACGGCGCGACCGCCGCATCGTAAACATGCGGCAGTTCATCCACCTCCGGTCGCGAGGGTAGGTCGGTGTAGAGCGTCAGGTGTGTTCCCTCGAGTCGGCGGATCCCCGCGGCTGCAAGCTGCGGCAGGTCCTCCGCGGGCAACGATTCGGTCAGCGGTTCGGCCAGCGGCAGCTGAGCCGGGGATACCTCGCCAGGCATCAGTTCCGGCACTGACTCAACCAGCGCCGACTCTTCCGGCACCGACGCAACCGGCACAGACTCAATGTCGGGTGGGGGGATGAGCTGTGTCGGGGTCGGCTCGTCGAAGGACGGTTCGTCGAAGGACGGTTCGCGCGTGGCGTTTTTCTTCTTGCGCCGCGCCTGCCGGACCGCGACCCGGCCCGGTGTGTTTTGCCCGGCTGACACACGATCCGGCGGCTGCGTTGGCGCCGGACCTTGGGGTACGTTTTCAGGCGCTCGGCCGCATGCGGCCAGCTGCAACGTCAGGATGGTCACCAGGAGCGAAGCAGCGTGTGGAAGCCAGACGCGTGGTGGCAGCAGGCGGGGCGGGGCGCGCCGGCCCCCAGTCTGGGACGTCACAGTCGGCCGGCCGGCCTGGAACCCATGCGTTGGGGGCTCCAGCCGTGGCAGGCATTCAAAACCGGACTGCAAAGGATGGACTCCTGGCGTACTGGTCAGTTCAGTTCTCCATTGTGATCGAAAGGGGAGCGTTTCTGCAACTGAAGCGGCCGCGGCACCCGCCTGACCTCGCTATAGCTATAATAGGACGCGGATGTCATAGGGGGGGCTGTCAGGCAGGCTGGACAACGGGAGGGACACCCGGTGGGATCGCACGATGATCGGTGTGGAACGGGAACCGGGCAGGTGCGGCTGGGGCTGCTCGGATTGGCATGGCTGGTGTGTGGGCTGGCCGGATGCTGGCGCGCCAGCGACCGCGAGGTGGTGGTGTATTCCGCGCTCGATGCGGAGTTTGCCGGGCCGATTCTGGAGCAGTACGCACGCACGCATGGCGTTGACGTACGGCCGAACTTCGACGTCGAATCAACCAAGACGGTCGGGCTGGTGACCCGCATACTGCAGGAGCGCAACCATCCGCGGTGTGACGTGTTCTGGAACAACGAGATCCTGCACACGTTACGGCTGGAGCGGCACGGGCTGTTGGCCGCCTACGCCTCGCCGGTCGCGGCGGAATTCCCTGCGAACTATCGGTCACCCGACGGCTATTGGCACGGCCTGGCCGCGCGTGCGCGGGTGTTGGTGGTCAACACGCAGCTGGTGGAGGACGCGGCACGGCCGGAGTCGATTGAGGATCTGGTCGACCCGCGCTGGCAGGGGCAAGTGGCCATTGCCAAGCCGCTGTTCGGCACGACGGCCACGCATGCCAGCGTCCTGTTTGCGTACTGGGGGGACACGCGCGCTCAGGAATTCTTCCGCCAGGTGAAACGTAACGCCCAGGTGCTCAGTGGCAACAAGCAGGTGGCGTTGGCGGTAGCGCGCGGTGAGGCGGCTTTTGGCCTGACCGATACGGATGATGCGATGGTGGAGATCGACGCGGGCCAGCCGGTTGCGATCGTGTATCCGGACCAGCAAGAGGGGGGCCTCGGGACACTGTTCATTCCCAACACGGTGGCCATCATTGCGGGTGGGCCACATGCCGAACAGGCTCGCGCCTTGGTGGACTATGTGCTCAGCGCCGCGGTCGAGACACAGCTGGCGCAGGGGCCGAGCGCCCAGTTCCCGGTCAATCCGCGTGTCACGGTCCAATCGCGTGCTGCGGCGGCGGGTCCGGTGCGGTGGATGGAGGCAGATTTCGCCGCGGCCGCCGAGCGATGGGAGACGGCGGCCGCCTTTCTACGGGACTTGTTCGCCGCGGTTGACTGAGCGGTCGACGGTCTCCGCGGGGTCAGAGCGCGCGGCGATGGCGGCGCCCGCGTCGGCCGAAGGGGGGTGGAGGCGGTGCTGCAGCCGGCTTGCCGGGAGTGTCCGTCAGTGGAGCCTTTGCCGCGCCGGGCACCGCGGCCGCCCGTTCGGGCACCGCGCCGAATCCGCTGATCTCATCGCGCCGTAGCTGCCGATTGATGCGTTGTTCGATCCGCGTGAGTTCCGGGCCTTCCTCGGGCGCCACGAAGGTGTAAGCGACCCCTTCACGACCCATCCGCCCCGTGCGTCCCACGCGATGGACATAGTCATCGCAGAACTGGGGCGTATCGAAATTGACAATGTGCGAGATGCTGGTGACATCTATGCCACGGCCCACGACATCGGTGGCAATCAGGTAACGGATCTTGCCTGCACGGAACCGCTCCATGACCCGGTCCCGATTGTTCTGCGACATGTCACCATGGATGCAGGCGGTCTGTTGAAACTGCTTGGAGAGCCGGCGGAACAGCGTTTCGGTGCGCCGTTTCGTGCGGCAGAACACGATCGCCTGGCGGGGGTTGTCGCGTGTCAGGAGCCGTTGCAGCAGTTCGAATTTGCGGCTGTGCTCGACCGTGAAGTAAAACTGTTCAATGGTCTCGACGGAGATATCCTCGGGCGAGAAATCCAGGGACACCGGCTCGTACATGTAGCGCTGCGCCAGCCGCTCGATAGGTGGCGGGACCGTGGCGCTGAGCAGCAGCGTCTGCCGCTCGGCCGGGCACTGGCGCAGGATGCGCTCAATGTCGGGGCGGAAGCCGATGTCCAACATGCGGTCGGCCTCATCCAGCACGACGATTTCCAGTTCGCGCAGGTCGAGCGTCCGGCGACTCATGTGGTCAAGCACGCGACCTGGTGTACCCACAATCACATCCGCGCCGCGCCGCAGTTTTTCGATCTGGCCACGGATCGGTTTGCCGCCGTAGAGCGCCACGCAGGTCAAGCGGCGGCCCTGGGCGAGCCTGAGTATCTCCCCACGCACCTGCACAGCCAGTTCGCGTGTAGGCACCAGGACCAGCGCCCGCGGCGACTTGCCGCGACGCGTCTCCAGGACTTCGATAATGGGGATGGCGAACGCCGCGGTCTTGCCCGTGCCAGTGCGCGCCTGGCCAATCAGATCGTCTCCATCGATGGCCCGCGGAATCATCCCGGCCTGGATCGGGGTCGGTTTCTCGTAGCCGACAGCCCGCAGCACTTTGAGTGTGGTCGCCGAGAGTCCGAAATCTTCGAACCGGGGACTCGCTGCGCTGGACCGCGCCCGTTTTTTCTTTGATGCCAAGGCCCTGCTTACCCTTTGAATAAGACTTCCGCCGCAGACCGCGTCCGTGTGCCAATTCTGGTTCCGGCGGTAAAGCTAACAGCAGGTTGGCTTTCGGTCAACGCCACCCCCTGGACTCCCCAGCCCCCGCGGCGCGCGGCCATTTGTGCCCGGACGCGGACGGGGGCCAGTCCGCCGCCGGCGCATCCCGGGCCGGGCGGCAGGTTGGGGCCCGGGCCGGCTCGCGCGCTCGGTCGGCGCACAGTTTAGGCCGGACCCACCTCGCACATCCCGGATGTGTCCGGCCTTTCTCGTTGTAGTCAGACGCCGGTCACCATCGACAAGATGGGCCAGCGCATGAGTCGGCTGCCGACTACTTCTTCGCAGCACGCTTGGCAGTCGTCGCTGTCTTGGCTTTCGTCGACCGGGCTGTGGTCTTCTTCGCTGCGGCGGCCTTGGTCGTCCCGCACGCTGCCTTGCAGCCGGTCTTCTTGGTTGTCGTCTTCGCCTTGGGCGAACGCTTGGCACTGGTCTTCGCGGCAGTCGTCTTCGCGGCAGTCGTCTTCGTGGCAGTCGTCTTTTTGGCAGTCGTCTTCTTGGTCGTTGCCATTTACAATGGCTCCTCAATTGTGGACGTCCTATTCAGGTTCCGTCTGCGCCGCTGACACCCGGACGTCTCAAGGGGCTCAGCAGTCTCACCTTGCATGTGAGCGACGCATGTGAGCGACTCGCACATTCGAATCGCTCGTCACCACGTTCGTCCTGCGAACCAAGTCAATATGTAACGGTCTTGCGACCGTTATCGGCCACTTGCTTGATTCGCCCAACTCGCGCAATTGAATCAACTTTGCACGTCTTTCGTCAAGCCGAAATAGCAAACTTCACAAAAAAAACTGGCTTCGCCGTCGCACGTCGTCACATTTGGCGCGCACGAGGTCGTCGCGCGAGCGCGTTGCGCTTGGTGGTCGCGCGCACTTGCAGCGACGCGTGCAGCACGACGACGTCTGCAGTATGATAGGAATACGATGTCGACAGCACACACGAGCGCGTCGACCTGAACCGTGGTCACCACGTAGGGCGTCTGTATGAACCCGCATTTGTCTGCGCTCTGTGCGTTGCTCGAGCAACCCGGTCGGCTCAGCGCCGAAGAGGTGGATCGCCTGCGCAGCGCGTGCCGTGCGCTGGCCGAGTTGACGGTGCCGGCCGTCGCGCCGCTGCTGACCGCCGTGCGTACGGCGGCCCGCGAGGGTGACGCTGAACGGGAGGCACGTTGCGAGACGGTCCTGGCTTCGCTGGTGCAGTGGCAACGGAAATGCGAGGCGTTGCTGGACGCCGCAGCGCGCGAGCAGATCTCGTTGTTGTATCAGGAGTTAGACGCACAGTCCGCGTGTCGGCCGCGGCTGCTGCAGTGGCTCGCAACGGCCGCCAGCGAGGCGGACCTGCGGCTGTTTGTCGACCTGGTTGTGGCCGATCCGCCAGCCCACGGGCAGGCGGCCGCGGTGGCGCTGGCGCCTTTGTTTCAGCGCGTCCAGTACGATCCGGCCGTGTTGTTCCCGGCGCTCTTCGCGGCCCTCGAGCACCTGTGTCTTGCCGCGCCGGTGTTGGACCTGTCCAACTTCCTGTGCCGCGCGCGGCACGTGGAGCGGCATCCGGGCTGGGACCGCCGGGACGAATTGATCGCGTTGCTGGGAAGCATCGTGCAGCGTCTGGCTCAACTGGAAGAGCTACCCGCAGGCGCGGAACCGGACTGGGCCGAGGTGCGGCACCAGGTCGACGAAGGGGTCGCCCTGGTGGTCGCTCTGTGCGACGCCTTGGCCTTGATCGGTGACCCGCGCGCAAGCGGCAAGCTGTATCAAGCCATGGAATTGGCGCACCGGCGGATTCGCGTGGAAGCGGCGGCTGCCCTGGCGAAGTTGGGGGAAGCGGCCGGCGTTCAGGCTCTCGTGGCGCTGGCTGCCGAGCCGGTGGTGCGGCTCCACGTTCTGCACCACACGGCTGAACTTGGCCTGAGCGATCAGGTCGACCCCCAGTACACGTCGGATGTCGCACGCGCGGAAGGCGCCGTGGCCGTGGAACTGGCCCAGCCCACCTTCTTCGGCGTACCACCGGCCGATCTGCAGCTGGTGGACGACCGCACCCGGTTCTGGCCTGGCTATGCCGAACCGGTCCGCTGTTACCTGTTCCGCTTCACCTACCGCGCGACGGCCGGCGAGTACAGTAACGTGGCCATCGCCGGTCCGCTGGTACATGCCTTTGCAGCAGACCTGAGCGATCTGCCGCCGGACGACATCTATGCCGCGTACGCCGGCTGGCATGTCGAACATGAGAGCATCTACGAAGTGCCCGTCGACACGCTGCCGGCCGGGGAACGCGGCCAGCTGTATCGGTTCGAACGCCACCTGCGGGACGCCGGATATGAGGACGTGCAGAGCGCCCTGCTGGGCCATTTCTTCGGCGATCGTGTGCTTGTGGCACGCGCCGTGCGCGCCGAAGTGGCCGGCATCGCCGTGACAGATCAACAGGAGATCGAGTGGTTTCCGCACCGCACGCGGCGCCACCCCATCGGCCCGATCGAAGCCTTCTGCATCTACAAGGGGCGGCGACTACTTCGGGCCTTCAACCACTGACCAGCCGGACACGAGCGTCAGGATCCGGCACAGATGCAATGTCCGCCGTGATGTACAGCGTCTTGCCGTCGTCGCCGAACCTGCAGTTGGCGGCCGGCAACAATACCAGGATGCTCCCCGGCCCCGTCGCCCACAGATTGCCCAGTCATCCCATGTGTGTGAGGACTCGAATACCACGGCAGCTCATTGCATGATCGTGTCGTCGACGCTGTGTCCCGCGGGAATCATGGGCAGCACATGTTCCATGTAGGGCACCTGCACGTCGAGCACGAAGGGGCCGGTGGCGGCGAGCATCTCATCCATGGCGTCGCTGAGATCCGACTTCCGACTCACGGTAGCGGCGCCACAGCCGTAGCCCTTGGCGATCGTCACATAGTCCGGGTATCGCTCGGCGGCGTAGACCCCCTGCCCTTTGCCGCTCGCCTCGGCATGATGGATGGGCCCCAGGTAGGTATGGGCCCGGTTGCCCGCCATGAAACGGTCTTCCCACTGGACGACCATCCCCAGGTGCTGGTTATTGAGCAGCAGCACCTTTACGGGCAGGTTCTCGCAGTAACAGGTGGCGAGTTCCTGGATGTTCATCTGAAAGCTGCCGTCGCCGTCGATGTCGACTACCAGAGCGTCAGGATGGGCCACCTGGGCGCCCATGGCGGCCGGAAGCCCGAACCCCATGGTTCCCAGCCCGGAGCTGGACAGCCAGGTGCGGGGATAGCGGAACTTGTAGAACTGCGCCGTCCACATCTGATGCTGCCCCACGCCCGATGCGATGATCGTCTTGCGCTCCCGCGTCTTCTCGCAGAGCGTGGCGATCGCGTGCTGCTGCAGGATCCCGTCGAACTGCTGGTTGTAATGGAAGGGTAACTCCCGCTTCCACTGCTGACACTGTTCGACCCAGACCGCGATCTCCTGCCGCATCGATTCGACCTGCTTGTTCAGCGCGCGGAGCGCAGATTGCAGGTCGGCCACGATCGGCAGGTGCGCCGGCTTGATCTTGTTTAGTTCCGAGGGGTCGATGTCGATGTGGACAATCCGGGCGCGCTTCGCGAATTCCGACACCTTGCCGGTCACGCGATCGTCGAATCGCACACCGAAGGCCAGCAGCAGATCGCAGTCCCGCACGGCTCGGTTGGCGTACGTGCTGCCATGCATCCCCAGCATATCGAGCGAGAGGGGATCGTCGGCGGGGAACGCTCCGAGCCCCATGATCGTCATCGCGACCGGAATGCCGGTGATGCGTACGAACTCGCGCAGCTCCTCGCTGGCATCGGCGGCGATGATCCCGCCCCCACAGTAGACCACCGGGCGCTTGGCCATCCTGATCGCGGCCGCCGCCTGCTCGATCGCGCCGCTCGCGGGTTCCTTCCGCCGGCCATCGTAGCCGGGCAGATTCATCGGCACGTCCCACTGCGGCGTGCAGTTCGTCATCTGCACGTCCTTGGGCAGGTCGATCAGCACCGGGCCGGGGCGGCCGGTCGTGGCGACGTGAAACGCTTCGCACACGATCCGCGTGATGTCGTTCACGTCGGTCACCAGGTAGTGATGCTTCGTGATGCCCCGGCAGACCTCGACCATGGGCGTTTCCTGGAACGCGTCGGACCCGATGACCGGTGTCGCCACCTGGCCGGTCACGGCAATCAGCGGCACACTGTCCAGCTTGGCGTCCGCGATGGCGGTCACCAGGTTGGTGGCCCCCGGACCACTGGTGGCTATGCAGACACCCGGCCGCCCGGTAGAACGCGCATAGCCCTGAGCGGCGAAACCGCCCCCTTGCTCATGTCGCGGCAGGACCGTGCGAATCCGATCGGCGTAGCGCCGCAACGCCTGGTGGATCGGCATGCTGGCCCCACCCGGATACGCGAAGATGACCCGCACGTCACGGTCCACCAGGGATTTGACCAGGATGTCGGCCCCGCTCATGGTATCCGTATCGGCAGGTGGTCTCGGCGTCGTAGACATGGCAGCTCCCACAAAACACGAAAACAAACAAGTCTACGTCGCCACCCGGTACCGTTCAAGGCACTCCGCCAGAGGAGAGAGGAGCGAGGAGCGAGGAGACGCGGTGGCCGCCCCGACGACTAGCGAGTCGGCAACACCCGGGCCAGGAACCGGCCCGTGTGATTGTCCGGCAGGGCGGCAATGTCCTCGGGCCTCCCGGTGGCGATCAGTCGGCCGCCGGCTGCCCCGCCCTCCGGCCCCAGATCGAGGATCCAGTCGGCCGTCTTGATGACATCCAGGTTGTGTTCGATGACGATCACGGTGTTGCCGCGGTCGACCAGCTGGTTGAGCACCTCCAGCAGGAGTCGGATATCGTCGAAATGCAGACCGGTGGTCGGTTCGTCGAGCAGGTAGAGGGTCCGGCCGGTGTCGACACGGGCCAGTTGTGTGGCCAGCTTGATGCGCTGCGCTTCTCCGCCGGAAAGCGTGGTCGACGGTTGGCCCAGCTGCAGATATCCGAGCCCCACGGCCTGAAGGCTCTGCAGCGATCGCGTCATGGACGGCACGTTTTCGAAGAACCCCACGGCCTCATCGACCGGGAGGTTCAGCACATCGGCGATGGACCGGCCGCGGTAGTGGACCTGCAGCGTCTGGGAGTTGAATCGTGCGCCGGCGCATTCTCCGCACGGAACGTAGAGGTCCGGCAGAAAGTTCATCGCGATTTTGGTTACCCCTTGGCCCTGGCATGTTTCGCAGCGTCCCCCCTTTACATTGAAGCTGAACCGGCTGCTGCGATAGCCCCGCTGCCTGGCGTCGCGTGTGGCGGCGAACACCTTGCGGATCTCGTCAAACACCCCCGTGTAGGTCGCTGGATTGCTGCGCGGCGTCCGCCCGATCGGCGTCTGGTCGATCTCGATGACCTTGTCCAGCTGGCGTGTGCCGCGCAGGCTGGTGTGCGGCCCGGGCTTGGGCGCGAGGCCGCCGAGTTTGCGGATCACCGCCCGGGCCAGCGACTCATTGACCAGCGAACTCTTCCCCGAACCGCTCACGCCGGTCACACAGACAAACGCTCCCAGCGGAAAGACAGCGGTAACCGACTGCAGGTTGTTGGTCGTCACCCCTTCAATGACGATGGCGCGCGTCTTGGCGATGCGCCGCCGCTGGTCCGGAACTGGGATCGTGCGGCGGCCCGAGAGGTAGTTGCCGGTGACCGATCGCTCGTCCGCGCTCACGGCCTGGGGGGGACCCTGCGCGACGATGCGGCCCCCCGCCTTGCCGGCCCCCGGTCCGATGTCGATCAGGTAATCCGCCTGCCGCATGATCGCCTCGTCGTGTTCGACTACCAGCACGCTGTTGCCCTGGTCCCGCAGCTGGCACAGCGCGTCGATCAACCGCTGGTTGTCCCGCGGGTGCAGGCCGATCGACGGTTCGTCCAGCACGTAGCACACTCCTACCAGCCCGGAACCGATGCTCGTGGCCAGACGCACTCGCTGCAACTCTCCGCCACTCAACGTGTCGGCCGGCCGGTCCAGCGTCAGGTAGTTGACGCCGACCTGATCCAGGAAGTCGAGCCGCCGGGTGATCTCGCGCGTCAGCGGGTCGGCGATGGCACGCGCGGCGGCCGGGACCGCCAGTTGGGCGAAGAATTCCCGCGCTGCCGAGACGCTCAGGGCCGTGATCTGGCTGATCGATCTGCCCGCCACGAACACACTGTTCGCCTCCGGCCGCAGACGCGATCCGCCACACGCCGCGCAGACGACCCGACCCCGGAACGCTTCCAGTTGCTCCTGACGCTGCGCTTTGGTCGTGGTGGCAAACTCCTGCCTGAGCCAGGTCAGGATCCCCAGGAAACGCTGGCCGGTGCCGTGCAACAGCTGTTGCCACGTTGCGGGCGGCAGCTGGGACAACGGCGTATCAAGACTGAACTTGTGGGCCGCAGCGAATCGCTCCAGCTCGTCCTGGTACTTCCGCCACCTGGCGGCCGGTAGTCCGCGCCAAGGCGCAATGGCCGCGGCATTCAACGAGCGGCCTGGATCGGGAATCACAAGCTCAGGATCGAACTCGACGATCGCCCCCATCCCCTCGCACGCCGGACAGACGCCGTAGGGGCTGTTGAAACTGAACGTCCGCGGCTCCAACTCGGCATAGCTGATGCCGCAGTTCGGGCACGCGTAGCGGGTGCTGAACAGCAGATCACACCATTGGTTCGGCACACGCGCGGTATCCAGATAGCAGGCCAGGACCAGCCCATCTCCGTAGCGAATCGCCAAATCCACCGACTCGCTGATCCGCGCGCGGATCCCCTCCCGGACGACCACCCGATCGACGATGGCCTCGATGTGGTGCAGTCGCCGCGGCGCCAGCTCGGGAACGTTGTCGATGTCCCACACTTCCCCGTCCACCCGCGCCCGCACCAGACCCGCTTTGCGGATCGCTGCAAACACCTCCTTGTGCACCCCCCGGCGGCCACGGACCAGGGGAGCCATGATCATCGTCTTGGTCCCCTCCGGCAACGCCATGATCCGGTCCAGGATCTGCTCCGGTGTCTGCTGCTGGATCAGCGCGCCACACTGGTAACAATGGGACTCGCCCAGGCGGGCCATCAGCAGCCGCAGGTAATCGTAGATCTCGGTGACCGTCGCCACCGTGCTGCGCGGATTCTGATTGCCGGGACGCTGGTCAATACAGATCGTCGGCTCGAGCCCCTCCACCAGGTCGACGTCCGGTCGCTCCCACTGGTGAAAGAACTGGCGAGAATAAACCGACAACGTCTCAATGTATTGACGCTGACCCTCCGCAAACACCGTGTCCAGCGCCAGACTGCTCTTGCCAGACCCGCTCGGGCCAGTAATCACCACCAGCCGATCGCGAGGTATGTCCAGATCGAGGTTCTGCAGGTTGTGGACGCGCGCCCCTCGGATACGAATCGTGTCGTCAGCTGGCGGATGTGTCGCAGCCGATGTTGTCGTGGCACAAGGGGCTGACATGAGCAGAAACACACACTGATCAAGCCAAACGGTGTAATGCAAACTCCCCACCGTAACAAAGCCCCGGACGACTCGGAAGGGGCAATTGGCAGGCCCTCCAGGACGCGCGGCCATACCGGTACCGGTTGCGGCAGGCCTCGAGCGTCCGCAGGCGCGGCTCACGCAAGACGCGCTGACCACCCGTCGAATTGGCGTGTGGCACAGCCTCACTGATGAGGGGGACCCGGGGTAGCTTGACCAAGGGGGTGTGGTACAATACGAGGCGATGAACTCCGAGCCAGAAATCCTGCCTGGATGGACCGGGTGTGAGCCGAGTGGAGGTTGCGGAGGGAAATCGATCAGCGGGGTAGCGCACCACATCAGGTTATCGCTTCCGCCAGTCGCCCGACCACGTCCTTCCGTCTCTGGCCCTGGCCGCCAGGTACTATCAGGTGCCAGGTATTATCAGAGGACGACGCGGAGACTGTGTGCGTGCACAGTGTGCGTACACAGTCGACGAGTTTATATGTTCATACGGGATCATTCCAATGGCGGTACCGTCGGCACGCCCGCGTCGTTGCCGGAGGTGTTCTGCTTTGACTGCTAGGGAAAAGAAAAGGTATCATGGCGCTACTGATTCTTCGCTGTTTATTCATGGTGGTGGCGATCGGGTTGACCAGCCTGCTGGTCAGCACCGATGCGTTGCGTTCGGGGGCTGTCTGGCTCCCCTGGTTGATTTTCTTCTCGGTGCTCGTGGCGGCCATCGCGGTGATCATGGCCGACACGTTCACGCGGAACAAACGGATCGACACGATTTCAGCGGTCTATTTTGGCACGCTGGTGGGCATGCTGCTCACGTACGCGTTGAGCCGGGCGGTGGCGCCGCTGCTGGATCTGGTCGAGGTGCACAAAGTCTATCGCAACGCGGTGGAAATCGGGCTGGGGGTGGTGCTGGTCTACACCTGCATCAGTCTGTTGCTGCAAACGAAGGACGATTTCCGATTCATTATCCCGTACGTCGAATTCACCAAGGATGTGAAGGGGCTCCGCCCGTACATTCTGGACACGAGTGTCGTGATAGACGGGCGCGTGGCGGATCTGGTGGAGACCGATATTCTGGACAACACGCTGATCATGCCACGGTTTGTGTTGAGCGAGCTGCAGCGGATTGCGGACAGCAGTGACAAGCTGCGCCGCTCGCGGGGACGGCGCGGCCTGGACATCCTGAATCGCCTGCGGTCCGACAAGAAGGTCGACCTGAAGATCTACGATCGCGACCTGGCGGAGCTGACCGGGCATCCGGTCGACATGAAGCTGGTGCTGTTGGCGAAGCACCTGGAAGGGAAGATCGTCACGGGGGACTACAACCTCAACAAGATCGCACGGCTGCACAATGTTCCGGTGATCAATCTTAACGACGTGGCGAATTCGCTCAAGCCGGTCTATCTGCCGGGGGAGACGTTTGCGGTGCGGATCGTCAAGCCGGGGGAGGCGCCGGGGCAAGGAGTGGGCTATCTGGACGACGGCACGATGATCGTCGTGGAAGACGGGCGCGATCACATTGGCGAGACGGTGAAGATTACCGTCACCAGTGTGTTGCAGACCAGCGCGGGCCGGATGATCTTCGGGCGCTACGAGGAGACGGTCACCGGCGATGCAGCGCAGGAAGAAAAGGTGTAACGGCGGCCGGCGGCGGTGTCAGTGGGGGACGCGTTGCAGGCGTTCCGTCGCCATGCGGCAGTAGTCGGGCACGCAGTCGATACCGATGTAATCCCGCTCCAGCCGCCGCGCGACGACGGCCGTCGTGCCGCTGCCCAGGAACGGATCGAGCACGATGCCGCGCGGCGGACAGCCGGCCTGCAGACAGTTCACCACCAGCTGCTCGGGGTAGACGGCGAAATGCGCCTCGCGGAACTTGGACAAGGGGATCGACCAGACTGTGCGTTTGTTGCGCCCCTTGGGGTGAAAGGCCTGATCCCAGCGCCCGGCGTGCAGATTCGATGACCCGCGGTTCTTCCCGTTCTCGGGAGTGCCATCGCGCTGGAAGAAGTGCCGCCTCCCCCCCCGCATCCGGCTCTGCGCAGTGAACGTCACATGAGGTTCCCGGATGGCATCGGCGTCGTAGTAATACTGTTTCGACTTGGTCAGGAAGAACACGTACTCGTGGTCGGTGGTCGGCCGCGTTCTGACGGCCGACGGCATGGCGTTAGGCTTGTGCCAGATGATGTCGCTCCGCAGGATCCAGCCGTCGTCGATCAGCGCCAACGCCACCCGCCAGGGCAGACCCAGTTGCTGTCCGCGCACGTACTTGTCGCCCAGGACGAGCCACAGCGAGCCGGCGTCACGGAGCACGCGGCGGCATTCGGCCAGGATCTTCACCAGCCGCTGCACATACTCCGCCGGCGTCGCTTCGTGCCCCAACTGCAGGTCGGACGTGTAGTCGCGCTGCTGGTAATAGGGGGGGCTCGTGACGACGGTATCCACGATGCATTCCGGCAGCCGCTGGAGTTGCTGCAGCGCGTCACCGCACAAGATGACGTTGCGCCACGCGTCCGGCGTCGGTTGGGAACCAGTCATGCACCCACCCTCTCGATCACATCTTGTCGATCACTCCGATCCCCAGCAGTGCCAGTCCCTGCCTGATCGTGCGACCGGTCAGATCGCACAGCACCAGCCGGCTGTGGCGCACCGCCTCCGATTCGGCGCGCAGTACATCACATTGCTGGTAGAACCGGGAGAATTTCGTGGCCAGCGAGAACAGATAGGCGGTCAGCACATTCGGGCGGTAGTCTTCCAGGCTCTTGTCGAGTGCGTCGCCGAACTGGACCAGTTCCAGCGCCAGATCGCGTTCGGCGTCTTGGGTCAGCAGGATCCGATGGCCGGCGGTGCGGAGCGTTTCCACCTGGACATTTCCCCGCTGGAAAATGCTCTGCGTCCGGGCATAGGAGTACTGCATGTACGTGGCCGTGTTCCCTTCGAGCGCCACCATCTTGTCGTAGCTGAACACGTAATCGCTGGTGCGGTTGTGCGACAGGTCGGCGTATTTCAGCGCGGCGTGCCCCACCGTCTGGGCAATCTCCTGCCGCTGTTCGGCGCTCAGTTCGGGCCCCCCCGGCTTGCTGTCGTCGTTGTCGGCCACCACGGCATGGGCGCGGCGAATCGCTTCATCGAGGAGGCCTTCGAGTCCCACCACCTCGCCGCTGCGCGTGCGGTAGGGACGCCCGTCCTCGCCCAGAACCGTGCCGAAACTGATGTGCCGCAGCGTCACCTGATCGTAACCCCACAGCCGCGCGGTTGCGAACAGCTTGCCAAAATGCTCCCCCTGCCGATGGTCGACCACGTACAGCATCTCGTCTGGCTGCCACTGCTCCATCCGGTACTGGATCGTCGCCAGATCGGTCGTGGCGTAGAGGAACGCCCCGTCCTGCTTGCGAATGATCATCGGCGTGTCGTACTCGGGAAGAAACACGCACACGGCCCCGTCGCTCGTGCGCGCCAGGTCGCGGGCGGTCAGGTCCTGCACCACGGCTGCCAGCCGATCGTGATAGAAGCTCTCCCCCAGCTCGTGATCGAACGTGATGCCCAGACGGTCATAAATCCGGCGCATATCGGCTTTGCACAGCGGCAGGAACTCGTGCCACAGGGCCAGATTCTCGAGGTCGCCGGCGTGCAGCCGGGCCGTCTGGTCCAGGACCGCCCGCTCGATGTCGGCGTGCTCCCGGGCCAGCGCAGCGAGCTGCGGATCGTGCTCCACCGCGGCGATCTTCCCCCGCAGCTCGTCGCACTTCGCGGCCGTTTCGGCCACCTGCTGCTGTGCATCGCGCAGGATCTTCCCCAGCTTCTTGTCCTGAGGGTGCGCCTGGTGCGCGTCCCGCTGTGCCGCCACGTGCGCCTGCTGGTCGCCCAACTGCCGTTCCCGCTCGGGCAGCTCGCGCACCGCCGCGTGATAGTCGATCAGCTGCTGGACCAGCTTGTACAGACGTCCCAGCTCGCGCACCGGCTGCGCACGATAGGCCGGCTCGGCCACGAAATGCTTGTAGCCGTAAATGATCATGCCGAACTGCGTGCCCCAGTCCCCCAGATGATTGTCGCTGATGACGTGGTGACCGACGAACTGCAATGTGCGGTAGATCGCGTCGCCAATGACGGTCGAGCGGATGTGGCCGACATGCATCGCCTTGGCCACGTTGGGAGACGAGTAGTCCACGACGATCGTGCGCGGTGCCGCGACGCGGGGAATCCCCAGCCGCTCGTCGCGCACGGCCTGCTCCAGACGCGCTACCAGCCAGTCGCAGCGCAGACGCAGATTGATGAAGCCCTTGCCCGCCACTTCCGGCCGCTCGCAGAGATCGTCCACCTGCAGCGAATCCACGATGCGCTGCGCCACCTCCTGCGGCGACTGCCGCAGTTGCTTGGCCAGCGGCATCGCCAGGTTGGCCTGATAGTCGCCGAACCGCGCGTCCTGCGCCGGACGGATCATCTCCAACAAGTCGTCCACCGAGTCGACAAGCGACAGCAGGACTGGACGAAACCGCTCCCGAAGCGTGGCAAGAATGCTCATGGTCTGCTCGTTCGACTGGTTCCCTCTCCGACACCGGCCCCCCACGCCGGATGCCCGGCCGGCGCTGCGATCGGGCAGGCAAGAGGCCTGCCTCCGGTGGTGAAGGCCCCATCCTAGCAGCGCCGGGCGGATCTGCGGAGACGGCCTCGCAACCACGCGCCGCGATGCCCCACCAGATCTCAGAGGTCCTATAGCCAGAGATCCTATGGATAGATCCAGAAGATCTTAGATCTCCACGCGTGGCGCGTCTGCCCAGAGCTCCTCGAGGCAGTAGAATTGCCGCGTGTCCTGGTCGAACAGGTGGATCACGACACCGCCATAGTCCAGCACGATCCAGCGTGAGTCGTCGTAACCCTCGATGCCCAGCCGGCGGTCCTTCAGTTCACCCTGCAACTTCGCGTCGATCTCCTCACTCATCGCGTGCAACTGCCGACGGCTTGCACCGGTGGCAATCACGAAGTAGTCGAAATGAGGTGTCTGCGCACGCGTATCCAGGATCCGCACGTCCTGGCCTTTGTTGTCCTCCGCCGTACGCGCTGCCGCCCGCGCCAGTTCAAGACTTCGCAGCGCAGCCGCACAGCTGGCCGGTTGTTTCCAGACGGTCGAGCTAGCCACCACACCTCCTTCGAGACATCTGACGTTCATACCCACCAATCAAACCATTGTATGCGCGCAGGCACGCTGGTGAAAAGCCGTTTTCCACCCAGCAGCGCACGGGAGAATTCACGAATTCACGAAATTCGGAAATTCGGAAATTCGGAAATTCGGAAATTCGGAATTGGCCGTGTGGCCGTGTGGCCGTGTGGCCGTGTGGCAGCTTACTTGTTAGCCGTGCTGACGGAGCGGACCGGTGAGCCCAACAGCTGCGCCCCGTGAGGTCGCCCGCTCGGAAACGGACCTCGCGATCGACACTGTTCGGCTGTCAGCACGGCCAACCCCATCGTACCAGGAAACCTGGATGGATAGGCATAACCTCGTTCTTCCAAACAGGTTGTGTCGCGTGCGTGCCACCCGCCGCGCTGTGTTCCTTACGCGAACACCCGGCCGTGGTACGCTCATCGGACGCTGCCCCCCCGACCGAATGGGCACGCCGCCACCACGTATCGTGTACCGTCCGGCGCTCGAGCAGTGCCCTCTTGCGCGGCCCCCAGCCCTCGCCGCGCGCCACCCGAAAACCCGGCACGACCGGGTGCAACCTCGCGATTTGCCAAGGCTTGCCGTGTCTGATAGTCCCTCATTTTCTGCGAAAACTTCTTGGTTTTTCAGCCGTCCGCGATTATGCTGAGCCTTAGATCCCAAGTGTTGGCAGCTTGCTAGGCGTTAGGGACGTGCGCTGCCGGTTCCTCTGGAACAAGAGAAGACAGAAGGAGTTGAACGATGGTGCTGAAATCTGCTTTTCGCCCCACGTGCGTAGCGGTGATGGCGCTAGCAATCGGACTCATGGCATCGCACGGTAGCGCTGCGGAGAAGGCTGACGCAAAGAATGCTGATAAAGCTGAACTCAAGACGATCGAGCTGTTCTCTGCCATGGAGGCGGGCGACATCGATGTGAAGCTCATTCCAAAGAGCTCAAAACAGGCCACCGTGTTGATCGAAAACAAACTCGGTACGCCGGTGTGCATCAAGCTGCCTGACGCCTTTGCGGGAGTTCCTGTGCTGGCCCAGATGGGCATGGGCGGCATGGGCATGGGCGGCATGGGTGGCATGGGAGGCATGGGAGGATTCTTCAACGTGAAGCCCGGCAAAGTTGCGAAGCTGCGCGTACCCACGGTGTGCCTGGAGCATGGCAAGCCGGAACCCAATCCGCGGATGGCCTACAAGCTGGTGCCGATTGAGACGCTGACCACGAAGCCGGAAGTGATCGAGTTGTGCAAGATGCTGGGGAGTGGCCAGCTTGTACAGTCAGCGGCACAGGCGGCTGCCTGGCATTTCACGGACAACATGAGCTGGGAGCAGCTGGCCCAGAAAGTGGGCGTCGAGCATCTGATTGGCCCGAGTGAGCCCTACTTCACGGTGCAGGACATTCAGTTGGGGATGCGGATTGCTGCTGAGTCGATGCGGCGGGTGCGGGAGAATCCGGCCTATCGGGAGCCGGTCAAGTCGCTGAGCCAGAATTAGGATCCGGCGGCGGTCATCTTGAATCACGCGTACGGCGTCCTGTGTTCACCACAGGACGCCATGTTATTGGTGGTGGTGGTGGTAGCGAGCTGATCATCGAGCGCTGCCAGCCATGTCTGCTTGTCGTGCAGGAGTTGCTGTTGCAGTTGCTCCAGCTCCTGTTCTCGCGTCTCCAGGTGTGCAGCCTGTTCGTCGAACTCGCGTTGCCGGTCCTGTATCCAGCGTTGCAGCGTTTCGTGGCGGAGGGTGAGTGCCTCTTGCTGGTGATCGAGTGAGGCCGCCAGTGTCTGGAGTTCCTGTCGCTGGCGTTGTTGCGCGGCTTCCAGGGTGAGCGCGTGATCGGCCAGGAACTGCCGGACAGCCTGTCGCAGGGCTGCCAGGCCTTCGGGGGGCAGCGGGGTGGCCAGCCCGTTGTGGGCCAGTTCCAGAGCCAACCGTTGTTCCAGCAGCGCGTGTTGCGTGCGCTGCCAATCTGTCTGTGCCTGGTCCAGCGACTGCTGGCGCTGGTCCAGTTGCTCGCGCCGCTGCCGCAGCGCCCGCTGCTGGAGTTGCAGGGATTGCCCGCGGCAGCGCCAGATGTGGGCGATGGCCTGGCGCTGACGCTGCGTCCGCTCACGCCAGCGCTCTTTTTCCAGTTCCCAACGCTGGCCTTCGTGCAGCAGCGCCGACTCGCGTTGACGCAGGGCGGCGTGGAGCCGTTCGAGGTCGGCACGCAGACTACTCAACTGCTGCCGCTCGGCATCTACCTCCTGCTGAGCTTCAATGTGGTGGCGCAGTTGTTCCTGGATCGCCTTGGTGTCGGCGCGTGCCGCCTGCAACTGGCGGCGTTGTTCATCGAGAGCCTGCTCCTGCACCCGCTGTTCCGCTTCCCAGGTGCGTTGCGACCGCTCCAGTTTCGCCGCACGCTCGGCCAACTCTTCCTGTCGTTCACGCAGCCATAGCCGTGCCGAACGCCGCTCGTCGTCGTGTGCCGCGTAGCGTGCGTTGAGCGCCGCTTCCCGGTGGGCGACGTCTCGCTCCTGCGCCTGCAGATGCTGGGCGAGCTCGCCCGCCTGCAGCTGCAGATGCTCGGCCGCGTGCTCCGCACTCTGACCTGCGATTGCCAGCAGCACGTCGCGAGGCGGCGGTTCAGGCGGTCCAGTGGCCCGGTCTCCGAACGTGGGGTGTGCCGCGTGGAACCGGGAAACCAATTCCGTATCAAGCACGTCGTCGGGCACATCGTGCCGCCCAGCGTCTCGCTGCGGGTCGTGGCCGATCGGCCGGTCGCTGGGGCGGTTCTCTGTCACCTGATCCCCCTGTCACGGCGGAGGTTACGGCGCACACCACGCCGCCCACTGAACGCCGAGCCTGGTGAGTGGTCTGCCTGTCGCGGAAGACAGCGCGGCACATCCGGAATAGTCTGCACAACAGTATAGATCGGCTGCTGAGAAGCCACATGTTGAGCTCCATCCTCAATGGGGGAGGGGCCGTACCCGGCCGAGACTTGTACCCTGTTCCGACTCATGCGAGAATCACCATCTGTCGCGCCCGCTCGCGACAGTCGCCTGCTGACCGGCTGGCAGCCTGGCGAGGGCTCGGAGGTAAGATGAGAGCGGAATCGAGGACTCAGAGGTTATGAGAGTAGAACCTATAGGTGACAAAGTTGTCATCAAGCGGTTAGAGCCGGACCAGAAGACGGCCGGTGGGATCGTACTACCCGATGCAACACAGGACAAACCGCAGCAAGGCCGTGTGCTCTCGATCGGTGACGGGCGCCAACTGCCCGACGGAAGTCGGGTGCCGCACCAGGTGCGCGAGGGGGACCGCGTCGTGTTCAGCCGGTACGCGGGCACCGAGGTGGTGGTGGATAACGAAGAAGTGCTGATCATGGGCGAGGACGAGATTCTGGCGGTGCTGGAATAGAGTGAACATTTGGGGCAGTACGAGGGGCAGTACGAGCGTTCGCCGGGGATTGCAGTGCCTCACCCGGTTCGTCCAGCCAGACGGAGGGCTTTTGCGCCCTTTCCCCATGTTCTTGATCTCATTATACTTGCCGACGTGCGGGCGTTGGGTGTCCTGGCGGGACAGTGCCACTCAGACAGTGCCACTGAGACAAGCTTCGTCGCTCGTGGAGATCAACGTATAGGACGCGCATGGTCAGGTACGTGGTGCGTTACGGTGCGATGCGGGCTTTGGGGGTGTTTGCCCCGCGCGGGAGCGATCGGCACATGCGAGGTGCGCGCGTCATCGCCCGCACCAACCGCGGCCTCGAGGCGGGCGACGTGCTGTGCGTGGCGAACGAGGATCTGGTGGCCGCCCTGAAAGACGCGGCGCAGGGGCAGATTCTGCGCGAGATGACCCCCGAGGACGTCAATGAGCTGGCGCACATCAAGGCGAACGAACGCCAGGAGTTCGAGATCTGTCAGGAGCACGTGCGGCAGCTGCATTTGTCGATGCAGCTGATCGACATCGAACACCTGTTTGGTGGCGAGCGCATCGTGATCTACTACCTGGCGGAGCAGCGGGTGGATTTCCGGGAGCTGGTCAGGCGGCTGGCGGCGGAGTTTCAGACGCGGATCGAGATGCGGCAGATTGGCGTGCGCGATGAAGCCAAGCTCCTGGCAGACTACGGCGACTGTGGTCAGCCCGTCTGCTGCGGCAGCCACCTGACGGAGATGCCGCCGGTTTCGATGAAGATGGCGAAGCTGCAGAAGGCCACGCTCGATCCGACCAAAATCTCCGGGCGGTGCGGCCGCCTGAAATGCTGCCTGCGCTATGAGTACGACACGTACGTCCACTTGCAGAAGCAGTTGCCGCCGGTGGGATCCGAAGTCGTGACGGAGTCCGGCAAGGCCCGCGTGTTGGGTCATGAAATCCTGGCCCAGCAATTGTTGGTGCAGATGGAGGACAATCGGCGGACCTTGATCGACGCGGCCGACGTCCGATCCGTAGTCAAGAAAGGGGGCGGCTGACGCCGGGGCCCATCGCCGACCGGGCTGGAGCGAGGGGCTTCACGCACACCGCACTGGTTCGTACCAGCCACTACGAGAGACACGCACTATGTCCAGGCAACAACATCCCATTTTTCAGCTGCTCAAGCGGGATACGCGTTACAAGCTGGAGGCATATCAGTTCGTGCGCGACGCCCTGTCCTATGCTCACGAAGAGCTGGGGATGGGGCAACCTGCACAGGCTTCGGAAGCGGACGACCCGCAGCCGGAAGCGCACCTCACGGGCCAGCAGTTGTGTGAGGCGATCCGGATATATGCGATCGAGCAATTCGGGCTCATGTCGCGCGTCGTGCTCAACAACTGGGGCATTTCCTGCACCGGGGACTTCGGCGAGATCGTCTACAATCTGATCGGCATCGGTCTGATGAAGAAATCCGAGACGGACCAGCGCGAGGACTTTGACAACGTCTACTCCTTTGACGAGGCGTTCGACCGGCACTTCAAGATCACCCGCGCGGAGTGACGCCGTGAGGACCTCCCGCCAGACTCCGCCCCACACGCCTCGCCGGGTGCCAGCCGATCCGCGTCTGCCCAACCGCCCGCTGCTGTATGCCAGTGCCGCGGCGCTGGCACTCTGGATGATCGTGCTGGCGCTCACTGCATTGCGGCTGATCTGATCTGCGCCATCAGCGGTCGGCCGTCGTGCCGGGCGCGTTGAGGCGTTGCAGGCGTTGCGGCGCGATGACCATGATTTCGAAGTTTTCGAAGACCTTGCCGCGGCCCCGGGCCGCCAGGAAGGGCTCATCGAACCAGTGGCTCTTCCAGTGTACACTGGGACGGGACAACAGCTGCCCCCGGCGCGCCGCCGGCGTGTGCTCGCCCGGGCAGTCGCCGGTTGGACAGAATGCGGGGCGCGCCCCCTTGCTGAACGCCGAACTCTCTCCCTGCGAGGCCGTGCGATGAAGTATTCTCTGCTCCTGCTGAGCGTCGGGATGATCGCAGCGCTGGACGGAACGCCGCGAACCGCACTTGCGGCGGAACCTGCCACGAGTTTCACGATCCGCGCGGACTGGTTTGACCGGGGCAATGTCCGGGTGAGCGAGCCGGGCACCGACTATGCCGACAAGTTCCCCTGTATCTGGAACGCGGGCGCCGTGCCGAACGAAGCCGAGTACGATCTCGACTTTCCGGTCACGGCCGATTACACGCTCGTCGCGCTCTATACCGCGCAGGAGTCGCGCCCTGTCGACATCTACCTGGACGGCGTGCAGGTCCACCGCGGCTTTGCCGGAATCACCGGCAGTTGGCAGACCAGCAGCGCCCGCTGGGAGACGCAGTGCACGGTGCACATCACGGCCGGCCGGCACACGCTCAAACTCTCCTGCCCGGGGCCGTGTATATGTCACGTGTGCGCGCTGCGGTGCGAATCGTCGGTACCGTTTCCCGCCTCCTGGCAACTGGCCCGGCCTGTTGCACAGCGTAAGCAGAAGACGCTGCCTCAGCCGCTGGCGGCGCCCCATCTCGTTCCCGCCGTGGCCGGTCTTGGCAGCCATGCGGTGCGTGTGGAGCAGGCGGTCTGTGTGCCTGCCGCGCCGGATGCGGAATACGGCCCGACCGACAACAACGAACTGATCGGTGACCCGGCGATCCCGCCACGCGATGAGCGGCAACAGCACCTGGCCGTGACCATCAGCACAGCCGAGGGGACCACGCAGCAGGTGGAACTGCTGGTGTCGCCGGCCCGGGTTACCAAGATGATCGACCAGGCGGGAATGCTGATCCAGGACTATCGGACGCTGCCGGGCGTTGACCCCCAGTATCTGGCGGAGGAGGAGGCCCGGCTGACCCAGGCGGCGCGCGACGTCGAACGGCTCGCGGCCCTGCCCGATACGGATCTCCTTTGGCGGGAACTCGCGGCCCTGTACGTCGCTGTGTCGCAATGCGAACACGCCATCGCGCTGCGCAACCCCCTGCTGGACTTCGACCGCCTGCTGCTGGTCAAGCGACGGCTGGCGCCGACCGGGCACGGGTACACCGACGACCCCTACGGACTGCCCTGCAACTGGCAGAGCAATTCCAGTATCCGGGGGGACGTCTGGGACAACGAAATCGCCGTGCTCGATCTGGCCGGCGGTGCGGGGGCGATGACGACGTTGTATCGGCCGACGGAGACTCAGTTCGTGGGGGACGTCGATCTGGATTTCGATGCCAGCCGCCTGCTCTTCTCGTCGCTGGATCCGCAGGGATGCTGGCAGGTGTTCGAGATCCAGGCGGACGGCTCCGGATTGCGCCAGCTGACACCGAGCCTGGAGGGCATCAACAACTACGATGCCTGCTATCTGCCGGACGGCAAGCTCATCTTTTCCTCCACGGCCTCGATCATCGCGGTCCCCTGTGTCAACGGCAGCAGCCTGGTGGCCAATCTGTATCGCATGGATGCGGATGGTACGAACATCCGACAACTCTGTTTCGACCAGGAGCATGACTGGTGTCCCACGGTGATGCCGGACGGCCGCGTCCTGTACCTGCGGTGGGAGTATGCCGACACGCCGCACTGCCACGATCGGCTCCTGTTCCAGATGAAGCCGGACGGCACGGCGCAGATGGAGTTCTACGGCGCCAACTCGTACTGGCCCAACTCGCTGTTCTACGCCCGCCCCATCCCCCAGCATCCGACGAAGTTCGTGGGGATTGTCAGTGGTCATCATGGGGTCCGGCGGATGGGTGAGCTGGTGCTGTTTGACGCGGCCCGCGGCCATCACGAGGCGGAGGGTGCGCTGCAGCGGATCCCCGGGCGAGGCTTGCCGGTCGAGCCGCTGATTGAAGACCAGCTGGTCGACCATTCGTGGCCCAAGTTCCTGCACCCGTACCCGCTGAGTGACAAGTATTTTCTGGTGGCGGCCCAGCCGACCGCGACGTCTCCCTGGGGTCTCTACCTGGCAGATGTGTTCGACAATCTGGTGCAGCTGGCCGAATGCCCGGAGTACGCACTGTTCGAACCGATACCGCTGCGTCCGACGCGCCGGCCACCGGTGATTCCCGACCACGTCGACCTTGATCGCCAGGACGCGGTGGTGTACCTGTCCGACGTCTATGCAGGGGAGGCGATGGAGGGGATTCCGCGAGGGACGGTCCGAGCCCTGCGCATTGTGAGCTATCACTTCCTCTATCCGAACATGGGTGGTCCGCAGGGGGTGGTCGGCATGGAAGGGCCGTGGGATATCAAACGCATTCTCGGGACGGTACCGGTCGAGCCCGACGGTTCGGCCCTGTTCCGGGTCCCGGCCAACACGCCGATCGCCGTGCAGCCGTTGGACGCCGAAGGAAAGGCCGTGCAGCTCATGCGCAGCTGGTTCACCGGCATGCCGGGCGAGAACGTTACGTGCGTCGGCTGCCACGAGAACCGCAACTCGAGCCCACCGACCAGATTGACGCTGGCCAACCACAGTCTGCCCCGCGAGATCACTCCTTGGTACGGGCCGGCGCGCGGGTTCAACTTCGAGCGGGAGGTGCAACCGGTGTTGGACAAGTTCTGTATCGGCTGCCACGACGGGCGCCCGGACGCACACGGGGTGCCGATCGTGGATCTGCGCGGCGGTCAGCGGATCACCGACTATACCAGCGCCTATCATCACGGCGGCGTGGACGCGGGGCATTTCTCGACCTCCTATGTCGCCCTGCACGCGCTGGTGCGACGCCCGGGGCTGGAGAGCGACTACCATGTGCTCGCGCCGATGGAGTTTCACGCGGACACGACCGACCTCGTGCACCTGCTCGCCCGCGGCCACCATAACGTGACACTGGATGCGGAAGCGTGGGACCGACTGATCACCTGGATCGATCTGAACGCGCCGTTCCACGGCACGTGGTCCGAGATCGCCGGGCGGGAACGTGTCGCGCCGTATGCTCAGCGCCGGCGCGAGCTGCGCATGCTGTTCAACAACCTGGACGACGATCCCGAGGAGATTCCGGCCACCACCACCGCGGCGAGCGAACCGGTGCTGCCACAGCCCGTCGCGCGGGCAACTGCCCCGCCGCCGGACGTTCCCGGCTGGCCGTTCGACGCGTCGGCGGCACAGCACAAGCAGGCCGCGCTCGGCCAGTATGAGCGGACCGTCGAACTGCCGGGCGGCATACACCTGGAACTCGTGCAGATCCCGGCCGGGGAGTTCGTGATGGGCAACCCGGGCGGAGCGCCGGACGAACAACCGGTCCACCGCGTGCACATCGCGCGACCGTTCTGGATAGGACGCTGCGAGATTACCAACCAGCAGTTCGCCACGTTTGATCCCAGCCACGACAGCCGGGTCGAATCGCGCTTCGGCATGCAGTTCGGCGTGCGCGGGTTCCATGTTAACGGACCGGATCAGCCGGTCGTCCGCGTGAGCTGGGAACGCGCCAACGCGTTTTGCGAATGGCTCAGTCGCCAGACCTCCCTGGAGTTCCGTCTGCCGACCGAAGCCGAGTGGGAGTACGCGTGCCGCGCCGGGACCGGGTCACCGTTCTCCTTCGGCGCGCTCGACGCGGATTTTGCACCGTTCGCCAACCTGGCGGATGCGACGCTCAGCGAGTTCGTCTGCCACCCGTACAAGAAGCATCGCGAGCCGATGCTCGATCGCAGCAAATACGACGACTGGATTCCCAAGGTGAGCCATATCAACGACGGGGGATTCCTGTCGGACGGCGTGGGGCAGTACCGTCCCAACGCGTGGGGACTGTGCGACATGCACGGCAACGTCGCCGAATGGACCTGTTCGGCGTCTTGGCCCTACCCCTATCAGGACGATGACGGCCGCAACGACCCTGGTCTGGCGACGGAGAAACGGGTGGTCCGCGGCGGATCGTGGCGCGACCTGCCGCCGCGTGCTACGTCCGGCGCCCGGCGCGCGTACCAGCCGTACCAGGGTGTATTCAACGTGGGATTTCGCGTCGTCGGCGTCGACAAATGACGGCCGGCCGGCACGCCGGTCTGCTCGCGGGCAGGTGGTGCGCCCAGGTGGTGTGCCGGTGTCTGTGCCGTGCCGGCGTGCCAGGGCACGAGGATCAGTGTGCGTTCTTCTGATCCCAGATGATCCCCGCCAGCACGAACGCGACGCCCAGCATGAAGACCAATGTTGCGATCATGGATGAGACCCAGTCCAGAGACGGCGATGGGAGGCGCAGGTCCGAGCGACCTGGCATCCTCCATTTCACCATGCGGATCTCGTCACGGATAGCTTGCGCAGCCGGAATGTGCGGCGGAACACCCGACTCGGAGCTGGACTTTGACGGTTGCGCCGCTTGTGCCGCCGCGGGCCAGGCCCCGGCTGCCATTCACTTGTCCGACTGCAGCAAGTCTCCGAACTCGCTCAACAGCGCGTACTTCTTCTGCCAGGGTGTATACATCAAGCCGCGGACGCCGGGAGTCTGGCGGGCCAGCCGCAGCCATCCCTGAACGTCCTGCAGGTCATCGGCGTCGTAGTAGCAGGCCGCCAGCGTCTGGAACCCCTTCTCGGCAAAGAACTGCAGGTTCTTCGCACGCGGCTCGCCCCCCCACACGGCGATGGTCAGGTCGTGGGGGACGTGGTCCCAGGAACCTGTGAAGTCGCCCTGCACCAGAAAGTAGTTATCATGCGCGTTGTGGTGAGGGTCGAGCATGTCCGACCAGACGTACACCTCCACCTCGGGCAGGTGGCGGCGCAGGATCTGCACTTGCCGGGTAATGCACTCGCCGAGCAACTCGCCCATGTTGCGGTGGGCGCAAGCCTGGCAGGTGCCCCCCATGCGCACTTCGTCCATATTCAGCAGCACACGTCGCGGCTGCAGGCGTTCGGCCAGCAGCGCGGCTTCATGGTCGAAGATCTCGTACAACTCCGGCTCGGCCATGCAGACCGTCACCTGCGACCCGTTGATCGCCAGCGCGTGGTACCAACTGACGCGCAGTCGCTGGCCCGGCTGGATCCGGCTGCCGGGCAGGAGTTGCAGCGCGGGCGCCTCGCGGTCCACACGGTAGGGGCTGTAGCGCGGATCTTCCAGCGGAGCGTAGTCGCGATCCTCGACGTACGTCGTGGTCCCGTCTTCGCTGCAGACGGTTACGGGAGTTCCCGGCCGGTGCAGCACATTCAGCGGCCCCACTTCTTCCACCGTCCAGTCGTCGAGCCACAGGCGTCCAGACCGTGCGCCCCAGGTGCCCGCATAGACGTTCACCGTCTGGCAATCGAGGCTGTTAAACAGCATCGTGATTTTGCGCCAGTCGGTCGTTTCGGGGACGTCAAAGTCCATCGGGGCCAGCGAGCGTTCACCGGATAGCACCTGCATCCGGAACGCACTGGCTGGCTGCAGGCCCTCGGTCTTGACCCACAGGCTGAGGCGGTAACAGCGGTGCGGCCGCACGGCCAGTTCCTGCATCACGCGACCATGTCCGTGCCGGTTGGCCGAGAAATTCTCGAAACGCAGCGCTGCGCTGCCGCCATGATACACCTGCCGGTCGACAAAACTCACTACTCCCGGCTGGTCGTGGAACCGGTAGCCGGCCAGCTGGTGCTCCTGGTGCTCCTCGAAGCCGCCGTTGTTCCAGCGCATCTCGGGATCGGGCTGGAAGGTCGCCTGCTGCCCCGCCACCACAAACGTCGCGTTCTCCACCGGCACGCCCGCGGCCAGGTTGCGGTTGTGCGCCAGCACAGCCCCGCCATAGCCGACCGAGAAGATGGCGGGGATGAAATCCAGATGGTTGCGTTGGCACGCCTCGCGCACCGCATCCAGCCTGCGAAAATACTCCGGGCTCTTCTGGCAGAGGGTGTCTAGGCCGAGTGACATCACGGCGCCGTTCAGCTGGTGCCGGGCGGCCACGTCCAGCACCTGCGTGATCTCGCCGACGTCGGTCTCGCGATTCAGGTTCCAGCCGAAGATCCACACAAAGCGGTCCTGCAGCGGCTCCGCGCCCGATCCCACACTGCCTGCCACAACGCAGGCGACCAGAGCCAGGAGACCCGCTCTCCGGACAATCGAAATCCAACCGGCTGAGCGCCGAACGCAACGGGAAAGTCGTGTCATATCAATCACCTGGTGAACTGCCGCAGAATCTCCCGATCCTGGGCATGAAACTGGACGTCGACCCGTGTCTCGCTGCGCGCGAGCAGTGGAGGCTTCTTCGGTATCCTCATGTTCGGTTCCCGCGCCATCCATCGAGGACAGCGGTATCAGAGCCTGCCAATCGGTCACACGGGTGCCTGAACGACCGCACGCCACACTCACGTTATCGTCCTGATCGGGACCACGCAAGTCAGACGTGGCCGGTGCTTGGCGCTTGTGCCGGGGATGGGACAATGGGATGGGACAATGGGGTGGCGACAATGGGGTGGCACGTCAGCTGGTGCGATACGAAGGCGAGCCGGGGCTCTGGGTGGAAGGTTATCTGCTGCTGCCCCCTGGCATGCAGAGCGGTGCGGTGAAAGGCTCGGTCATTCTGAGCCGGTTGTAGTGGACAAATCCATGCCATGGATGGGCCCATTCGCATGGACTGCCTACCTCCTGCACCGTGCAGCGGTTACATCCCGCAATTGGCCGAAGGCC
>JAAYDI010000156.1 GCA_012729315.1 Planctomycetaceae bacterium
CCAGCGAGATCACCGCCTCCGCATCCCGATACAGCCTTCGACTGATCCGGCCCAGCGCGCGGCACAACCGGCCCCGCCCGGCCAGCACGCCGTACGCCGCCGCAATCTCCGGATACACGTCCATCACCCACAGCACGTTCCGCGTGCCCCGCATCTTGCTCAGCATCCACCCGATCAGCGCGATGAACGGCGGCGTCGTCAGCGACAGGCACACATCGGGCCTCGCCAGCCGCAGCGCCCGCCACGCCGCGCTGAAGTAGAACGAGACGTAGTCCGCCGCCCGACCCGCCAGCCGCCTTCGCCCGAACCCCGTCGTCAGCACGCGATGGACGTGCACCCCGTCGAGCACCTCGTCCGCCGCCGGCGTCAGCGACCCGCCCCCATACCGGCGGCGACTGCAGATCACGTGCACCTCGTGCCCCCGCGCGGCCAGCGCCTCGCCCACGTCCGCCAGCAACTGCCCCGTCGCCGCCACGTCCGGCCGATAGAACTGGTTCAACAGCAGGATTCGCATAGAAGAACAGCTTTCAGCCGACAGTCTTCAGTTCACAGTTCTCGGCCGCAGGCCGCACACGTATCTCGTATCTGGTATCTCGTATCTCGCATGCTCGTAGAAGGGTAGATGCGTCATACTTCAAACTGAAAACTGGAAACTGTCAACTCGGCCGCCGGCCGCAGGCCGTGGACTTCAAACTCCACACTTCAACCTTGTCACTTGTCACTTATCACTTATCACTTGAAACCCGGCCGCAGGCCGCACACTTGAAACTCAAAACTCAAACGGGCAGCCCCTTCTCCCGCCGCCGCAGCTCCCGGACCTTCAGGTCAATCATGTACTCATACATCGCCCGCAGACGGCAATACGTCAGACCCGGAACCCCGTCGAGGAAGCCTCGCCGCACGAGCAGTAGGTATAGATACATCAGGAGAGGACGACACGGAACACGGTACGCGACTTGCTTAAGAGCTCGGCGCCGTTCGGTCGCATCACGAGAAAAGACCCCTGATATGCGAGCCTGCTCGCTGGCTTCTCTCGCCAGATCGATTGCCTCCATATCGCTGTAATCATTATGTCGCGCATACCAGTGACGAATCCCATGACTAAACGGATAATGGATCAGGTGCCCGGAGAGAGTCCCCACTTGACCATCGACCCTTGCCACAGGATTCACCAGACGCGCATAGCGAATCTTCTCCGGTCGGAATACCCGCGTAATCCAGGTAGGATACAGTTGAGCGTGCTTGAGCCAGCGCCCCATGAAATGGTCCTTCCGCCTCACCCGATAGGTGCAGTGACCGTCGCCGCTTGTCTCAAGGGCCTGAAGCTCCGACGCGAGCGTCGCATCACACCGCTCATCCGCATCGATGTAGAAGACCCACGAATGCCTGAATCCGATATTCTCCACCGCCCAGTTCTGATGGGCCGACCAGTTGTCGAACCGGCGCTGCACCACCCTCGCTCCGGCCGCCTTCGCGATCTCGACCGTCCGGTCCGTGCTGAACGAATCGAAGACGACCACGTCGTCCGACCACGCCACCGACTCCAGACACCCCGGCAGATTCGCTTCTTCATTAAGCGTCAGAATCAAGACCGATACACTCACGTCAGTCACTTCCTCGCAATAGCGATCATGGTCTTGGCCAACGGAGGAATCCTGCCGACTCGCAAAAAGCGAATGCTTTTGAAACCTGCGTCCTGCAGGAGCGTTCGCAGAGTTCGAATGGACCAGAACTTGATGTGGCCATAATCCCACAGTGCCGTGAAGTGACGATCCATCGCGCCGGTCAGTGCCAAAGCGAGATTCTTCCAGTAGCCGTGATATGGTGTAGAGAGAACGGCAATGCCGCCTTCCTGCACAAGCGAGAAGAGCGTTCGAGCGTAGTTGCGCGGAAGGAAACAGTGCTCCACCACATCGAGACTCACGACGACCGGAAAGCTTCCGTAGCGGGCGGCCAGATCGTCGTATGCCGAGCCAGCGTGCACCGACAGTTCGGGGTAGGCGGCGTGGGCCTGAGAAACCCCCTCAACCGATGGATCGACGCCCACCACCTGATAGCCATTCTGTTGAAGCAAGGCCATCACAGCGCCGTCCCTCTGTGTCAGAATGCGTGAGACAGTTCCTTGCCGATAATTAGAGTAGAGGGCAAGGGGATCATGAGTATGCTGGATGTCATGGATAAGACAGCGAACCAGAGGTTGTTGGCCCCGGAGAGAG
>JAAYDI010000157.1 GCA_012729315.1 Planctomycetaceae bacterium
CGTCCTGGACACGGACTGTTACGGCGTTCATTCCGAGAGTCGTCGGTGTCCATTGGAGGAGGCCGGTGCTGCTGTTGATGGTCATGCCAGAAGGCGCGGTCACCAGCGAGTAGGTCAACGTGTCGCCTACGTCCGGATCCGTTGCCGCTACGTCGTAGCTGTACGGCGTAGCCGGCGTCGCGGACGTGACCGGCGTCGACGTGATGGTCGGCGCGCGGTTGAGGTTCGTTAGCCTGATGTTGGAGAACCGGTGGTCTGCCAGCGCCTGGGCATCGTCGTCACCCACAAACACCAGACGATCGAAGCTGCCGGTCAGGTACTTGCCCACCGGTATCTGGAAATGGTGCGAACCCTCGAGCGGATCGTAGATGCGGAACTGCTGATACCCGAGCGTCTCCGTGCCATAGAGCTGGAAGAACCGGTCCGTCAGGGTGAATGCGTCGTCCGTGTCGAATCCGATCGCATGCACTTCGCCCTGGCGGCTGCTTTCGAAGTCGAACTCGAGGACCGTATATGGCGTGACACCGATCGTCAGGAAGACGCTTTTCCAGGTGTTGCCGACCATGTGCAATGTGTTGCCGTCATCCTCGACGGCCATCAGCACGGTCCGCTCGTCCTGGCTGGTGTAACTCTCCACGGCACCGGACTGCAGTTGGCCGTTCGTCTCGACGTTGAGCCATCGCGGCGTAACCTGGATATTGAAGGTCGTCTCGCCGATAGTTCCGCCGGCGCTGTCGCTGACGCTGAACAAAAAGGAGTCACTGGTCGTCGCCGAGCCATCGTGAGCGTAGCTCACCAGGCCCGCATCGATATCGGCCTGGGTGAAGATGCTGCCCGCGCGCAGGTCGGCGCCGGCCAGACGCAGTGCGCCGTATGCTGGTGGGCTCACCAGGGTGAACACGAGCTTGTGGCTTGGGCTGTCGATGTCTGTGACCTGAAGGACCGATGGCGAGATCAGCGCCTGGCGTGCGGCCGGAACCGCGAGCAGTTGGTTGACAGTCAGCGCCGGCGCATCGTTGACGGGCTTGACGGTCACCGGAATCGACGTGGTGGAAACCTGGGCTCCGCCCGCACCTATATTGCCCTGATCGTGGACGCCGATACTGACCGCGTCCGGGCCGTTATAGTTCGGATCAGGGCGATAGATGATCTGGACGAGCGCCGCGTTGATGTAGACCTGCGACGAGGTGAACGCCATGGCCGTGTCGTTGGTGCCGTCTCCCACCAGGAAGTTCAAGCCGAACGTACGCGCCAGGCTGACCGTGCCGTGCTCTACATAGATCGCCATCATGACTGGGTTTGTGGTGGCGTCGGGATCCGCCACGTTTACGCGCCGGATGCTCAGCGATGTGTCTTCGTTGACGGTCTGGGCGCCGGGGACGGTCAGGACGGGGGGATCGTTCACCGGGGCGACGGTGATGGGCACCGTTCCGGTATCGGAAAGCGGCCCGCCGGTGCCGGTGTTGCCCTGGTCATCCACGGTGATGCGTAGCGTGTCCGCGCCGGCGTAGTTCGTGTGGCCAAGGTATTGGACGCTGGCCAATACCGCATTGAGATCGTCCAGGGTGCCCGTGAATGTGAGCGTCTGGTCGCTCACGCCGTCCCCCACCGTGAAGGCCAGGCCGGTCCGCTGGGGGAGCGTCAGTTGGCCGCGGGCCACGCTCATGGTCACCAGCAGCTGGCCGCTGCCCGCATCGGCGTCGGCGATCCGGATGCCGCTGATCTGCTTGACCGCATCCTCGGTAGCGGACTGTGCGCCCGGCAGGGTCAGGACCGGGGACGCGTTGAGTGCTTCGTAGATCCGGATATTGAACGTCGTCTCGCCGATCGTTCCGCCGGCGCTGTCTGTGACGCTGAACAGGAAGGAGTCACTGGTCGCCGCTGAGCCATCGTGAGCGTAGCTCACCCGGCCCGCATCGATATCGGCCTGGGTGAAGACGCTGCCCGCACGCAGATCGCTGCCCGCCAGGCGAAGCGCGCCGTATGTGGGTGGGCTCACCAGGGTGAACACCAGCTTGTGGCTCGGGCTGTCGATGTCGGTGACCTGAAGGACCGCTGGCGAGATCAGCGCCTGGCGTGCGGTCGGAACCGCAAGCGGCTGGTTCACTGTCAGCGTGGGGGCATCGTTGACGGGCTTGACGGTCACCGGGATCGACGTGGTGGATACCTGCGCACCTCCTGCACCGATGTTGCCCTGGTCGTCGACGCTGATAGTGATCACGTCCGGGCCGTTATAGTTCGGATCGGGGCGATAGGTGATATAGACGAGCGCCGCGTTGATGTAGGCCTGCGACGAGGTGAAGGTCATGGTGGTGTCTTTAGTGCCGTCTCCCATCAGGAAGTTCAAGCCAAACGTACGCGCCAGGCTGAGCGTGCCGTGCTCTGCGGAGATGGTCATCTTGACTGGGTTTGTTGTGGCGTCGGGATCCGCCACGTTTATGCGCCGGATTCTCAGCGATGAGTCTTCGTTGACGGTCTGGGCGCCGGGGACGGTCAGCACGGGGGGATCGTTCACCGGGGCGACGGTGATGGGCACGGTTCCGGTATCGGTTAGCGGGCCGCCAGTGCCGGTGTTGCCCTGGTCATCCACGGTGATGCGCAGCGTGTCCGCGCCGGCATAGTTCGTATGGCCCAGGTAGTCCACCCGCGCCAGCGCCGCATTGAGATCGGCCAGGGTGCCCGTGAACGTGAGGCTCTGGTCGCTTACGCCGTCCCCCACCGTGAAGGTTAGGCCGGTCCGCTGGCGGAGCGTCAGCCAGCCGCGGGCCACGCTCATGGTCACCAGCAGCTGGCCGCTGCCCGCATCGGCGTCGGCGATCCGGATGCCGCTGATCTGTTTGACCGTATCCTCGGTGGCCGACTGAGCGCCCGGTAGGGTCAGGACCGGAGGCGTGTTGATCGCGTCGTAGATCCGGATGTTGAACGTCGTCTCGCCGATCGTTCCGCCGGCGCTGTCCGTGACGCTGAACAGAAAAGAGTCGCTGGTCGCCGCTGAGCCATCGTGAGCGTAGCTCACCAGCCCTTCATCGATATCGGCTTGCGTGAAGACGCTGCCCGCGCCCAGATCGCTGCCCGCCAGGCGAAGTGCGCCGGATGTTGGTGGGCTTACCAGGGTGAACACCAGCTGGTGGCTGGGGCTGTCGATGTCTGTGACTTGAAGGACCGATGGCGAGATCAGCGCCTGGCCTGCGGCCGGAACCGCGAGCAGCTGGTTCGTAATCAGCGCGGGTGCATCGTTGACGGGCTTGACGGTCACCGGAATCGACGTCGTGGAAACCTGGGATCCTCCTGCACCGATGTTGCCCTGGTCGTCGACGCTGATACTGACCGCGTCCGAGCCGCTGTAGTTCGGAGCGGGGCGATAGATGATCTGGACGAGCGCCGCGTTGATGTAGACCTGCGACGAGGTGAACGTCATGGTGGTGTCGTTGGTGCCGTCGCCCACCAGGAAGTTCAAGCCAAACGTACGCGCCAGGCTGAGCGTGCCGTGCTCTGCGGAGATGGTCATCCTGACGGGGTTTGTGGTGGCGTCCGGATCCGCCACGTTCACACGCCGGATACTCAGCGATGAGTCTTCATTGACGGTCTGGGCGCCGGGGACGGTCAGTACGGGGGGATCGTTCACCGGGGCTACGGTGATGGGCACGGTTCCAGTGTCAGAAAGCGGCCCGCCGGTGCCGCTGTTGCCCTGGTCATCCACGGTGATGCGCAGCGTGTCCGCACCGGAATAGTTCGTGTGGCCCAGGTATTGGACGCTGGCCAACGCCGCATTGAGATCGGCCAGGGTGCCCGTGAACGTGAGCGCCTGGTCGCTCACGCCGTCCCCTACCGTGAAGGCCAGGCCGGTCCGCTGGGGGAGCGTCAGCCGGCCGTGGGCTACGGTCATGGTCACCAGCAGCTGGCCGCTGCCCGCATCGGCGTCGGCGATCCGGATGCCGCTGATCTGTTTGGCCGTATCCTCGGTGGCCGACTGAGTGCCCGGCAGGGTCAGAACCGGAGCATCGTTCGCTCCGGAGCCCGCGCCCAGTTGCAGCCGGATCGTCTGCGTGTGGTCCGCGTCGAACTGCTGCTCTGCCTGGCTGCCATCGCCACCGGCCGTCACGCGGTAGGGGCCGTAAGTGGTCTTCACATCTCCCTGTGTGCGAAACTCGTCCAGCACCGCGGCCACCTGGCCGTTGGCGTCTGTCGTCCCTGCAAACACTTCCCGGTTGTCCTTGTCCACCACCGTCACCGCCGCATTGGCCACGGCCGCACCCTGCGCGTTGGTCACCTGGAAGGTTGTGGTGAAGCTGTGGATGAAGGAGGAATAGGGGTCCACAGCGCCGTTGGAGTTCAGTACCGAGGCATTCTTCAGCAGTGTTTGGCTTGTTGCGTCATAGTATGCATTGTCAACCCACTTCAAGTTCTCAATGGCATGGAGTTGTTGGAAATCCCAGTTATAGCTTTCGATAGGTATGAGTGTCGCCAGATCTCCGGTTGCCTTTAGGGTGCTGGACAACAGAACAATATCCGAACACGCTCTACTGCGTCGGACGAAGAGACTATTTGACTCTAGGGTATTACGTTCAAACGTCACTTCGTGTCCTGACACGTTTGTGAACATTAGCGGGGCGGCACCCACGCCAGTACCAGTGCGCTGCCCTATGAAGGTGTTGTCATGCACATATACATTGGAGCCGGGGTCAGCGCCATCAACGTTCATGCGAAATGCTGCCGCATCGGTGACAGAAGCGATGGCGGTAACAGTGTTTTCATAGACTTCCACATCTGAGCAGTTTTCTATTTGGATACCATAGAAGCCGCCTACCTGAGCGCCGCCATATTCTTGGTTATCCGTAGTGCCTTGAACGGTGATTGTGTTGTGATGTATTTTGGCTGTGTTGCCCGTTGTGTTGCCGCTGATTTGGATGCCGCGCGCTGCGAACTCCCCCACCCCACAGTTGATCGTGTTGTGGTGCGCTTCGCTGGCGTTGCGCATCACGATTGCAAAGGCGTTGGTGTATTTTGTCTTCAACTGAATAACATTGTTGTCGATGGTGCTGTTCCCCTGGCTGGCATAAATACCTGCATGAGGTCCGTTGTGAATGGTATTTCGAGAAATCGTTCCTCCGACGTTGCATATGACAGTCCCGTAGAAATTGTCGCGGCTGGTGATCGTGCGAACATTGCTGGTCAGGTCGTTATCCGTGATCACCCAACTGGTGGTGTCCTGCCCTTGCAGCGCCGAGGAATTAGCGCCAGCTACCGTGATGGACGTATTGTCAACCGTGATATTGCTCGTCGACCGGCCGTATATCGCATGCGCCCGCGTCGCGTTGTCCCGGCCTTGTAGGATCGCACCATTCTTAATAGTTGCGTTTGTTGCTTCCCCATAGCGCGTGATACCCGGGTACGCGTCCGGAGCCCAGTTTTTCGCAGATACCGCCACGCCGTAGGTCTTGGTTCTCTGGATTTTGATGTCGTCGATGTACGCCACATGGTTCGAGTTGCCGGAGGGATTCGTGGCTCCCACCACGATCCTATATGTTTCACTCTCGTCCCCCGTCGTAAACGCGACCTCGGTGAACTGGATGCCGCGCCAGTTCTTCTCGTCCCATGATGCGACATGCTCCGACGAGACATTCTGACCCACCAGCTTCACGTAGGTCGATACGCCGGTGATCTGGTTTCCATTCCACAGCATGCCGGAGAGGGCATACGTGGTGTTGGCTTCGAGCGTAACGGTGCCGGTGGAGACAATGTACTGGTCGCCGGTGAAGGACGAGAACTTCAGGGAGTAGTCGCCGTCGTACACCTCGTTCTTGAGGTACTCGCCCGCAAACCGCTCGGCGTTCGGAGCGTGTGTGAAGTTCCAGCCGGTGGCCACCGATCCAGTTCCTGCCTCAAAACTGCCGTTGGCCACGGTGATGGGTGCGGCGTTGTCGTAGGTGACGGTGTGGCCGTTGAGGTCGAACGTGATTTTCTTGTCGATGATCACGAACGCTGTGCCGTCGGTCGTGACATCGGTCTGCAGCATGTATGTGGCATTCTGCCGATCAAGGTAATACGGTGCAGGCCCATTGGCATCCAGCCAGGCCTGGTCGATGTTCACCACGGCCTTGAGCAGCAGACGCGGCTCGAGCGCTTCAAATGTCCTCGGACGGTGTCCCGGAGGTCGGCAGCGCACCGGATCGCGTCGCGAAGATGCACGGCGCGGCTTCCTGGAACTCTCGTCACGGCGGAAGAAGGGGAATTGCATTCTTAGCCTCCGCGTCACGTCAGAAATCAGCTTGCTGAGGCCATCCTTAGACGGGCACCTAGCGAAAACAACGCCATTTTCACGAATTGCGGCCGCCCCCGCAACCCATGCCCCCCATCTACCTCATGTCTTCTCCGGGATCTTCGGGCTCTCGTAGGGTGTGACCAGCTCGCCCGCGGTTCTGCCTCCATCTCCGACCACCCCTCGTGGGCGAGCGCCGTCACACCACGCGTCTCCACCGGCTCCGCCCCCGCGTCCGCCCGTTCTCGCGATCTCGGGGCTCTCGTAGGGTGTGACCAGCTCGCCCCCGCGATCTGCCTCCATCTGCGAGCGACCCTACGGGCGAGCGCCGTCACACCACGCATCTCCACCGACTCCGCCCCCGCGTCCGCCCGTTCTCCGCGATCTCGGGGCTCTCGTAGGGTGTGACAAGCTCGCCCGCGGTTCTGCCTCCATCTCCGACCACCCCTCGTGGGCGAGCGCCGTCACACCACGCACCTGTGCGACCGCCACCTGTTGTGGACACCGCCATCCGCGTCCTGGTGTGACATCGCTCGCGACGAGGCCGCGTGACGGTGGATGGGACGCGCGACGCGAGCTTGTCACACCCTACGGGGGCCCTCGTAGGGCGACCAGCTCGCCCCCCCGATCTGCCTCCATCTGCGACCACCCCTCCGTGGGCGAGCGCCGTCACACCACGCGTCTCCACCGGCGCCGCCCCCCGCGTCTGCGGCCGCTGGGCGGCGGGTGCGATGGGCCGCCATGCCCAAAAACAGAAACGAGACGCCGGACACTTGCGCGTCCGGCGTCTTGGGCAGTTCTGTTCGGGAAATCTTGTTCGTCTGCCATTTGCGGCGGCATCGGAACCGCCACCGTGGCAGCTGACTATGCTCGGCTGCGGCGTCGCAGCCAGCACACACCCACAACACTCAGGAATCCCCACACGAACACTGCGGCTGGTTCGGGAACCAGTTTGACGTCGTCGATATAGCCACCCAGCGAGTCGCTCGTCTCGGTCGCCTCAAACTTCAGGGTGTTGATACCCGCCTGCGCGTAAACGACGAAACTGTAGGGCGCCCAGGAAGTGGTCGCCCCACCTACTTGCCCGGTGATCGACTGGAGCAATGCATTGTTCCAGTAGACGCTGATGCCGTTTGTGCCGGCAGGTTGGTTCGGACGCGGTGAATAAGCGAAGCTCAGGGTATACCCCGAACCGGCCGAAAGACCAGAAATGTCTTGCGCCATGCCGCTGTTGCTGTACGAATCGAGCTCAACGAGCTGTTTGCCGTCGAACGCACTGGCGCCGGGCACCGCACCATTATTCTGGATTTCAATGCCTGTGCCAGAGGTCACGTACCAGCCTGTGACGGTAGCGTCGTTGAACACCTGCCAAGCCCCGTTGTTCAGCGCAGGGTCTTCAAAGCTGCCATTGACGATGTAGCTTGCCTGCGAGACATTCGCGCTCAACGCGAACACAACGGCAAGAGCGATGGATAGTAAACCTGTTTTCTTCATTCGATGATTCCTCTATGCATACATGGTCATTCTCAACTCCCGTATGTCCAGCAACTCTGCCAGCATACGGTCCGAAAGTCGGAAATACGCACAGACCGACGAATGCCAGTCTGTCACGTCCATGTACGAGGCGGCCGGAACCAGCGGAACACTGGGCCGGTCAGAAGAACCACCCGCGATTCGGGCGGAAGAGTGCCATGTCGTGGATTGTACAGAACCGCTTCCAACTCACTTTCGATCGCTCCACCCGTTCCCGAACCGTCCGAGTGCGACGATGTCGACGACGGCATCATGCCCGGCGAAGAATCGGCCAGGGTCGTATCCAGCTCGGATCGAATCTGGTCGCCCTCTGCAGGACCCGAACTGGAGGCGTCAAGCGCGAGCGCTGGCAAGCAGCTGTGGGGCAAAGCAGCGTGGCTGGCGTTCGCGTCGATCCATCGCGCCAATTCGCCGACGGTGTCCTCGACCAGGCAGCATTCAGATTCACATTCACACACGATAACCGAGCCATGCGTCTGGACTGCCGCTCCGACCACGATCGTGGCCAGCAAGCTGTTCAGA
>JAAYDI010000158.1 GCA_012729315.1 Planctomycetaceae bacterium
GTGAAAGGCCCGAAGAAACGGCCCTGGTGCCGGTTTTGACATTTGTTGCACCGGTGAGCCACTTCGCATTAACGGTTTACTTCTCACTGCGAACCCTGTGTCAGGTTGGCGACCCTGCACCAGGGGTGCGGTACCGGGATAGCTGTCGTCTGGCCTTCGGCCAATTGTGGGATGTAACCGCTGCACGGTGAGGAGGGGAGGTAGGCAGTCCATGCGAATGGGCCCATCCATGGCATGGATTTGTCCACTACAACCGGCTCAGAATGACCGAGCCTTTCACCGTCCCAGGGTGAGCCCGGGGCGGAGCGGCGCCACTCGTGGCCGTGTAGCATTGCGGCCCAGGTACGATACACTGGTAGGGTCAGCACAGTGCTGGCCGGTGCGCTATCACAGGCGCGCCCGGCGCGCTGTTGGCAGAGACTCGACCAGTTACACGAACGGGAGATCCATCATGAGCAAGACCAGTCGGCGTTCGTTTGTGCAGGCTTCCGCTCTGGCGGCAGGTGCGGCAGCCACGTTCAGTGTCCCCCAGGTGTTGTTAGGTCAGCGCGGCGCCAACGAGCGAATCCGCGTGGGGCTTGTCGGACTGGGGGGGCGGATGCACTCGCACGTCGGCAGTCTGGCAGCCATGGCCGAGAGCGACAACGTCGAAATCGCAGCCGTGTGTGACTGCGACAAGAAGAAACTGGCGACGGCTGAAACCGACTACCCGCAGCTGGCCAACTTCAAGCTGAAGAAGTACTCCAGCCAGGAGGAGCTGTTTGCCGACAAGTCGATCGACGCCATCAGTTTCAGCACGCAGGATCACTGGCATGCCCTGCAGACCATCCTGGCCTGCCAGGCCGGCAAGCACGTCTACGTCGAGAAGCCGCCGACCTGGTGCATCTGGGAAGGCCGCAAGATGGTGGAAGCGGCGCGCAAGTACCGCTGCATGGTGCAGATCGGCACCCAGAACCGCTCGAGCCCGCACGTGGTGGAAGGCATCCAGAAACTGCACGAAGGCGTGATCGGCAAGCTGTATATGGCCCGCGCGATGTCATACAAAATGCGCGGCAACCTCGGCAAACACAAACCGGTGCCGGTGCCGGAGGGGCTGGATTGGGACAGCTGGGTCGGACCAGCACGGATGGTAGAGTACAGCGAGTTCCACCACCGACGCTGGTACTGGATCGAGAATTTCGCCAGTGGCGACGTGGCCAATCAGCTGGTCCACGACGTCGACAAAGTACGCTGGGGACTGGGACTCAAAGATCACCCGGTCACCGTCGCATGCATGGGCGGCCGCTACGTGCCGGGCGACAGTGACGACGCCGACACGCACAACACCCTGGCATTCATGTGCAAGTGGGCCGACAACAACGCGCTGGTAACAGTCGAGAATCGCCACTGGTACACCAACAGCGAAGCGCAGATGCGCGACAAGTACCCCTTCGTGGCCGAGAACCAGTGCGTCGGCGAGATCTTCTTCGGCAGCGAAGGCTACATGATCATCCCCGACTACTCGAGCTACTACACGTTCCTCGGTCCGAAGAACGAGCCGGGCCCCTGCCAGCCCACGGACAAGAACTTCAACTGGACGGACGAAAGTGTTCCGCACTTCCGCAACTGGATCCAGGCGATCCGCAGCGGCAAACACGAAGATCTGAACGCCGACGTCGAGGAAGGTCACAAGTCGGCTACCGTCTGCCACCTGGCCAAGATTTCGGCCAAGCTCGGGCGGAGCGTGCACTTCGATCCCAGCACCGAACGGTTCGTCAACGATCCGGAAGCCGACAAGTTCCTGAAGCGCGAATACCGCGCGCCATACATTATTCCGGAACAGGTGTAACGTTCCGGAACAGACGAGACAGGCGAGACGGGTTCTTGACTGGAGGGCCGGACGATGCTGACGTGGATGATGGTCTGTGTCGCGGTGGGTTTCGCGCAGCCAGCGGACGTGCCAGCGGAGCGGGCGTTGTCGACGCCTCAGTTCGCACACGCGTTCATCGAGACTCAACCGGTGCAGGTCGCGGTGGCCGCTGGCGACGCGCAGCCGGTGCTGCTGCGCGACAGCGACGGCACGGAAGTGGCGCGGCGGGAGGCGACCGGGGACGCGGGCGTGCTGGACTTCGGCCGGCTGCCCCCCGGTTACTACGAAGCCGTCGCGGGCCAGACCGTGCTGCCCTTGGTGGTGCTGATCGATCCCGCCAAACGCGTCGGCGGCGGATCGCGCCTGGCGACGGACAACGCCATGTCGTGGCTGGTGGAAGCGTCCCAATGGGAGCCCGTGGCCAGACTGCTGCAGCAGTGCGGCATCCGCTGCGTGCGCGAACGGCTGTTGTGGGGTGAAGTGGAACCGGAGCGCGGCCGCTACGACTGGGGGCATTACGATCGGACGGCCACGATCCTGCACGAGCACGGCATCGAGGTCTACCAGATCTTCCACAGTGTGCCTGCGTGGAGCCGCAGCGACGAGGATTCCGCCGCGGCACCGGACGATCTGCGCGACGTGTATCGTTTCGCCCAGTCTCTGGCGACGCAGTTCCGTGGCCGTGTGCAGGCCTGGGAGGCGTGGAACGAACCGGATATCTTTTTCTTTTCCCATCCGTCGAGCGAATGCGCGGCGTTACAGAAAGCCGCCTTTCTCGGCTTCCGCTCGGTGGATCCGGCACAGCTGGTGCTTGGCCCTTCGATGGCTCATGGAGCCGGCACGTTTTCGGAAGGGCTGCTCGAAAACGGCGTTGGCCAGTATCTCGACATCTGGAACTACCACATGTATGCGGACCCGTCCGCCTACGCCGGGCGGCGTGCAGGATTCCAGGCGCAACTCGCACGGTACGATGTGGTGGTCCCCGACTGGATGACGGAAGCCGGTGCGCCGTTGAAGGGTCCGGAGGGGGTGCTGCCGCGGGAGGCCCGGATCGCACAGGCGCAGTTCCTGTCGCGGGCTTTTCCCCAGGCGTTGGCGGCAGGCCTGGACCGGCACTTCTGGTTCGTGTTTCCCTTTCTGCGCGAGGGAACGGCCGGGTGGGGGCTGTTCGAGCCCCAACTGCGTGCGCCGTATCCGGGCCTAGCCGCGCTGGCCGCCGCCACCTACGCGCTGGGCCGGGGTGACTGCCTGGGGACGCTCGCGCTGGCGGACGAAGCGGGGCGTGCCATCGCCTTTGCGCGCGGGGACGATTCGGCTGCCGTGGCCGTCTGGCGCGAGTCGGACGCGCCGGCCGACATTGCGCTGCCATTCCACTGGAACGACGTGCGGGAAGCACGGTCGCACCTCGGCACGCCGCTGCCCACCGGCCAGGGACCGGCCACCGTCCGCGTGGCGCGCGGCGCGGTTTATCTGATCCTCCCCCAGGCGGCGCTCCAGGGAAAACTTACGCCGCCTGCCCAGACGCCGATCCCGCCGCGCACGGACGACCTGAAACGTGCTATCGAAAGTGCGCCGCTGCATTCCCTGGTCGTCCGCCTCCGCGTTCCAGAGGGCACGCCCGACAAGACGCGCGATGCGTATCGCGTGCCGGCCGGCACCGCGCTCACCCTGCAGGCGGAAGCCTACAACTTCGGGTCGCACGCGTTTGAGGGGCATCTGCAGATGTCAGCGCCCGAGGGGTGGCGGCTGGAACCCGCACAGGCCTCAGTGTCGGTGCCGCCCGGCCAGCGCGCTGCCGTGCCCGTGCGGCTCACCGTCGCGCAGCAGAAAGACCCGGCGCCGCTGCGGCTGGTGGCGCACTCGGCCGATGCGCGGAGCACACCGGCCATGGTCCGGGTGTGTGCTGACCTGAACACGCTTACCGCGCGCGAGCGGCTGCCACTGAACATGGACGATCCGACGCGATGGCAACAGAACATCGCCGGACATGGCACGATGGAAATCACCGCTTGTGACGAGGGCGGCGTACGACTGCACTTCAACTTCTCCACCGACGGCGACAACTGGGCCTATCCGCGGGTCTACTTCACACCGGAACTCGATCTGTCCAACTACGATGCCGTGCGTTTCGAGTACCGAACGGACACCACTGATCCGGGCCCTGTTCGGCTGTTCCTGTTCGAATCCCAGGGCGCCGGCTACATCTCCAAGACCGAACTGCCCGGCGACACCCACTGGCGCAGGGCGACGATTCTGCTGTCGGAGCTGGACCACGTCGCGCAGACCTCGCCGGATCCCAATGGCCAGTTGGACACCCAGCGCGTGGCAGCGGTCAGTGTCGGCGCAAACACCAAGCCCCGTTCCCTGGTCCTGGAGGTGCGCAACATCGAGGCGTTGAGATTCTGATCAGATCTTCTTGCCGCACTGTTGATAGAAACCGCCCGCCGATACAAGTGCCTCATCCAAAACATATAACCGTACTATTAACCATACTATGACTCGCTGGCAGGTCCGTCAGCGCCACCGAGCCTGCCGGCGGATGCCTCGCATGCGCGCCGCCGGTTGCGAGCCGCCGCATATCGCGGTAGAATCCCGGCGCGGGGTTTACGGCGGCAAACATCTGAAGCCAGAGAGGATCGGACTCATGCAGGCGCGGACGAGAGCGACGAGCGGACCGGAGACGGTGGATGGTACTCAGGCACGTCGGATGGGGCGGCGGGAGTGGCTGTGTGCGGCTGCGGCGACCGTAGCGGCAAGTCAGCTGCCCGGGTTTTCGCGGACTGTCCTGGCAGCCGAGGATCCGGCTCTGCAGGCGCTGGCGCGCCAGAACCTCAAGCTGGGCGTGCACACGGGGCCTTATATGGCGTTGCCACTGGCCGAGGCGGTGCAGCGCATTGCGGACGACGGTTTTACCGGCGTGCTGACCGAATACACGTTTGCCGACGTGCGGTTCGACCCACTGGCGCCCGACTGGGCGGCGGCGGACAAGATCGTACGTGCGTTCGAGAAGAAGGGGATTGAGATCGCAGCCAGTTACGGCTACGTCAACATCATTGACCCCGTACCGGAGCGCCGCGAGCGTGGGAAAGCGCGGATGGCGTGTCTGATCCAGAACTGGAAGCGGTTGGGCTGCGCGAATGTTTCCACCGAGACAGGCACCTTCAACACGGAATCCGATTGGGCCGATGCACCGGAGAATCTGACGGAAGAGGGCTATGTGCAGTGCCGGCAGGTGCTGGAGGAGTTCGCGCGGATGGCCGAACAGGCCGGAGCCGTCGTGTCGATTGAACCGTACTGGCGCAACGTGATCGATTCGGTCGACCGGGTGGAGCGGATCTTCCAGGACATTCAGTCGCCCGCGCTGCGTCTGGTGATGGATCCGTGCAACTATCCGCGGAAAGAAGACCTCCCGCGGTTACGCCCACTGCTGGAGGATGTGTTCCGCCGGGTGGGGGACAAGATCATCGTGGCTCACGCCAAGGACGTGGCGGAAGACGGCTTGGATACACCGGCGGCCGGCAAGGGGGTGCTGGACTATCCGCACTACCTCCGTCTGCTGGCCGGGCTCAATCGCCCGCTCCATCTGCTCATCGAGCACGTGACGCTGGACGACATCCCGCGCGCACGCGACTATGTGCTCGACGCGTTCCAGCGGATCTGACCGCTGCCGGATGCGTTGCGACTGACCGGCAGCCACCCCCGCGCTGGCCACTGCCCTCCGCCGCTGGGCGGACTCGAACGTCCGCCCGGTGCGTGGTCAGTCTAACGTGGTCAGCCCATCAGGCTTCCTAGTCGTAGCTGGCCAGGAAGCGTCGTTTGGAGAGCGGATTGAACCCCACGTGCGCGCTCAGATCGGTGGCGGACACCTCGACTGCGTTGGGTCCGTGACCGGTGACTGTGACGGTGTTCGAGTAAGGTCCGGCCGCCACGACATGCGTGGCCCGATAGACCCAGGTCTCGTTGACGTCCAGCGCGTTGTTCCCGTTCGCGTCGCCTCTCACGTACGTGGGCGTCAGGTCGTCGGCCGTGTTGTCGGTCGTGCCGTTGTTGTCCGTGATCGTGAGGTTCGTCAGCGCGATATTACCTGTATTGGTCACGTTGTACGTGAAGGTCGCGGTCGACCCGATGGCCAGCATGGGCCCGGCGCCGGTGCCGGTGTCGATCCCGTTGGTCAGTTTCTGCACGGCGATGCCGGTGGTGTACCCGAAGTGGTTGCTGGGATCCGTATCCGTGACGTTACCGGCACCTGGGATCACCGCGCCGGTGGAGTCCACGGGTGTTCCCGTGACGGTGGCCGTGTTCGTATACTGTCCGGCCGTGACGGTATGTGTCGCGGTGTAGGTCCAGGTCTCGTCCGTGTCCAGCAGTCCGTTACTGTTCGTATCACCGCCCTGCAGCGTCGGGGTCAAATCGTCTCCCGTGTTGCCCGGCGTCCCGTTGTCGTCGCTGATCACCACCGATCCCAGCGCCACGCTTCCAGTATTGGTGACCACGTACGTGAACGTGGCCGTGTCGCCGACGGCGATCGTGGGACCTGTCGCCGTGTTGGCATCCTCTCCATTGGTCGACTTGACGACGTTGATGCCGGTCGTGATCCCCAGGTGATTGCTCACGTCCGAGTCGGTCACATCGGCCATGGTGGGGATATCGGTCCCATCCTCGTCGACAGGATTGCCGACGACGGTGACCGTGTTCGTATACTGTCCGGCCGTGACGACACGTGTCGCGGTATAGGTCCAGGTTTCGTCCTCATCCAGCAGCCCGTTACTATTCGCATCACCGCTCTGCAGCGTCGGGGTTAAATCGTCTCCCGTGTTGCCCGGCGTCCCGTTGTCGTCGCTGATCACCACCGATCCCAGCGGCGTGTCGCCGGTGTTGGTCACCACGTAGGTGAACGAGGCGGTGGAGCCAACCACCAGCCAGGGGCCGGTGGGTGAGTTCGCGTCGTCTCCATTGGTCGACTTGACGACATTGATCCCGGCGACAATGCCGAAGTGATTGCTCACGTCGCTGTCCGACACATCGGCCATGCCAGCGATGTCCTGTCCCGACTCGTCGACCGGATTGCCGGTAGCGGTGCCGGTATTCGTGTGCTGGCCGGCGGTCACCGTGCGTGTGGCCGTAAAGGTCCACGTTTCGGTCGTATCGAGCAGTCCATCACCGTCCGTGTCGCCGGTCTGGTACGTGGCGTCGAAGTCGTCGGTATCTCCGATCGTTCCGTTGTCGTCGCGAACCACGACGTTGGCCAACGGGACGTTGCCGCTGTTGGTGACCACGTAGGTAAACGTCGCCGTGGACCCGACGGCCAGACGTGGACCGGTAGGCGAATTCGCGTCAACGCCGTTCGTGGACTTGACGACATTGATGCCAGCCGTGGCGCCGAAGTGGTTGCTCACGTCCGTGTCCGTGACCGCGGCAATGCCTTCAATTGCGTTGCCGTCGCTATCCACGGCAGTACCCGTAACGGTTGCCGTATTGGTGTACTGGTCAGCCGTCACCTCGCGTGTAGCCTGATAGGTCCACGTTTCGGTGGTGTCCAGCAGGCCGTTGCTGTTCGTGTCACCACTCAGGTATGTAGCGTTGAAGTCATCGTCCGTCGTCCCGGTTGTGCCATTGTCGTCGACCACTGACAGCGAACCGAGTGCGACGTTGCCCGAATTGCTGACCACGTAGGTGAACGTTGCCGTGGAGCCAACGGGCACCACGGGGCCCGTGGGGGAATTCGCGTCGACGCCATTGGTGGACTTCACGACAGTGACCAGCGCGTTGACCCCGAAGTGGTTGCTCGGATCCGAGTCCGTCACTTCGATCCCTTCGGCTTCCGCCGACACGCTGCCGATGTTCGTGTAGGCGCCCGCCTCGACCGTGCCTGTCGCCGTGTAGTACCAGGTCTCCCCCACGTCCAGGATACCGTCCTCATTATCATCGCCCGTTAAGTACGTCGGATGAAAGTCATCGTCGGCATTGTTCGGTGTGCCATTATCGTCGGTGACCACGACATTCTCGAGTGCCGTTCCACCCGTACTTTCGACCGTGTACGTGAAGGTGACGGTGGAACCGACAGCCAGGTACGGGCCGGAACCTTCGGTGTTGGCATCCTGCCCGTTGGTGAACTTGGTGATTTCGACTGACGGTTCGAGGTTTTCCAGATTCGAAGTGACCATGCTCGGCCGCACGCTGCTGACCACTTCCACGGTCGCGTCCAGTTCCAGCACACCGTCGATGAACAGTTCGATCGCGCCGACGGACGTGAAGTCCGCCCCGTCGCCGGACGCGACAGTGAACGTGGAGAACGGTACGAATATCAACTCGGCGGTGCCCTGCTCTGGAATGCTGATGGTCGCCGTGGAGTAGTTGGTGTCATCGGTGTAGATGGTCAGCTCCGCCGTGGCACCTGACGAGTCGCCGCGGGTCGCGACCAGCACGCCTGCGTTCGCATCGCCGCCGGTAAGGCTGATCCCGCCCAGTCCTTCCGCGGCTAGTGACGTGGCGTCCCCGTCGATGCCGTCATACTGGATCAGCGCCGTGCCCACCACGTTCAAACCCGATGCAAACGCAAAGACATCCGAGTCGAACTGGTCGATAAGTACCTGGACTTCACCCGAGCCGGACACGAACGTCACCAGCACGTCACGCTCCCCGCCAATCACCTCGGAGGCCGGCAGGCTGCTGCTCGCGGTCGTTGTCATGGAGTTCGCCGAGACCGACTGTTCGGTCACGTCGAACGAGTCGATCGTCTGTACCGTGGTGCCGCTGACGTGCTCGCTGGTGATTGTCACCAGCGCGGCCGACGGCGCGGCGTAGCCGGTCACCGCCAGTTGCCGCACGAAGTAGTCGTCCGCGGTCAACGTGTCCGCCGGCAGCGCCCCACCGGCATTGGTGCTGGCGAACCGATACACGCCTGTACCGCTGGTGGTGGTCGTGCCGAGCAGTGTGTCGGTATTGGCATCAAACAGGCCGTCGCCGTTGTCACGGTAGAGTTCGACCGTGGCACCGCTGATCCGTGTATCGTCCGCGGTCAGACCGTCCCCGGTCAGATCGACGAAGGCGGTGCCGCCGATGGCCGCCAGATCGAGCGCCAGGAGTGTCCGCTTTTCCAGCGGCTCGAGGAACAGGCGGCGGGCAGACGTTCGTTTCTTGGTTCGCGACAGCAGGCGTTGCAGGAATCCCATGGCTGGCTCTCGATGGAGGTGAAAGAAACGGTTACCAGGTTCGCTCCAGTCCCAGATTCAATCCGTTCACCCACAAATCGGATTCCACGAACTGAAACTCGGGACGCTCGAGACCTGCGAGTGGAGTGTTTTCGGGAGGAAGCAGGTTGGGATTCAGATCGCGGTCGATCTGATCGCCCGGACGCACGACACTGCTCCAGTACAGGAACGTATAGCCGACGGTGGCTCGCCACTGCGGGGAGATCGCATAGCCCAGAGTGACGCCCAGTTCGGGCACCACGGCGAATCGATTGCGTGTGTAGTCGCCGATGTTGGTGCGTTGGGCGAGCAGCCCGCCCGTCGCGTCCTGGAAGTTATTGCCGGGAACGCTGGAACCGGTGATGGTGGTCGAGCCGTTGATGCACACGCGTTGGTGATTGGAGCCCAGAGCCATGCGCATCAGCAGGTCCAGCGAGAACCGGCCCCGACCCGTTTTCCACAGGACGCCCAGGTCGGCACCGTTGAAGATATTGCGCGTCTCGAAGCGGTCTTCGATCAAGAACCGCCCATCGCCGGGCGATGGCAGCAGGCTGGTCAAGTCCTCGTTGATGCGCAGATCTTCCGCGAAGTCCAGGTAGCGCCAGCCGGCGAAGCCCGCCAGTTGGCAGCCGACCGGCGTGCTGCCACAGTGGACCACCGCCTCTTCGCACCCGCTGTATTCGCAGAACACGCGCATGCCGTGCACACCAACTCCGAAGAGCCGGCTGGTGGCTTCCACAGTCACGGTCCCGGCGAGTTCGCCGGGCGAGGCCACCAGCTCGGAGTCCTCGCGGCCGTTCGGATACTCGTTCGACGTCAGTACGTTAAAAAACGGGCGTGCCAGTGCCATCGTGCCGGCCGCCCCGGTGCCGCTGAAGGAATAACGGTCTGTTTCTTCGCCGATGATGAACCCGTCCACTTCCCAGGCGTACTGGTGGCAGGGATCCGCCCACAGCCCCACACGCAGCCGGCCGCCGGTGTACATCTGGTCGAGCAGCTGGTCGCTCACCAGCGGCTCGGTGCCCCCCATCCCCAGCACCCCTTTCGAAGCTGCCGGGCTGGTGGTCACCAGCGTCGGGATATCCATTGGCCGCGGCCACCACATCAGAAACTCGCCGTGGACCCAGCCATCCCACACACACGGCCGGCAAACGCTGCCACACGTCCCGCAGTCTGACACGCCACAGCCGCCCGGCTCGGCACAGGTGTCGCACGCGTCGACACAGCTGCCGGCAGCCACGGAATTACAGAAACCGATGCGATGCTGCGCCATCAGGGCCGCACTCTGCACCGTGACGGCCACGAATGCCAGTAAGCCCACGGAGTATTGCACCTTGTTCACCGCTCAACCTTCCATGGATAAGGGAACCTGCAGGACGTGCCGGGCCCCGACAACAGACAAGACCACCCCCTGGAACGGTTCGACGAGACGCACTGAATTCCCGTCCGTCCCGATGCGTATCGGTCAGCACAACCGGAAAAGCTTAACTAATCGCTAAAATCCGCTCAGGTGTTACTGATTCACCCGGCGATAATGGTATAGCACGGCCCCTGGGCGTGAACGGATTTCCACTGGCAGCCCTGTGTCCAGTAGCGTTTCGCCCGTGTACTCGCTCGGCGTGTCGGGGGCATCGAGGTCGGTGACGAGGTAGCGTCCTTCGCGGCTGAGTCCCTGCATGGGCAGATCGCCCGCACGAAAGATGCTCCCCTCCCGGCGGAATACCTGCACGATCCCCTCACCGGCTTGCGGGCGATCGAACTGCCAGGCGATCCAGGCGTGCCGCTCGAGGCTGTACGGGGTGAGCGGATAGAAGTCACCCGCGTAATTGGGCGCGGCCAGCTGCCACTGTGCCAGGAGCCGGCGGAGTGTGTCGTAGTCCAGCTCCGTGCGGCGCGCGTCCCACAGGCAATTCAGATAGGGGGACATCATGCTGCGGAAGTGATATGCGTCCGACTCCTTGACGCCGGTCCCGTGAAAGGGGATCCAGGACGCGATGCCGTATGAACAGCACTGGGCACCGATCGGCTCCAGGATGTAGTCGGTGCGCCACAGTGGCACCGCGCGCCGGAGCGTCTCCAGGTCGTTGCGCCGGCCGCCGCTGGCACACGTATCGATCCGCAGTTTCGGGTGGCGCCGCAGCAGTTCATCCCAGAACGCGAGATAGCCCGTGACGTGGCGGATTTCGGTGATGCCCTGGCGGTCCGGCGCGTCGTGCTGGCGCCAGTATCCGAGGGGATCCATGTTGAAGTCCTGCCGATACAGATCGATACCCTGTGTCGTGAGCAGGGCGTCAATGTGTTCCACCAGCCACTGCCAGGCCTGAGCGTTGCCCAGATCCAGCAGTTTCTGCTCTCCGTCGTTGCCCAACAGCCACTCGGGATGCGTGTCATAGAGCCACGTGCCAGGCGCGACCCGCTCCGGCTCGAACCACACAATCGACTGGAGTCCCTGCGTGCGGGCATAGTCCGTGATGGCACGCAGTCCGCGCGGAAAACGCTGCAGGTCGACTTCCCACGTCCCGGTGTGCGGCCACCCTGACGCGTTGATGTACCAACCGGCATCCATCCACCAGTAGTCGATCGGCAACTTCTCAGCGATGTACCGGTCAATGAACTGGATCTGGCTCGCCTCGTCAGCCAGCACCATTTCGTTGAAGAAATGGGACGAGCATCCGGCGAGGTGAGTGGGGTGCGGCTGGCCGCCGGGGCGTGGCACGTTGTGGGCGATCATCCAGCGGCGCCAGGTGTTCTGGGCCCGGACACGATCTCCCTGATAGAACTGCAGTGCCACCAGCGGCGTGCGTACCTCCTCGTCCGGATGCAGCGTGAAGTGAGTCAACTCCTGGCCGGCCGTCACGTGCAGCACGGTCTCTGCATCGCGCTCGAACGTGGCCCGCCACTGGCCGGGCCAGCCCAGTGCCGTGATGACGCCTCCACCGGGCCACTGAATGTTGAAGTAGGGGAACTCACCGTTGCTGCCGCGGCCACCGGACGAGGCCAGCTGCTTGACACCGCCGGGTGGCAGCAGCGTCGCGTGCGGCTCGTAGTCGTTCGCGGCACAGATGCTGCCCGTGTGATGGTGCAGGATGAACTCGCCCGGTCGGGCAAACCGGGTGTACACCGCATCCGGCAGGCGCTCGAAGGTCGCGTCGAGCGCCTGCACGTCCGCGATGATCGGCGTATCCTGGTCCCCCGTGTTCTTGAAGTACACGGTCCATTCGATCGTGGGAAAGTCCTGATACTCGACGGCAACGCAGCGAACTTCCAGACCGGTTGCCGCGTGCCGGTAGCACACCAGATGCTGCAGCCGGTGTGCGTCCAGCGGTGTCACACTCGACTCGCGCGTCAGTTCGGGCATCAACTCGGCAAACGTCCGCGCGCCGTACGTGAACGAAAACGGAGGTGCCGGCGAGTAAGCCGATTCCCCTGGCCCACCCACGATCGGCAGGTCACCGAGCCACACCGTGCTGCCATCGGCCAGCGTCACACGCGGTTCGATCCAGACAGCCTGATCGCAACTGATGCCATCCCCAGCATCTTCCACCTGCAGGTGGAACTCGGTCGCGTTCCCCAATTCGACTTGGATGGAGATGCCGGGCTGTCCCTCGTGTATAACCGGGGAGCGGTAAGCTTCGCGGCCGTCGGGAGTGACGACCGTGAACACGACACTGCCCAGGCCGCCGCGGGTCTGTTCGTTGGTGTCCACCCCGACCTGCGCCGTCAGTTCCTGCCCCGGTCCGGGCAGCTTGACCAGCACATCGCTCGGAGCGTGCGTGAACAGGCCGCGCTGATACTGGCTGGCCCGCAATGTCAGCGGGCGGTCGACGCGACAGTTCTGCCACACAACGTCGAAGTGCTCCACGATCGTGAGACTGCCCGCCTCGGCAGCTGGCGTGTCAGCCTGGAATTTGGCTGCCATCCACTTGCACAGTTCCGCGTGCTCGGCTGGAGTCCCGCCGGCCTGCCCCCAGACCAGACTCTGACACAAAATGACAGCCACAACTGTAAACCAGGCAGTTCTCATCGCGCGACGCTCCCGTGGTGAACCAGACGACATTCGGAATCGTCGCCATCATACCACGATTGCGTCCGCCACACCGGAGTCCACCACGACCGATGTGGATAACGGGGTGACCGGCTGCCCGGCGGGTGACGCGGGGGTCCGGGAACCGGGTCGCGAGCCCCGAAGTCGCTCGTCGTTATCGTCTCCCTGGTTCCCTGGCGGCCACTCGCGAAGTCCAATTTCTGGCGCCGTCAGATTGCAACTGCGGCGTGTGTAAGTACATTCAGAGGAGATTTGCGCTCGATGTGCCTGATCGCGCCGTTGAGAGAGGGGCATGTGGCCGGACCATGAGAGGAAAAACCAACCTGCTGGGAAGCACTTTGGTCGCTGCGTTGGACGGCCTCCTGTTTAGCTCGCGTTTTACGCCGCCATGGTGGTGTTGCAGCTCCTGTGGGTGCTGACCGTCATGCCGGAAACCAAAGGTATCCCATTGGAAGACATTCAAAAGGAACTTGGAATCCAATGACAGCTCGTCGTCCGTTGCTGGTCGGTATTGGCGAAGTACTGTGGGATCTGCTGCCCGATGGCAAGCAGTTAGGCGGCGCGCCAGCCAATTTCGGGTATCACGCGCATGCGGTGGGGGCGGAAGCCCAGATCATTTCCGCCGTGGGTAACGACCCGCTCGGCCGCCAGATCCTCGAACGCCTGACAGGGCTCGGGCTCGACACGAGTCTGATCCAGACGGTCTCGAAAGCCACAGGCACCGTGTCGGTCAAACTCGATTCGAACCACCAGCCGTTGTTCACCATCAACGAACACGTGGCGTGGGACGCCATGACCGTGCAGGACGCGGCCCTCGCCTGTGTCAGCCGAGCCGACGCAGTCTGCTTCGGAACGCTGGCCCAGCGCAGCGAGCCCTCGCGCCAGACGGTCCGCACACTCGTCAAACGCGCCAAGCCCGGGGCGCTCAAGGTGCTCGACATCAACCTGCGGCAGCACTTCTACTCCAACAACGTCCTGGACGCATCCTTGCGGTTGGCTAACGTGCTGAAGATCAACGACGACGAACTGCCGACCGTCGCGGATTTTGCCGAGATCTCCGGATCCCCGCACGACCAACTGCGCGAACTGGCCGACCTCTACCAGCTCTCTACGGTCATTCTCACGCGTGGGGAACAGGGCAGTCTGATCTTCCACGGCGATCAATGGTTCGACCACCCGGGCGTGTCCACCGAGGTCGTCGACAGCGTGGGGGCCGGCGATGCCTTCACCGTCGCAGTCACCCTCGGCCTGCTGGCCGGCTGGACCCTGGAAGCCATCTCCAATGCGGCCAATGAACTGGCCGCCTACGTCTGCACCCATCCCGGCGCCACCCCGCCCCTGCCCGAAAAGTTCCGGGAGATGTTTTTCATGGAGGGGGAGCGATGACAGGCTGAGTCCCTCCGCTTCGAGCTGCAGGATGGGACAGTGTCGGTCGACCTCGTCACTCGACGCGTCGTGCAGTATGCCGCCCCCCAGAGTAACTCAGCTGCGCAGCGACGTGCTGTCGCCCACGCAACGAAACAGGCGGAACGGCGCCAGCAGGTTGTCCCGCAGGGTGGTGGCGGTACCGGTCACCCGGCACAGTATGACCGTCAGATCGTCCTGGCCCGCGTTTTCCGGGTGGCCGGTGTCAATGGCTCCCAACAACTGCTTCAGCAGGCTGGCGGGCGTATCGGCCTTCAGGTCGGCGACCAGCCGGAACAGCCCTTCGGTTCCCAGCTGTTCGCCCTGCCCATCGCGGGCCTCGATCAGGGCGTCGCTGTACAACAGCACCATGTCCCCGACACACAGTTTCGTCTCGGTCTGTTCGTACACGGTCTGATCGTGCAGCCCCAGTGGCAGGTTGGCGATGCCCGCCGCGTCCGACTGACCGTCGTGCAACACCGACCAGCGGTTGTGCGATGCATCGAACAGCAGCGGATGCGGGTGTCCCGCCCGGCAGACGGACAGGCGCCGGGCGGGCTGGAAATAGGTGGCGACCAACGCCGTGGCGAAGGTACCGTGCTCCGACATCTCCGAGAACTGCCGGTTCATTCCCTCTACGAACCGGGTCTGCCTGATAACGTTTACGTTCTTGCGCATCAGCTCGCGCAGCCCCTTGGCCAGCTCCGCCACTTCGTGGCCGTGTCCGCTCACGTCGGCCAGCAGCATGCGGGAAATGCGCCCGGATGCGCACGACGACAGGTAGTACACGTCACCACCAGCGCGCGAGCCGCCGTGCGGACGGCTGTATATCCAGGCCTGCAGACCGGGCATTTCAAACGCCTTGTCGACGTCCGAATTGCCGCCCCACACTTCCATGCACTGCATCCGCTCGCTCGGCGCATCGGGCAGACCTAATGTGGCTGGCGTCATCATTTTGCTCCTGAACCGCACCAGTGTGGCCAACGATCGGCAGATTCCTCAATCACCGACTCACCTGCTATCGGGCGCGCTACCTGCGCGCGATCGGGCGTGGCGATCCTGGTACGATAAAGTACGATAACCGGCCGGAGAAAAAAGACAATGGCCCCCCTACCCGAGCCGCGTACCCGAGCCGCGTGTCCAGACCGTGTTCGATCGTCCGCCCCGCCAGGCGACGACGCCCGGCGCAGCTGACGCGTGCCAACAGCAGGCCGGACGCGATGCACACCGCGTTCCAGGCGGCACCCCACTGCAGCACCCGACCCGGTCAGCGCGCGCAGCAGTTGTCCGGACAGACATCGGGCCAGGGGGGCAGGCTCCCGGCAGCGCGCGGCGCCACCCCGGCAGTCCGTTCCAGGATCAGTTCGCGCAGCATGGCGATGAAGCGCGGATGCGTCCCCGGTGTGAGGGCCCGCACCATGCGCAGCCCGAGCGCGTCGCACAGCTGCCGGGCCTTGTAGTCCAGGTCGTACAGCACCTCCAGATGATCCGACATGAAACCGAACGGGACCACTACGACGTCGGTGATGCGGCCATCCGCGGCAAGCGAACGCAGATGCGCCCCAATGTCGGGCTCCAACCACGGCTGGGACGGCGGCCCGCTGCGACTCTGATACACAAGCGCTGCCGGATAATCCACCAGCTGCTCCGTCACCAAGTGCAGCGTCTCCTTGAGTTGACACTCATACTGGCACCCCCGCGCCATCGTCAGCGGAATGCTGTGTGCGGTGAACACCAGCTGCGTCGTGGCGTGCCGCGCCGGAGCCACCTCGCGCAGCGCCTGCCGGACGCGGTCGACCAGCGTCTCGATCAGCCCTGGATGGTTGAAGAAGAGCCGGATCTTGTCCACCTCAGGAGCCCGTGCGCCGAGCGTCATCCGAGACCGCTCGAGGTCCTCGCGGTACTGCCGGCAGCCGGGATACGAGCCGTAGGCGGAAGTGACCAGCGCCAAGGCCCGCCGCACGCCGTCCTCCATCATCTGACGCAAGGTGTCGGTCAGCAGCGGATGCCAGTTGCGATTGCCCCAGTAGATCGGCAACGCCGGACCACCAGCAGCCAACTCGGCAGCCAGTGCGGCCAGCAGGTCCCGGTTCTGCTGATTGATCGGACTCACCCCGTCAAAGTGGTAGTAATGCTCGGCTACCTCCAGCATCCGCTCGCGCGACACATTCCTGCCGCGCAAGACGTTCTCCAGGAATGGCAGCACATCCGCCCGGCACTCCGGTCCACCGAACGACATCAGCAACAGAGCATCATAAGGTTCGCGCATACCTGAACTTAATGCCTCCGAGCGATTATCACCAGTGGGAACGTTGGGCGGAGACCACTCAGACGCGTCCGACTGCCCCGCCTCGCCGGGCCCGTTGACGGGGCGGCGGGTGCAGGAACGGGCTTTTTCGGCCACAGCGCAACTGTTGGGCTCACCGGTCCGCTCCTTCAGTCGTAGGGTGTGACAAGCTCGCGCCACTCGTCGCATCCGCCGTCACGCGGCCGCGTCGCGAGCGATGTCACACCATGGGGAACCATCAGGGGAACCATCAGTCGCCAACTCCGTGTTACCTGGCGTGGTGAAAGGCCCGAAGAAACGGCCCTGGTGCCGGTTTTGACATTTGTTGCACCGGTGAGCCACTTCGCATTAGCGGTTTACTTCTCACTGCGAACCCTGTGTCAGGTTGGCGACCCTGCA
>JAAYDI010000159.1 GCA_012729315.1 Planctomycetaceae bacterium
CCCCTGGTGCAGGGTCGCCAACCTGACACAGGGTTCGCAGTGAGAAGGAAACCGTTAATGCGAAGTGGCTCACCGGTGGAACAAATGTCAAAACCGGCACCAGGGCCGTTTCTTCGGGCCTTTCACCGCGCCAGGTCAGGTGGGCCTGTCCTGCACGCCGCCGCACCGGGTCACGAGACGGGTCACGAGATGGCGAGCATCCGTTCGAGGGCGACCAGCGCAGAGTGCGCCGTTTCCTCGTCCACGTGAATGGTGTTCACCGGGTTGCCGGCCTGGAGGTTTTCGAGACTCCAGCACAGGTGTGCCAGGTCAATCCGGTACATCGTGGCGCACATGCACACCATGGGCGACAGGAAATGGATGTCCAGCTGCGGGAACTCGTTCTTCAGACGCTGCACCAGATGCAGTTCCGTGCCGATCGCCCAGTGGCTGCCGGGCGGGGCCTGCTGGATCGTCTTGATGATCTTGCCAGTCGAACCGGAGATGTCCGCCAGGTCGTTCACTTCCTGCGGACACTCGGGATGCACCAGGATGCGGATGTCGGGAATGCGCTGGCGAAACTGGTGGACGTGTTCCGGGCGAAATACCTGGTGCACGCTGCAGTGGCCTTGCCAGAGAATCACTCGGCTTCGCTGGTAGGTGGCCTCGTCGTGCCCCCCCAACTCCTCCGCGAACGGATCCCAGACCGGCATCTGGTCGTTGGTGATGCCCATGCGCAGCGCCGTGTTGCGCCCCAGGTGCTGATCGGGAAAGAACAGAACACGGCGCGTGCGCTCGAACGCCCAGCGCAGCACCGTTTCCGCGTTGCTCGATGTGCAGACGATGCCGCCATGCCGGCCGCAGAACGCCTTGAGACTGGCAGCTGAGTTGATGTACGTCACGGGAGTGACATCCTGCATGTCCAGCAGGGCGCTCAGTTCAGCCCAGGCTGATTCGACTTGCTCAATGGCCGCCATGTCCGCCATCGAGCAGCCGGCCTCCAGGTTGGGCAGCACGACCCGCACCCGCTTGCCCCCCCGCTCGGCCAGTCGCTCCGGCCGGTTGGCCAGGATATCGGCCGTCTCTGCCATGAAATGGACGCCGCAGAACACAATCCACCGGCACTGGGTGTTGGAGGCAGCCATCTTGCTCAGCTCATAGCTGTCCCCCCGCAGGTCGCTCAACGCGATCACCTCGTCCTGCTGGTAGTGGTGGCCGAGGATCAGCAGCTCGGGACCCAGCTGGTCCCGCACTGCACGGATGCGCTGCGTCAGAAGGTCGTTGCCAAGCGATTTGTAATCAGCCAGTTCGTAGGTGGGAGTTTGTTGGGCGGCAGTGCTCATCGATTGGTTGTCTCCGGTCGGAATCTCCCCAGGCCGTGTAGAGCCCGGAGCGTTACCGAAGCAGGTGCAAGACAGGGGGTGCCGGAGTCCTGACAGCTCTTCTTGTTCTTGTCCTTGTGTTTGTTTTTGTCTTTGTTCTTGTTGGTGTGCCAAGCCGGTGGGATTGTTCGGATTATAGGCGGGTGGGGACGGGCTCGGAAGCGTTGCCCGGCGGCTTTCCGGTGTCGTTCGGGTCAGTGGGGCCGGTAGGTTGGCTAAAGTTTTCGGGCTGGGGGGCCGACATTATTGTCGTGTGTCTTACGGCCATCTGTTCCCACCCGCCGCGGCGGGCTTCAGGCAGTCATGTCTTCACCAGAGGCGACCAGACCAGTATCAGGCGGACAGAGCGCTGCAGAGTCGGCATCCTGGCTGCAGCGGCTGCCTGCCTATTCGCGCAGTCTGCTTAAGATCCGGGTGCCGGTGACCGTCACGCTGGCCACCAGCAAGCAGTCGGTGCGCAGCATCCTCGGGATGGTGCCGGGCTCGATCATCCAGTTTGAGAAGCTGTGCGACGAGATGCTCACCTTGGAAGTGGGGAACCACCGCGTGGCGGAGGGCGAAACGGTGAAGGTGGGGGACAAGTTCGGCCTGCGGCTCACGTCGATGGTGCTGCCCGAAGAGCGGTTTCATACCGTGCGCGGCGCATTGGCCAAGGACTCCCAGTCCGGCTCACCACCGGGAGCGCCGTCCAAGTCCCCGTCCGAGTCCCCGTCGGAGTCTCCGCCCAAGTCCCCGTCCGAGTCACCGTCCAAGTCACCATCCGAGTCACCATCCGAGTCCCCGTCCGAGTCCCCGTCCGAGTCCCCGTCCGAGTCACCGTCCGAGTCACCGGCGGATGGGAAGTAGCGCCCGGTTGGTGTTGGCGTGGGCGTTTTGATCCCCGGGGAGGCCGCTGTCGGTCTGCCGCTCGACGGATTGAGCCGAGGGCAACGGGGCAGCTAAGATGGACGCGACCATCGTCTGGCTTTGCGCGGCGCTCGCTCCATTCGGGAACAGGCATCAGATGATCCTGATCATCGACAACTACGATTCTTTCACCTACAACCTGGTACAGCGTCTGGGTGAGATTGATGCCGGGTTGGAGATCGAGGTCCACCGCAACGACTGTATCACGCTGGACGAAATCTCATCTCGCCGGCCGAGCCACCTGATCATCTCGCCGGGGCCGTGTACGCCGACCGAAGCGGGCATCTCGGTGGCATGCGTCGACCGGTTCATGGGCCAGCTGCCGATTCTGGGTGTCTGCCTGGGGCATCAGTCGATTGGGCAGGCGACCGGGGGAGAGATTGTGCGGGCACGTGAGCTGATGCATGGCAAGACGGATGCCATTCACCACGACGACCGGGGGCTGTTTGCCGGGCTGCCCAATCCGTTCATCGCCACGCGGTACCACAGCCTGGTGATCCGGCCGGGGACGGTGCGGGACGATTTCGAGATTGGGGCGTGGGCCTTCGCGCCGGACGGAGACCGCGAGATCATGGCGATCCGGCATCGGAGCCATCCGGTCGAGGGCTGGCAGTTTCATCCGGAGAGTTTCCTGACAGAATGTGGGCACGAGCTTTTACGGCGCTTCGTGTTCCAGGCTTGGACGTCATGATCAGTATTGATGAGGCTCGTTCCTGCATCCTGGCTCGGACGTGGGTCAGCGCGCCGGTGTCGCTGTCTGCGGTGGATGCTGTGGGGCTCGTGCTTGCCGAGCCGGCGGTGAGCGACATCGATTCTCCTCCGTACGATAAGGCGCTCATGGACGGTTACGCGGTGCGGGCGGGCGAGGCCCCGGGTTGCGGCGCGGAATGGGAGGTGGTGGAGCGGATCATGGCGGGGCAGGTTCCCACCCAGCCGCTGCGACCGGGCACTGCCGCGCAGATCATGACCGGCGCACCGCTGCCGTCTGGCGCTGATGCGGTGGTCCCTGTCGAGCAGGTGGAGGTGGTGGCCGGCGCGGCGCCGCCGCGGATCCGCATCACTACCGATTCGATCCGGTCTGAGCAGCACATCATGCGGCGCGGCACGTGCGTGCGGTCAGGGGCCACCGTGCTCGAACCGGGCCGGGTGCTGCGGGCCGTGGATGTCGGGCTGTTGTCCGAAGTCGGGTGTGCCTGCGTGACGGTCCGGTCGCGGCCACGCGTCGCGGTACTCGCCACCGGCAGTGAACTGGTGCCCGCCCAGACGCGTCCAGGAGCGGGCCAGATCCGCAACAGCAACGGGCCGCTGCTGTGTGCGCTGGCGCGGCGCGAACAGGCGGAGGTGGTCGATCTGGGCATCGTCCGCGATGACATCGACGCACTGCGGCCGGCCATCCAAGGCGGACTTGCCGGCGACCTGCTGGTGCTTACCGGTGGCGTGTCGGTCGGCGTCCTGGATCTCGTGCCCGGCGTGCTGGCCCAGATGGGAGTGGAGCAAGTGTTCCACAAAGTGCATCTCAAGCCGGGCAAACCGCTGTGGTTTGGCGTCCACCAACAGGGTGAGCGGCGGACGCTGGTGTTCGGATTGCCGGGTAACCCGGTCGGGAGTCTCGTGTGCTTCGAGCTGTTCGTGGCACCCGCGCTGCGGCAGCTGCGAGGGTGTCCGGAGGTCATAACGGAGCACCGCCTGGCTCGCCTTACAAAGGGTTACCATCAGCGCAGCGATCGCCCCACATACTGCCCGGCCTACGTAACGCGCACGGCGCAGGGCGAGCTGACAGTCGCCCCCGTGGCGTGGGCCGGGTCGGCAGACCAGCGGGCGTGGCACGCCGCCAATTGCCTGGCCTGTTTCCCGCCGGGGAAACGCATGTTTGACGTGGGCGAGAGCGTGCCGGTCCACCTGCTGGAGGCCGCTCCCGCGATGAGTACGCCTGGTTGACCCGATCGCGATTCCTCATGGCACACAGCGCGCGACGTTTCGACACTCCATTCTGGCTGTCCGCGGCGAGCGGATTGCTGCTGTGGGCGGCGCTGCCGCCGCTGGACTGGTGGTGCCTGGCCTGGGTCGCCCCCGTATTCTGGCTGCGGTTGGTCCGGCAGGAGGTGTGGCGCGGCAGGCGACCTTATGTGGCCATCTGGTTCAGCTCGATGCTGTTCTGGATCGCCGTGCTGCAGGGGATCCGGCTGGCTCACTGGGCCAACTACCTCGGACTGGTCGCGCTCGCCGCCTATCTTGGCATCTATGTGCCGCTGTTCATCGCCGTAGCGCGGCAGGCGGTACATCGCTGGCGACTCCCCTTGCCACTGGCCGCTCCCCTGGCCTGGACCGGCATCGAACTGCTGCGCGGCTACGGCCCGCTGGGCTTTTCGATGGCGACGCTGGCACAGACCCAGGTGACCTGTCAGCGAGTCATTCAGGTGGCGGACCTGGGCGGCGCGTACGGAATCAGCTTCCTGGTGATGACGATCGCCGCCTGCCTGGTGACGGCCTGGTCGGCCTCGCACCGCCGCCGACGGTTCGGTGCAGCGCTCTACGCCTTGTCGCTCCTCACGCTGGCGCTGGTCTACGGCCAGGTGCGGTTGGGCCAGGTGCCCGTCGGGGCCAACCAGGCACCGGTCCGCGTGGCGCTGATTCAAGGGGCCATCGATACCGTGTTCGATGATGACCCGGATCGGGGCCGGCAGATGCTGCAGCAGTACATGGATCTGACGGACGGGGCGTGTGCCCGCTATGGACCGTTTGATCTGGTGGTCTGGCCGGAGTCGATGTTCCCGCTGAGCGACCTGCAGGTGGAACCGGGTGTGGACGTGCAGTTCGATCCGACGATCGATCAGGCGCTGCTGGACGACAGCCGGATCCTGTTTGACCGGCTGGTGTGCAATGGGATCGGTCGCGTGAACGATCGAGCCGAGGAGCAGCGCGATCGACGCAGCACAAGCTGGCTGCTGGGCACCACCACCTGGCAATTTGGCGCCCATCCGCCACGGCGCTACAACGCCGCGCTGGTAGTGAATCCCGCGGCAGACGTCGTGGCCCGCTACTACAAAATGCACCCGGTGATGTTCGGCGAATACGTGCCGTTCGGGGACGTCTTTCCGGCGCTATACGACCTGTTCCCCTTGCCGAACGGCTTGACGCCGGGCACGGAACCTGTGGCGTTTGCCGTGGGCCCGCTGCGATTTGCTCCGAGCATCTGTTTCGAGAGCACGATACCGCACCTGATCCGCTGGCACGTCGCCGAGCTGGCCCGCCGCGGTGCCGCTCCCGACGTCCTGGTCAATCTGACCAACGACGGTTGGTTCTGGGGTTCGAGCATCCTCGATCTGCAGTTGGGCTGCGCGGTGCTGCGGGCTGTGGAACTGCGGCGTCCCCTGCTGGTGGCTGCCAACACCGGGTTCTCGGCGTGGATCAATGGCCAGGGGCAGATCCTGGCGCAGGGGCCACGCCGCGCCACGGGGATCATCGTAGCCGACGTGTCTGCCGATGGCCGGTGGAGCGGGTACGTGCAGTGGGGCGACGGGCCGGCCGCGCTCTGCACCCTGTTCTGCGCGGCCGTGACGCTTGCGGCAGCCGTCTCCGGCTGGCTCAGACGCCGCAGGTCGCCGTCCCTGGCATCCCGTTAAGCGACTCAATCGCTACGACTGGACGCGAGCCCAAATCGTTGACCGGCCTGTTCTCAGGTAACTGGTCGACCGCCTGTCGCTGTAAGTGCTTGGCGTTCAAGAGTTAATTGCCCGACTCGGCACCAGTGGGGCATGTTTCCTATCTTTCTCAGACCTCCGATTTTGTTCTCGATTCGTTGACAGCAGCAAAATGGCGAAATTATACTGAGTGGACCGGTTGTCGCGTTATGTCCTTTTGCCGTCGTTGTTTGAGGTGCGGGGGTCTGTGCGTTACCTGCGACCACCACGGCGGATAGACTAGAATTGGTTACGGTCGCTCGCAGGCCACACTCGTGGCAGGTCGGCTTGTTTTAAGGGAAATCGTGCTATGACACTGCTGGGCAAGTTCTTTACCGTCCTCATTCTCATTATGAGTGTGCTGTTCATGGGGCTGGCGATATCCGTCTATGCCACCCATGTGAATTGGCGCGCGGAGGCGGAGAGCAAGAAGAAGGAAGCAGACGTGCAGTTGTCCGTCAATGAGCAGCTCAAGGATCAGCAGCAGGACTTGATGGCGGCGATTGCGTTGGAGCGGTCTGCCCGGCGTTTTGCGTTGGCCGGTCTGGAGACCAAGCTGAAGTCACGGTCTGAGGATCTTGAGCGTGTGCAGCAGGAGTTGGCGACGCTGACGAACACGGAGGGGGTGACGGCGGGTGCCCTGGTCACGGCTCAGAACGAGCTGAGCAGTATCACGGCCGAGGTGAAGGCGTTGCGGGACACGGTGCGTGAAGCGCAGAAGGATGTGGACCATCAGTTCGAGGTGGTAGTGAAGGCCACGGACGAACTCAACCAGATGCGGCGGGTGAAGGCCGACCTGGAGAACCGTCAGCGTCCGCTGCAGGCGGCGGTGGCGGCGATGAAGAGCGCGATGGACAAGCTGGGAGTGCGTGTGGATGTGGAGCAGGACGGGACGGTTCGCACCGACGTCGACCGGGTGCCGCCGAGGGTGGACGGCCTGGTGATCAACGTTGGTGACAAGGACTTGATTGAGATTTCGATCGGCGATGACGACGGCATCTTGATCGGGCACGAGCTGGATGTCTATCGCGATGATGCGTACCTGGGCAAGGTGCGGGTTGTGAAGACGTCACCCGACCGGGCGGTGGCGGAGGTTATTCCGGGCTTCAAGAAGGGCACAATTCGGAAGGGTGACCGTGTCGCAACGAAACTCAGCTAGTAAACGAAACGACGGGGTCGTTCAGAAGCAGCCGCTGAACGTATACACCGTGATGTTGGTCATTGCGTTCTGCGCGATTTCCCTGGCCTGTCTGCTGCTCTATCTGGAGCTTAATCGCTGGGGGAGTTTCCCCTGGTGGAAGCCGTCGTCGGGCGGAGCCACATCGTTTCTCCCGTCGTGGCATGGCCTGGACCTGCCGCACCTGACGCGGCTCGGCTAGCGTTCCCCGCCGCCGACGTGCGCCCGCGTGGCGGCAGGCAGACGGCGGCGGTTCCCGAGGGGGACTGGACACCACAGATCGCGATTCAACCCAGCCCAATCCGGTCGCGCGCCGGGTTGGGTTTTTCGTTTGCTCACGGGGGCGGCACCGCAGGTGCCAGCGTGCGGCAGGGGCTCTCTGGATCCCGGGATCTGCCCTGCAAATGACTTGGCAGCAATGCTTTGCGACAATCCATCCCGTTGTCCGCCGGCCGTCCAACTGCTAAACTCACGTGCAGAAAGAGCGGTGATGGAAGTTCGCCCAGGGGCCCTTCAGACGTCGGTTTTTCCGATCCCATGTGATTGCCGAGCGCTCGCGTTTCGAGTGCAGCCGTACGCAGGCTAGTCCGGGTCCCCTTCTGCCGATCGTGCAGTTGCCTGGCGGACTCCCTCCGGTTTGTAAGAAAGGATGCCCCGGTGTCCTCGGATCAAATTCCTCCCGACGATACACCCGAGTCGACTATCCCGCCGGCGGACGAGCCCGGCAACGGCAGCGGCGGTGACCAGTTGATCGATCTGCCGATTGAGGACGAGCTGAAGGAGAGCTATCTGACGTACGCGATGAGCGTGATCGTCAGCCGGGCCTTGCCGGACGTGCGTGACGGTCTCAAGCCATCGCAGCGGCGGATTCTGGTGGCGATGAACGACCTGAACCTGGGTCCAGGGGCGGCGCGCGTCAAGTGCGCGAAGATCTCGGGTGACACCAGCGGCAACTATCATCCGCACGGCGAGAGCGTGATCTATCCCACGCTGGTCCGCATGGCTCAGGAGTGGAACCTGAGCCACGTGCTGATTGACAAGCAGGGGAACTTTGGCTCCATCGCCGGGCTGCCGCCGGCTGCCATGCGATACACCGAGGCGCGGCTCTCCCCGATTGCCGCTCTGATGCTGGAAGATCTCAAGCTCGACACGGTGGATTTCGTCCCCACCTATGACGAGGCGCGCACCGAGCCGTTGGTGCTCCCCTCGAAGTTCCCCAATCTTCTGGTCAATGGAGCCATGGGGATCGCGGTGGGCATGGCGACATCGATTCCGCCGCACAATCTGCGCGAGATCTGCGACGCGTTGATCCGCGTCATTGACGACCCGAACGTCACCATTGACGAGCTGATGGAAGTGGTCGAAGGGCCCGACTTCCCGACCGGTGGTGTGATCTGTGGCCGCAGCGGCATTCGGCGCGGCTTCTATACGGGGCGCGGCACGATCGTGATCCGGGCGCGGGCGCGGATTGAAGAGCAAAAGAACGGGCGGAGCCGGATCATTGTCACGGAGATCCCCTACCAGCAGTTCCGGGATCGCGTCATCAAGAGCATTGCCGATCTCGTCACGGCCGGCCGGATCAAGGGTATTTCGGGAATCCGCGACGAAAGCGATCTGAAGGAGCCGGTGCGGCTGGTGATCGACATCAAGCGGGACGCCGATCCGGAAGTGGTACTCAATCAGCTCTACCAGTTCTCGCCGCTGCAGGACTCGTTTTCGCTCATCTACCTGGCGCTCGTGGACGGCAAGCCGCGCCAGATGAACTTCAAGGAACTGCTGGAGGAGTTCATTCGGCACCGGGTCATCGTGATCCGGCGCCGGACGCAGTTCCTGCTGGCCAAGGCCCGGCGCCGCAAGCACACGGTGGAGGGGCTCCTGCTGGCGCTGGCCAACATCGATGAGATCATCCGGATCATCCGGGCGTCACGCACGCAGGCGGAGGCGAAGGTCGGTCTGATGGGGGTCGCATGCCCGGCGGCCATGATGCAGCGCGCCTTGGGGGAGGTCGGGTATCGGATCTTCCAGGAGGAGCGGGGCGAGGCAGATGTCTATACGCTCACCGCCGTCCAGGCGGACGCGATCCTCCGCATGACGCTCGGGCAACTGGTGAATCTCGAGCAGGAACGCTTGTCGGAGGAGCACCAGAATCTGCTGCAGGAGATCACGGCGCACCTCGAACTGCTGTCGGATGAAGCGAACATACGGGGGGTTGTCAAGGACGACCTGCGCGACATCCGGCGCCGGTACGGGCACGACCGGCGCACCGAAGTCAGTGGCGAGGAGATCGGGAACATCGATCTGGAGGATCTGATCAAGGAAGAGATGGTGGTGGTGTCGATCAGCCACCGCGGTTACATCAAACGGACGGCGGCCAGCGTCTACCGTGCCCAGCGCCGCGGCGGCAAAGGGCTCAAAGGCGCCACGACCGAAGAGGAAGATCCGATCGAGCATCTGTTCATCGCCAGCACGCATGCGTACCTGCTCTTCTTCACCAACCAGGGCAAGGTCTACTGGCAGAAGGTCTACGAGCTGCCCGACCTGAGCCGGGAGAGTCGCGGCCGGGCGATTGTGAACCTGCTGAACCTGGCGCCCGACGAGAAGATCGCCGACTGCCTGTCGGTGCGCGACTTCAACCTGCCGGGGCACTTCCTGATGAAGGCTACCCGCAAGGGGCTGGTGAAGAAGACACCGCTGGAAGAGTACAGCCGGCCCAAGCGGGGCGGCATCATCGCCATCAAGCTGCGCGAAAACGATGAGCTGGTGGACGTCGTCGTCACCAAGCCGGGGGACGAAGTGGTGCTGGCCACCGCCAACGGCATGGCGATCCGTTTTCCCGAGTCGGACGCGCGGCCGATGGGGCGCAACACGTCGGGCGTCAAAGGCATCACGCTGCGGCGCGGCGATGCGCTCGTCGGCATGGTCGTCGCCGATCCGGACGCCACGCTGCTCACGGCGTGCGAACACGGGTACGGGAAACGGACCCCCTTTGGCGTCGGCTCGGTGAGCGAGGACGGTGCCGACGAGGATACCAATGGCTCGGCCACCCGCTACCGGACGCAGCGCCGGGGCGGCAAGGGTCTGCACGACATCAAGACGACCAAACGCAACGGCCGGGTCATCGGTATCACACGCGTCACAGACGAGGATGAAGTTCTGATGATGACAGCGCGCGGGAAGATCCAGCGGGTCGCAGCCAGCGAGATCAGCGTCATCGGACGCAATACCCAGGGCGTGCGCATCATGACGCTTGATGAAGACGATACATTGGCAGCCATCGTCCGGGTGCCGCGCGAGGAGGTCACGGATGAGGATGTCGCAGCGGCCGGCATCACACCGGCGCCGCCCGCCGCCCCGCGCGTCGACCGTCTGCCGCCTGCCGCCTTGCTGGACGACCAGGATGACGTGTTCGACTCGCAGGATGACCTGGCAGGGGCCGATGATGACCTGTCGGACGACGATGACGATCTGTGGAGCGACGATGAGGACTGACCCTTTAATCTTCAGGAATCTTCAGGTGAAGGAGACCATGGCGTGACGAAACGAGCGCTGATTACCGGCATTACGGGGCAGGACGGGGCATACTTGGCAGAGTTCCTGTTTGAGCAGGGCTATCAGGTCCACGGTATGGTACGCCGGTCGAGCTCGGAGAACTTCGAACGCATCCAGCATCTGCGCGACAAGGTGCAGCTGCATCAGGCGGATCTGCTGGATCAGCTCTCGATCGTGCGGCTGGTCGAGGAGGTCCAACCCCATCACCTGTACAACCTGGCGGCGCAGAGCTTCGTGCCGACGAGTTTCGAGCAGCCGCTGTTGACGGCCGAGTTCACGGCGCTGGGGGTAACGCGCGTGCTGGAGGCGGTGCGGACCGTCGATCGTTCGATCCGCGTGTACCAGGCCAGCAGCAGCGAGATGTTCGGGACGGTGCGGGAGGAGCCGCAGACGGAGACCACCCCCTTCTGGCCGCGGAGCCCCTACGGCGTGGCCAAGGTCTATGGGCACTGGATCACGGTCAACTATCGCGAGAGCTACGATCTGTTCGCCTGCAGCGGCATCCTGTTCAACCACGAAAGCCCGCTGCGGGGCAAGGAGTTCGTGACCCGGAAGATCACGGACGCCGTTGCGCGCATCAAGTTGGGGCTGCAGCAGAAACTGCGGCTCGGGAATCTGGACGCGCTGCGCGACTGGGGGTTCGCCGGCGACTATGTGCGCGCCATGTGGATGATGCTCAACCATGACGTGCCCGATGACTATGTGATCGCCACTGGTGAGAAACACTCGGTGCGCGAGTTCGCCGACATCGCCTTCCAGCACGTCGGGCTGAACTGGGAAGACCATGTGGAGGTAGATCCCAGGTACCTGCGCCCGGCCGAAGTGACGACCCTGTGTGGCGACTGTGCCAAGGCGCGACGTGTCCTGGGCTGGGCGCCGGAAGTGTCGTTCCACGATCTGGTCCGCATGATGGTGGAGGCCGATCTGACTCGCGTCAAGAAGGAAATCGAGTGAGAGCACTGATCACTGGCATCACGGGATTTGCCGGACAGTATCTGGCGGAGCACCTCGTGGACTGCGGTGACGAGGTGATAGGATCGACGTACCAGGACGTCTGGAGCCGCGATGTGGCGGACGCGGTCCGCAGCCAGATTCCGCTGTTCGAATGGAACCTGGCCCAGCCGCTGCCCGCGGCCGCCCGCGCGCAGCTCGAGCAGTTCCCGGTCGACTGGATCTTTCACCTGGCGGCCATCAGTGTCCCGGCCGAGTGTGGCGCGGCGGAGCCCTCACCCCTGGCGACGGCCGTCAACGTCGCAGGGACGCAGGCCGTGCTCGAACTGGCTGCCACGCTCAGGCCGTCCCCCCGCGTGCTGGTGGTCAGCAGTTCGCACGTGTACGCGCCGGTCTCCCCTCCACACCTGCGCGTGACAGAGGACGCGCCGCTCGGGCCGCTCGGCGCCTACGGCGTGACCAAGTTCCGTTGCGAAACGCTCTGCCGGGAGGCGGTGGAGCGCGGCCTGGACGTGGTGGTGGCGCGGTCCTTCCAGCATGCCGGGCCCCGGCAACGCGCCAAGTTCATGGTACCGGAATGGGTGGAGCAGTTCGTGCGGCCGGGGCAGGATCCGATCCGCGTCGTGACGCTCGACAGCCACAACGACCTGAGCGATGTACGGGACGTGGTCCGCGCGTATCGGGCGCTGCTGGCCCAGCCGCACACGCGGGGGGCCTACAACGTTGGCAGCGGTCAGAGCGTTCGTAGTGGCGACGTCTTCGCGCTCCTGGAGCAGCTCACCGGCCGCCATTCGGGCGTCATCGAACTCCAGCCCGGACGGCGCCAGCATCCGATCGCCGATATCTCCCGGATTACCGCGCACACAGCCTGGACCCCGCACATCCCGCTTCGGCAGACGCTGATCGATACACTGGCCGATTTCCAGGCTCGCCAGTAATTCTGGCAGGGCGCGGGGAGAATATGCCATACTTGGGCGGAGGACGATCCCATGAAAATCGCCATGCTCGGTACCGGGTATGTCGGACTCGTCACCGGCACGTGCTTCGCCGACAGCGGCAATGACGTGACCTGTGTCGACATCGACCAGTCCAAGATAGAGAAGCTGTCACAGGGCCAGATTCCGATCTACGAGCCGGGTTTGGCGGAGATGGTGATCCGCAACGCGTCGGCCGGCCGCCTGCACTTCACGACCTGCCTGGACGAGGCGGTGCGAGGCGCGGCCCTTGTCTACCTGGCGGTGGGCACGCCTTCGGCCGCCGACGGCTCAGCCGATCTGACGGCCCTGTGGGGCGCTGTCGACCAGCTGGCGCCCCACCTCGGGCCGGCGGCCATCGTGGTGATCAAGAGTACTGTACCGGTCGGGACGAATGCCCAGGTGACGGAGCGGCTGCGGCAGAAGACCGGGCGCGCGTGCGACGTGGCCAGTAATCCGGAGTTCCTCAAGGAAGGCGCCGCCATCAACGACTTCATGTTTCCGGACCGCGTGGTGGCTGGCGTCCGCCGCCCGGAAGTCGGCAAGGTGCTGCGCGATCTGTACGCGCCGTTCCTGCGCACTGACAACCCCTTTCTGGTGATGTCGCCGGAGAGCGCCGAGATGACCAAGTATGTGGCCAATGCGCTCCTGTCGACCAAGATCAGTTTCATCAACGAGATGGCTAATCTCTGCGAGCGGATGGAGGCGGACATCAATGACGTGCGGCGCGGGATCGGACACGATCAGCGCATCGGGTTCGCGTTCCTGTTTCCGGGGGTGGGATACGGCGGGAGCTGCTTTCCGAAAGATGTGCGCGCGCTGGCCACGATGGCCCGTCAATGCGGCATCGAACCGCGCATGATGGACGCCGTCGAGGCGGTCAACAACGGGCAGAAGCTGACATTGGTCAACAAGATCCATGCCCATTTCGACCAGCAGCTGGAGGGCCGGACCATCGCCGTCTGGGGCGCATCGTTCAAGCCCCGCACCGACGACATCCGGGAAGCGCCTGCACTGGTGCTGATCGACAAGCTCCTGGAAGCGGGCGCACGCGTGCACGTGCACGACCCCGTGGCGTTAGACAATGTGCGGGAGGTGTACGGGGAACGGTTGCTGTACGGCAGCCATCCGATGGATGTGCTGGTGGGAGCCGACGCGCTGGCCATCAACACGGAGTGGGGCGAGTTCCGCAATCCCGATTTCGCGGAGATGCGCCGCCGGATGGCGTCGCCCGTCATCTTCGACGGCCGGAACCTGTACGATCCCCGCAACATGGCGGCCGCCGGGTTCACCTACTACTCCATCGGTCGCAAGACGGTGGACCCCGCGTCCGACGCGCGGTGAAAACGCCTGCCAGAAACCTGCCCAAGCTGGCGCCGCAAATTGTCGCAAGGTGGGCAACGCGCGGCATGTTTTCCTGACGGGATTGCTTTACGCGCTCGGATGCATGCTGGCCTATCTGACGCTGGCCGTGATACTTGTCGGCGGCGTACTGTCGGTCCCGCAGATCGCCATGGCCCTGCAGAAGTACATGCACTTGGTGATTGGGCCCATCCTGATCGTCGTGGGCATGTTCCTGATGGGGCTGATCGAATTGAACATCAGCGGCAAGGGCATGAGCGAGGGACTTCAGAAGCGCGTAGACGCGATGGGGATCTGGGGCGCGCTGCTGTTGGGCGTCGTGTTTGCACTGACATTCTGTCCGACGTCAGCCGCATTGTTCTTTGGCAGCCTGGTCCCCTTATCGCTGAAGATCAACTCCAGCGTCATGTTGCCCGTCATGTACGGCGTTGGGACCGCAGTGCCCGTCATGGTCTTTGCGATCATTCTGGCCACCAGCGCTCAGATGGTTACATCCCGCAATTGGCCGAAGGCCACTATCAACGTAGCCTGAGGCAACGCCCCAGGAAATCGAAGCCATAGCACACGTTTGGCTGAAGGCCAAACTCACCTACGGCATGGTCTCCCATGTGTGAATATGGCCTTCGGCCAAACACCTCGTTGTGCTCCCATTCCTGCAG
>JAAYDI010000160.1 GCA_012729315.1 Planctomycetaceae bacterium
ACCCCTGGTGCAGGGTCGCCAACCTGACACAGGGTTCGCAGTGAGAAGTAAACCGTTAATGCGAAGTGGCTCACCGGTGCAACAAATGTCAAAACCGGCACCAGGGCCGTTTCTTCGGGCCTTTCACCGCCCCGGGATCACCCGGCCCGGCACGCCGCGCGAACGCACGCAGGTGCAGCACACATCATCGAGCCAGAGACCGACCGGCCGTTTCACCCCGGAAGACCGAACGGGAACTGCACACGGCTTCCGGGGCGCTGAACGGTAGCCGGGCATACGGGAATTCCAACGCCAGGCGGCCTCGCTCCCTGGTGGGGGATGGAGCTGGAAGACGCATTGGACGACGTCGCCGACGACATCGACGCGTGCTGGCAGCGACGCGCCTGCTGAGAACATCCGCAGCCAAACGTCTGACCATGCGGTACACTTCCGATGTGGACGATAGGACTATCGTGGGACCATGGGGTGGTCGCTGTTTGTAGGGCGCGGGGTATCAGGCGATGCCGGAGCCAGAGCGATTGCTGTTTGAACAACTGGGAATCGCCCTTTCACTCGGCGCGCTGGTGGGCCTGCAGCGCGAGCGGGCGGAGTCCGTGATTGCGGGGCTACGGACATTTCCGCTGATCACCCTGTTCGGGACGGTGGCAGCGGCATTGGATGTGTCGCACGACGCGCACGGTTGGATCATCGCGGCCGGATTCCTGGCGCTGGTGGCGCTGGTGGCGGCGGCGAACCTCTATCAGCTGCGGCAGCCCAAGTTCGACTTCGGCATGACCACGGAGATCGCGGTGCTGGTGATGTATGCGGTCGGGGCGTACCTGGTGATGGGCACGCGGGTGGTGGGAGTGGCCGTAGGTGCGATCGTCGCCGTGCTGCTCCAGTTCAAACCGGAACTGCACGGGATTGCGGCCCGGCTGGGTGACCAGGATGTGCGGGCGATCATGACGTTCGTGCTGATCACGTGCATCGTGTTGCCGGTGCTGCCGAACACGACATACGATGTGGTGCCCCCCTTGAACGTGCTCAACCCATTCGAGATCTGGCTGATGGTGGTGCTGATGGTCGGCATCGGCCTGAGCGGGTACCTGAGCTACAAGTTCTTCGGGCGGAATGCCGGTATTCTGCTGGGCGGGCTGTTGGGGGGCGCGGTTTCGAGCACGGCCACGACCCTCAGTTACGCCAAGCGGACCCGCTCGGACCATTGCAGTGTACGGACATCCGCACTGGTGATTGTGATCGCGTCGACCGTCAGTTTCGTGCGGGTGCTGATCGAGATCTTCATGGTGGCGCCGCAGCACTTCGTCATGCTCGCGCCGCCGGTGGCGATCACGATGGGGGGCGGAGTGCTGGTTGCCGCCATGGCGTGGTTACGGGTGCAGCAGGAACCGGCGGAACCGCCCGCGCAGAAGAACCCGACTGAGCTGCGATTTGCCCTGTTGTTTGCGGTGTTGTATGCCGGCGTCCTGATGGCCTTGTCCGCCACCATGACCTATCTGGGCGGACAGGGACTCTACGTCATCGCCGCGCTGTCCGGACTGACAGACATGGACGCCGTGACGTTGTCGACGGCGCGGATGGTGCGACTTGGCAGCGACAGCGGCGGACTGCCGGTGGTGGACGGCTGGCGGGTGATCATCATCGCATCGCTGGCCAACCTGGTTTTCAAATGGCTCATGGCCGCCGCGGTGGGCGGACCCGCCTTGTGGCGCCAGCTTGCCCGCCTGTTTGCAGTGCCCTTTGCGGTCGGATGCCTGGTCTTGCTCCTGTGGCCCGCCTGAACCACGGTGGCCCGCCACCGCCTCGCGCCACGTGCGTTCCCCGGCCGACGTCGCGGCGGGAACATGCGGGGCGGTTTCTGGCGGCGCATCCGGCGCCACGGGGCCCGGGTGTGCCGGACGGTCAACTCCGCAGTCGACTAATCAGCCCTTCGCCGACCGTGTCGATGCCCTTGAGACGCGAGCGGAGGGCTTCGCGGTTGGGCGCGTAGTCCATAGCCACGTCGCGCGAGATCCAGGGTTTCTCCACCATCTCGTACAGCGACTGGGTGAAATCCCGCATCCCCTCCTCACGGCACGAATGCAGAATGGCCGGAATGTCGCTGTCTTCTTCGCGGACAATTTTCTCCTTGACCAGCGAGTTGTTCAGCAGGACCTCGGTGGCCGGGTAACGCGTTCCTGGCTCGAGACCGGGCAGCAGACGCTGGACCATGATCGCCTTGAGGCTGTTGGCCAGCGAGGAGCGGATGAAGGCGTGTTCGTCGCGCGGGAAGAACTCCAGGATACGGGAGAACGTCTGTTCGGCGTCGTTGCAGTGAATGGAGCCCATCACCAGATGCCCCGTCTCGGCCGACTGCAGAGCCGCCAGCATCGTTTCCTTGTCGCGCAGTTCGCCGATCATGATGCAGTCCGGGTCCTGCCGGACCACGAAACGCAGCGCTTCCGCGAAGTTGGTCACGTCGATGCCAATCTCCCGCTGTGAGATGATGCACTTCTCCGGTTGGAAGGCGAACTCGATCGGATCCTCAATGGTGATCACGTGCATCGTGCGGTTGGCGTTGATGTACTTGAGCATGGCTGCCAGCGTGGAACTCTTGCCGCTGCCGGTCACCCCGCTGACCAGAATCAGCCCCTCCAGGCTGTTCATGATCGTCTTCTCGTAAATGGGAGGCAGGTTCAGATCCGTGAAGTTCGGGATCTTGCTCTGCACGCGGCGGAGCGCGGCGTGCATTTCACCTTCGGAGCGGAACACGTTGATGCGGAACCGATCGCCGCTGGCCGCCCGTGCGGCGAAGTCCGCCGCGCCTCGCTGATCGTACTCCTCACGCTTCGCCTTGGGCATGAGTACATCCATCATCTGTTCGATGTACTCGGAATCGGGCAGATCCGGGCAATCCACGCGCCGCAGATGGCCGCCGATGCGGATGGTCGGCGGATAGCCTACCTTCAGATGCAGGTCGGACGCTGCGTTGGCGCTGACGAACGCCAACAGACGCTGGATTTGTTCTTGCGGTGGCAACAACTGCATGAATGGCCTCTCCTGTTACGTTGGAGCACCCCTGAGCGGGGGCCGGTGGGGTCGCAAACAAACGACCTGGACAACGGCTGCGTCTGGCCCGTGCGGCGCCGTCTCCGCTGCGGCCTGTCGCGGTGCCGTTTATGCCTATTCTAACCCACGTAGCCACGTTCCAGTCAACGGTGTGGTTGTGCCGTGACTGTGCCGAGGGACGCAACCACTGCCGCCCTGGAGCCAGACTCGCCCGTTCCCCGCCCATGGACGTCGTTCCGCCGACCCGGCCCACCGACCTGGCCCCGCCACAACCGGGCGGCAGACAAACGGCATTCGGCCGGGATTTGTTCAACATCGCACGCAGTTCGGCCGATCCCAAAGAGGAGACCGCAGAATCGGTACAATCGTCGTAGTTTGGCCGGGGGCGTGCGGGAAATGCGTTGCTGTTCGGACATTCGGCAACCTTGGCTGAGGAAGCCACATGGGGAACGCGTCTGCCGAAATCGCACTTCTGATCTCGAGTTTTGAACGGCCCCGGCATCTTGAGTGTGCGTTGACGTCGATTGCGATGCAGCAGGAAGCAGGTGACCGCCTGGAACTCGTGGTGACGGACGATGGGTCGCGCGACGAAACCATCGCGCGGGTGGCGAAGTTCGCCGCTCAGGTTTCTTTCCCCGTGAAGCTCACGACGCACGAGCACCGGGCGTTCCAGGTGGCACGGTGCCGCAACGAGGGGGCGCTGGTCAGCAGCGCGCCATATCTGTTGTTTTCGGACGGCGACTGTTTTCTGCCGCGCGATCATCTGGCACAGCACTTACGGCGCCGCCGGCCGAACGTCGTCATGGCGGGCGACTGTTGTCGGCTCTCCGAAGAACTTTCGGGGCGTTTTGACGGGGCGGCCATCGCACGCGGCGACTGGTGCCATTTCGACCTGCGTGCGGAGGAGCGACGGCTGCGACGCCAGCACCGCAAGGCGCAGCTGTATACGCTGATCGGGCATGCCACGAAACCGCGACTGGTGGGCAACAACGTGGGGATCTGGCGCGAGGATTACGTCGCCGTCAACGGGTACGACGAGCAGTTTGTGGGCTGGGGGTGCGAGGACGACGATCTCGGGATGCGCCTGCGACGCGCCGGGCGGACCATCCAATCGGTGCTCAAGTGGACGTGGACCTACCATCTCTGGCACCCGCTGGCGCCGTCGTGCCCGCCGCGATGGCGTGATGGCGACAACGTGGGTTATCTCTCGTCCAATCGACACCGTCCCATACGGTGTCGCCAAGGGTTGCTGGATCTCGACCGGCAGGAGGCGAGTGCCCGGAAGCAAGCGGATTCGCCGGATGCCAGGCGGCCGGTGCGATGCCCGTTTGCGGAGGTGGTGTTCCATCCGGGGCAAGGCATGTTCAGCGGGCAGGCCACCTGGAACGTACTGGTCGTGGAAGATAGCCGGATCCTGCCGATCGACCGCGCCGCGGCCGCGCACCTGATTATATCCCCGGATGAAACGCCGACGCTGATCAAGAGGCTGCAATTCCTGAATGTCCATGAAGAGCATCGCGATATGCGGCGAAGGAATGCTGTGGAACGTGCCGCTTGAGGAGGCGTGGCACCTGCCTGCCTCCCCGTGCTGCACGGCTGACTTTGCAGTGGAGTCTACGTCATGCCACTCTTGCCACCAGAACAATTCGCCGACGTCTTCACGCCGCTGCAGCACCGGCGGATCGGTTTCATCCGCCCGCTGGGCAACGTGGGCGACCTCTTGATTGAGTGGGCGACCCGCCAGTTGTTTGCCTACTACGGAATTGACTGGAAGCTGCAGGACCCCGCCGGCCCGCTGGACGATGTGGACGAGCTGGTATTTGGCGGCGGCGGCAATATGGGCACGCTGTGGGAGAAAAACTGGCACTTGCGCACCCAGTGCCTGCGGCGGGGGCTGCCCTTGACGATCCTGCCACAGTCGTTCACCTCGCGCGAGGACCGCCCCTTCAAACGTGTGTACGTGCGCGAGCGCGCCAGTCTGGCGCTCTGCCCGCATGGCATCCTGGCACCCGACTTGGCGCTGGGACTCCGCTTCGAATCGTCCATCGTTCCCGACCGGCAGGTCGGCCTGTTCCTGCGGCGGGACTGCGAGGGTGTGGTGCCACGCGGCTGGTTCGCCCGCGATCCGGTCCGCATGTGCCAGACGCCGCACCAGTACCTGGCGCTGGCGGCACGCTACGCGCACATCGTCACCGACCGGCTGCACTTCGCCATTTGCGGACTCCTGCTGGGCCGCCACACCACCCTGTTACCGAATTCCTATCACAAGAACATCAGCATGTACGAAACATGGCTCGGCGACCTGGGCTGCCGGTTCGCTGTGACCCCGTACGAAGCCCTGAAGCGACTGGCCGCCTGACCGCGGCGGTCGCCGTACCCAGACTGCACCTGCTCGGCCGCCACCGAACACTGCTACCCACCACCATCCAATCACGAGTAACTCGCATGAATCGACCGTGCATCCACGTGCATCCGCTTCCCAACGAACGCCGCGGCTCCTGGCTGGCGGTGCGCGCTCAGATCAGCGGCCACCCGCGCCGGCGGCGGCGGAACGGGGAAGTCTACTTCGAAGTCCCCGATCAGTTCGACCGGTGGACCGCCCTCTGCGACGACGTCGAAGACCGGCATGACGTGTGGCTGCGCTCGGCCATCTTTCCCGCCATGGAGGCGGGCTACGACCTGGTCATCCACGGGAATGTTTCGGCCAGCTTGCTGGCCAACGTGGAAGTGTATCAGAACATCATTGCCAACTGGTGGTCTCAATACCAGGTGGTCAATGTGTCGGCCGAACAGGAAATTGCCGGCACTGCCAAGGTCGCTCCGACGGATGCCCTGCTGACGTTCTCCGGAGGTCTCGACTCGATCTACACGCTGTACTGTCACCAGCGTCGCCTCCGCGGCCGCAACAGCCGCCAGATTCCACTGTGTGTCTTCGTCCACGGTTACGACATCCCCTTGTGGGATGTGTCGTTTCAGAAGGCTTTTGAGCGCGCCCGGCGGATCGTCGAATCGCTCGGGTCGCAGCTGGCCCCGGTGCGGACGAACCTGCGCGAGATGCTGCCCGCCTGGCCCGAGTGTTACCCGACAGCTCTGGCGGCCGTCCTCTCGCTGTTCTCGCGGCGGTTTACTGAAGGACTTGTCGCGTCGTCGGTAACCTACCGCCACGACCGCTTGCACGAAGGGGGGGGTGGTTCAAGCCCGACGAGTGACTGGCTGCTGTCCTCGCATGACTTCCGCATCACGCACGACCTGGCAAACGCCACGCGCGTGGAGAAGACACAGGTGCTGCATGACTGCACGACCGCCCAGGCCAATCTGCGGGTCTGCTGGGTGGGCGACGACCTCTCGACCAACTGTGGCGTCTGCCCGAAATGCCTCTGGCAGATGCTCTGCATGAAGGCCGTCGGACTCACGGACCTGCGTGCATTCGAGCACCCCTTGAACGCCGAACGCGTCGCTCTCATGCCCGTTGTGTCCCGTGTCTACTGGGATGATCTGGCGGCATGCCTGGACTACGCCCGGCAGGCCGGTCGCGGCGAATCGAAGGAGTTCGTCGCGCTGGCGCATGCCCTGCAGGTGTCACCCGTGGCTGCCGCGCGCAGGGATCCGGTGCAGACGCCGCATGCAGAGCCGGGACGCAGCGGCCTGATGCGCCGCACGGCCAGCCAGCTGGCCCGCCTCGTGGTCCGGTCCAAGCCGGCCGCGTGACATACACGCTGCTGCCCGCTGCGACCGGAGCAGCCGCTGGATGGGCGGCACGATGTCCGGCGCCGGCTGCGGGAGCGGCCAACTCCACACGCCAACCTGGCGGCACGCGGAACAGCGTCTGGCTCGCTTCCGGACGCCGCGGATACACTCGCTGATCCCAGCCCGACGGCAGCGACTTGGCCCGCCGGCACGCGGCGTCCACGATCTCCAGCAACAGCCGGACTGCCGCCAGCCGCACCCGCAACGTGCCGGCCCGGACTCGCGGGACTGTCATGCCACCGGAACAACTCCTTGAATTGTGCAACACGCCATGGCATATTGCCAGGACACGGTTGGCCAGTTGATTTGTCGTTGTTTTACCTCAGAGGGGAGAAGAAACGATGTCCGATTCCAAAGACCGTTGCGGTCATGCTCATCACCCGGGCGCCACCTGTCATTGCTGCCCAGACAGCGCCTGGCATCAGGAGTTAGCCTTATCGCGGCGCAATTTTCTGGCCACTGCCGCGGTGGGCGGAGCGGTGCTGAGCGGTTTGAGCTGGACGAGTCTGGCGCAGGGGGCGGAGGGGGAGTTGCCGATGGCACCGGCCCGGCAGCCGTTGAAGGTGTTCCCGGTGCTGGTTTGGGATCATCCGCAGCCGGCTCCGATGACGAGTTGGCGCAGTTGGGGAGGGGTGCACACGCCGGAGGTTGCGGCGCAGGAGGTGGGGCGGATCGAGCAGGAGCTGGCGTCGATTCGCCAGTCGGCCGACTTCCCGGTGGAGTTCGCGAAGGTGGCGTCGGTGAACAACGCGCAGCAGGTGGCGGAGTCCGCGGAGCTCAAGGCGGCGGACGTGGTGATCGTGTACGGTGCGGGAGGGGCGATCGACAGCTGCAAGGACTATGGCAAGGATGTGATCATTTTCCAGCGCCATCGCAGTGGCCCGGTGTATCTGCAGTACGAGATTGTGAGCCCGCGATTTTTGCGGCAGCACACGGACCAACTGGCATTGCCGCACATCGCGTTCGACGACGTAGTGACGGACAATGTGCAGGACATCGTCTGGCGGCTCCGGGCGCTGTGCGGGCTCAAGAACACGCGTGGCAGCAAGATCATGTGCGTTGGCGGACCGTCGGCGTGGGCTCAGCCCGAGGGAGTTGTGCCGGCGCTGGTCAAGAAGGTCTGGAATATGGACCTGGTGACGGTCAGTTACGAGCCGGAGTTGGACAAGCTGATTTCCGAGGCGCGGGCGGACGAACACGCGGTGGCGCTGGCCAAGAAACGCACCGCCGATTATCTGGCGCTGCCGGACACCACGCTGGAGACCAAGCGGGAATTCGTCGAGAACTGCATGCTGCTCGACCAGATTCTCCGCCGCGTCATGCAGCAGGCGAATTGCCGGGCCATCACGATCAACGGGTGCATGTCGACTATCATTCCCAGGGCCGAGACCACCGCGTGCATGACGCTCAGCACACTCAACGACGACGGGTATCTGGCCTTCTGCGAGTCGGATTTCGCTGTGATTCCCTCCGGGATTCTGCTGGGGAATATCAGCGGTAAGCCGGTCTTCCTCAACGATCCGACCTATCCGCACGACGGTGTGATCACGCTGGCCCACTGCACCGGCCCGCGGAAGATGAACGGCAAGACCCTGGAACCGGTGCGACTGGTGACACATTTCGAGTCGGACTACGGCGCCGCGCCAAAAGTGGAGATGCCCAAGGGGCAGGTGGTGACGAATATCGCCCCCGATTTCAAGTCCGAACGCTGGATGGGGCTGCTCGGCACGATCGCCGATGCGCCATTCCTGCCGATCTGCCGCGACCAGATCGACGTGGTCTACGACGTGTCGGATCAGGTGGTGGCCGAGCGCATGCCTGGCTTCCACTGGATGACCTGCTACGGCGACTACATGAAGGAACTGGGCTACGCGCTGCGACGTGTTGGCATTCAATGGGATAACGTGAACGCCCTCGTGTAGAGCCGGTGTGGCCGGGGCTACTGCCGCGCCGGCACACCAGCGGCAGTCGATCGGCGCAGCCGCGGGGAACTAACGGTGCAGGCACTGACCAGGTGCCGGCTCCCCGCGGCTGACGCCGCAATCGCCGCTCCGGACGCCTGGCTCCGCAGACGGTAAACTCGCCCCGGGACCCAGATACCCTCGGTCCCCAGACACCACAGGTTCCCCAGGTTGCTCGTGTACGCGTTGGGCGGCCACAATTTCGTCTTATGCGGTCCGGGGCGAACGGGTATCATATCACCCTCGTCTCCCCGTGGTGACGGTCTGGTGCTGGCCAGGAGTGGTGGGGCGGAGGCGATCTCACAGCGCGCGTCGCGGCGAGGGTTGCGGCATCACTGCCGTTGTGCGCGAGTGTGGGCCGGCGTCTTGTCTGTAACTGGATCGACCTGCCGCGCGTCTGCCACTGTGACGGGTATCGCATGAGGCGATACGGCAAAACGAATTACGGAGAATTCGTGACATGCCACATCGAGAATCCCCGAGCACTCTGACGGTGCGCTTGCTCCTGATCCTGCTCTGCCTGCTGTCGGTCGGCTGCGGAATCACGTCGAAGAGAATGTCACTGCGTGAAGGGCGGGACGAACTGGGTGTGGCACAGGCCGCGCCGAAGAATGCGCCGAAGAATGACCTGGCTGTGGCCGCGCCGACGCGCCGTCCGTGGCGCAGCCCGCTATCGGCGAACGATGCCGGCCAGTTTCCAGAGCAGATTGCGTTGGTCAGCGCCGAGGAGCCCGTTGCGAATCGCGGAGACATCCGGCCGGAGTCCGACAACCTGTCCCCCAAGGCCGCGCGTCCGGCTAACGCCGCGGCATCCCGCACGGTAGAAGAGGTGACCGCCGACAGTTTCGGCGCCGCCGTGCTTGACTCCGAAGGGCCCGTGCTGGTGGATTTCTATGCCGAATGGTGTGGTCCGTGCAAGCGACTGACGCCCATGCTCGATCAGATGGCATCTGAAAGCTCGGACGTGAAGATCGTTAAAGTGGATATCGACGCCAGCAAGAAGCTGGCCAAGACCTACGGGGTCCGTTCCGTGCCGACTCTGATCGTATTCCGCAACGGCCAACCGGTGTCTCACCACCAGGGACTGGCCAGCCGGCAGACCGTCGAGCAGATGTTGAGATAGCGGCCGGGGAAGGCCGCCCGCCGGCAACTCAACGGGCTGGTTCGGCCGAGCTGCCGAACTTCTCCTGCCACTTGGCGCGCAGCACGTCGTGCAATCGCCGGTGAAACTCGGGGGGCAGCGGGTAGGGCTGACCATTGCGATAGAGCGTGATGGTCTGGCGGATGTTGTCGACCACGACCTGGCAGGGATTGCAGCCCGCTAGATGCGCGGCGAACTCGGTACAGATCTCCGGATCGACCTCGCCGTCGACGTAACTATTGAGCGCTTTGAGGAGTTCATCGCAGTTCATACGTCCACCGTTCTACGTCCTCAACCACCTCAACTAATAGACTAGACGGGTTACATGCCGTTCGGTTACAGCATGGGTGACCGGTTTTTCAGCGGTCAACTGTCGGGCGCGCCAGGCCGACCGATGGCCGGTGCCATATCTGCGTTCGGCGGTCAATGGTCTCCCGGTTCCAGCCGTTGCGTTTCGTCGCCCAGGGTGTGGGTGAGCCGTTCGCGGAGCTGCAGCCGCGCCCGTAGAAGGCGGACTTTGACATTGTTCTCGGTGATCCCCAGGATTTCAGCTGTTTCCCGCGTCGAGAACTGCTCGATGTCCCGCAGGGTGAACACCGTACGGTACTTCTCGTCCAGTTCGTCCAAGGCTTCCTCGAGCAGCTGGCGGACTTCCGCCCGCCCCACCAGATCGGCGGGGTCGTCGCGCCAGTGGGCGATGAACTGCGGTCGGGACAGGGAACTCATGTCATCGCTGCCCGCCGCTGCTCCTTCGTTCCAGAGTGTCTGGATGGGCCGGCGGCGGCGGATGGCGGTCAAGGCCAGGTTCGTCGCGATGCGCAGCACCCAGGTTGCCACGCTGGATTCCTCGCGGAACTGCTCCAGGTTCTCGATCACCTTGACGAACGTCTGCTGGGTCACGTCTTCGGCATCGTGGCGGTGCCGCAGCAGGCGCATGGCCAGCGCAAAGACGCGCGGTTCCAGTCGCTCCAGCAGTGACTCGAAGGCATCCCACTGTCCGCGGCGTGCCAGCCGCACCAGTTCCAGGTCGCTCAGCGGTTCAGAAGAGTCGTCCGTCAACTCGTTCGGCTCCCTCATCGGCCTCTCCGAGGATTCATTTCTCAGAGGATACCATGTATGGCGGTCGGCTCCAGTACCTGACCGGCGATTTGGCCGGCACGGGTCAGCCTCGGGGCCCGGGGCCTGGCGCCGGTGTCCACCGCAGCGCGCGCCGCCCCGGCCTTCCCCTCGAGCCAAATCCCAGTACGGTGTAAGAGCGTGTGGGAGGGCATCGATCTTGCCAGACAACCGCATTGCCTGTTCGCAGAGGGGCGCCGTGGACCTGTATCTCATTCGTCATGCTCAGTCGCTCAACAACGCTCAGCCGGTGGAACTGCGTGTGCCGGATCCTGCGCTGACCGAGCTGGGACACGAACAGGCGCGACGTGTCGCCCAGCACGTAGTGGGGCTCGAGCTGACGCGACTGATCACCAGCCCCTTCCGCCGCGCGCTTGAGACGACGGAACACATTCGGCTGGCCACCGGACTCGTGCCGGAAGTCCGCATCCCGCTGCACGAAACGGGCGGTTGTGTCAGCGGCATCGAGCCCGTGTCGATGATCGGGTGTCCCGGCATGACGCGGAGCGAGATCCTGGACGATTTTCCCGGGTATCAACTCGACGCCGACATCGACGGGCAGGGGTGGTGGAGAGGTCAACCGTACGAGACGCCGCAGCAGGCGCGGGAGCGCGCTGCACGCCTGCTTGGTCACACGCGTGCGGAATTCGGCCACACCGATGCACGGGTGGCCTTCGTGACCCATGGGGACTTCGGGCTGCTGTTTCTCAGCCGCTTCCACCCGCTGCCGCTTGTGCTGTTCTACAATGCGTCGGTAACCCATGTACGTATCACGCCCGATGCGACCCAGCTGGTCGACTACAACACGGTGCCCCATCTGCCGGAGCAGATGTTGTCGTGGTGAGTGTTTCTGTTGCGCAGTCGAGACACGGTCATTCCGAGGAAACAGACTCTCTGCAGCCGGCACGCTTTGCCCATCCCACCAACTCGCCTCCTCGCCTCCGGGGTGCGAGATTCCAGCCTTCGCATGGAGCGTGTTTTGCGGTAAACTGATGGGCGAGTACATTCTCTCCCTACGGTTGAGGGCTGTTTCTTGACTCAACGCACTTTCTTCAGTCGTATGGCGTGGCCGATACTGCTGCTGATCGGCTTGGCGACGCCGTTTATCGTCTACTCCGCATATCGCACGGTTCGCAGCAATTCGAATCGCGTGCAGGACTGGCTGCCCAAGGGCTATGTGGAGACGGTGGATCTCAAGTATTTCCGCGAGCACTTTCTAGGCGATCAATTCGTGTTGATCAGCTGGGATGGCTGCAAGTTGGGGGGGGATCCCGCGGATCCCGACTCGGAACCGGACGATCCACGCATCGAGAAGCTGGCGCACGCCCTGGTTCCTCCGGACGATGCACCGGTGCGCGATCCCAGGCTCCAGTATTTCAAGGCGGTTACCACGGGCCGTCACCTGCTCAGTCAGCTCACTGGTCCGCCCTTGAATATGCGCTATGCGGAGGCGCTCAAGCGGCTGCAAGGGCTGATCATCGGCCCCGATGGGCGGCAGACTTGTGTGATGGTTTCGCTCACCGACGATGCCTCCAACCATCTCCGCGAGCTGATTGGCCGGGGCGATACGCGGCTGCGGCGCTCGAAGCACAAGCCGGGTGTGTTGTTCGACGTTCTGGCCGAATGCGGGGTGGAGAAGAGCACCGTGCACCTGGGCGGTCCACCGGTGGACAACGTGGCGATTGACGAGGAAGGAGAGCGGACGCTGGTGCGGCTGGCCTTCCTCTCCGGCGGCTTCGGTCTGTTGCTGGCATGGTGGTCGTTGCGCAGTGTGAAACTGACGCTGATCGTCTTTGGCTGCGGATTGCTCAGCGGGGCGCTGGGCCTGGCGGCTGTCTGGTGGACGGGCCAGGAGGCCGATGCGGTGCTGATGTCCATGCCGTCGCTGGTGTACGTGCTGGCGATCTCCGGCGCGGTGCATCTGATCAACTACTACCGTCAGGAAGTGAACGAGCGCGGCGTGGCCGGGGCGCCGGAACGTGCGATGGCGTTCGGGTGGAAGCCCACGACACTGTGTAACGTAACCAACGCGATCGGCCTGGTCTGTCTGTGTGCCAGCGAACTGACGCCGATCCGCAAGTTCGGTGCGTATTCCGCGCTGGGCATGATGTTGGTGCTCGCGGTGCTGTTCATCTACCTGCCGGCTGCACTGCAGATCTGGCCGATAAAGCGGAAAGAGCCGTTGATGGACGAGTCGGCGCTGAGGGAAGGGGAACTGCCGACCGATGGGATACTGGACCGGTTCTGGCAGCGCTTCGGTCGCTACGTCATTCAGCATAACGGGATGGTCAGTGTCGTCAGTATGATCGTGATCGCGGTGCTCGCGGCTGGCATCTACAACATCCGCACCTCGATCGATCTGATGGAGCTGTTTGACAGCAATGCACGGATTCTGACCGACTATCGCTGGCTCGAGGAAAACGTGGGACGCCTGGTTCCGATGGAGATTGTGATCAAGTTCCGCGAGGAATCCCGCGTGCGCGAGAATCGCCAGCGTCCGGACGATCACCGCTACACGCTCGTCGATCGGGCGGCGATCGTCGGGCAGATCCAGTCGGTGCTCGAGGAACGGTTTGGCGAGCGAGGCGAGGACATCATCGGGCCCTCCTTGTCCGCAGTGACCTTCCTGCCAGCCGAGATCCGTGACCAGGGACGCGGCATTGGAGGCACTGCCACCCGGGCCGTCGCCAATACCCGGCTGGAGAGGAGCTACGACGACCTGATTGCCTCGGGCTACTTGCGCGTCGATCCAAACGACAATTCGGAACTCTGGCGCGTCAGCCTGCGCGTGGCCGCGTTCCAGGATGTTGACTACGGCCGCTTTAATGACGAAGTACGGCACCTGGTGGAGCCCCTCACGCACCAGTACAGCAATCCCTGGGCGAAGGGGGACACCCCGATGGTGTCCGCCATCTTCACCGGTGTGGTTCCGATCGTCTATAAAGCGCAGCGGGAGCTGTTGACCAGTCTGGTGGACAGCACGAGTTGGTCGTTCCTCACAATCACCCCGCTTCTGATGTTTGTCTGCCGCGGGCTGGTTGCCGGGTTCGTTGCCATGCTGCCCAACGTGCTGCCCATTCTGGTCGTGTTCGGCGGCATGGGCTGGATCGACTATCCGGTCTCCATCGGGTCCATGATGGCTGCCAGCATCGCGCTGGGTGTGGCCGTGGACGATACCATCCACTACCTCACCTGGTTCCGAGATGACCTGGTCAAAGGCAGCACGCGCAAGGTCGCCATCCTGGCAGCCTACCGGCGCTGCGGCACACCCACGCTGCAGGCTGCGCTGATCAATGGCCTGGGCCTGTCGGTGTTTGCCGTGAGTACCTTCACGCCCACGCGCGAGTTCGGCCTGCTGATGCTCACGATCATGCTGACCGGTGGCGTCGCCGAACTGATTATGACACCGGCGCTGCTGGCTGGCCCGTTAGGACTGGTGTTCCGGCCGAAGGAGATGCGCCTCTTGGTGTTGCTGCAGAATTGGCGCAACCTGCCACAGATGCTGTCCCGCAAGTTAGCCCAGATTGGCCAGATGTAGCGTGCCTCCCTCACAAGGATGAGCCCGGCACACTCCCAGGCTCGGGCCGCAGGTGCTCGTGCAGGTACTCCCATTGCAGGGCTTCCGAGCCGCTGCCGAGTCCATGTTTGCTGCGTGGGAACACCATCAGGTCCAGACGCAGATTCTCCCGATGGAACGCATCGACCAGCTGCCACGTGTTGGCCGGATGCACGTTGTCGTCCAGCAGACCGTGCATGACCAGCAGGTGGCCCTGGAAGGAGTTGCGGACGTAGGTCAGGCAGGACCCCTCGCGGTATCCGTCCGGGTTTTCCCGCGGTGTACGCATGTAGCGTTCGGTGTAGATGGTGTCGTAGTTCCGCCAGTCGGTAACGGGGGATCCGGCCACGGCGACCTGGAACACGTCAGGGAATCGGAGGACCGCCATGACCGACATGTAGCCGCCGTAGGAATGCCCGCAGATGCCTACACGCGCGGTATCGACGTACGGCCGCTGGGCCAGGAAGCGGACTCCATCCACCTGATCTTGGATGTCGACGGTTCCCAGCTTCATGTAGGTTGCTGTCTCAAATGCCTTGCCGCGGTCGGTGGTGCCGCGATTGGCGATCGTCGCAATCAGGAACCCGTACTCGCAGCAGGGATCGGCCGGTTCGTAACGATTGGATATGCCCCGCGAGTTCGGCCCGCCGTAGACCCGGATCACCAGGGGGTATTTCCGCTGCGGGTCGAAGTGCGCTGGCTTATGCAGGATTCCCTGCAGATCGGTCGTGCCGTCGTTGGCCTTGAAGGTGAACAACTCCGGTGGCACCAGTCCGAGTTCTTGGCCCTTCGCTGTATCGCTGGTCGCCAACACCGCGACCTGCTCGCCCCGATCCGTGAACAGCGCTGTTGTGGGCGGCACGTCCACGGCTTCATACGTGCACACGAACCACTTGTGATTCGGCGCAATGTGAAACGCCGAGTGGTGCCAGGGTCCGCTGGTGAGCCGCTCCGGTTCCGACCCATCCAGCCGGACGCGGTGCAGCTGCGCGTTGAGCGGATTGTCGCCGCTGTAGGCCGAGTAGTACAGCCACCCGGCCTCTTCATCCACACGCACCAACGAACCGACCGGGTACGGTGCTACGTCAGTCAGCCGGTTGATCAGTGAGCCGTTCAGGTGCCGCAGTTCGAAGTGCTTCCAGCCGGTACGTTCCGTCTCCCAGATGAATCGCTTGCCATCCCGCAGGAACTGCATGAGCGGCTTGTTGTTCTGCCAGGTGGGCTGCGTCTCGGCGACGACCAGCCGCGGCGGGCCGCCGGCGATGCCGGCCGCCAGGACCTCCAGCGTGTCCTGCCGGCGATTCGTGCGGCTGAACAGCAGTTCTTTCCCGTCCGGCGTGAACTGCACGTCGTACACGTATTGCTGCCGGTCCCCGCCAACATCGACGCGCAGCAACTGACGGCTGTCCAGATCGTAGATCAGCAGGCCGGCATAGGGATTGGGCATGCCAGCTTTCGGATACCGTTCCACCTGCAGCGCCGTGTAGGTCTCGACATTGTCGGTGGTCAGATAGTAGTCCTGCATGTGCCGTTCGTCGATCTCATAGAATGCCAGCCGGCGGCTGTCCGGCGACCACCACATGGCGGAGTTCTGGAACAGCTCCTCGCCGTACACCCAGCAGGCAGTACCGTATCGGAAGAACTGGCTGCCCTCGGTCGTGACCGGAATTGTCTCGGGCGTTCCTGCCTGGTTGGCGTCGGCGTCGGGTACCGGACCGTTCGCAGCGGACTGCCGCGCCGCGGCCGCGCTATCCTCCTCCGCATCGTGCGACTGTGTCGCCGGTTCGAGGACGACGTTGTGGTCACGATGGAAGGCGGTCCATTGGCCGTCCGGTGAACGTACCCACGCGCTCTGTTGGGCGCGGCCGACGCGTTGGCTGGCAGCACGGGGAGGATGCGGCCCGCTGCCCCGCTGCTCCAGGACCTGCGGGTCCTCGGACTGATCCCGCCTTGTGATGGAGAAATCGGTCAGGCTGACTTGCAGCCAGGTGCCCTGCCGGCGAAAGGTGAGTGTCGCCCCATCGTCCGACCAGGTGACCTGCTGTACCCGTCCGTCGCTCCCCAGCTCTTGCACCGCCTGCCGCACCCGCTCGACATTCGCGTGACCCGGCAACTGCGCCAACCGCTCCTGCGCTGCAACTGCCGTGGTGGCCCACAGTGTCCCACACACGACGAAACACGCGAGATGAGGGCCGCTCATCACGAACTCCCGCACATGACAGATGAATTGGTGACCAGTGGCTGCTGAAGCATCGCCGCGGACGCGTTATCATAGTATACGTTCGGTTGACGTCGTACACCGCTGCTTCGAGTTCCGGAGTTATGAGTTTGTCCAGTCCGCACGCTGGGAGATTGACGAGCATGAACACGATACGGGTAATGGCTGGTGCCTTGATCACACTGACACTGGTGGCCATTCCAGGGGCCGGCAAGGACTGGCGCCCCGCTCAGGGGCCGCTCTCTACTCAGTGGACCGACCAGGTCACGCCGGACAATGCCTGGCGCGAGTACCCGCGCCCACAGCTGACCCGGCCTGAGTGGGTCAATCTCAACGGGCTCTGGCAGTATGCGATCGTCGACAAGGACAGCGACCAGCCGCAGACGTGGGCAGGAGACATTCTCGTCCCGTTCGCAGCCGAATCGGCGCTGAGCGGTGTGCGGAAGGCGGTCAGTCCCGAGCAGCGTCTGTGGTACCGCCGTGAGTTCGAATCTCCCGAGTTAACGGGGGGCCAGCGATTGTTGCTCCACTTCGGCGCGGTCGACTGGCAGTGCACGGTGTGGGTCAATGGCCAGCAGGTTGGCCAGCATACCGGCGGCTATGACCCGTTCTCCATCGACATCACGGCTGCCGTGCAAACGGGCGGCAACGAATTAATCGTGGCCGTGTGGGACCCGACCGATACCGGCTACCAGCCGAAGGGGAAACAGGTGCTCAAGCCACAGGGCATCATGTACACGGCGGTCACCGGGATCTGGCAGACGGTGTGGCTGGAGACCGTGCCGCGGAACTACATCGAATCGCTGGTCATCGTCCCGAACGTCGATCGCGGCTCGGTTACGGTCACGGTCCGCGCCACACCCGGCATGCAGGTGGAGATGATGGCGCTCGACAGTGATACCGAGTGCGGCACGGCGAGCGGGGTGACCGGAGAGCCGATCGAGCTGCAGATGCCGGGGGCCCGGTTGTGGTCGCCCGCCACGCCGCACCTGTACGATCTGCGGGTCAGACTTGTGGCAGATTCCCAGGTTCTGGACGAGGTGGGGAGCTATTTCGGCATGCGGAAGATCGAAGTCCGCAAAGATGCGGAAGGGGTCAACCGCCTGATGCTCAATGACGAGCCGCTGTTTCAATACGGACCGCTCGACCAGGGCTGGTGGCCCGACGGTCTCTACACGCCGCCGACGGACGCCGCGATCCAGTACGACATTGCGATGACCAAGGAATTCGGCATGAACATGGCGCGCAAGCACGTGAAGTACGAGTGCGCCCGCTGGTACTACTGGTGTGATCGGTTGGGGCTGCTGGTCTGGCAGGACATGCCGTCGGGCGAAGCACAGCGGACGGCGGAGTCGAAGGTCAACTACCGGCGGGAACTCCAGGCCATGATCGACGCGCTGCACAACTTCCCCTGCATTGTGATGTGGGTCCCGTTCAATGAGGGCTGGGGACAACACGATACGCCTGACGTCGTGCGGTGGATCGAACAGTACGATCCCACGCGTCCGGTGAACGAGTCCAGCGGCTGGACGGACGAGGGGAGTGGCACCGTCTCGGACATGCACAACTATCCCGGGCCGGGGATGCGGCCGGTCGAGGACCAGCGCGTGGTGGTGCTCGGCGAATTCGGTGGCCTGGGTATGCCGGTGCCGGGGCACACCTGGCAGGCGGAGAAGAACTGGGGCTACGTCTCGTTCAAGACGCCCGAACAACTGACAGACGCCTACGTCGACCTGCTGACCCGCATGCGCCCGCTGATCGGGCAAGGGCTGTCCGCCGCTGTCTACACGCAGACGACCGACGTGGAGATCGAGGTGAACGGCCTGATGACGTATGACCGGGCGGTCAACAAGATCGACGTGAGCCGTGCGGCGGAAGCTGCCCGGCGACTGTACCTGCCGCCACCGAAAGTCCAGCTGCTCGCACCCACCTCGGAACGCGAGCGGCAGGTGTGGCGGTACACGATGCAGCAGCCGGCCGGTGACTGGCAACAGAGCGAGTTCGCGGACGACGCCTGGACAGCGGGTCCGGGTGGGTTCGGTACGAAAGGGACTCCCGGCGCGATCATCGGCACGAAGTGGGACACGCCCGACATCTGGCTGCGCCGCACCTTCCAGGTGGATTCCCTCCCGGCCGACGGGCAGGTCAGCCTGGCGATCCACCACGATGAAGATGCCGAGGTGTACATCAACGGGCAACTTGTCGCAACGCTCAAGGGCTACAAGACCGGCTACGCCGCCCTGCCGCTTGGTCCCGACGCCACCCAGGCGCTGCGGGTCGGGGAGAACACCCTCGCGATTCACTGCCACCAGACCACTGGCGGCCAATACATCGACGCGGGGCTGTTGCTGCTAGTGGAGGTGTCCGAGTAGGTGGGTGATGTGCCGCGGCGTGGTGTACGTGCGTAGCGTGCACACCGGCCCATCATGGTGTTCCGTTTTCGATTCAGGCGGCTGCCAGCCATAAGGATCCGGCCATGTTCCAGTTCCATGCGCTGTGGGGGTTGACGTTGTTCCCGTGTCTGTTGTCCACCGCGCTGACCGGTTACTGCACCGAACGGGAACTCGACCTGGACGACTCGACCATCGGCTTCTCCTTTGCGCGCCGAGATGAAGGTAGTGGTTCCGACGTGATTGCCCTGTGGGATGCCGGCGATTGGCACCCGTTGTTCGACGGCCGCACGCTCGAGGGCTGGCGCGCGGCGGAACACCCGGACACCTGGCGCGTCGAGCAGGGGCTGCTGGTGGCGGCGGGACCGCGCAGCCATCTGTTCTACGCCGGGCCAGTCGGCGATGGTGACTTCCGGAACTTCGAACTCGAGGCGGAAGTCCGAACCGACGACTGCGCTGACTCCGGGATCTATTTCCACACCGAATATCAGGAGACTGGATGCCCGACCAAGGGATATGAAGTGCAGATTCGCAACAGCAGAACGCACGCCGATGCGCCGCGCGCACGGCAGCAGACCGGCAGCCTGTCTGGCGTCCGCCATATCTGGAAGTCCTGCGTTGCTGACGGCCAGTGGTGTCGGCTCCGCGTCCGTGTGGTCGCCGACCGGATTCAGATCTGGGTCAACGACTATCTGACCGTCGACTATCTGCAGCCGGAAAACCCGCCTCGCGGTGAAGGGGACGCCGGCAAACGGCTCTCGCGCGGAACTATCGCGCTGCAGGGGCAGGGCCCGGCCGGTCAGGTCGCCTTCCGGTCGGTCAGGATCCGCCCGCTCCCCTCCGACGCCGACCCGCACCTGCAGGATCGTGCCTCCGACGCCGGGTACGGGGTCGACCCCCTGATCATGGATCAACTTGCTGCGCACTCTATTCCGTTGATCGATTATCACATCCATTTGCGCGGCGGGCTGACCGCTGCCGCAGCACTCGACCGCCAGGCGGTCACCGGAATCTGTTCCGGCGTATTGGACAACATCGGCCGCGGCTGGACGATCGAGACAGATGATCAGCTGCGTGCGTTCCTGGACAGCGTTGCCGGCATGCCGATGTATGTTGGCCTGCAGGTCAACGACCGCGACTGGATGCACCGTCATTCACCGGAGCTCATCCAACGGCTGGACTACGTGCTGGCCGATACCATGATCATGCCCATGCCCGACGATGGCGGCCCGCCAGTGAAACTCTGGCTGGCGGACCAGTACACGATCGATGATGCCGAGGCCTGGATGGAACGCTACATGCGGCATAACCTGCGCGTGTTGTCGGAGCCCATCACGATCCTGGCCAATCCGACCTACCTGCCACCCGCGGTCGAGAAGCTCTACGATCAGCTGTGGACAGACCAGCGGATGCGGCAGGTGATCGAGGCCGCCGTAGCCAATCACGTGGCACTTGAAATCAATGCTTCCAGCCCCTGGCCCCACGAACGGTTCATCCGGATCGCCAGGAGCATGGGGGCAAAATTCACCTTCGGGACGAACAACAGCGATGCGAAACCGCTCAGTGTGTCGCGGTGCATCGACGTGATCTCGCGCCTCGGCCTGACTGCCGACGACCTGGTTATCCAGTAACTCCCGACCGCCGGGCCGGGACAGATACGGCAACGGCAACGGTCGCCCCGACTCCACTACCGCGTGGAGCTTATTTCAGCTCGCGGATACGAATGTTGCGGTACCAGGCCTCGCTCGGTGGTCCGCCGTGGATCTGGAGTCCGATCAGACCGGACTGCTCAATGCTCTCGTCGGGTTCCGTGTAATCAACGGTCTTGTGCCCATTGATCCACAGCTCGATCCTGCGCCCCTGGCAGCGGATCCGGTAATCATTCCAGTCGTTGGCTTTGATGAGCTTTGCCCGCTGATCTTCCGGCAGGCCGGAGAGCACCTTATTGCGTCGTGACTCGTCGTACAGGCACCCCCACCAGCCATCGCCGAGATCAGCCTGATAGCCGATCATTTCGTGGTGATCGGGCATGCGCCGGCTGCGGATCTGGACGCCGGCATTCGTCCCCTCTCCGAGCAGCTTGAATTGCAGCCGCAGCTCGAAATCCCGGTATTCTTGCCGCAGACAGATGAACTCGTTGCGCGGCACAGGCGCTGCGAGCGACCCGCCCACAATCGCATCCTGTTCGACGCGGAAGGTCTTCTCATCGCCTTCCCAGCCAGCGAGCGTCTTGCCGTCGAAAACGGATACGAACCCCTCCTCAGCAGCCGCCGGCTGGTCGGCGGGAGCGCCCGCGACCGTCCCACAGATCACGGTGATGGCAATTGCGAGACTGCTGCATGCAAACTTCAACATAGTCCTGCTCCTGGCAACCTGACGGTGATTCTACTTGCCCGTGTTCTTCAATTCCGGCGCTTGCACCAACGCGGATTCAATGTGTATTTCTGCTGATCCGGTGTAGACCTGGCGGGGACGCAGGATCCGGCTGGTCGGATCATTGTGCTGTTCGCGCCAGTGGGCAATCCATCCCGGCAGTCGTCCGATCGAGAAGATGACCGTGAACATGTCGGTGGGGATCCCCATCGAACGCAGCAGCAGCCCGCTGTAGAAGTCCACATTGGGGTAGAGATGCCGGTCAGTGAAATAGTGGTCTTTGAGTGCCAGCTCTTCCAGTTTCCGGGCGATATCCAGCAGTGGATCGCCATGCGTGAGCGTGGCAAACACGCGATCGCAGGCGTCGCGAATGATCCGCGAGCGGGGATCGAAGTTTTTGTACACCCGGTGGCCGAACCCGTACAGCCGGAAGGTGCTGTCCTTGGACTTGGCTTCCGCAATGCACTGCTCGGGAGTCATGCCGCCTTTGTGGATCTTCTCGAGCATTTCGATCACCTTGACGTTCGCTCCGCCGTGCAACCGGCCCCACAGGGCACACACGCCGGCAGCACACGAGGCGAACAGATTGGCCTGTGACGAGCCCACGACGCGCACGGTAAATGTGCTGCAGTTCTGCTCGTGATCGGCGTGCAGGAGCAGGACAAGATTCAGCGCATCGACAATCTCCGGTGTACAGACGTACTGTTGATGCGGAAGCGAAAACATCATGTGCAGCAGGTTTTCGCAATATCGCAGCTTGGGATTCGGGTAGTTGAACGGCAATCCCTGCGAGCGACGATAGGCAAACGCGGCAATCGTCCGCACTTTGCTGATCAGTCGGGCCGCGGCCTCCACGAACGACTCGGTGTCCTCGATGGCCAGCAGCTCAGGATGGTAGTACGACAGGTTACTGAGGCTGGCCGATAGAATCGCCATGGGAGGCGCATCGACCGGGATCTGCTGGAACTGGTGCCGGGCACTTTCGTGCAGCAACTCGTGCCTGGTGAGCAGTTCGCTGAACTGCCCCAGTTCCTCGGTGGTCGGCATGCGGCCGAAGATGAGCAGCCAGGCGACGCGCACGAAGCTCGGATAGTTGATGAACTGTTCGATGGGGATGCCGCGGTACCGCAGGATCCCCTTCTCGCCATCGATGAAGGTGATCCCGCTCTGGCACACCCCCGTATTGCTCAGCGAAGGATCAAGTGTAATGTAGCCGGTCCGGTCGCGCAACTTGGTGATGTCAATAGCCTTCTCGCCTTCCGTCCCGACGACGATCGGCAACTCGATCTGCTGATCTCCGATGGTCAGAATCGCTTTTTCCGGGATTCGTGCCATATCAGCCGGTCTCCTTCAAGGTGGTCGCTGAACTCACGTCCGGGACACGCAGCCTGTGTTCACACCAAGGCGGGACGTGGTCGACTGACGCGGCAGTTACCCGCCGGCTGGCCGCCCGTTTCCTCCCGTCCAATAGGCTATTACCCCGCACCACAACATGGTAGCAGACCGCCAAGTGACCGCAACAGACGGCTCCGACCGCAGTCTCGCTGGGGGCACCACCAGGAGTGGCTGCCTGCCTGCAAGACAGGCAGCGCCACCTCCTGAAACTTTAGATTATTCTGACGCCCACTAGCGGCCAATCACACTCAACGTGTAGGGCTTCTCGGACTTCGTGTTGACAGAGCCCGGAAAGACCCGATCAAAATTGGCGACGATCAATTCGTTGCCGCGGACGACCGCTTCGCTCGGACCATCGAGCTGCCCACCAGATCCGTCGTTGTCGCCGTCCTGGGCGAGGGTCTTCACCTGGCCATCGAGTGTCACCACCTGGATGGCGTTGGCCAGGATGTCGGCGACGTAAATGCACCGCGTCGGGCGGTCGTAGTAGATGCCGTCGGCGGATCTCATCTGCCCGGGCGACGTCAGCACCTGATGCCCGGTCACTTTACCCGCATCGTCGAAAGTGAACCGCTCGATCAGGCCGTCGCCGCAGTTGGCCACGTACACGTGACCCTGCTCGTCGATGTCGATCCCATCGGCACCCACCGGGATTTCCCGGCACTCGGTCTTGAGCGTGGCAAGGAGGTGTGGATCACTCCCGCCTGGCACGACCTGTACATTCCGCTCGTCCAGAGCGAAGCGATAGATGCCGCTGATCTCGGCTCCATCTTCGGTTTTGCCCATGGACGAGTCAGTGACGTAGACAAACCCATTGTGAATCGCCACGCCGTTGGCGACGTTCAGTCCGTTGGCCACAACCTCGACCGCCCCCGGCTGACCGTCGACGACGCGTACGCACAGCAGCCGGGAATTGTCCGGCGTCTCGTCCAGCGTTTGGCAGTCGGCCACGTACAGATCTCCCGATGGAGCCTGGCGAATACCCATGGGAAACACCCCGTTGGTCTGCGGGTGCAGCGGCAGTTTGCAGAACAGCGAGACTTCGTCCTGGGGAGTGATTCGCATCAGCACGCCGGGTGACGTCGGGTCGGTGAAATTGGGGACCGACAGCAGGATATCGTTGTTCGCGAGGACTGCCATCGCGTCGGGCGTGTTGCAGTAGTCGGGCAGCACGATCGCGCGCGGCACGACCCTCTGGTTCGCGGACGGCGCGTCCGCCGCCTGCATTGGCACACATCCCAGCCCCGTCAACAATACCGCCAGCAACAGTCGTTGGTTCATCGTAGTCTTTCTTTCCGGTATTCAGAGGAAACAAACCTGCAACGGCACGCGATTGCCAGCGGCCACGGCAGGTGACGTACATGCAACGTTACAGTTCCACCGCCTGCAGCGCGTCGGCCAGCCGCATGGCCTGGGCGGTCTCCCGGATCTGGTCCGGCTCTTTCGCACCACACAGCGCCGCAGTGACTCCTGCACGCGAGATGGTCCAGCCGACAGCCAGCTGCGCCAGCGAACAACCGAACTTGGCGGCGATCGGCCGCAGCCGGGCCACCGTGGCCAGGTTCTGCGTCCACGCCTCACCCGTGAAGAGCGGCGATTGGCGGCGCCAATCCTCGTCCGCAAACACATGATCCGGACCGAACTTGCCAGTCAGCAGGCCGAGTGCCAGCGGCTCGTACGCGATCACACTCACCTGCTGGGCCCGGCACCAGGGGAGAACGTCCCCTTCGATCTCGCGCTGCAACAGATTATAGCGGACCTGGCAGGCCACGACCGGGCATTCTGCCTGGAATGCCGCCAGCTGGTCCACCGACAGATTGGACACTCCGACTGCCCGGGTCTTCCCCTCCTGCAGCAGATCGCGAAACAGCCCCGCGGCGTCCGCCAAACTCGCGCCAGGCGCCGGCGCATGCAGATACAGCAGGTCGACTTCATCGACCGCCAGACGCCGCAGACTCTCCTCGACATGGCGCCGCAGCAGGGCGGGGTCCGCCGTCAGCTGCAACACCCCCGCATCGTCCCAATAGACGCCGACTTTGGTCGCCACCACGAGCCGGTCGCGCCGCCCGCGAAGGGCCAGCGCAATCCGCCGTTCGCTCTCGCCCTCCCGGCCGTAGGCATAGGCCGTATCCAGGTGGTTGATGCCGGCGTCCAACGCGCTGGCGATGACCCGCACCGCCGCCTCGTCCGTCATCTGGCCGCTCGTGATCCCGGCCAGCGGCCAGCAGCCGAGCGCCACGGAAGAAATCCGCAAATCAGATGTACCCAGTTGTCGCTGCTCTGTCGTCATGCCTCTATTGTGGCAGGTGCCGCGTCGTCCGTCGAGCACCGGGCCGGCCGCACCGGTTGCACCGGCCGGGCGCCGGAAGCCCGGCTGCGGCTGTTTTCGGTCTCACTCCAGTCGCCAGTCGGAAACAGACACTCTGACTCCGGCCAACCTGCGGCACATGCCACGCAATACGCCACGCGCGGTTTGTTGCGGCCTCGGTGGCCGCCGGTTAGTTGGCCGCCTTACGGCTCGGCCGCCCCATCGTGTACGGTTCCCTACCCAGGGTGCGCCGCGAAGCGCGGCGACCCCTGGGCTTTGGAGTGTAACGCCTTCGGCGTATTCAGAAGGTCGGCATGACATTGGCGCGTTCGCACAGCAAGAGGCTGTACCCGGCTCACTTGGCGGTGGCGCTCGCCGGCCGGTTGTCTACTTGTCCACTGTACTTTACCGCGAAGCGGTTACACTCCGCAGCCCATAGGTCGCTTGCGCAGCAGCGCACCCTGGGTTCCCTTGTCTTCCCTGGTCACTGCGGATTCCGCGTCCGATCACGAGCAGGCCGATTGAACGGGTCGAGTGTGCCAGCAAGCGTGCGGTTGTGTCCCTGGTGACGCGGCTTTGCCGAGTTGCCGCTTATCGGCAATGGCTCATCGGTTCTCATCGTTGTCCGGTATTCCGGTATTGTTGTCTGGTGGCCGTCTGTTGCGCCCCGAACGCGGCCTGAGCGGGTGGGGTGCTGTCGGCGGCGGATGGTCAGCGCGGACAGCTGGGCGGCTTCCGCCTGCAGACTCCGGACAGTCTGAGACAGTCTGAATCCCGAACCCCCGCAACCCAGACAGTCTGAATCCCGCACAGACGCGCCCCAGACAGTCTATTAGAATCCTCGACGTGTGGTTCGGCCTTGTTCAGGAAGGCCGGGGCCCTGGAGGGCCGTGAGGATTGGGGATACTGGGCGTGTGGTGCTCGAGAAATCCGCTGGCCACGACGGTGCCGGGCAGTTCTTCCGTCACGTGATTGACCGTCGACCAGGAGTCTTCCCTGGTCACTGCAAGTGCCGTGTCCGATCACGAGCAGGCCGATTGGACGGGTCGGGTATGCCAGCAAGCGGGTGGTTGTGTCCCGGGTGACGCGGCCTGAGCGGGTGGGGTGCTGTCGGCGGCGGATGGTCAGCGCGGACAGCTGGGCGGCTTCCGCCTGCAGACTCCGGGCTCCGGCTGTTATATTTGTATTAGATCCCAGTCGCCTCTGGTGATACTGAAGTCCCTGCCCGCGGGTATTGACGGCGTGTATACGTATCTCACAGTGCTGAACGGCCCCAAAGCGAATGCCAGCTTTCTGCTGCTGGAGGAGGGGGATAACCTGATCGGGCGGGGGCTGGATTGTCGGATCGTGCTGAACGACCCGCTGTGTTCGCGGGTGCACGCGGTGGTTGTGCGCCGGGAAGGCAGCTGGTTCATCCGGGACGCGGGGAGCCGCAATGGCACGTTTGTCAACGGTCAGAAGGCGGACGAGGCGCAGCTGATCGACGGCTGCCATGTCCGGACGGGGACGACGGAGTTTTCGTTCAGCCAGTCCGAAGCCCGGCCGGCGCAGATCGCCTCGATCGATCCGGAACTGACGCAGACCATCGTGCGGGACATGCCAGTGCAGCCGAGCGGCGGTTCGGACCACCTGCTGGCGGCGCTGGAGGATCCCGACACCGCGCGCGATCTGATGCTGCTGCACCAGCTGAGTCTGCGGTTGTTGGGGATCGACGACCCGGACGAAGTGGTGCGCACGTCGCTCGAGATGCTGCACAACCGCACCGGCGCGTCGGTCGTCGGGTTTCTGTGGCTCAGCGACGACGGGGAACTCAAGCCCAAGCAGTTGTATCCGCCCGACTCGGTCGGCCGGGTGACGCTCAGCAAGTCGCTTACGGAGGTTGTCTGCCGCAAGCGGCACGCGGTGTGGATTGACAACCAGTCGGTGTCCCACAACACGGCGTCGCTCAACCACTTCGCCGACGCCATGTGTGTGCCGCTGGTCCACGAGGCCACGACGGTGGGCGCTCTGCACCTGTACCTTGACCACGGCCGGTTCACGCAGGGCGATTTCGACATCTCGATCTCGCTGGCGAACATGCTGGTCGTGGCGCTGGTGCGGGCCCGGCAGCGGGCGATCCTGGCGACGAACCATCACCGGCTGATGGCCAAATCGGCCGATCTGGACGAGTTGATCGGCGACAGCCAGCCGATGGAGCGGCTCAAGAGCCGGATCAGTCGCGTGGCGCGGGCGACCGGCTGCGTGCTGATCCGCGGCGAGAGCGGTTCCGGCAAGGAGCTGGTGGCGCGGGCCATTCACAAGGTGAGCACGCGTGCGGACCGGCCGATGCTGTCGGTCAACTGTGCGGCGATCCCCCGCGACTTGATGGAGAGCCAGTTGTTCGGCCACAAGCGGGGCGCCTTCACCGGCGCGGATGCCGATCACCTGGGGTGGTTCCGGCAGGCGCACAGCGGGACGCTGTTCCTGGACGAAGTCGGTGAATTGACCCTGGAAGGGCAGGCCAAACTGCTGCGGATTCTCGAGGGGCATCCGTTCCTGCCGGTGGGGGCGACGGAAGAAGTGAGTGTGGACGTACGCGTGATTGCGGCCACCAATCGCGACCTGAGCGAATTCGTGCGGGACAAGCGTTTTCGCGAGGACCTGTATTACCGCCTGAGCGTGTTTGAGCTGTACGTTCCGCCCCTGCGCGAACGGGGGGACGACGTGGAGCGGCTGATGCAGTTCTTCCTGGAGCACTTCAAGTTGCAGCACGGGCGGCCCCGGCTGGTGCTCTCCGACGGCGCCCGCGCCCGGCTGCTGTCCTATCCGTGGCCCGGCAACGTCCGGCAGCTGCGCAACGTGATCGACAGCGCCGTGGTGATGGCGGAAGGCGAGACGATTGAGGCGGCCGATCTCGGCTTGCGCGAGACGGCGGTGGACGCCGATTTCGAGACGCTGCGGATCGATGTCTGGGAACGCAAGCTGATCCAGGAAGCGCTGATTCGCGCCGGCAACAACGTGCCCGAAGCGGCCAAGCTGCTCGGCATTGGCCGCGCGACGCTCTATCGCAAGATCGACGAATACGCCATTGAGCGCTGATCAGACCTCCAGCTTCCACGGGGCACGGTAGGGCTTCGAAACCAGCGCCTGCGCCTCGGGATCGTCCAGCACCTGCTCCGTCTCGGCGTCCCAGCGGATCTTGCGGCCGACCTTCCAGGCGATGTTCATCAGGTGGCCGGGGTTCGTGGCGTGATGGCCATGCTCGATGTCGGCCGGGGATCGCCGGTTGTCGCGGATCGCGTCCAGGAACACCTGGGCGTGCACCGCGAGACTGTCGACGTGCATCGAGTCGCCGGTGAACACGTTGCGCCCCACCACTTCCTCCTTGCCTGGCTTGCCGATGTCCGGCTTGATCGTGAAGCCGCCGCGATCCATCAGCAGGGACGCTTCGGTGCCGCAGAACAGCTTGCCATGCGAACGATGCTCACGCCGACAGCCGCCCCGGAAGGTGTACTGCAGCAGAAAGCCTTTCTTCGCCACCGGGCCCGGTCCGTATTCGCAGATGGCCGAGAACGTGTCGGGCCACTCGATGTTCGTCTCCTCGAAACACAGCATGCCGCCGGAGGCCGTCGCCGAGTAAGGCGCGGTGACCCCCAGGCACATGTGCACGATGTCGTAGTGATGCACACCCCAATCCACCTGCCAGGCCCCCGCGTAGTCGAAGAACCAATACCAGTTGAGGTAGCGGTTCGGGTTGAAGGGCCGCTTGGGGGACGGGCCGACCCAGAAATCCCAGTACTGCTCGCCAAGCTCCGGGGGCGGGTCTCCGTCGGGCGGCGCGCCGAAACCCGGATACAGATAATCGTAGTCCCACACCTTCACTTCGCTGATCTCGCCCAGTCGGCCCGACTGGATGATCTCCGCAGCCTGCAGGTAGTGCGGCCAGCTCCGCTGCTGCGTGCCCAACTGTACGACTCGGTCGTACTTCCGCGCGGCGTTGACCACGGCGCGCCCCTCGGCGATCGATGTGGCCAGCGGCTTCTCCACATACACATGCTTGCCCGCCTGGCACGCCATGACCGTGCACAGGCAGTGCCAGTGATCGTTGGTCCCGACGATCACTACGTCAATATCTTTGTTATCCAGCAGCTCGCGGAAGTCGCGGTACGCGGGAATCGAGCTGTTGCCCGTGTCGCGAACAGCCTGAGCCAGCCGGTCCTGGTTCACATCACAGACCCCCGCGACCCGCGTGTTGGGGCACTTCAAATGGGCTTGCAGGACGGCACGCCCTTCGCCGCCGCAGCCGATCAGGCCGACATTGATCGTGCTGTTGGGACTGGATTGGGGGGCCGGGGCCGCGCTGGCCCGGTTGCGAGACCACGTCATGGCCGCCGTCGCGGCAGCCGCAGTACCGAGGAATTCCCGGCGCGTTGCTCTGGTTGTCATCGTGGGTACCTTCACTGTCTGGCAATGTCGGAAATACTCAATTCCATAAATCAAGCGCGGCCGCACCTCGCGTGCAGCCGCCTGCTGTCGACCACCCACTATAACACGCGGAATTCCGACCGGCCACCAGCAGTCCGGGCGGATTGGCCTGCCGTGCGCGGGCCGGGCGCCGCCGTTACCGCGGCCGATCTGCGGCGCAGCAAACCGCGCCCCGCGTGCATTCAGAAACGGGGCACGGCAGCCTCCCGGGCACTGCTCCGCGTTCCCGATGCGAGCGTCTGGAGTAGGGGGGCTGCCCCGGCGCTGTCAGCCACGCTTCGCAAAGAACTCGCGAAACAAAGCCCGCGCCTGCTTGTAACCTTCCTCGGACAACAACACCGACTTGGCACGGCTTACCGGTACCCCAATGTAGCCCTTCTCGTGCAGGCGGTTGAGTGCCTCCCAGTCGTGCCCCTTCCAGGCTCGCACGGTGTCGTACTCGTCGCGAAACGACGTCAAATACAGAAGCGCGAGCACCGCCTCATCCACACGATCGACGTCAAACCAGTCATCGAGCTCAGTGTCCTGAGAAGACATGTCACCGTTCTCCTCGCTGTTCTCCGACCACCCTGTTGTCCGGCTCCCCGCCGCATGTCCGCGGGCCGCCAAGGTCACAACAATCCCTATGCAACACCCCAGGCGGCCGTTTGTTCCGCTCCTGAGGGAGTACACTTCCCCAACTCAGACACACAGAATTGGCCAAATCTGGTAGCTAGCTGCTAGCGCTGGCGCGCCGATGCTGGCAACACCCTGGCGGGGCCGCCTCCAGCCGGGCTGCTATTATGGGGTGACAGGTGTGTGTCACCCGCTTGTCGCGTGGGCTTTTCCGGCCCTGGCCAACGTGGTGGCCCTGACCTAT